>CALVBC010000031.1 GCA_944325685.1 uncultured Erysipelotrichaceae bacterium | reverse complement strand
TCTAGCTCATCTTCTAAAGCATATAATGTATCACTTGGTACATCATACTTTAGATTAGATGGGATAGATACAGATACTGTATCAGCATAGGATGGACGAGATGGTCTATCATAGTCTGGTTCTGGTTCAATTACAGGTGGATCTGTTTCTTCTGGTTCGGTTACGGTCCATCCATCATCACCGACTTCTGTATCATTTACTATTACATCTTTAGCATTCTCGCCTTTTTTGATAATTACTCCTTCAGGTACATCAGTTAAATTTACGGAACCATTTGTTATGGTTAATGTTTGACCTGGGCCTGCATTTGATGCGAGCGCTTGAATAGATTCGTTACCAACAGCATAATCACTTGGTGTCGTTCCATATCCTAAATTAGCTTGAGATGTTCCTTCAGTTACATATACATAAGCACTTGGATCTGTAGAAAAAGTACCACCACTTACTATTTGTTTATCTATTTTTTCAACAAACTCTGAGTCAATTGCTCCTAAAGATCCACTAAAATCACCACCAGAAATTTCTACATTTACGACCTGTTCAAGATCTTTATTTGATTCGGCGACATTACAGTCCATGTTTCGTATACCATAATTCTTTGAAGAATTAAACTCACCGCCTTCAATATTGACATTTAAATTGGCTGTAGTATAGCCGCCCGCTCTGCGCCCTATGACTGTAATTGCATCACCTACACTAGCAGAACCACTATTTTTCCGATATCCTATTAACAAACTTTCGTCAGTTTCTTTACTATCACTATCATCCATTTTTGTTCCGCCATTTATAGTTCCTGAATAAACATTAAGAGTTCCGCTACATATCTCGATTCCTGAACCATTAGTACTACTGATAGTTGGGCCGCTTGTACCTTCTTGTCCAATAGTGAGAGTCCCAGAACTTGGCCAATAAATTGCAGAGATACGTGAAGTTAATGAGCCTCCATTTATGGTTAGTTTAGATCCATTAGCTCCGCCTGAATATAAATTATTGGTAGATGCTGCATAATAATTAGATACTAATTGACCATCATTGATTACGACGTCGGCTCCATCACTTTCGTTATCGTAACTTTCATTGAAAATCGTTAAGGCTGATCCTTGCTTACTATATTCCAAGTCAGATTTGATCTCACCTCCGTTGATTTCAACTTTGCCACCGTAAGTTACTATACAATCTGAATACTCACTAAAAATATTGCCGCTTGTTGTTAGTGTGCCTCCTTTATTTATTAACACATAGGAAGATGATGATCCGTAATTATTGATCGAAGTTTTACCATCTATAACTAATTTACCTTCATTAATTATTAAATTTATATTAGCACTACTAGAGGTAATGGCTCCATTTACTATATTTAAATTACCTTGATTACGAATATAGTATTTAAACTCTACTGTCTTATTTTCCTTAGAAAGACCTTCAAATGATGCAACTCCTCCTAAATCTTCTGAATCAAAACTTAATCCATTACCGTTCAAATCTAAGGTAATCGTTTTTCCATTCGGAATAACGAAATTTGATGATGAACTAATTGTTTCATTAACATCAATAGTAAACTCACTATCAGTGGTTCCGCTTATTGCACCCGAAATACTGCTGTATGTTTTAGTTTCACCGCTGCTATCCGTCACACTTACTGGTCCTTCAGCTCTCAAAGGCATCGCTAAAGAAAATACCATAAGCACCGATAATAAACTTATCAAAAGTTTCTTCATATTGCTTTTCTCCCCTCTCTTTTTTTGCTTGCTTATATACTAAAAAAGACGCTATATTCAATAACGTTAGTTATTGGCTAAAGCGTCCTTTAAAGTATCTTTATTCAGTATGAAAAGACCTAATACATTACTATCCTGTCTGTCTGTCTGTCTGTCTGTCTGTCTGTCTGTCTGTCTGTCTGTCTGTCTAAGGCTGACGGATAGAAGTACATTCTGTCAAGTGTCTTTTCCATGTGTTTATTTTATAATTTTAACTTACCTTATTTCAAGCTTAATCGGCACTATATTCAACACCTGATACCACACCTTTAGAAAAATAGATGAGGATCGAGGACATTATGATCGATGTTAGAGCACTGACATATGAATAAGCTAGTGGGTTTAATAAGAAACCAAATAGTAAACCTAATAGGATACCAGGCAATAGGCATAATATGATGATCCCCATCTTGATGAACTGATTAGCTACTTCATTAGTATTGGCTTTAAGTAATCTTGTACACCAGATATTAGCAGTGATAAATATTAGTCCATAACCAAAGGTCTCAAATAAAGCAGCTATATACTCTAATACATTAGTACCAAAGATGATACCGACAGTATTCATCACTAATACTACTAATCCCACCTTTATGATGGTCGGTTTTAAGATCGCTATTAACTTCTTGATCGGACTATCAGGTATTAGGTAGATATAGTGATGTTTTAATTCGTCAGTATAGTTGGCACTTAAGGTGATCACAAATAAGACGATCGATACATAGCGACTGTACCAGGCAAAGCCATAATCACTGAAGAAAGCAATCGCAAAATATAAGACGATGAGAAGTAATTCTTGTTTAGTGATAAAGGAATTGGTCTTCCTCATATCTAACATCATCCTACTGCTTACCGCATCAGCTCCTCTATTGAATTTAACACCTTTAACAGCCTTTACTTTGAGGTTGAGGTTTAAGTTAGAGCCACCCTTTCTTTGGCGCTCACGCATCTTCTCATACCACTCAGCATCATTTACGATGATCTCAGGATCGATATCCTTGGTCGTTATCGTCATTAAGACTAGTAATAGATCGACTAAGCCTAAAAAGAAGATACCAAGTAAAGCCTTTAAGACATCTAAGTCATGCATACTGCTTAAAGCCATATATGCCCAACCGATGATCGGGGTATAACTAAAGTAGTCACTGCTTATAAACATCAGTGATGTAGCCATTAGATCGCCACTATAGTGTGTTGATACATAGAAAGCATACACGCTTAATACGATGACGATCATTAATAAGAAGATACCGATACGGATGATATTCTTGTGCTTTGAAGTCATAAAGCGCAGATATACCATATCGATAAGGCCAAAAAAGCTGAAGAATAATAATATACTGACAAATACCATCCAGATGATATCTAAGACACTTATATCAAATAGACCACCAAAGAAACATACACTATAAGCCATCGTCAAGAAGGTGAATAACACTGTACTTGTCAAAGACCCACTTAAAGCATAGGCCATGACTTTCTTATTGTCATAAGGACCAACTAATAAGAAGTTAGCATCGGTGCTTGTGAATAAAGCCGTCCTTGGTTGAAACAAGAATATAACACCCATAAATAAGGCAAAGCCCAAATAGATGATACTAAAGAAACTAAAGGGCAATTTATCTTCCATCCCACTATAAGCCATCGACATCATAAAGAATAAGGCCACAAAGAAGATGACACCTAAGATGGTCAATATCGCTGTCGTTGGTTTTTTGAATAGACGCCTTATATAACCGAATGCCTTTAATTTAGACAGATAGATCAAGCTCTTCATTATTGATCTCCTCACCTTCAGTAACTTCAAAGAAGATGTCTTTTAAAGTCTTGTCTTTTAATTCTTCCCTTATCACATGGGCTTTGATCTTACCTTTGTCCATGATATAAGCTTCATCATAGTAGTTGTCGATCATATCGATGATATGCGTACTGATAAGGATCGCACTACCATTCTCTTTAAGTCTTAGTAATAATTTCAAGGTGTTTTCGATCGCCTTTGGATCAAGACCGATCATCGGCTCATCGACCATCAAAGATGATGGCTTATATAGTAAAGCCAAGATCATCGAGACCTTTTGTTTCATACCTTTAGATAACTCCTTAGCGATCGTATCCTTTTTATCTTCAAGATCAAATAGCTTTAATAGTTCATCGGCAAATGTCTCATCTTCATAGTCATATGCGCGCATGATGAAACCGATATGCTCCTTGACCGTTAAATTGTCATATAAGTTAGCTACCTCTGGTACATAACCAAAGTTCTTTTTAGCTTCAACTGTCTTATTATCGTAACCATCGATCAAGATATCACCCTTGAATTTTAATAAGCCACAGATGCTTTTGATGGTCGTTGATTTACCAGCACCATTTGGTCCTAGCAAGACCGTTATCTTCCCATTTTCAGCTACAAATGAAGCATCTTCAACGGCGACAAAGCCGTTATAATCCTTATGTAAATGTTTAACTTCTATCATATCCTATCTCCTTGCATCAAGTATAAATGAAAGGGTTTCAATGTAAATATATTACAGTGATATTTAACCTAAATATAACCTAAGATAAACGCCTTAATATCGCCTATATGTTATGATTGGATAAAGGAGAAAAAACACAATGAAAGCATGGGAAAAATACCTGATCGAAGAGATCAAATATCTCAAAGAGATCTATCACACGCAAGGCGACAAGATAATGGAAGCTGCTGATATCCTAGCTGAGACGACGATGAACGATGGTCTCATCCGCGTTTTTGGTTGTGGTCATTCACACCTTGTAGCCGATGATGTCTTTTATCGCAGCGCTACTTTAGGCAATGTGCAAGCGATCTTAGAGGAAACAGCGACCGGAAACAGTGCGATATTTAAATCCGGAGCTGTTGAAAAACTTGAAGGCTATGCGCCAATAGTCGTCGATTACCATAAGATAGCACCGCCTGATGCCGCGATCGTCATCTCTAATTCTGGCAATAATCAGATGTCGATCGATTTTGCATCAGAATGTCGAAAAAGAGGTGTTAAAGTCATCGTACTCACTAATGTCGAATACTCCAAGACCTTAAAACCACGACACAGCAGTGGCAAACATCTAATGGATGAAGGTGATGTCGTTATATCTAATTGTTCAGCTATCGGTGATGCCGCTGTAGAGATCGGTGATCTACCGATGAAAGTAGGATCGACATCTTCGATCCCCTTCATCTTTATCATCAACGCCATATTGACGCAAGCTGTCGAAAATATGGTCGAAAAAGGATTCAAACCTGATGTCTTCTATAATGGATCGCTTAGAGTAAACGATCCTAAAATAGGTGAACACAACTTCAAGATCGTCGATAAATACTATTATCGAATGAAAAACCTATAGCCTTTAAAAAATAGCTCAATGATATTATCCCCTTATGGTAGACATAGGAAATATATAAAGACCTATGATCTCCTATAAGGGGGTTTTATTATGTCAAGAAAAGTTAAATACACTAAGGAATTAAAGATCAAAGCTTGCGAATTATATCTTTCAAGTGGAATAAGTTATGCCGATGTCGCCAAGCAGTTAGGAATAATGAGAAGAAATTCTAAAGATATGATCCGTTACTGGGTAAGGATGTATAAAACGTATGGTGCTAAAGTTTTTGATGATAAACCACATAATAAGAGCTACTCTAAAGAATTTAAAGAAATGGTCGTTAAAGAATATCTTGAAGGTAAAGGATCTTTATTAGATCTCATGGATAAATATGAGATCTATAGTCCTGCGACGGTACTAAGATGGATAAACGATTATAATAACGATATAGAACTAAAGGATTATAGTCCTATGTCGGAGGTTTACATGAAAGATACAAGAAAGACGACATTCGATGAAAGAATTGAGATCGTCAAGTGGTGTATTGAACACGATCGTAACTTCAAAGAAGCAGCTCTTAATTTTGACTGTTCATATGCCCAAGTTAGAAGTTGGGTCATCAAGTATGAAGAAAATGGCGAAGAAGCTCTTTTAGATAAAAGAGGTCACCGCAAAGAAGAAAAGGAATTATCTGATATCGAAAAAGCTGAGCGCAAGATCGCTAAGCTAGAGAAAGAAAATGAAAGATTGAAGATAAAGTACGAACTATTAAAAAAAGCCGAGACTCTAGAAAGGCGGTGATAGAAACATATCCCAAAGCTAAGAAGATCTACATCACAAAACAAAATGCGATGATCGATTATATGATCATCAAAGAATTTCACGAAGAAAATGGCTGGCCTATCGATTTTATGTGTGATGAACTAGATATCACAAGATCAGCTTATTATAAATGGCTTGATCACAGACCTTCTTTAAGAGATATCGAAAATGAAAAGATATTAACTCAGATCAAAGATATATCTGATTCTAATAATAGTCTATTTGGTAGTGTAAAGATGACTTATAAAGTAAATAAGGATCTTGAAGCTAACTATAATCATAAGCGTATCGCTCGTCTTATGTGTATAAACGATATCAAATCAAACTATAGATCAAAAAGACACACGAACTATAAGAGATCTACACCAGAGATCACAGCTGAGAACCTCTTAGATCGCGATTTTAGCGCCACTAGACCAAACGAGAAATGGTGCAGCGACGTGACGGAGTTTCCTGTCCCTAAAAGCAGTGAAAAAGTCTATCTTTCTTCGATCATCGATCTATATGGTGATTATATCCTTCATTATGAGATAAGCACTCGCAATGACAATAAGCTTGTGTTTGATACCATAGATAACGCTCACGATAAACAACCAGAAGCTACACCAATTTTCCATGATGATCGTGGCTTTCAATATACATCAAGACCATTCCAAATTAAGATCGAAAAATATGGTATGACCCATTCGATGTCGAGAGTATCTAAGTGCATCGATAATGGAGCTTGCGAAAATATTCAAGGCATCATCAAATCGATGATGGAAGTCTTATATCCTAATATCAAGACCAAAGAAGAACTTATAAAAGCCATAAATAGTACCATTAACTACTATAACCACGAAAA
>CALVBC010000030.1 GCA_944325685.1 uncultured Erysipelotrichaceae bacterium | reverse complement strand
GAAAGGGCGGTGTGTTAAGCCGCTTCACCAACTAGCCATAATAAATGGCGCCTAAAACAGGGCTCGAACCTGTGACCTAACGGTTAACAGCCGTTTGCTCTGCCAACTGAGCTATTTAGGCACCTGCCCGATTATATTAACATAACCCTATATCATATTCAAGCACAAATTTCATAAATTTTCTGTATATGGGAGTATATGATCATCACATCTAAAAAGCCGAAGGAGACAATCTCGATCGGCTTTGTGTTTAACTATCTGGCACTGGTTTCAACGACTATCGTCGGCCTAGCACCCTTTATGATCGCATATGTGGAGAACTTATCGGCAAAGAACTCTAATATACCATCATTATCACTATCGACTAGCTCATCAACAAACTCAAGTTTACCATCATGAACACGATATACATATAGATCATCAGCTTCTTCTATCTCTGTGACTTCCACTTCGATCTTTTCTTGAAGTGATGTTATAATACCGATCCTTTCACCATCAGCTAATAGATATACACTAAGATCAAAGAAGCGTAATACATCATCAAAGTATTTTCTAACTAGTCTTTGATCACTTGTTGGCGTTAGATTCGATAGTGATAACTCAATAGAGATATCTTTATCATCGTTTATCGCTTCCTTTAGAGCATTTAATGTTTCTTCGCTCATGATCGATGTCGATATATCCTTTCTATCGTCGACCATATCTAAGATATCATCAAGTGTAGAATCTAGACCCTTCATCGTACTTTCTGGGATATCGTAATTTAGATTGCTTGGTATTGTGACATCAACTGTGTCAGAATATGACGGACTGGAAGGTCTATTTGAAGGAACTTCGATAGTTGTCTCTTCTGGTTTTTCAGGTTCTTCCGTTTCGCCAGTATCAGATATTTCTCCATCATAGACGATCGAGTATGTTGAGAACTTACTTGTTTTGAATTTCAATTGTACTTCTGTCTCTTCTTCATTAGTTTCGTTTTCGTATGAGATGGTTTGCTTTTGAGTTTCTAAGCTGCTTACTTCACCATCGTGAACGGTCATGATCGAGAATTCTCCATCATAATCTTTATATTCATCAGCTAGTTCAATAGTAACCTCAATCTCATCTTCGCCAATGTCATTTACATTTCCAACCTTGTATACACCATCTTCTCCAGTGGAAAAGAATTCTAGAGACAGATCAAAGCTTTCTAGGATATTTTTATCAGAAGAGATTTGACTTTCAATACTTGCGACATCTTGAGCATCGGCTTGATCTTGAGTTGGTTTAAACTTCAAACTAGAATTATATTCTTTTATTACACTAAGATTATCTCTTGTCGTTTTGTCGATCATTTCATTTTCATAAGCACTGCCTATGTCATTGCTTATTTTCTCGCTGATATGATCGATCGTCGCATCTTGATTAAATCCGACAGAAACAGCTGAACGATAATCTCCGTTAGGAACGACGTATCTTTGTCCTGGTTTTACTTTGTGTTTATTTATATGAAGGTTGGTATTTTTGTTTTCACCTCTATTAGTAAAAGTAATACCTGGCATTACATCATCGATCATAATCTTACCTTGATATACTGTGTATTCAGTAACCTCAGCAGAGTAATCGCCATCCGATACCGATCTAACCGATTCTTCTATACTATCACCAACAAGATGTGTTGTGTAGAAGCCATCAAACATAGCATACGCTACATCCTTATTGCCTAATACATAATCTTCGATCGTCTTATAATTAGAAAAGCTACCGTTTAAGATTTTGATCTGTGATGAATCAACTCTATCACAATGTCCTATCTCTTCTGTCCCTGAAACACTAGACCCTTTAAAGATCAAAGAGATTTCATCATTATCAACTCCTTCGATAACTGTGTTATTTATTTCCCCATCGATCGATCCATTGTATATACCATAAACATCTTCTTTTATCTCTCCATATGTGTTGTTACTAATACGCACATCATTTTCGATCACTAATTCACCGAGGTTTAAAATAGTGTATGTAGGTTTTGAACCAGTTATTCCTCCACCTTCAAATCCTCTTTCTTCATTGAAACTTCCTTTGATAGTCAGTGATGCACCTGGCATAACGACGATCAATGCTGTGTCACCATTATCATGGTTGATATCAGCCTCTATGCTAAAGCCGTTTAGATCTATCGTTTTATCTCCCTTTATGTAAATGTATGGATATTCTTCAGTTCCATGAACATTGATATCGTAATCGTTATCTAGTACTATTTCCTTATTTTCTTCTGAATTCAACTCTTTAACTAAATTCTTTGACTGTTCACTATTAGGCATGTAAGGTTCTCTTCCAGAAGCACCACACATACCATATACACAATGTGCTAAAAAGTTGTCATGTTCATCATAAACTATGCTATAAATACCATTATTGCTAATAATATTGGTTGAGTCAGCTTCTTGTTCCCACGGTAATTCTATTGTAGCTTTTTCGGCGTTGACTGCTTTATTATCATCAATATCATCACCGATCAGAACCGTGTTATTATCAAGATCGCCATTAATATATGAGTAGGATAAATCGATCATTCCGCTTGGTACTTCACTACCATTTTTAATCAATTCAAATATAGCAGTACTTCGATTAGGATCGCAATTAATACCGATATTCGCATAATCAACAACAAAAATACTTGTTGTATCGATAGCAATAGGAGCTTTACTATCATGATTCAAATGAAAAATAATATCACCGTATCTAGTTCCATAGGATTCTTTTCCATTGACCTTAAAACTTGATCCATTTTTTATTATCAAAGCATTTGAATCTATTGAGTTTCCATAGAAATCTATATAATTCACTTCTATTTCCGAATCATCGACGGACAATACATTTTTATTTATTGCGTTAGCTCTAAAGGAACCATATTCAATTGAAACTCCACTTGCACTTTTTATTTCGACTAGTGGGCAATCATCTGTATCGTTGCATACAAAACTGTTCCCAGCGAAAATTTGTCTGTTACGCATATCCAGATAAAAATTATCTCTGTTAATTTCTAGAGTTTCGCTTAAACCAATACTGTTCTCTAACGAAAACCTTTGATAAGTATCCGTGTCATCTGAAAGATATTGAACAAGATCTTCTTCATCCCAAATAAAGATGATATCTTCAGCCAAAACTGGACTAAATACAGCTATCGCCATTAAGAGCGATAAGACTATAGTAAGCATTCTCTTCATTTAGTATTCCTCCCCTTAGATGTGCAAATACTTAAAAAGACGCTCATGTCTTTTAGACATTAAGCGCCTTATAAAAAGTACCCTTTGTTAAGAATAAGTTCTTTATCGCATAGTTAGTGCTTGCTTGCTTGCTTGCTTGCTTGCTTGCTTGCTTGCTTGAGTATTTCGCTGTTTATATATGTTGTCAAGAACCTTTTCATGGCCTTATTATACTCCTAAGGCTTTATAGCTTTCAAGCACTTTAAAAGCTCCTTGCGGAGCTTTATAGACTATACTAATTCGATCGATGCAACTGGTGCATTGTCACCACGGCGATAACCGAGTTTTGTTACACGGGTATAACCACCATTGCGATCTTTGTACTTTGGTGCAACTTCTTCGAATAATACTTGAACAGCTGTTTTGCCATTCTTGCTTTTGATATTCATCAAATAGGAAGCGACTAAACGACGGCTATGTACTGTATCTTCTTTAGCTGTCTGGATAAGGCCGTCGACAACTGTACGAAGTTCCTTAGCCTTCATTTCAGTCGTAGTGATCTTGCCATTTAAGATGACTTGTGTAGCCATATTTCTTAGTAGAGCACGACGATGATCTGATGTACGTCCTAATTTACGATTTTGCATACAACTCTCCTTTACTAATCGTGAGCCTTAAAACTTAGACCCATACTTGATAATTTTTCTTTGACTTCTTTCAAAGACTTTTTGCCTAAGTTACGGACTCTAGCCATTTCGTCTTCTGTCTTTTGGGTTAACTCTTCGACATTAGCGATACCGGCACGTTTTAGGCAGTTATAACTTCTTACCGTGAGATCCATGTCTTCGATCGACATATGGATCTTCTTTGCTTTTTGTTCGTTGGCCTTTTCTTTCATTAGGTCTTCGCTTTCAGCGATATTTTGATCGATATTAGCGAAGAGATTCAAATGATCGATGAGGATCTTAGCTGCCCAAGCTACTGCTTCTGTTGGGGTCAAAGAACCATCAGTCCAAACTTCGAGGGCTAAACTGTCATACTTGACACTTTGACCGACACGAGCTGGCTCAACAGTGAAGTTAGCTTTTGTGACAGGTGTATAGATGGAGTCAGTGTAGATCGTACCGATGCCTTGTGATGAGTTTTGATGTAGACGTTTATTCTCATCAGCACTGACATAACCACGACCATTCTTGACCTTTAATTCCATCTCAAGATCACCACCAGCAGCGATCGTACAGATCTCTAGGTTTGGATTCAAGACTTCAACGCCTGTTGGGCAGATGATGTCTTTAGCTGTTACGATCGTTGGACCAGCAGCTGTGATCCTTAAGGTATATTCATCATCACCATCGACTTTTAAGATGAGATCTTTCAAGCGAAGGATGATCATTGTGACATCTTCTTTGACGCCAGGGATCGATGAGAACTCATGGAAGACCCCATTGATCTTGACGCTGAAGATACCGCCTCCTGGTAAACTTGACAGCATGACTCGGCGCATCGCATTGCCGATCGTCGTGCCAAAGCCCCTCTCTAGAGGGCCGATCGTGAAACGACCATAATTACCCTCTTGGTAATCTTTTGTGAGTTCAAACTTTGGACGTTCAAATTTTTCCATTAGGAACCTCCTTAACCTCTAGGTTTCTTTGGTGGACGGCAACCGTTATGTGGGATCGGAGTCACATCGTTGATCGCTGTGATCTGAAGACCAGCTGTTTGTAAAGATCTGATCGCTGCCTCACGGCCAGGACCTGGACCTTTGACGCTGACTTCGACTGAGCGCATACCGTGATCCATCGCTGTCTTACCAGCTGCTTCTGATACCATTTGTGCAGCATATGGTGTTGACTTACGTGAACCCTTATAACCTAATGCGCCAGCTGATGACCAAGAGATGACATTTCCAGCTTCATCGGTGATCGTTACGATCGTATTATTGAATGTAGAGTGGATGTGTGCGACACCACGCGCTACATTCTTTTTGACACGTCTTTTACGTGTTGTTTTTGCTTGTGCCATTTTATATCCTCCTACTACTTCTTCTTATTAGCTACTGTACGACGTGGACCTTTTCTAGTACGAGCATTGGTCTTTGTCCTTTGTCCTCTTACTGGAAGTCCTTTACGATGACGGATACCTCTGTAGCAAGCTACTTCCATCAAACGTTTGATATTTAGTTGTGTTTCACGACGTAAGTCGCCTTCAAGTTTATAGTTATCTAAGACTTTACGGATGGCACCTAACTGATCATCAGTTAGATCTTTGACACGGATATCTTCTGAGATACCGCACTCCTTCAATACTTTTTGCGCTGTTGGAAGACCAACACCGTAGATATATGTTAGGGATACCACTACACGCTTATCGTTTGGGATATCCACACCAGCTATACGAGCCATTTAATTTCTCCTCCCTATTAACCTTGTCTCTGTTTGTGTTTAGGGTTTTCACAGATAACCATTACTCTACCCTTGCGCTTGATAACGCGGCATTTGTCACAGATTGGTTTTACAGATGGTCTAACTTTCATCTTTACCTCCTTTAGACACTATTTTTGTCGGAATGTTATACGCCCACGTGTTAAGTCGTAAGGTGAAATCTCTACTGTGACACGATCGCCTGGTAAAATGCGGATGTAATGCATGCGGATTTTACCAGAAACGTGAGCCAAGATCTCATGTCCATTTTCTAGTTTCACCTTGAATTGTGCGTTTGGTAACGTATCTGTTACCACGCCAGTGATCTCGATAACGTCTTGTTTTGCCACTTAATCCTCCTTAGTTGTGATCTCATATCCCTCATCGGTGATAACGACCGTATGTTCGAAATGTGCTGCCCATGAACCGTCTTTGGAGACGACGCCCCAACCATCTGGTAGGGTCCGACAATTTGGTCGTCCCATGAAGACCATCGGTTCAACAGCAATGACCATCCCCTTCTTTAGCTTTTCTAAAGTATGTGGCATACCCACATTAGGGATCGCTGGGTCTTCGTGCAAGTTCTTACCGACACCATGACCTGTATACTCGATCGGTAAACTAAAGCCAAAGCTTTCGACATAGGTCTGGATCGCATGAGCGATGTCACCGACATAGTTACCTGGTTTCACCTGTTCTAATCCTTTGAACAGTGATTCACGGGTCACATCGAGCAGCTTTTGGTGCTCTGGTTTGATATCACCAACACCATAGCTCCAAGCACTGTCACCGTGATACCCCTTATAGCAAGCACCGATATCGATCGAGATGATATCACCTTCTTGCAAGATCCTGTGATCAGGGATGCCATGGACGAGCATATTGTTGATCGAAGTGCAGATACTGCCAGGGAAACCCTGATAGCCCTTGAATGATGGCGTTGCCCCCATTTCCGTGATCGTCTTTTCAGCGAGACGATCAAGGTCCAAGGTACTGACACCTGGCTTGATCGCTGCTTGTAAGACTTTATGAGTATGGCCGACGATCCTACCTGCTTCCTTTAAGAGTTCGATCTCTCTTGGTGATTTGATCGTGATCATCTTATACCATCCAATATGCTTTTGATACTGGCAAATACGCTATCGATCGTACCGTCACCATCGATCCTTTCGATCTTGACTTGACCATCGTAGTGATCAAGTAATGGTCTAGTACTCTCTTCGTATTCAGCTAAACGGACTTTTAAGCTTTCAAGCGTGTCATCAGCCCTTGTATATAGCTCACCACCACATTCATCACAAACACCAGCTACTTTACTAGGTTTGGTATCGATGTGGTAGATCGCTCCACAGTTCTTACAGACACGACGGCCAGTGATCCGCTTAGCGATGACTTCTTCATCAAGGTCGAGCTGAATGATCATATCGAGCTTGATGTTCAGTCTTTGACATATGTTATCGAAGTCTTTAGCCTGCGCTAAAGTCCTCGGATAACCATCCATTAAGAAACCTTTCTTTGCATCATCTTGACTTAGGCGCCAAGAGATGAGGTCGTGTATGATCTCATCAGGGACGAGATGGCCTTGACTCATATATTCTTGAGCCTTAAGACCTGTAGGTGTCTTTTCCTTTACTGCTTGACGCAATAGATCACCAGTTGAGATATGAAGTAGATCATATTCAGCGATGATCCTCTCTGACATCGTTCCCTTGCCACTACCGGGGGCTCCCATGATAAGTAGATTCATCACTACCTACCTATGAAACCACGGTATTGCTTCGAGGTCATCTCACCTTTCAGCTGTTTGATCGTTTCCATCGCAACACCGACGACGATGATGATACCTGTACCACCAACGGCTGCTTGGTATGGGAGATCGAAGACGATCGATAAGACATATGGTAATAGAGCGATGAATGTGAGTAAGATCGCACCTAAGACCGTGATCCTGTTGAGGACCTTAGAGATATATGCCTTCGTCTCACCACCTGGTCTAACACCAGGGATGTATGTGCCTTGCTTGTTTAGATCATCAGCTAGCTTGCTTGGATCCACCGTCATATTCGTATAGAAGAAAGTGAATAAGACGATGAGGATACCATAGATGACAAGGACATATGGTTTAGAGAAATCAAAGAAATCAGCTAACCATTGATATGCGTTTGATGAGAACCATGAAGCGATGATCTGTGGCCCTTGGATCAGCGCACTAGCGAAGATGACTGGGATGACACTTGCTGAGTTTATCTTTAGTGGCAAGTGATTGAGGTCACCTTTGGTCTTATTGTAGCTGTGGCTTGTTGAATATTGGACTGGGATCCTTCTTTCAGCTACCTGCATAGCTACGACTAATACCAAGATCGCGATGAACATGATGATATAAGCGACAAAGCCGATAACACCAGTTGCAGTGGCACCACTTCCAAGCAATGTCTGATAGACTGATTGGAAGCTGCTTGGGAAACCAGCGACGATACCAGCGAAGATGATCATCGATACACCATTGCCGATACCCTTTTGCGAGATCTGATCACCGATCCATAATAAGAACATCGTACCTGCCGTCATCACGATCGCGATGAATAAGTATGTGATCGTACCTGGGTTATCGATGATACCGTATTGATCCGAGAACATCTTGACGATGAAGAAGCCTTGGAATAAAGCCATCACGACACCGACATAACGGGTGATGCGATCTAGTTGCTGTTTACCCTTTTTACCGCTCTTAGCCATTTCGGTAAGCGGTGGGATGATATCCATGCTCAATAATTGGATGATGATACTAGCGGTGATGTATGGGCTGACACCTAAAGCGAAGATCGACATCTGCTCAAGTGAGCCACCACCGAGCAAGCTCATCATACCTAAGATCGAGTTGCCGGATAGATTGATGACCGTATCATTGACACCAGGTGCAGGGATAGCTGCACCGAGTCTGTATACTAGCATCATAGCTAGGGTAAAAAAGATCTTCTTCCGTATATCTTTATTTTTGAAAAAATCAACGAAGATACGGACCATTTTATAATACCTCTACTTTACCGCCTGCTTTTTCGATCGCTGCTTTAGCACTAGCAGAGATCTTGTGGCAAGTGACATTTACTTTATGATCTAAAGTACCATCACCTAGAACTTTGATGCCACTTAGTTCTTTTTTAACGACACCCATCTCTTTGAGTAATTCTGGTGTGACATCTGAGCCTTCCGCAAAATTATTCAATGTGCTGAGATTGATGATCGCATATTCCTTGCGGGTGAAATTTGTGAAACCACGCTTAGGGATACGCTTGTAGATAGGTGTTTGACCACCTTCAAAGCCGATCGCTACGCCACCACCTGATCTAGCGTTTTGACCTTTATGACCTTTACCAGCAGTCTTACCTTGACCTGATCCTTGGCCGCGTCCAAGACGCTTAGTGCTTTTACGAGCACCTTCGTTATACTTTAACTCATGTAATTTCATGGACTGACCTCCTATCTGATCTCTTCGACTTTCTTTTCACGTAATCTGCTTACGTTATTGACCGTCTTTAGTTGGCTAAGTGCAGCGATCGTCGCATGAACAGCGTTGATCGGTGTCCTTGAACCGATGCACTTACTGAGGACATCCTCAATACCTGCAAGCTCTAATACGGCACGGACTGGACCACCAGCGATGACACCAGTACCCTCTGATGCCGGGCGAAGCAATACTTCACCAGCGCCATATGTACCGACGACATCATGTGGGATCGTCTTCTTACCGTTGACTAGTGGTACACGGATGAGATTCTTCTTAGCAGCTTCTAAAGCCTTCTTGATCGCATCTGGTACTTCATTAGCCTTACCTAAGCCATAACCGACACGACCATTGTGATCGCCGATGACGACTAAAGCGCTAAAGCGCATCCTACGGCCACCTTTGACCGTCTTTGATACACGGTTGATGACAACTACTCGCTCATCAAATTCTTTTTGAGGGCGTTCGAAATTCTTTCTTGGTCTTCTGTTGTTTTCCATGGTGTCCTCCTAGAATTTTAAGCCGGCTTCTCTTGCGGCATCAGCGACCGCCTTGACACGGCCATGATATAGGTAACCACCACGGTCGAAGACGACGTTTTCGATATTCTTAGCTTTAGCTCTGTTAGCTAGTTCTGTACCAACAGCACTAGCAGCTTCGATATTTGAGCCATTAGCTAGTTTTAGTTCAACACTTGAGCAAGCTACGAGTGTCGTACCTGTCGTATCATCGATGATCTGACAGTGGATGTGTTTGTTTGAACGGAAAACATTTAATCTAGGGCAAGTCGATGTTCCCGAAATCTTTCTTCTGACACGTGCATGTCTTCTTTGACGCACTTGATTCTTATCTGTCTTCTTTAACATTTCGCTACTCCTTTACTACTTACCAGCTGTTTTACCTTCTTTACGACGGATATGTTCATCCTTGTAACGGATACCCTTGCCCTTGTATGGTTCCGGCTTCTTGAAACCGCGGATATTAGCAGCTACTTCACCGACCCTTTGCTTATCGATACCAGATACCTTCATGTCAGTCGCACTTGTAAGTTCAACTGTGATACCATCTTCGATAACGTAGTCGATCGGATGTGAATAACCTAAGTTAAGCGTTAATGTCTTGCCATTTAGCGCTGCTCTATAACCGATACCTTCAATGTGAAGTTCCTTAGTGAAACCTTCAGATACACCGACGATCATGTTGTGGAGCAATGCTCTTGTCGTGCCATGAAGTTGCTTTGTGTGCTTTTCTTCATTAGCGCGCTTGCAAGTGATCACATCACCATCGATCTCGATCGTGATGAGTGGATTAAATTGACGGACTAAGGTACCCTTTGGACCTTTGACAGTCACCTCATTCGAACTAGCGACATTGACTTCAACACCACTAGGAATGGTAATCGTTTTATTCCCGATACGTGACATTCTTTAATTTCTCCTTATTACCAAACGTAAGCGATGACTTCGCCACCTGCATGTGCCTTACGTGCATCACGGTCGCACATCATCCCTTTTGAAGTTGAGATGATCGCGATACCAAGACCATTTAAGACGCGTGGGATCGCATCACTTTTTGCATAAACTCTTAGACCTGGTTTAGAGATCCTCTTGATACCAGATATAACCTTTTGATGATTTGGACCATACTTGAGGGTGATCGTGATCATCTTTTCTTTTGCTGTTTCACCATTGACTGTATAACCAGTGATATAGCCTTCTTCTTTTAAGATCCTAGCTATTTCTTCTTTTACACGGCTGTATGGTACATCAACAGTTTCATGATTCGCTGATAAACCGTTGCGCACTCTTGTGAGCATATCGGCGATCGGATCTGTCATATTCATCATCACTCTAGTACCTCCTTACCAACTTGCCTTCTTGACACCAGGGATCTGACCTTTATAAGCCAATTCTCTGAAGCAGATACGGCATAATTTATATTTTCTTAATACTGAATGTGGACGGCCACAACGTTCGCAACGCGTATAAGCACGGACTGCGTATTTTGGCTTACGTGCACATTTAACCTTCATTGATGTCTTTGCCATAAATCTCCTTCCCTGCTTACTTTGCAAACGGCATGCCGAGTTGGCTCAAGAGTTCGTGAGCCTCTTCATCAGTCTTCGCTGTTGTGACGATGACGATATCCATACCTCTGACTCTAGCTACTTTATCATATTGGATCTCCGGGAAGATGATCTGTTCTTTGACACCTAATGTGTAGTTACCACGACCATCGAAGGCTGTGTTACTAACACCACGGAAATCTCTAACACGTGGAAGTGAGATGTTGACTAACTTATCAAAGAAGTCATACATTCTCTCATTTCTTAGATCGACTTTACAACCGATCGCCATACCTTCACGAAGTTTGAAGTTAGCGATCGACTTTTTAGCCTTAGTGATGACTGGCTTTTGACCAGTGATATCTGTTAATTCAGATACCGCTTCATCTAATGCTTTTGGATTAGCGATCGCATCACCTACACCGAGGTTGACGACGATCTTGACGAGCTTAGGTGCTTGCATCGGCGAAGAATAATTGAATTTCTTCATCAGATTAGCTTTGATCTCTTTTTCATATCTCTCTTGAAGACGATTCATTATTTCTTACCTCCTTTGACAGTGTTGCCCGACTTTTTGAAGTAACGGACTTTTTCACCTTTTTCGATGCGGTAACCGACTCTTGATGGCTCTTTTGCTTTCGCGTCATATAACATGACGTTCGATACATGGATCGGCATCTCTTTTTCGACGATGCCACCATCAGGATTGACCTGGCTTGGTTTTAGAGCCTTCTTGACGATATTTACGCCTTCGACGACGACTTTATCTTCACGTGGTAGAGCCTTGATGACCTCACCGATCGTACCTTTATAATGGCCGGTAATTACTTGGACCTTATCACCTTTTTTGATCTTCATGGACATCCTCCTATAATACCTCTGGTGCTAAAGACACGATCTTCATAAAGTCTTTATCACGGAGTTCTCTTGCCACAGGACCGAAAATACGTGTTCCTCTTGGCGTTTTATCATCTTTGATCAAAACTGCAGCGTTATCATCGAACTTGATATAAGTACCATTAGGTCTTGAGATACCATATTTTGTCCTAACGATGACAGCTTTGACGACTTCACCCTTCTTGGCATTGCCATTAGGTTGAGCATCTTTTACTGAGCAGACGACGATATCACCGATATTCGCTGTCTTTCTCTTTGAACCGCCTAAGCATCTGATGACTAGTAATTCTTTAGCACCAGTATTGTCAGCGACTTTTAAACGAGTTTCATTTTGGATCATCTTTGATACCTCCTAAAGAATAACTGCTTTTTCAACGATGCGAACTAAGCGGAAGTGTTTATCTTTACTTAGTGGTCTTGTCTCCATGATCTCGACGATATCGCCGATCTTCGCTTCGTTTAGTTCATCATGAGCTTTGAATTTGCGAGAGTATTTGACTCTTTTGCCATATAGTGGATGGCTCTTACGAGTTGCCGTTTCGACAACGATGGTCTTGTCCATCTTATCGGAAACTACTGTGCCACGAAGTACACGTCTTCTTGTATCTCTAACCATTCGTCGTCTCCTCCTTTTCTCTCTCTGTAAGCACGGTCTTGATACGTGCGATCGTCTTTCTGATCTCACGGATGCGCATCGGATTTTCGATCTGACCGGTCGCTTTTTCAAAACGCAAGTCGAATAGTTCTTTCTTTAGATCTTCGACTGTCGTATTGAGCTCAGCATTTGACATATCTCTTATTTCTTTGATGTTCATAGGACCGTCTCACCTTTCTTGATAAACTTACATTTAACAGGTAGTTTGTGGCTTGCTAGACGGAAAGCTTCGCGAGCTACTTCTTCGCTGACGCCACCGATCTCAAACATGACTCTACCTTTTTGGACTACAGCCACCCAGCCCTCAGGAGCACCTTTACCGGAACCCATACGGACTTCAAGTGGTTTTTTCGTGATAGCTAAGTGTGGGAAGATCTTGATCCAAACATTACCACCACGGTTCATATAACGTGTCATCGCAACACGGGCTGCCTCGATCTGACGGTTTGATACATAGCCACCAGATAAAGCAACTAAGCCGTATTCACCGAATGTTACATCTTTACCAGCTTTTGACTTGCCTTCGTAACTTAAACGATGAGGACGACGATATTTAGTTCTATTTGGCATCAACATGGTTAGTTACCTCCCTTTTCAGCATCACTTGCCTCTGGAGCAGGCTGTGCTTGTGGTTCTTTTACTTCTGTTTCGTTATTTCTGTTGAAACGACGATTGTTACGACGTCTGTCATTGTTGCGACGACCATCGCGCATGCCTTTTGGTCTTTCTGGTTCTTTGACCATCTCACCTGGTAATACTTCACCACGGCAGATCCAGACCTTGACACCGAGTTTACCATATGTCGTCATCGCTTCTTCCCAAGCGTAATCGATATCACTTCTTAGGGTATGGAGAGGTGTGACACCTTCTGAATAACCTTCGCTTCTAGCGATATCAGCACCACCTAAACGGCCTGATACAGAAGTCTTGATACCTTTAGCGCCAGCACGCATCGTAGCTTGGATAGCCTTCTTTTGCGCTGTACGGAATGATTGACGTTCTTCTAACATCTTAGCGATCTTCATCGCAACTAAACGTGCATCTAGATCAGGATTGGCGATCTCGACGACGTTGATATTGACTGATTTACCTGCGTCAGGATTTTTCTTGGTCTTACCAGTCATCTTTTCTAAAGATGCCTTTAGTTCATTGATGAGAGCACCATCTTGACCGACGAATAGACCTGGACGAGCTGTTCTGATCGTGATCTCAACTCTGTTCTTTGATCTTTCGATCTCGATACGGGAGACCATGCAATCCTTACATCTTTTCTCGATCAGTTGTCTGATCTTGATATCTTCTTGTAAGAGAGTGCCATATTCTTTTTCAGCATACCATCTTGATTCCCAATCACGGATGACGCCGACTCTGAATCCGATTGGACTTACTTTCTGACCCATTGCTTGCCTCCTATCTCTCTTCTACGACCACTGTGACGTGGCTGCATCTCTTATTGATACCAAATGCGCGGCCCTTAGCTCTTGGCATGAAGCGCTTAAGCGTGACTGCTTCATTGGCATAGCATTCTTTAACATATAACTTTGTCTCATCTAATTGGTGGTTATGTGATGCATTAGCCATCGCTGACTTTAAGACTTTGTATACGATAGCTGCCCCTTTGTTCGGAGTGAACTTGAGGATAGCTAGTGCTTCTTCAGCATCCTTACCACGGATCAGATCGAGGACAAGACGTACCTTACGTGGTGCGATACGAACTGTTTTAGCTGTAGATCTTACTTCCATATTGCCTCCTACGCTTTCTTATCGCTACCGTGACCACCGAATTTACGGGTCGGTACGAATTCACCTAATTTATGGCCGACCATGTCTTCTGTGACATAGACTGGGACATGTTCTTTACCGTTGTGGACGGCAAATGTATGTTCGACGAAATCAGGGAAGATGGTCGAGCGACGAGACCATGTCTTGATAACTTCTTTTTTGTTAGCGGCATTCAGTGCTTCGACTTTTTTCATCAAGTGCTCATCACAGAATGGGCCTTTTTTCAAACTTCTACTCATCTTATCTCTTTCCTTTCTTTCGCTTATTTACCATTCCTTCTTCTGACGATCAGATCGTTAGAAGCTTTCTTGGTCTTACGTGTCTTGACACCCATAGCTTTCTTGCCCCATGGTGTCATCGGTGACTTACGACCGATAGGTGTACGACCTTCACCACCACCGTGTGGGTGATCGACAGGGTTCATGACTGAACCTCTGACGGTTGGTCTTATACCCATCCAACGTGAACGACCAGCTTTACCTAGGTTGATGAGGCTGTAATCTTCATTACCGACTTCACCGACAGTAGCACGGCATTCACCAGGGATCTTTCTAACTTCGCCTGATGCTAGACGAACAGTGACATACTTCTCTTCGATACCGAGGATCTGTGCACTGACACCAGCAGCTCTAGCTAATTGGCCACCCTTGTGAGGTCTTAATTCGATATTGTGGATGAGCGTACCTTCTGGCATATTTCTCATCTCTAAGGCATTACCGACCTTGATATCGGTCTTAGTACCTGATACGACGCTCATACCGACTTCGAGGCCTTTTGGGGCTAAGATGTAGCGTTTCTCACCATCGGCATAGCATACAAGTGCGATGTTGGCATTGCGGTTTGGATCGTATTCGATCGCTTTGACCGTTGCCTTGATATCATCTTTATTACGTTTGAAATCGATGATACGGTAAAGTTGTTTATGACCACCGCCATGATGTCTGACAGTGATACGACCAGTGTTGTTCCTACCGCCACTCTTATTGAAACTGACGGTCAAACTCTTCTCAGGAGCCTTTTTAGTGATCTCCTCGAAGGTAAGACCGGTCATCCCACGTCTACCTGGCGTTACTGGCTTATAAGTCTTGATTGCCATTTGACTTTCTTCCTCCTATGCAATTGTCCGGAAATAGCATTTATCTTCCGTTAATAGTTATATTACTTATCACTTAGGATCGTGATACTTGAACCTTCCTTGAGCTTGACATAAGCTTTGTGGACGGCTTTGGTATGACCGATGTAACGGCCTACGCGTTTGGTCTTTGGTTTGATGTTGACCATGTTGACCTTTTCGACCTTAACATTGAAGATCTCCTCGATCGCTTTTTTTACTTGTGTGCGGTTAGCACCCTTTGCGACTTCGAAGACGACGGTGTTATTGTCGTTTTGTGTCCGGATCGATTTTTCCGTAACGACTGGTTTTAGGATGATATCTCTAGCATTAGTCATGATCATATACCTCCTCGACTTTCTTAGCGGCGTCCTTTGTCATGACAAGTGCATCAGCATCTAAGACATCGTAGACGTTGACGCTGTCTGATGTGATAAGCGCGACATTTGGTAGGTTGCGCATCGCTAGATAAGCATTTTCATATTCTTCATCGTCATTTACCACGAACAATGTCTTCTTAGTGAATTTGAAGTTGTCCATGACTTTGACGAATTCCTTGGTCTTTGGACTTTCCATCTTGAGATCTTCTAAGATGAATAGACTTGCATCGTTGACTTTTAAGGTCAGTGCTGATCTTAAAGCAAGTCTTCTGATACGACGGTTGACCTTGAACTTGTAAGATCTTGGTGTAGGACCGAATGGGATACCACCACCTCTGAACTGTGTAGCTCTGATCGAACCTTGACGAGCATTACCAGTACCTTTTTGGCTGTATGGCTTTTTACCACCACCTGATACTTCACTGCGTGATTTTGTATCATGAGTACCTTGACGCCAAGCAGCTCTCTGTCTTAAGACGGTATCGAAGATCGCTTGTTCGTTTACTGTCGTTGCGAAGACGTAATCAGCTAACTCGATGTTTCCGACTTTATTCGCATTTAGATCATATGTATCAAACTTAGCCATGATTAAGCCTCCTTACTTTCACCTAAGAGAACTTTAGGTTCAACGTGTTTTGTATTCTTGACCGTTGTCTTAACGATGACATAACCACGTTTTGGTCCAGGAACATTGCCCTTGATGAGCATGTAGTTCTTTTCGACATCGACTTTGATGACTTCAAGATTTTGGTTTGTCGTCTTTAAGACACCTTCGTGACCTGCCATAGCTGTACCCTTTTCGATACGGCCATTATTACGACCGGTCGTAGCTAGTGAACCGATATGACGGATGTTCTTCGATCCACCGTGTGATTTTGGACCCATCGTCGCATTGTTGCGGTAGATGGTACCCATATAGCCTTTACCTTTTGAAGTACCGGTCACATCAACGATGTCACCAGCGGAAAAGATATCGACTTTCACTTCGCTGCCGACTTCATAGGCCATCATCTCTTCTGATCTGATCTCCTTGATGTACTTCTTAGCAGCTGTGTTAGCTTTTTTCGCATGACCTAATTCAGGTTTAGTTGCTCTTGCTTCTTTGATATCTTCGATACCGAGTTGGACAGCGTTGTAACCATCGTTTTCGACCGTCTTCTTTTGTAAGACGATATTTGGTTCACATTCAACGACTGTGACAGGGATCAAAGTACCATCAGCAGTGAACACCTGAGTCATACCTAACTTTCTTCCAAGTATTCCTTTCATAATGTCACCTTTCTATATCTTATAATTTGATCTCGATGTCGACACCGCTAGGTAGTTCTAGACGGCTCAAAGCATCGATCGTCTTGGCACTTGGGCCAATGATCTCAACGAGACGCTTGTGAGTCCTGATCTCGAATTGTTCACGTGAATCCTTGTATTTGTGGACCGCACGTAAGATCGTGACTACTTGTTTCTCTGTTGGTAATGGGATCGGACCAACTACTTTCTTGACACCTGTGTCTTCAGCTGCTTTGACGATCTTTTCCGTCGCAACATCTAATGAACGGTGTTCGTAAGCTTTTAACTTGATCCTTACGTTGTTTCTTGCCATGAAATTTTCCTCCTTTATTTCATCGATCTCTTATAGATCACTTGCTCCATGTGAATTCCCTGGTTATCACACGTACACAGTTATCCGTGTGCCAGCAACCTCCCACTTCTATGCAAGCGCTCGAATATTATACAATCGCCATCTATTAGGTGGCAAGTATTTTTGTTTAATTTTCGCTATTTTTTGTATTTTAAGCCCTGATATATCAATATATCACATCTTGATCATAGGTACACATGTGATGGCGTTTCATAAATCAGCTAAAAACAGCTCCGATAACACTAGGACTATCTTCTTTTTCCTTTGATTGTGCTAGAATCATGATAAGGAGGTTTATAAATGACCTGGTATCAAGAAGCTGTATTCTATCACATCTACCCTTTAGGACTATTAGGCGCTCCTAAAGTCAATGACTTCATCATAAATGATCAAATGCCTACTTTAAAGAAATGGATCGACCACATCAGTTCGCTTGGCTTTGATGCATTATATATCGGACCGTTATTTTCTTCTAAGACCCATGGCTATGATACGATCGACTATAAAAAGATCGATGAAAGGCTAGGCACAAATGATGGCTTTAAAGAGTTTGTGGCTTATTGCCATGACCATCATGTCAAAGTCGTCGTCGATGGTGTCTTCAATCACACGAGCCGTGACTTCTATGCCTTTAAGGATATCATCGAACATAAATGGGATAGTCCTTATGCTGACTTCTATCAAGTCGACTTCGCTAGATCGTCACCGCTTGGTGATCCTTTTGATTATGCTACCTGGAGTGGCTATCATGAACTACCTAAGCTCAATACCGATAATACAAAGGTACAGGATATGCTATTAGATGCCGTGAACTATTGGATCGACTATTTCGATATCGATGGGATCAGGCTTGATTGCGCTGATTGTTTAAGCTTTGACTTCATCAAAAGGCTAAAAGCCTTCACCAAGATGAAAAAGGCTGATTTCTGGCTCATGGGTGAACTGATCCATGGTGATTATTCAAGATGGATAAGTGATGATATGCTTGACTCTAGTACCAATTATGAACTGCACAAGGGCTTATTCTCTGGCCATAATGACCATAACTACTTTGAGATCGCCCATACGATCCGCCGTCAATTCGACCCGATGTGGGGCTTATATAAGGGCTTTTATCTTTATAACTTTGTCGACAATCACGACGTTGACCGCTTAATATCAAAATTAGTCAATAAAGCCAATGTCAAAAATGTCTATGTCTTATTATTCACCCTTTTAGGTATCCCATCAGTATATTATGGCAGTGAACATAATATCGAAGGCCAAAGGACGCCATATAACGATGATGCCCTAAGACCATATATCGACCTTGATACGATGAAGGCTAATGAGATCACTGATCTCATCGCTAAACTAGCCCATTTAAAGAAAGACCATCATAGTCTCTCTTATGGTGAATATAAGGAAGTCTATCTCACCAACCGCCAATATGCCTATACGAGGACTTTAGATGATGAGATGATCTTGGTTGTCACCAATAATGATGAAGATGATGCTTACTTTGATATCAAGATCGATGGCATCAAAAAAGCCCATTCACTATTAGATGATAAGGACTATGCCGTTGATGACTGTATCCATATCAAGCTCAAAAATAACGACAGCGATATCATCATCTTATCTTGATATCGAAGAACTTGATCTTGTTTCTGATCTTTTGGATCTCGTTGTCCACCTTCTTTCGACTTATGCCGAGGTCACTAGCGATCTCGGCGTATTTTTTACCAACACGACGTCTTTCACAGATCGCCTTTTGCATATCATCGAGGTCTTCATAGACATCTAATAGACCTCTTGCATATTCCTTTAGATGCCAGGCACTAGCTGGTTCACTATACTGGTCTCTAGCCTTATAAAGCAAGATACTCGATTCAGCATAGCCATATCGGTCGATCGAGATCATCTCATGGGTGTACATCCGGTATGTCGCATTGATCTTGCGGCAGATCGCCCTTCTGATCACGACATAGGCATAAGGTTCAAAGTCACCATCATGGCCTTTGAAGGTATTTGAGGCATGATATAGGGCAATGAGCCCTTCTTGGTATAATTCTTCGATATCGATACGATAATCACCGACATTATTCAAATAACGGCTGATGATACTTTTGATCACTGGTCGATAGTGATCAGCTAAAGTCGCAAACCTTTGATCTCTTTCCCTAGTACTTAATGACATTCCTTCCATATCCACATGATATAGGTGATAGATGTCATATACAAATCACTCCATACGCAATCCTAAGTCAAATTTATCCCCAGATTTGTCATATAATAGTAGAGATCTTCTTAAAAAGATCTTTAGAGGTAAAAATGCTAGAACTGCATGACATTTGTAAAGAATATAAAACAGGCAATTTAGTGCAAGTTGCTTTAGATAAAGTATCGATCAATTTCAAAGACAATGAATTCGTCGCGATCTTAGGACCATCAGGCAGTGGTAAGACGACCCTTTTGAACATCATCGGTGGTCTTGATGGCTATGACAGTGGTGATCTATTGATCGATGATATATCGACAAAGAAATACCGTGATAAGGATTGGGATAGTTATCGTAACCATACGATCGGCTTTGTCTTTCAAAGCTACAATCTGATCATGCATCAGACGATCTTAGCCAATGTCGAATTGGCCTTGACGATAAGTGGTGTAAGTAAAAACGAAAGAAGAGAAAAAGCTTTAAAGGCTCTCGATGAAGTTGGCCTAAAAGAACAAGCCCATAAAAAGCCAAACCAGTTATCCGGTGGCCAGATGCAAAGGGTAGCGATCGCTAGAGCTTTAGTCAATGATCCAAAGATCTTATTAGCCGATGAGCCGACTGGTGCCCTTGACTCTAATACCTCGATCCAAGTCATGGATCTATTAAAGGAGGTCGCCAAAGATCGACTGGTCATCATGGTCACCCACAATCCTGAATTGGCTTATGAATATGCTACCCGGATCATCGAACTAAAGGATGGTCATATCATCAGCGACTCTGACCCTTATGAAGCTAAACAAAAACCCATCAAAGAAGCTAATATGGGTAAGTCATCGATGTCCTTTTTAACGGCTTTGTCCTTGAGTTTTTCAAACCTTAAGACCAAGAAAGCCAGGACAATCTTGACGGCCTTTGCCGGCTCGATCGGCATCATCGGCATCGCCCTGATCTTATCTTTATCGACTGGGGTCAGTGATTATATCAGTGATATCGAAGAAGATACCTTAAGTGAATATCCTTTGATGATCCAAAGTTCATCCTTTAATGTCGCTGGGATGATGGAAGAGACAGTTGGTTCGCTGATCAAGGAAAAAGCTGATGATGAGATCGGTGTCAGTGAGATGATCACCTCGATGTTCACTAAGATCGGCGCTAATGACCTTGGCTCTTTGATGGATGATCTCAAAGCTAATGAAGATGCATTAAAGCCTTATATACGAGCGATCGAGTATGAATATGATATCGAACCTTTGATATATAGCACCAATACCGAAAACATCCACAAGGTCAACCCTGATGAGACCTTCAATAGCTTAGGTCTTGGTACCAATGCTTCCAGTAATGCCATGATGTCAAGTATGATGTCGACGAATTTCTTCTATCAGATGCCAGAAAATGAAGAACTGTATATCGATCAATATACCCTGGAAGCTGGCAAGTGGCCTGAGAAATACAATGAATGCGTCTTAGTCCTGACACCAAGTGGTAATGTGACTGACTTTGTGATCTATGCTTTAGATCTTAAAGATTACAGTGAACTAGAGACGATGGTCGATGACTTTGCTAATGGTGATACCAGTAATGAAGTGTCTTTTGATAACTACAGCTATGATGATTTTTTGAATAAGAAATTCAAGATCGTCCTATACAGTGACTTATATGAATACGATGAAAGCTTAGATGTCTATATCGATAAAAGCGATGACGAAGAATATCTAAAGGGCGTCATCGAACAAAGTGAAGACCTGACGATCGTCGGGATCGTCAAACCAAAAGAGAGCGATGCGATCGCGATGCTGAGCAGTGGTATCAACTATCTACCATCTTTAAATCAATATATCGCTCAAAAAGCGATGGACAGTGATATCCTTCAAAAGCAATTAGCTGAGCCAAATATCGATGTCTTTACCGGCCAAGGATTCGGTAGTGATACCGAAGCTGATATCGATATATCATCTTTCTTTTCGATCGATAGTGATATATTAGAGAGTGCCTTTAGTATCGATCAAGAAGTCTTAGAAAAAGCAATTGAGGATATCGATATGGAAAGCTTTGATCTTGACTTTAACAGTATCATCAATGATATCGAATTAGCCGATGTCCTTAGAGGTATCGATCTTGAAGATATCGGCATCAAAGGTGAAGAGATGATGCGTGCGATCTTAGTTGGTTATAATACTTATCTTGAGGCTAATCCTGTAGATCCTGATAATGCATTAAGCAATAAACTATTCGAAGACCTAAAAGCTCTAGTCGATCAATTACCGAGCGATCCTGGTCAAGGTGATACAGAGACTGGCCCTAGTGAGCCACCTCAAACCGATGAAAGTCAAATGACCCAAGAGGAATTCCAAGTGGAATTAGAAAGGATCTTGAAGGAATATACTACCGCCATACAAAACTCCTACATGGCATCGTTTGAAAACTATGTCAATTCAAGTGATGGCCAAGCTATTATCGATAATGCCGTCACAGAATTTATGGATAGTACCGATATCGTCAGGACGTTAAGGCGCAATATCAACCGCATCGTCGATGATATCACACCGAAGATCGAAAAGATGATCACCGATAATATCGAAAAGATCATGCTAGAAGCGGTGGATAAGTTTGCTGAGGTCTTCCCTGATGCTTTAAAGATCGATACATCAAAGATCAAAGATGCCTTCAAGATGAATATCGATGCAAAAGAGCTATCGGAGATCATCGCTGCTCAGATCATATCCGCCCAAGCAAGTTATGAGAATAACCTTGAACGCCTTGGCTATGTCGATGAAGATGATCCATCAGCCATCAATATCTATCCGACAAACTTTGAAGCCAAAGATCAGATACTCAACTATCTTGATGATTATAATGCCAGAGTAGAAGAGTCAGAGCCAGAGAAGGTCATCAACTATACAGACTATGTCGGTGCTTTGATGTCATCGGTCACGACGATCATCGATGTCATCAGCTATGTCCTCATCGCCTTTGTCGCCATCTCCCTTGTCGTCTCTAGTATCATGATCGGGGTCATCACCTATATCAGTGTCTTAGAGCGCAAAAAAGAGATCGGTATCTTAAGGGCGATCGGGGCAAGTAAAGGCAATATATCAGCCGTCTTCAATGCCGAGACCTTTATCATCGGCTTACTAAGTGGCCTTATCGGTGTTGGTATCAGTTACTTGGCTTTATTCCCAGCTAATGCTATCATCCACGATATTGCTGGCACCACCGATATCAATGCGAAGTTACCGGTAATGGCAGCTATCGCTTTAGCTGCGCTAAGCACGATCTTGACGATGATCGGTGGCTTTATCCCATCTAAACAAGCAGCTCGACAAGATCCTGTCGAAGCTTTAAGGACAGAATAAGGAGGAGAAATGAAAAGAGCGAAATTAGAAGTATGTTGTGGAAACATCAAGGATATCGTTGCGATCAAAGGTCTTGACTACGATCGTATCGAACTCAACAGTGCCTTAGAACTAGGTGGCCTTACTCCAAGTGTACACACCTTAGTCGAGGCGAAAAAGATCAGCGACAAGCCGATCATGTGCATGGTCAGGACCAAGACCGGTGACTTCTTATACACCGATGAAGAAAAGGAAGTCATGTATAAGGACGCCCAGGAATTGATCGATCATGGCGCTGATGGTATCGTCTTTGGCTTTTTAAATGAAGATGATAAGATCGATATCGAAGCCCTAAAGAAGATGCGTAAGATCACTGAAGGCAAAGAGCTCGTCTTCCATAAGGCATTCGATCTTATCAAAGACAAGGAAGAGGCCCTCAAGATCCTCATCGACAATGGTGTTGATCGTATCCTACTGATGAATGAAGAAGGTGAAGATCTATATGCCGCTGCTGAAAGGATCGGTAAATACTATGACTTATATGGTGATAAGATCGAATTATTGCCAGGTGGTGGGATCAATGAAGACAATATCCTAAAAGTCTTATCTTTGACTAAATGCACTCAATGCCATGGCACTTTTAAAAAGGTGGAAGAAAGAGGTGGCTTATCGCATATCACCGTCAGTAGAGAACGCGTTGAAAAAGTGCTCGATATCCTATCAAGAGACATCTAATGGTGTCTCTTTTATGTTAGAATAAACACATGGATAAGATAAAAAGAGAAAAGATACTAAGAAAATATGTCATCCTCGATGGTACTTTAAAGACCAGTCTTTGGATGATCATCGGCATCATCATATTATGGTCATTATTACTAATGATCGACTTTAATTTCTTCCTATTAGATGGTGCTCCATCATTCAGCCTATTATTGACGGTCATCTCCTGTATCTTCTTTGTGATATATACGATCTATGCCTTTATCAAGATAAAAAAAGGACCCAATGATCCTGACTGGCAGATGATCGAAAAGGAAGTCAATACGGTCTTTTTAGATCGCTATATCGATGACGATGATGAAGTATCCCTAATCGATATCCATAAAGCCAAAAAGAGAGCTGATCAAAGCGATAAGCGCTTTATGGATAAGGTCTATGATGCGATAGCCCTATATGACATCAAGATGCCTGATATCAAGCGTTATGTCTTATCGCTTATCCTTGTGCCAAGTATCATCTTAGTCATATCCTATATCCCTGAGTATATCGGTGACTACAGTATAAAGAACCAGTCGGTCGATAAAGCCGCTAGTGTCATATATACCTTAGAAGATGCCTTTAAAGATGATAGCTATTCGATCTACTATGATGATCCTAATGATGAATATCTGAGCTATGGTTATTACTTCAGCGCTTATATGGACTATGATATGGATTCATATATCACCTTCTCAGTGACCAATGAGGGTGATATCGAATATATGGCTTATAGTATCGATGTCGATCCTAATGAAGGAATCGATACGAATATCGCCTATATCGAAGATAAGCTAGCAGCCTATTATGCCAATGTCAAAGATCTTGATATCGATGATCGCTTCTTACAAGAACCACTGATATCCGATAGCTTCAAAGAAGAGATGCGCGATCTAACGATCGAAGATGAGGTAGTCGATATGTCAACAGGACCGATGTATATGTCCTATCATATCTATGATTATGGCTATGGTCCTTCTGCTAACTTCTATCTATCGATCAATAATTACTGATAAAAACTGCAGCCTAAGCTGCAGTTATCTTTTTTTATCGTGTTTGCTTATTATAGGACTTCGGTATTATCGTCCTTTTGGTGTCTCATGTACTTCGACATCGATATAAGTATCATAATAGTTATCGACGATCTTACTCATGCGATATAAGTAGATGATCTTAAAGATACCACACGCAACCCCAGCGATACCAGCGATGAGCGTTATCGCCATGCCAAGAGATACAAGGCCAAAGCTATAGGTGAATACTGATATCAATGATATGGCCATGGCGATGATCATGATGATCATGCTCCAGAAATAATATTTCCATAGCTTTTTCCATTTGACGGTATATGAACTATCATAATCGATCATCGCTTCACTGTGACCTTGGTATTCATGATATTCAGCGATCATACCGATGATCGAACTTGCGATCGCGATGATGATGAGTATGACCGCGATCATACTAAATGAACCTAAGGTTAAACCGATGATACCTTCGATCGACATATGATGACCAAAGCTAAAAAATGAACTAAAGATCATCCATACACCGATGATGGTCGAAACGACCACTAAAGCATAGTTTACGATCTTCAAGATCGCTGATGTCTTATAGTGACTACTCAGTTTAGATAGCTTCCATATGATGACGATGTAGAAGATGCTTATCGCTAGGTTGATGATGCTTACAAGTGTTTTTAGTATACTACCATCATCATCCGATGCATTCGTCAAGGCATTAGTGACAACTAAGATGATCGAAGCGACGAATAAGTAAAAGAAATACTTAGACAATTTCGTTTTTTCCATATAGTGATATGTCTCCTTTAGCTCATTATATCATAAGATATTTTCTTTATATCACAAAGATGATCTTATCGATAGATATCGTGATTGATGACGATGCGGTCACCAGCTTTAAGGACCAAATTACCGTCAGGGATGATATATCCATCACCTCTTTGGACTAATACGACAAGGCCATTCGTATATTTACCGATGTCTTTTAAACGCATATCGATAAGTAGTGAATCTTTGTCGATGACCTTCTCATATAGGGATAATTCCGTGTCTTTCTTATTCTCTAAAGCGCATAGTAATACTATATCGCCCTTTTTGAGGATCGTATCACCACGAGGGATGATATTTATATCATCGCGCTTGATATTGACGATCAAGGTATTAGGTGGGATCGTGATATCCTTGATCATCTTATCGACATATCCATGACCATCTTCGATGGTGAATTCGATATAGTTGATCGGCCTTTCATCGACATAGTCAGTAAAGGTCTTTAAGACATCACCATCTTCATCGATCATATCGAGCTTTTTAGCGACAAGCGGTAATAAAGAACCTTGGATAGCGATCGATAGTAGGACGATGATAAAGACGATATGGAAGATATCATAGGATATACTTGCTGGATCTAAAACAGCTTGGATCGCAAAGACGATACTAGCAGCTCCTCTGAGCCCAGCAAATGAGACCAAAAGATCTTGCCTTAGACTGCTTTTAAAAGGCAAAGATAGTATAAAGACAGCTAAAGGCCTTGCGATAACTAACATGAAGGCCATGATGATGATACCGACTACAAGCACGCTACCCATCCTTGATGGATAAGCTAATAAGCCAAGTAAGAAGAATAGGATCGCTTGCATATTAGCGGTGATACCATCAAAGAAAGGTACGAGGATCTTATTTTCTTTGAGCTTGGCATTACCTAAGATGATCCCGATGATATAGACGCTTAAAAAGCCATTGCCATCAAGCAGGGAACAAAGGGCATATGATGCAAAGACAAAAGCGGTGATAAAGATCGTTTCGATACCCGATGTATCAAAGCGGACATTCTGCATGATATAGCGCACTAATAAGCCGATCCCAAAGCCAAATATTAGACCGATAGATAGTTGTTTTAAAAGCAGGATGATGACACCACCTACAGTGATCCCTTCACCCATCGCGGCTAAGATCACGATCGTGAGCATATAAGCAAAAGGGTCATTACTACCGCTCTCCATCTCTAATAGTGGGGCTGTATCTTCCTTTAAAGCTAGCTTTTTAGAGCGCAAGATCGAAAAGACACTAGCGGCATCAGTTGAAGCTAAGACACTACCACATAACATCCCTTCTAATAAGCCCATCCCTAAGACTAGATAACAGAATAGACCGACTAAAACGGCGGTCAAGATCGTACCTAAGCTACTTAAGATGATCGCTTTGAAAGCCACTTTTCTAGCTTCATTAAAATTGGTCTCAAAACCACCGGTGAACATGATGACAACTAAGGCGATCGTACTTATCGTCTGAGCAAAATAGTAATCATCAAAAGGTATCCTAAAGATCCCATCACTTCCTACTAGCATCCCCAAAATGATAAATAGGAGTAGTGATGGGATACCGATCTTGCCTGATACTTTCTTTAAAAGTGAGCAGACAAGTAGTATCGTCGCTACAAATAACATCGTCTCTAACATAGTTAAATTATAACATATCTGTCTACCCCTATAAAAAGTGACCCTTTTATTAGAGCCACTTATTTATCATTCACAAGTCATGCCGCTAGCTTCAAGTGTAGTGATGAAATTATTGAAGCTTAGATCTTCACCAGTCGATCCATTATCTTCGATAAACTTCTTGATATCTAAGACAAGACCAAAAGCCATCCCTTCATCGTTGAGCTCGCTTTGGGATACTTCAGTATAATCACGATACTGCTCAAGCCCTGCTAAGCTTAATAGCGATGATTCCATCTGGGTGCTGATCGCTTCTTTTACTTCATCAGTGAGCCCACTTCCATCGATCCCTAATACTATATAAGGTATCTCCATCGCGATCTCAACTTCATCGATATCCGCTTCTTCACTTTCCGCTAAAGCTTTTATCGTCGCCTTCATTCCTAACATCTCAAGTGAGCAAGCCTTACTGACACTTTTTGGTGTACTTTGACATCCCACTAACACTAAAAGCCCTAATAGGATGACTATTATCCTTTTCATAGTATATATCCCCCTCCTCTATATTCTAACATATTTTAAAAGCTCCCTAAGGAGCTTATTCACCGATCTTGTTGCCGGTATATAGTTGATAATAACGGCCTTTTTGGGCGATGAGATCATCATGGGTACCACGCTCGATGATCCGACCATTCTCTAAGACCATGATACAGTCAGCGTTTTTGACGGTGCTCAACCTATGAGCGATGACAAATGATGTCCTACCGATCATAAGGCAATCCATACCCTCTTGGACTAAAGTCTCCGTCCTTGTATCGATACTTGAAGTAGCTTCATCTAAGATGAGGACTGGTGGATCAGCTACCGCTGCCCTAGCGATCGCTAATAGTTGTCTTTGACCTTGCGACAGGTTAGCCCCATCAGCGGTGATAAGTGTATCATAACCTTCTGGTAGACGCTTGATAAAGCCATGCGCATTGGCAAGCTTAGCTGCAGCGATACATTCAGCATCCGTCGCATCTAATCGACCATAGCGGATATTATCCATGACCGTACCAGTGAATAGATGAGTATCCTGTAAGACCATGCCTAATGACCTTCTTAAGTCATCCTTTTTGATCTTGTTTATGTTGATGCCATCATAGCGGATCTTACCATCTTGGATATCATAGAACCGGTTTATGAGGTTGGTGATCGTCGTCTTACCAGCACCAGTCGAGCCGACAAAGGCGATCTTTTGGCCCGGTGTCGCATACATCTTGATGTTGTGTAAGACCATCTTCTTATCATCATAGCCAAAGTCGACATCGTCAAAGACGATATCACCTTCGAGTTTCTTATAGGTGAGCGTACCATCGTGATGTGGATGCTTCCAAGCCCAAATGCCTGTTCTTTCTTTAGTCTCGGTGATATTGCCATCCTTATCTTCCTTAGCATTTACTAAGGTGACATAGCCATTATCGACTTCACTCTTTTCATCTAAGAGGGCAAAGATACGCTCAGCACCAGCTGTTGCCATGACGATGAAGTTCATCTGTTGTGACATCTGGCCGACAGGTTGAGTGGCATTACGGTTCAAAGATAAGAAGGAAACAAGCTTTCCTAAAGTAAGACCGGTATAGCCACCTAATGCCAAGATACCACCGACGATCGCACATAGGACGTAGGAGATATTGCCTAGGTTATTGTTGATCGGCATCATGATATTAGCAATCTTATTAGCTTCTTCTGAACTTGATCTCAACTCTTCATTTAAAGCCTTGAAATCCTCGATCGCCTTTTCTTCATGGCAGAATACCTTGACGACCTTTTGACCATCCATCATCTCTTCGATAAAGCCATTGACCTTACCGAGGTCTTTTTGTTGGTTATAGAAGTATTTACCTGATTTAGCACTTAATTTTGTCATCGTATAAAGCATGACTCCGGTCATACAAGCCGTGACGATCGTAAGTGGTATATCTAATACAAGTAGTGATATATACGTCGATATCATCGTGAATGATGAATTGATGAAGTTTGGGATAGATTGTGACATCAGTTGTCTTAATGTATCGACATCATTGGTATAGACACTCATGATATCCCCATGGGCATGGGTATCAAAGTACTTGATCGGTAAAGTCTCCATATGACTGAATAGATCTTCACGCAGCTTACGCATCGTACCTTGACCGACATTGACCATGATCCTTTGATGAGCATAGGCGAAGATGATACCTAAGCCATAGTAGAATGCCATCTGCAATAAGGCGTTAGCTAGTGGCCCAAAATCAGTCGAACCATTTGTCACCATCGGTGCGATGAAATCATCGATCAAGCGTTGGGTAAATAACATACCCTGTAAGGTGCATAATGTCTGACCGATGATACAGATGACGACTACTAAGAAAGCAAATTTGTAGTTTTTGAGCATATAGGATAATACTCTAGCCACGACTTTGAACTGTCTTTTGATATCACCGCTCATCGTGACTTTTCCTTTTGGCATCCTCGTCATCTTATTCACCTCCTTCATCGAAGTCACCGCCACCCTTAGTCTGGGTCTCATACATCTCGGCGTAGATCGGATTGGTCTTGACTAGTTCACTGTGACTACCAAAGCCATTTAGTTCACCATCTTTTAAGACGATGATCCGATCAGCATCCATGACACTGGTGACCCTTTGGGCGATGATGATCTTAGTCGTGTTTGGGATCTTGTTTTTGAAGGCGTCACGGATCTTCGCATCCGTCGCTGTATCGACAGCACTAGTACTATCATCTAAGATAAGGACCTTAGGCTTTTTTAGTAATGCCCTAGCGATACAGAGACGTTGTCTTTGACCACCGGATACATTAGTTCCACCCTGTTCGATCCAAGTGTTGTATTTATCGGGGAACTTTTGGATGAATTCATCAGCGCATGCGAGTTTACAAGCTTCGATACATTCTTCTTCACTAGCGTTTTCATCACCCCATCTTAGGTTATCTAAGATAGTACCACTGAATAAGACATTCTTTTGTAAGACGACGGCTACTTGAGCTCTTAATACTTCCATGTCGTATTCCCTGACATCAAGACCACCGACTAAGACTCTTCCACTAGAGACATCATAAAGCCGTGATATAAGGCTCACTAAACTTGATTTACCACTACCGGTACCTCCGACGATACCGATGGTCTCCCCACTTTGGATACTAAAGGTCAGATCTTTTAATGTATATTCACCTGTACCGTGTTTATAAGCAAAGGATACATGATCAAACTCGATACTACCATCCTTTACTTCTGTGACTGGCATTAAAGGATCAGTCAAGTCAGGTTTTTCCTTCAACACTTCCGTGATACGTCTAGCACTAGCTAAAGACATACTGAGCATGACAAATATCATCGATAGCATCATCAAGCTCATTAAGATATTCATGACATATGAAAACATACTGGTGAGCTCACCGGTCGTAAGACTGCCACTCACTACTTCATGAGCCCCAAACCATGATATCGCGATCATCGATCCATAGATGACCATCATCATGATCGGACTATTGAAAGCCAAGATCTTTTCCGCCTTACAGAACATGTTGTAGAGCTTGGTGACAGACTTCCTGAATTTCTCTGTCTCAGATTTCTCTCTCACAAAGGCTTTGACGACTCTGATACCGGTGACATTCTCTTGGACATCGGCATTGACCGCATCGTATTGTTCAAAAGCCTTGTTGAAGATCTTGGTCGTACTACCCATGATGATGATCAAAGCGACCCCTAATACCACCATCCCGATAAAGAAGATGAAGCTGAGATCTAAACTGATCACCAGGGCCATCGACAATGAACAGATCAGAGTAAGTGGTGATCTAACAGCGATCCTGATACACATCTGGAAGGCGTTTTGCACATTGGTGACATCAGTTGTCATCCTGGTGACAAGACCTGCTGTTGAGTATTTATCGATATTGGAAAATGAGAACTTTTGGATATTTTCATACATCCCGTCTCTTAGATTACAAGCGAAGCCTGTTGAGGCTGTTGATGCATATTTACCAGCTAAGATACCAAAGACCAAGCTCAAAAAAGCTAAGACGATCATGATACCGCCATAGAGGTAGACCTGGTCCATATCACCAGCTTCGATCCCCTTATCGATGATCTCGGCGGTGACAAAAGGGATCATGACCTCCATGAAGACTTCTAAAGCGGTAAAGATCGGCGTCAAGATAGTAGCTTTCTTGTATTGCTTGACCTGGGCTAATAAAGTCTTGATCATTTAAGCTCCTCCTTTTGTAAGTTGCCTAACATCTTATCCATGAGGGTATAAAAGGTTTTGATATCATCTTCACTTAGACCATCAGTGAGCTTTCTCTCTGTCTCTTTGACCCTTTCCTTTTCCTCTTCACACATCGCGATCGCTTTTTTAGTCAGCTCGATCTTCTTTGTGCGTTTGTCTAAAGGTGAAAAAGTCCTTACGATAAGGCCCTTTTTCTCCATCCCCTTTAAGATCTCGGCGATCGTACTACGCCTTATCTTGAACTTTTTTTCCAGATCTCTTTGATAGACATCTTCTGTACTGTGAAAGATCTGGATCAGGACAAAGTGTTGGACCTGTGTCGGTCGATCTTTATCATCAAAGACATCAAGATCATTGAAAGTGACCCTGCGGATCATATTGGCTAGACCTAATATCTCCATCCCTAATAACTTCTTCATAAGACCTCCTTTTTGTTAGGCATTGGACATTTTAAGGCGATATAAATCAATAGTCAATAAAAAACTGTTAGGTTTTGAACAATGATATTAACTTAGGTAATTTAACTTAAAGGCCAACATTATCTAATCCTTCAAGGAATACAGATACATAATACGGCGGAAGACAAATGATATCTTTAGCTCCCTTAAAATCATCTTTATAATTTTTTGGATGGATGATATATGATCTACCGATACGTTTTTTGAATAGTTCTTTAAATTTAATCAGTGATGTCGTTGTATATCTATCATTTGATTTAACTTCTAGTGGCAAGACTTTAAACTTGGTTTTTTCTCCATTGGACAATAAGAAGTCGATCTCAATATCATTCCTGTGACTAACCATATTATATCTAGTATAAAAATATAGTCTCCTACCACTTGCAACTATCATTTGTGCGATCATATTTTCATAAAGCATGCCTTTGTTTAAAGATAATTTCCCATTCATTATCTGTTTATATAATTCGTTAGATGATATTTGATTTTCGCTAAACGCTAAACTAACTAACAGACCTGTATCACCCATGTAACACTTAACTTGTGATCCATCTTTAGTCAGCGAAAATCCGACATTAGGATCTGCACATTTATAAGCAACATTGCAGATCATAGAATCATCAAGCCAGAATATTGAGTCATCATAATTATTGAAGTTATTATTGTGCTTATCGATCTCAGACAGAACAAGTTTTTTTTCGTGTTTTGAAAGAGCTCCGGGAATGTTTTCAAAAATGGCAGATACTTTTGAACTATATTTCTTCTGTGCTTTTTTGATATCGTCACGATATAGATCGAGAATAAATCTTTTTTCATTATCTGCAAGATAAAAATCCTTGTGGTTTTCTTTATAAACGACCATAGCTTGTGGCATACCACCAACTAATAGGTATTCTTTAAAGATGTACATAGCTCGACGATGGAGGTTATCGTCTAATGCGATCCCTTTTTTATATGATTCTTTAATATGCTCGTAAAGAAGATCTTCGTTAATATAGATAAAAAACTCTTCTAGATCACACGGATACATCTTGATCTTTTTCTCTTCAGATGGAATAGTTATATTTTCGACATTTTCTTTTATAGAAATAAGTGAACCAGTTTCGATAAAATCATATCTTCCATCTTGTACAAGGTATTTGATCGCTTCTCTAGCTTTAGGGTATTTTTGTATCTCATCAAAGATGATCAGCGACCTCCTCTCATAAAGACGAGTGTTATATTCAAGAGATATCATTTGAAAGAACACATCAAGGTCATTTAAATGATCAAATGCTTCAAACACATTCTTTGAAGCGATATTGAAGTCGATCAATATATATGACTGATATTCATTTTTGGCAAACTCTTCAGCGATCGTTGATTTACCTATTCGCTTAGCCCCTTCGATCAAAAGGGCTTTTTTACCATTGCTTTCCCTTTTCCATTTTAGTAGATCTTGATAGATCTTTCTTTTGATTTTCATATCCACACTCCTATACGCAATCTTATTTTATATTAAAACTACACCAATACGCAATATTAAGCATAGTCAATAATACCATAATACGCATTCTTACTTCATCACGTTCCATCATGTTCCCCTAAAGAGGGAACATGATAAACTACGCATAGTGTTTTTCTGATCGGCCATACCAAGATCGATCAGCCTTTATATCCATGATGCATCAAGATCCAACGACCTTTCTTGGTCGGACCAACTCTTTTTAAGATGCCTTCTTTTTTAAAGCGTTCAAGATGATAGACAACTCCATTCTTGCTGAGACCTGAGATATCCATCATATCATTGATCGTGATCTTAGGATCATTCTCGATCGCTTTGATGATGATATCTTTACTTTTTTCTTTACTAGTTTCTTTACCAGTATCATTATCGATCTCTCACTTTATATAAGGCATGATTTGCTAAAAATCCTAAATAAAGTGATCATATTTTGCTTATAAAGACACTAAAAGCCACTTTCGTGGCTTAAATGATCCCTTTATCCTTTAAGTAATGATAGACACCATCATCAGCTACATCGCCACATATATCATCAGCGATCGCTTTGACATCATCAGTGGCATTAGCCATCGCGATATCATGCCCTACCGCTTCTAGCATCTCGATATCATTCCTACCATCACCAAAGGCCATCGCTTCCTCTTTCTTGAAACCATAGTATGCAAGCATTTTCTTAATGCCTCTACCTTTGCCACTATTAGTCGGGATGATATCGACAGCCCTATCCCACCAAGCTGTGATCCTGGCGTTCTTTACGCCCTCAAGTAGATCTGTATATTGATCCTTTGTAAGGCCCATCATAATTTGATAGACATCATTGTTTTTAGCGATATCGTCAAATTCCTCACCGATATACGGCATACCTTTCGCAAAGGCATAGTATTCGACGAGATCTTCATCTTGACCATTGGAAACGGTGATCTTATCAGTAGCGATCGATAAGGGTCGACCTATTTTGGTCGCATTTTTGATGATCCTATCGACATCATCCTTAGGGATCGCTTCACTTAAGATCGTCTTACCATCATCTGTGAAACAATAAGAACCGTTAAAGGTCAAATAGGCACTGAACTCGACCCCATCGAAGTGGGCGAGTTGTGTTGGTGAGCGACCTGTAGCGATACAGATGATGATCCCCTTATCTTTAAGTGTATTTAAAGTATCGATGGTCCTTTTAGTCATGACCTTAGTCTTCATATCGACTAAGGTCCCATCGATATCAAAGAAGATGATCTTGATACTCATATCACTTATATGGGATCCCATTATCTAAATGGGTGAAACGCTTGATGATATCATCATTGACCGCTTCATCTAAGGCATCTAATAGGTCTAAGAAGTGCTTAGGATCGAATTTATCGACCATGTCGATCAAAAGTTCTTCCCCTTTTGTTCCTCTTTCCTCTCTTTCTTCTTCACTAATTGAATACTCTAAACCACCGTGTTCTTCAAGTTCAGCATAATAAGAGCCAAAACCACCAGTGGAATAATTGAGCTTGTGGAGGTCTTTTTTGAACCATTGCTTCTTATTACCTTCTTCTCTTTTCGCTAAGAAAGCTTCTTTATCAAAGTCTTTTATAATGGGGATATATTCTAATTGATGCATGATCTTATAAGCCCCATAGATGAGATCATTGAAGTCCTGCATAAGATCACCACTGCACTTCCAACCATTATCCTCAGCTATCTTCATCGCATGTGGAAGATCGATATGTAAGATCGGTGTATGAGTCTCATGGAAGAAGTCCATACAGACGGAATTGATGGTCAAATATGCTGGTCCATGAGCACTGATCATGACGATCTTTTTAAAGCCGATCTTATATACCGCATAGATCAAAGCCTTGAGATATTCATAACCAGCTTTGATCGAGATATTGATGGTGCTTCTTCCGATCGCTGTTGCCCCAGCGTGAAAATACGGTAGATTGATAAGTGCTAAACCATCAGCCTTTTTAGCCATTGCTAGTGCGACACCTTCCGTCAAAATGCTTTCGCAATCTACTGGCAATTGACCATGAAGCTCTGTGACGCCAACGCCGATAAATAAGGTGGCCCCATGTTTTAGATAATCACTGATCTCTTGATCGGTGCATTTATTATAGATCCTTGTACGCATAAATTGCCTCCTTTGAATTATTATATAAGATGTATCTTTACTTATATATCAATATCAAGTGGCTTATTATCAATATCGTGCCATAGGTCGCAATACGAATTTATGGTTAAAAAATAGATCATACCATTAGCCGAGGTGCGATAACGAAGGAAATATGTAAGGTGGTGGCGGTATGAAGAAAAGAACAAAAATAACACTTTGGAGTATACTGTTCGTTATCGTGTTTACCGTCAGTGCTTTAATCAGAGTAAATATGCTCGGCTCTGCACCTATGAAGCTGATGC
>CALVBC010000029.1 GCA_944325685.1 uncultured Erysipelotrichaceae bacterium | reverse complement strand
CCCCCAGAGGGTGCCATTTAAAGCAGTACACCGAAGACGATATGGTCTTCGGTTTTTCTTTTATAAGCACTTAACGGTCAGCAGCTGATCAACAAGGAGATAGTACTATAGTTAGAATTTTCCTATGTGACCATTATCCTTATAAATGATCACATACAAGATCACTCGATATCATCAAGTACAAGTGTTTATGCACATATAACTCTTCGATCGATATAGATAAATGGGGATCTGTAGAACAGTAAGTAAACCATAGGTCTACCAAACTAAACTAGAGGTCGGTTGAGTTTATCAATAAGACAGTGATATGATGCAGGCATCAAGGAAAGGAACCAGAAGAATATGAAGAAGAAAACACTTGGTATGATGATCGCATCATTGAGAAAAGAAAAGGGTATGACCCAACTTGAACTCGCAGACAAAATGGGAGTAACAGACAAGGCTGTATCCAAATGGGAACGAGATATTTCTTGTCCTGATGTTAATACGATCCCCAAACTGGCGGAAGTATTTGAGATCAGTGTTGATGAGCTGATGCAGATCAGGGATGGATCACAAGATGAAACAAAGAAAGATGTAACGTCATTGATCCATATGATCTTGAAAGCGATCGCACTTGCCATGGGTGTAGGTGTCGTTGTTCTTTCTATCCTCAAGCAACTTGATATCGATTCAGGAATGGGCATGCTTGGGATAGGACTTGCTTGTCTTGCGATAGCCTCTTTTGATAAGAAAGATGAGGAATAGCAAATTCAGTTTGTTGAGTAAACTGATCATAACCCACTGATCTCTTATATCTTCCCATCGCGGATTTTTTCACTCTTTAGCCTATTAGGTTATAATACCCTTTGATAAGATATAGATGATCTTATTTCCAAAGGAGAGGTTTATGAAACACAAAGTGAAAGTTACTGTATTAGACAAGAAGTTGTATCCTGAGCTCCAAGCGCTTTATTGCCAAGACCCAAATGTTGGGGCTTGTCCTTGCTATAACGTCGGTGATGAATTCATCTTCTATCGCGATGATGAAAGAGATGATTTCTGGCACATGGGTATCGATACACTGGTTAAAACTAGTGGTGATCCTGATACTGTTGCCGGTGGTCCAAAAAAGCCATTTTGTTCTGAGGCATGGGATGCTATCTCAAGATATATCTATGCCGCTATCGAAGGTGGTTCGATCATGAAGTCATGGATGAAAAACGAAAACGAGATGATCGCTTGTTGTAATGATGGTACACGTCCGGTGATCTTTAAGATCGAAAGGGTCGACTATGAGTGATCATTCAGATGTATAATTTCCCCATGAATAAATGTAGATATTGTGGAAAAGAGATCCCTGATGGGATGACATATTGCTGTGATGAACATGAAAGAAGACATGCGCTAATGCACAATAACCGTGATCACAGTGTCATCGGCGTTGTTGTAAGCTTACTTATCGCGATCTTATTCTTCTTTTTGATGATGATCACTAATGATAAGTTATATATTGGCTTTGCGATCATCGCCTTTGGCGTCATGATCTGTTTTATGAATGGGATCAATGTCGGTGATTACTATACAAGGCTATTTACGACGCAAAGATCAAACAGCCAAGAAAGGTGGCATGAAGAAAGAGGTATCTTCAAATACCTCTCCTATATCATCGGTGCTATCGTCATCATCATCGGTATCCTAGTCATCATCCTTTAAAAGATGATAATAGTGATATAGATGGTCATAGTAACTGTCTTGGTCTTCTAGATAAGTATCGATGATCTTATGAACTACTTTATACGCTTTATCATAAGCTCCTTTATCGATAAGACCATCTTCATAAGCCTTTAAAAGCTCATCTTCATCAACTAAGATGGGCTTTTCTTTATAAGGGATGATGATATCAAGGCATAGGTCTTCAAACCAAGGATCATCTAGATCATCAAAGTGATTTTTTGATGTCACATCAAAATAACTATCTTCGATATTATCGTTTGTGATCCTCACTGTAAGCCAATAGTAATCATCAAAAGGTGCAAGTTGTAACCACTTATAGCCTTTGTCGATGATCTTATAATGGCCTGTACTAGAATATACAGACTCACTAACTTCATCGATCGTTAATAGACTGACGATACCAGAAAAAAAGACGTCATCGATCTTAAGCGACCGATAGCGCTTTTTAGTGATCGCTTTGATGTCGTCTCTTTTCATCGACCTTTTAATGAGGCTCATCTAGCCACTCCTCTTTGAAAAGGATATTCGTCTGATTAGGCTTGATGGTACCGTCTTTGGTCGTGTAGTTTTCATTGTACTTATACTTATGAAAGCCGAGTTTTTCTTGGACCCGTCTTGAGCGATCATTATCTAGAAAATGACTACAGGTCATAAAGTCAAGATCGACATCTTCAAATAGATACTTGATGACAGCCCTACACGCTTCAGGCATGATACCCTGTCCCCATTTATCCTTAGCCAAGACAAAACCGAGCTCACGACCTTTGAGATATTCAAATTCTGGCATAAAGGTCTCGTCGTATTTTTCGATGCCGATCGAGCCGATGACCCTATCATCCATCACGATCGCAAAGGTCTTCCTTTCATCGATGAAATGCTTTAGGATGCGTTTTGATTCTTCTTTGTCTTTATGTGGTGACCAACCAGCCATCTGCCCTACCCCATCAACACTGGCATAGGCATAAAAGTCATCAAGATCACTCATCTGCCAACTTCTGAGCTTTAAACGTTTGGTCTTTAATACTACCCTTTTGATATCGATATCTACATTCATGGTTTAACTCCTTGCCTGTATGATATCATCCTTTGATCTTAAACGTGAAGATAAAAGATGTCCCTATATCGATCTTGCTTTGTACTTCATAGCTCGCATCATGGACTTCTAATATCCACTTGACCATCGATAGACCTAAACCACTACCTTTATCATTTCGGCTAGGATCGACTTGATAAAAGCGATCAAAGATCTTCGGGATGTCTTCTTCTTTGATACCGATACCATCATCTCTTATTTCGATGATCGCTTTTTGATCTTCTTTTTTAAGGAAGACTTCAACTTTCGTCTTGGCGAATTTGATCGCATTTTCTAAGACGTTGGTATAAAGACGGATGATAAGCGTCTCATCAGCTTCGATGATGATGCCTTGATCGATCTTTGACTCTAGTGTTAAACCTTTATTTGTAGCCACTTCTTTAAATTCATCGATCATGACTTCTGTTAACTCGCTGAGATCAAGATCACCTTTTTCGATCACTAAACGACCTTGATCGATCCGTGATAAGTTCAATAGTTCACTTACCATCTTTGCCATGAGATCATTCTTGTTTTTGATGATCATGATATCATCTTTGACCTCTTGATCAAGATCATGCCTTAAGACATCTTCGATCGCTAACTTCATCGTTGCGATTGGGGTCCTTAATTCATGGGCGACATCACTGGTGAAGCTCTTTTCTCTGGCGATGCTCTTATCGACATCCGCTAGTAACTCATCAAAGGTATCAGCTAAGACATATATCTCATCTGAGCCACCTTTTAAAGCGATCCTCTTTGATAGGTCTTTACTGCTTCGGATATCTTTGACCGTTGAAGTGATCTTACTGACCGGAGCCATCGCTCTTTTAGATAATAGATAGCCGATTATGACCTCTAAGACCATGAGTAATGGCAATAAAATAAGAGCGATCCTCAAGGTATTTTGGAATTCACTTTGCGCCGCTGTTAAAGATACGACACCTCTTACGATGATCGTATGATAGCCGTCGATCGGAACGCTCATATCATAAACATCATAGGTGACTTCACCGATATCGACCTCTTGGATCATCCCCTCTTCAAAGGCGACATCGCGATTAAAACCACGAGGCAATTTACCATAGATCAGCGCTGTGTCATCAGGCTCATATGCGGAAAGGTAGATATTATCTCGGATCTCAATAAAGTCATTGTCAAAGGTCAATAAACCATCTTCATAGCTGATATACTCATAGCTCTCATTGACCCTTGTCATCAGTGTATCATGGACATTAGATAAGATCTCATTTGATGAGATACTGAATAAGATCCCTAGTACTAAAAAGATTACTAAAGTCATTAAGATAGTATGTAGTAGTACTAGCCTAGCTTTGATCGATAGATGTCTCATTCTTTCACCACATAACCACTACCGCGAACAGTGTGGATCAGTTTATGATCATAGCCATCATCGATCTTCTTGCGTAAGTAACGGATATAGACGTCGATCACATTACTAGAGGCGATATGATCAAAATCCCAGATGTGCTCTTCTAATGTATCTCTAGATAAGACGATCCCCTTATTGAGCATCATATATCTTAAAAGATTGAATTCCTTGCTGGAAAGGTTGATCTCTTGATCACCTCTTTTTACTTGATGAGTCTTTTGATCTAAGGAAAGATCAGCAACTTTTAGGATATTGGACTTTTCCTTTTGGTCTTTGCGCACTAAGACTCTAATACGCGCCATCAGCTCTTCGAAAGCAAACGGTTTGATGAGATAGTCATCCGCTCCAGCATCAAGCCCTTCAACGCGGTCTAAGACCGTATCCTTAGCGCTTAAGAAGATGATCGGCATATTATCTTTTTGATCACGGATCTTTTTGACTAGTGATAGACCATCCATATTAGGCATCATGATATCAGCGATCATAAGGTCATAATCGGCACTATCAAGATAGTCGATGGCTTCTTTGCCATCAAAACAACCATCGACTGTATATCCTTCTTCCCTGAGCCTTTTTTGGATCAGGCTATTCAGATCTTTTTCATCTTCTACAACTAATATCCGCATATCTTTTAGTCACGATCGGCTGACCATTCGATGATATTACCGGTATAGCCATCGATCTCAAATTCATATTCCATACCATTATAATATATTTCACCATCATAGTATGGATAACCATCATCATGATCAAATTCGATCCGGATATTTTGATCAGTAGCACCTTCTACCCTACTTAAAGCGATCTCTTTAGCTTTGTCATAGGATATGACATCGCTGTTAGTAGTGTTACTATTTGCTTGTGGTTTGTAGTTTTCGATATCGTAGTCTTTCTTTAAGATACGACCATCTTTGCTTACTTCATAATCATATTCAACGCCACCGCTAAAGAATTCAACATCATAGTGGCTATAGCCATCATCGTAGTCTTCGTTGGTGACAAGATATACGCAATCAGCCTCGCTTACCCCAGCATCCTTTAAAGCGATAGCTTGGGCTTCTTCACGTGTCTTATCAGCAGTTACTGGTGAAGTAGTAGGTGTTTGGCTGTTATCTGTATTTGGCTTATAGTTTTCGATATCGTAGTCCTTTTGGGTGATCTTACCATCTTTACTGATCTCATAGTCATATTCAACACCGCCGCTATAGAATTCGACATCATATACGTCGCGTCCATCATCGCGGTCTTCATGGACATTAAGATAGTCACATGCATCAGCATTTATCCCCGCATCATTTAAAGCGATTGTTTGAGCATCTTCTTTAGTGATAGCCGTATTAGTATCATCCATCGCGAATGAAGCTCTGATGACATCACCGCTCTTATTGACATCATAACTATAAGCTTTACCATCAGCGACAAAGGTCACCGTATAGAAGGTATTCTTATCAGTCACGTCAAGTGAAGTGACCTGATCTTTATTGACGCCAGCCTCTTTTAAGGCGATATTTTGCGCATCGCTTTGCGATAAGCTATTTCTATTGCCGTTCGCATCGATCGCTAAAGCGATTAAGATGATGACCCCAAGACCGATGATGATCCCAAGGGCTATTTTGATAGGTTGTGATCGAAGTATATTCATATATGTTCCTCCTTATTTATGGCTTAAGTATATGATCGAAAGATTAAAGGATTATTAAAACGACAACTTTTTTAACAAGTTTTTTATACCTTATGGATATTGACTACTGTTACATACTGTTATATACTGTTTATGCAAGGAGGGAGAAAGATGCCGATCATTATCAACACGACTAGTATGATCCCGATCTATGAGCAGATCGTCGAGGATATCAAGATCATGATCAAAGATGGTGAACTCAAAGATGGTGATCCCCTGCCTTCGATCAGGATATTAGCCAATGAATTAAAGATCAGTGCCCTGACGGTCAAAAAAGCCTATGACACCTTAGAAGAGAAAGGCTTAGCTAAGACAGTGCATGGCAAAGGAACTTATATATCGATCTTAGATCAAGCTAAGATCGATGAAGAGAATCGTAAAGAGCTTGAAGATGATATCGTAAGCCTACTTAAAAAAGCTGAACGTTATCATGTAGATAAAGAAGATATCAAGATGTTATTTGAACTAATGATGGAGGAAAGATCATGATCACACTCAAAGATGTCACTAAACACTATAACGACTTTACCCTTTCTTTGTCGATGGATATCAAAGAAGGTGCGATATCGGCATTTGTCGGTACTAATGGCGCTGGTAAGACGACGACTTTTAAAGCCATCCTCGATCTTATCAAGATCGATAGTGGTTCGATCAAGATCTTTGATAAGGATCACGATAAACTCGATCGCTCCGATAAAGAAAAGATCGGTGTCGTCTTAGCTGATGCGACCTTCAGCAAGGAGCTAAAGATCAATGATGTGATCATCATCTTAGAGACGATGTATCATGATTTCGATGGAACTTTCTTTAGACAAAAAGCTAGTGATCTCAACTTACCACTAGATAAGAAATTAAAAGAGTTTTCGACGGGTATGTTAGTGCGATTCAAGGTCTTATGTGCCATTAGTCATCATCCCAAGCTATTACTACTTGATGAGCCAACGGCAGGACTTGATGTCTTAGCTCGTACAGAGATCTTAGATCTATTACGTGACCATATGCTCAAGTATCCTGATGCCACCATCATCATCAGCTCACATATCGCCAGCGACCTAGAAGCGATCGCCGATGATATATATCTTATCGATGATGGTAATATCGTCTTACATGAGGATCTGGATAAGGTCATCGATGATTATGCGATCATCAAGGTCGATGAAGATGGTTATCGCGATATCGATAAGACCTATATCTTGAAGATATTCAAAGATAATGGCGTCTATCATCTATTGACCGATCAAAGGAACTTCTATATTGAAAACTATCCTGATGTCGTCATCGAAAAAGGCGATATCGATAAGTTACTTACGATGTATGCTAAGGGAGAATAATATGAAAGGTTTATTTATCAAAGATATCCTGACTTTAAAGACAAATACTATCTATCTCATATCGATGCTGGTGCTCGCTGTTCTTTTGAGCATTGAGTCGTCGATGATCTTCACATACTTCTTTGTCGGTCTTTTAGGTTCATCCTTTGCGACTTCATCTTTTTCCTATGATCAAAGCGAGCGTTGCCTGATGTATCTTTTATGTCTGCCAACAAATAGACGTCAATATGTCAAAGAGAAGTATTTATTCATCATCACAGTGACGATAGGCTTTATGGCCACTATCTTACTTATCTCCAGTCTTATCCAAAATACGATGATCGATATAAATGAGTTATATCTGTTACTAGCGATCGTGATGATGATCATGATATATATCGCTTTCGTCATCCCGATAAAGATCGCCTTTCCACCTGAAAAAGCGATCATCGTTCATCTTACGATCACAGCGATCATGACGATACCGCTCATCGCTTCTAATGGTCTTTATGCCGACCTAAGTCAGGCTGATGCGATTAAGGCGATAGTCGATCCAATGGGTCTCATCTGTATATCGATATCAGCTTTCATTTGCCTTTTTGTATCATATCTTATAAGCGCAAAGATCATGGCAAACAAGAACTTATGATAAAAGGATCTATATGAAAGGTTTACTTTTAAAAGACATCCTTACGATATATCACACTAAAAACATCAGCGCTTTGCTTATCTTAGCGATCATCCCTTTGGTCTATGACGTCATCAAAGGTCAAGGCTATTTCATCAGTGTCACTATGGCTACTTGGATCATTTCGGTGGTAGCCTGTTATAGTTTTATCAGTGATCAAGAAGATGGTAGTTTACCCTATCTATTGAGTTTACCGATCCTAAAAAAAGATTATATCAAAGCTAAATACATATTGATCCTTATGATGACACTAGTCGGTTTTATCATCTCGTTTCTCATCACTTCGATCGTCTATCTATTCATCGGGATCGATCCGAGTTATATCTTAAGCAGTTTTCTTGATATTATCGAAATACCGTTTATCTTCTTATTGATAGAGGGATTGGCGTTACCGATTATCTCTCGTATCGAAAATAAGTTAGCGCGCTATGCGATCCTTTTTATAGCCAGTGCTTGTTCCTTTATGCAACTAGGCATTAGAGTTGAGATAGCCCTACTATTAAAAGATCCTATCTTCAGTGCTTTTACCTTATATGATCTTATAATGCCGATCACAGCGATCATCATATATCTCATATCTATGATGATCAGTATGCATCTATATAAGCCAAAGAATATCTGACCTTTGATATGGTAAACAACATTAAAATGGATTATCATATATAGCGAAGGAGATGTTATGTTAGACACAAATAAACTAGAGATGCTCTATGGTGAGACTGAGATGAGCAGCAAGCGTTATAATGACTTAAAAGCTAAATTTGAAGCTAAGTACTACCACAAAGATGGTGAATTCTTCTCAAGTCCTGGTCGGACGGAGATCATCGGCAATCACGTCGATCACAATGGCGGTAGAGTTATCGGATCAAGTATCTCTTTAGATACGATCGCGATCGCTAAACCAAACAATACCAATGTCATCCATATCCAAAGCGATGGCTACAAAGAGATCATCGTCGATCTTGATGATCTAAAACAATACAAGACCGGTCGAGGCACAGCGGCGTTAACGGCTGGCATGTGTGAAGCGACAAAGCTCAATCGCTTTGTGGTCAAAGGCTTTGATGCTTGCCTGACATCAAATGTCATCAGTTCAGCTGGTGTATCTTCTAGTGCATCCTATGCCATGGTCATCATGAGTATAATCAATTATTTCTTCAATGGTGAAAAGATGACTGTATCTGACTATGCTAAGATCGGCCAATATGCAGAAAACAACTACTGGTTTAAAGCCAGTGGCATGCTCGACCAAATGGCTTGTGCGATCGGTGGTCCAGTATTACTCGACTTCAAAGATCCAAAAGATCCAAAATACGAGAAATTAGACTTCTCATTTGATGATATGGGCTATCAACTATTCATCATCAATACCGGTGAATCTCATGCCGACCTAAATGCTGAATATTCATCGATCCCGAATGAAATGAAAGATGCCGCTAAGGTATTAGGTGTTGATAGACTATGTGATAGTGACTTTGATACGCTTTTATCTAAACTCAATGACATCACAAGTGATAGAGCTAAATTAAGAGCTATCCACTACTATAAGGAAGTTGAAAGAGTCGATATGGTCGCTAAAGCGATCGAAGATAAGGAGTACGAAAAGATCATCGATCTCATCGATGCTTCAGCTAGATCATCATTTGAACAATTAGAGAACTGTTATTGCAATAACAGCCCTGCTGAGCAAAAAGTCGCCTTAGCACTAGCATTGATCCGTAACTTTATCGATCATCATGGTAAAGGCGTATGTCGTGTCCATGGTGGTGGCTTTAAAGGCACGGTAACTTGCCTGATCGCCAAAGAACACAAAGATGAATTCATCGAATACATGGCTCAATACTTCGATCGAAGCTTCATCTATCCGATGAGTATCCGTAAATACGGAGCTATCCATATCTAAGACAAAGGAAGATCACGTGATCTTCCTTTTATTTTTCGATGTATTTATCGTTGATAAAGCCAAAGTCAAGACGTACTTCTTTGCGCTCTAGATCGTTATTTGTATAACAGATCGTATCAAAGCCGATCAGCTTAAAGCCTTGACTTTGATAAAAGCCTATCGCCTTTGTATTACAGGATTGCGTCTCTAAGATGATGGCACGGATATCATCCTTATACATGATCGCTTTGACTTTATCCATCAGCGCGTTTGCGATGCCTCTTCTTTGATAGTCATCATCAACTTTTAATAGATTGATGATCATCCTTTTAGAATAGTCAGTCCCGATCTCAATGATGCCGACAAGTTCATCATCCACAAAAGCACCAAAAGCCCTAGCCCCTTCTAACCAATCCTGATAAAGCCTTTCGGATATATCATCCTTTTCATGATGATAGTTATAGCCTAAAGGCTTTTTTTCGATCTTGATACACTCATCTATAAGCAAAAGATCATAGTAACTATCGGTATCATATACGATCTTTACCGGATAGTCCTTGTATATCCTTTTATCTAATTCTCTTATTTCCATAGTAGATAAAAGCTCTCCGATGGGAGAGCTCTAGATCAATCGTGTAAAACGTGATGGCATCTTGAACATAAGCCATCTTCATCAGCTTCTTCAGTGATGTTCCAACAACGAGGACATACCGTACCGCTAGCCTTTTCGACCTTGACTTCGATATCATCGTATTTCTTTAATGTTTCATCAGTAAATGAGAACTTCGATACGATGAGCCATTGATGGATCTTGTCAAAGCTTTCTTCAAGGAGCTTTTTGTCTTCATCTGATACATGGACTAAGACATGAGCTTCAAGAGACTTACCGATGATACCATCAGCTCTAGCTTCTTCTAAAGCTTTTAAGATATCATCTCTTAGCGTATTGAGGCGATCAAAATCAGCTTCGATCTTTGCTTCATCGACGTAAGTGATGACTTCATTGAAGTGTGCATAGTGGACAGAACTTACATCTTCAAGATGATCATAGTGGTTCCATACTTCATCGCTGGTAAAGCATAAGATCGGTGACCATAGCTTGCACAAGGTATCTAGCGCATGATATAGGACGCTTTGGACTTGCCTTCTTCTTGGGTCATCTTCTTTTTCGATGTAGAGGATGTCCTTGGCGAAGTCACAATAGTAAGCACTTAGTTCATTGGTCATGAAGTTGAACATCGTGTTATTCGCTAAGATGAGATCATAATCCATATAAGCATCGATGACATCTTTATTGACCTTGTCTAGCTTGATCATGATCCACTTGTCGATCGGACTTAGGTCTTCATATTGGACCATATCTCTTCTAGGATCAAAGTCACTGGTGACACCTAAGATGAACTTAAAGGTATTACGGACCTTACGATAGGCATCAGATACCTGTTTTAATAGTTCCTTACCGATACGCATATCAGCTTTAAAGTCGACCGTAGCACACCATAGTCTAAAGATATCAGCACCGTACTCTTCGACGATCTTTGCCGGGTTGATAACATTACCTAAAGACTTTGACATCTTTTCACCCTTGTCATCGACGACATAGCCATGGTTGATGACCGCTTTATATGGTGCTGTACCCTGTGTCGCGACCGAGACGATCAAGGATGAATTGAACCAGCCACGATATTGGTCACTGCCTTCAAAATAAAGGTCACATGGGAATTTATCGCCACGAGCGATCAGTTCATTGAAACTTGAGCCAGAATCGAACCAGACATCCATGATGTCTTTTTCTTTGGTGAAATTACCATTAGGTGATTTAGGGTTTGTATAACCTTCTGGCAAAAGATCTTTAGCTTCTCTTTCAAACCAGACATTAGAACCATATTCTTCAAATAGATCAGCGATATGGTCAAATACTTCTTGTTCCATGATCGGTGACTTATCTTCGTTGTAGATGATCGGGATCGGAACACCCCATAGTCTCTGCCTTGAGATACACCAATCCTTACGCTCTTTGATCATATTAGTGATCCTGACTTCACCATAAGAGTTGAGCCAATTGACCTCTTTGATCGCTTTTAGGAGCTTATCCTTGATCTTTTCGACTGAAGCAAACCATTGTACAGTAGCTCTAAAGATAACTGGCTTTTTTAGTCTTTCATCATGTGGATAGGAGTGTGTTACCCACTCCATATGCATCAAGGCACCAAGCTCATCGAGCTTCATAGTGACATCTTTATTAGCATCTAAGACAAATTTACCCTCTAGCCAATCACCGGCTTCCTTAGTGAGACAACCCTTTTCATCAACTGGACAGAAAGCAGGTAAACCGTATTTTTGACCGACGATAAAGTCATCAAGACCGTGACCTGGCGCTGTATGGACACAACCGGTACCATCTTCATCGGTGACGTGATTGCCTAAGATGACAACACTTGGTCTTTCTGGATAGAAAGGATGTTTAACGGTGATCCCTTCTAATTCTCTTCCTTTAAAGGTCTTTAAGATACCTTCATTCTCAAGACCGAATTTAGGTAGTAATTCATCGACCTTGCTTGCAAGCATGATCAGCTTCCCTTTTTGAGTCTTGACGACAGCGTAATCAAAGCGTTCGTTTAAGCAGATCGCAAGATCAGCTGGGATAGTCCATGGCGTTGTGGTCCAGATGATGAACCTTTCATCACCATCTAAGACACCCTTTGGATCTAAGACATCGAAGGCCACGAAGATCGTTGGATCTTTACGATCGATATAGACGATCTCACTATCAGCGATCGCTGTCTCTTGATATGGTGACCAATAGATCGGTTTTAAACCTTGAAAGATCATCCCATCCATCGCCATCTTGGCAAAAGAGCGGATCTGACGAGCTTCAAATTCCTTGTTTAAGGTGATATAAGGATGCTCATAGTCGGCGACTTGACCTAAACGCTTCATCGTCGCCATCTGGGTCTTGATCTGCTCATGAGCATATTCTTCACATTTCTTCCTGAATTCACTAGCTGGGATCGATTTACGATCGACGCCGAGCTTTTGAACGGCATTTTCGATCGGTAAGCCGTGTGTATCCCAACCTGGGAAGTATGGGGTATAGTAGCCCTTCATCGCATGGCTTCTGACCATGATATCCTTGATACAACGGTTCATGCCGGTACCAGCATGTAAGTTACCATTAGCATATGGTGGACCATCATGTAAGACATATGCTTCATGACCTTCATTTTTCGCTAAGATCTTATAATAGTTATCATCCTTTTCCCACTTATCTAAGATGCCTGGCTCTTTTTTAGGTAGATTACCACGCATCTCAAAGTCGGTCTTTGGCATATGTAGTGTTTCTTTAAAATCCATTTCATTCCCTCCTAAAATAAAAAGTGATACCAAAAGGTCGCGCAGAGCGCGAGGTACCACCTTCACTTGTTACTTGATCTCTTAACGCGAGTAACGTAGCGTGTTTAGCACGCTAAGCTCATAAGTGATATCCCTTTAAACTGTGATCGTGCCTTCCACCATCCACACTTCGCTATATCCTCCATTTAAAGGACGTGTCTTATATTAAAGCTTCTTACTGTTGATTTTCGCCTTCTTCAGTCACTGTTATCTGACCACCGACAGGCATTGATTTTGGTGAACATAAGATGACATTTTCACCGACCTTATTGATCGAACCATCGATCGCATAGACAACACCGCTCAAAAAGTCGATGATGCGTTGTTGGTAGTCAGCTGGCATGCGGTGTAGATTGATCGCACAAGCACGACGTGACTTTAAGTGATCAGCGATCTCTGTTGCTTCACCATAGTGTCTTGGTTCAAACAAGACGATATCGTAATTCCCTGCTACGCCCTTAGCTTCCTTAGAACGCGGGTCTTCATATTGGCTTAATTTTTTGACTTCCTCACCACTGAGTTCTAATTCTTCATCATCTTCTTCAGGCGCGATAAAGTTTTTGATCTTATCTGTTAATCCCATAATAATCTCTCCTACCTGTATATTCTAACATATTATCACAAATATTACTTGATCAATCGATACTTTTTTAAACCATAAGTGAAACCATCATCGATCACATCTAAGGTAATATCTTCAGCGACCTTCTTTAGATCATCAACAGCATTTTTAACTGCTATACCATGACCTACCGTTTCAAACATCTCGATATCGTTATAGCCATCACCAAAGGCATAGCTATCATCTTTGGCGATATTGAGTTTATCTAAGATCTTTTGGATACCAAGACCTTTAGACATTCCTTTAATATTGAGATCAAATGAATACATCGAACCATGACGATTGACATTCACATAAGGCAATAGTCGATCATAGACTTTATTTACTAATCCATCATCTTCTTTTATCGCTAACATCCCGATATTGATACCTAGATCTTCATTATATCCATCATCCCGATAGCAATCACATACATCCCATGCCTTAGCGAACTTTTGATGTAAAGGAAGACCTATATCCCCGGTATAAATATCATCGGCTGTCTCTAGATAATAAGCGCAATCATTCTCATCGGCAAAAGCGATGATCTCCCTTTTCATTTCCTTTGTCATCGTGTCTGAGAAAATGATCTCACCATCGATCTCAGCATAAGCACCATTTGCTAATAGATAGCCACTAGGCTTTAAAGCTTTGACGCTCTCTGGTACTAAGCATTTGGCACGACCAGAAGCGATAAAGACCAAATGGCCATTCTCTTTGAGCTTTTGGAAGCTTTCTTTCGTTTTTTCTGTTGGCACGTGTAAGCCTCTTGAACAATCGATGATCGTTCCATCGATATCTACAAAAATGATCTTTTTCATACAAGCGATATTATAGCTTAAGTAATGAAAAAGTGGTACCCATTATAGATACCACTTGATATGCTTATTTACCAGCTTTCTCCCACTCTTGAAGTTTTGCCTCATATTCCTTCATCTCACGATCATTCGCAAAGACGAAGTGTCCTGGTCTGATCTCTTGAAGGACTGGTTTTTCACCTGATAAGTCACGTTTTGACTCATCATAGATGACTAACTCCTTCGACTTTTCGACCTTTGGATCTGGGATCGGGACTGCTTGTAGTAGGGAATGCGTATATGGGTGAAGTGGGAACCTGAAGAGGATATCCGTTGGTGCGATCTCGACGATACGTCCTTTGTGGATGACGGCGATACGATCACTGAAGTAACGAACGACACTGAGGTCATGGGCAATGAACATATAGGTCAAGCCTCTTTCCTCTTTGAACTTGTTCATGAGGTTGAGGACTTGTGCTCTGATCGAGACATCAAGTGCCGAGATCGGCTCATCGGCAATGATGAACTCTGGTTCCATGATCATCGCTCTAGCGATACCGACACGTTGTCTTTGACCACCTGAGAATTCATGTGGATAACGCGATTTATGTTCTGGTAATAGACCGACTGATTCAAGCGCTCTATCGACCTTAGCCTCACGGTCAGCTTCATCCTTATAGAGATGGAAGTTATATAGACCTTCAGAGATACAGTAGTCGATCGTCGCTCTTTCATTTAAGGAAGCAGCTGGATCTTGGAAGATCATCTGGATATTACGGACGAGATCTCTTTGTTCTTCCTTGGAGATCTTACCGTTGATCTTTTTACCTTTGTATAAGATATCACCATCTGATGTCGGATTTAAACGGATGATCGATCGACCGATAGTCGTCTTACCACTACCAGATTCACCAACAAGCGCAAATGTTTCACCCTTGTAGATGTCAAAGCAAGCATTCTTAACTGCTCTGAAGCGTTTTTTATTATTGTAGAAGGATACTTCCAGGTGTTGTACCGATAATAATACTTCCTTATTCTCGTTCGCCATAAATACCTCCTTTTGCTGTGATCGCGACCATCTTTTCATGTAAGTTTTGGATCGTTACAGGTTTTTCGACCTTAGGTGCTCTAGGATCTAGTAACCAAGTCTTAGCGTAGTGTGTATCACTGACCTTAAAGATCGGTGGTTCTTCTTCAAAGTCGATCCGCATCGCATATTCACTTCGTGGTGCAAACGCATCACCTTTGATCTCTTCAAATAGTGATGGTGGTGTACCAGGGATCGCAAATAATTCATGACCCTTTTCACCAAGCTGTGGTAGTGATGATAGTAGGCCCCATGTATATGGATGTCTTGGATCATAGAAGACCTCTTCAACAGTACCATATTCGATGATCTGACCAGCATACATGACCGCAACGACGTCAGCGACATTAGCGACGACACCTAAGTCGTGGGTGATGTAGATCGTCGTGAAACCATACTCTTGCGATAGCTCTTTGATGAGGTGGATGATCTGCGCTTGGATCGTAACGTCAAGCGCTGTCGTTGGCTCATCACAGATGAGGATCTTTGGTCTACAAGCTAGAGCGATCGCGATGACGATCCTTTGACGCATACCACCAGAATACATAAATGGATATTCATCATAACGGCGTTCAGCATCATAGATACCAACTCTTTCCATGAGCTTGATCGCTTCTTGTTTAGCTTCTTCTTTAGATTTTCCTTGGTGCTTGATGATGACCTCTGAGATCTGATAACCGATCGTCCTAACTGGGTTTAATGAAGTCATTGGATCTTGGAAGACCGTAGCGATCTTTTTACCACGGATCTTCATCCATTCTTCATCCTTTTTGAAAGTCATTAGGTTTTCACCTTCAAACCAGATCTCACCTTGTGTTACTTCACCATTGGTCTCTAGCATGCCAGTAAAAGTCTTGGTAAATACGGATTTACCACTGCCTGATTCACCAACGATAGCGACAACTTTACCCTCTTCAAAATCAAGGGAGATATTTCTGATCGCTGTTAAGACCCTATCACGCACTTTGAATTTAACGACGAGGTCTTTGACAGATAAGATAATATTCTTCTTTTCTTCCATTTTGACCTCCTTTAAATCATATGTGTACGAGGATCACTCGCATCAGCTAAAGCTTGACCAACGATATATAACGAGATCGAGATCAAGGCACATAGGCAGACTGGGATCCAGAATAAGTGAGCAGCACTTGGCGTCTGCATATAACCGACATAATCTTGGACCATACGACCCAAGGATGGTTCACGATAGTCAAGGCCGACACCAATGAAGGATAAGAATACTTCATATGAGATGAAGTTAGGGATATCTCTAGCGATCGATGTGACGATGATCGAGATGAGGTAAGGCATGATGTTGTGGGAAATGATCGTGCTAGTCTTAGTACCTAAACACTTTGATGCTAAGTTGTACTCACGGTCACGTATGATCATGACTTGGACACGAATGAAGTAAGCTGTCGACAACCATGATGTACAAGAAAGCGCAAAGATAAGTTGCCATTTACCACGACCGATGACATACATAAGGACCATAACGACAAGCGTGAATGGGATATTCGCAACGACGTTATAGACTTCGATCATGATCTTATCTAATTTCTTTGAGAAGCCCCAGAAAGCACCGACAATGACACCTAATACGGTCGTGATCGCAGTAGCGATAAGGGCGATCGATAGCGAGTTACCACATGAAGCCCATACCGCATCAAACATATTCGTGCCGACATGGTCAGTACCGAAAGGATACTCTAGACTTGGTGGTAAAAATCTTTTGGAACGATCCAAGATGTCTTGAGCGACAGTCGGATCGAATTTCGAAAATAATGGTTGGATGAATGAGAATAGTGTGATCGCTAACGCGATTACTAACATTAAGATGACAACCTTCGATGAGAAGAACTTTCTAAAGACACTACGCCAGTATGAATAACGTGGTGCGGCGATATGTTCACTCGCTGTTTCGTCCATTTTAACAAATTCAAAACGGTTATCTGCTGTCATTAGTCATTTCCTCCTTTCGCGGTCAATTGAATACGTGGATCGACAACTGTCATCAGTAAGTCACCGATGAGGATCGAGAAGATCGAAAGACCGGTAAAAATGAAGGTCAAAGTGATGACCATATTGTTGTTGAAGGAGTTGATCGCATCCGGCAACATCTTACCCATACCAGGAACAGCGAAGACTGTTTCAGTGATGACCGAACCTGAGATACATAGGATGATCGAACTTGGGATACCATTGACGATCGGGATGATCGCATTCTTTAAGATATGCTTTCTAAAGATCTCTCTTTGACTCAATCCCTTAGCTCTTGCGAATTTGACATAGTCGGCGTTTGATTGGTCGACCATATAACGTCTCATCCAGATCATGACGGATGATGTACTTAATAGCGCTAAGATGATGACAGGTAAGATATAAGATCTGAGATCATTAAAGCCAAAGATCGGGAACTTATCTGGTAAACCAAAGTTAAAACCGATTAGCTTCATGAAGTAAATGAAGGCTAGTGATGGTAATGAGATCATGATATTGATATAAACAGTACCGATCTTATCTTGGATCTTACCTTTATTACGTGCCATCGAGACACCAGCTGGGATCGCGATGAGATAAGCTAAGATAAGAGATATGATACCAAACATATAAGAGATCGTGACCATCGATGGATCTTGGTAGTAAGTCTTGCATGTCGCATAGTTATCTGGGAATTTATTCAGATCACGACTATCTAAAGCTGAAGTCTGTTTATAGACACAGGTATGATAGTTCTCAGCAGTCTTAGCAGTATTACCGTTTGGTAAAGTTCTCTCTTCTGATACAAGACTACCTTGATTTTGGTTGATTACATCTAATGTTGAACTATTTTGATACGTTGGATATGATGAACCAAAATCAATACCGATAAAGTTTTGATGGATAAATGGGAAACTACCATCAAAATATAATAAGTAGTTGTGTTCACAACCACTACATTTGATTGCAGGAACACCATTGTAGTCAGTAGCGAAATAGACACTTCTTTCCATTTCTGGATTATCAGGATCTTCTACCTTCCAAGGGTGATCGATATCGATAAAATTCTTATAGAAATTAGCGATGATCTCAAGACCTGAGTATTCTCTTACCGCATAGAAACCACCTTTTGTATAATAACTGACCGTATAACCATCAGCTGTATATTGATCGATGACTTCTTGGGCGACATCACTGTAATGATATTCGACCATATCTTGGCCATATTCATCGACGTATGGTTCTTCTTCAATAAGCATACAAGCATTGTAGTCACTGCTTGATTGACACATCTCTGCCTGTCTTTGGAAATCGAGGTATCCTAGTTGTTCCCACTTGTTATTCTTAAAGTCGGCCATTCCATCAGGGTTACCATTCAATTTTGACATTTGACCGGTATCATCACGGAATACATTATCCTTAGGGATCATTGTATAGACCATGAGGATAGCGATACTAGTAACGACAAAGACAGCGATGATAGCTCGGAACACACGTCCTAGTATATATTTTTTCATGCTTCCTCCTTTATAACTCAAAGATAAGGGGTCGATTTAAAACCCCTTATCAATTACATTCTTGTTCAATATATTTATCTAAGATTACTCAGCTGATGAATGGCTTAACCAAGCTTCTTGAGCTGCTTGCCATTGTTCAGTTGTAACCATTTCGTTTTGAACTTGGACGTATTTGAGTTTGTATTCACCTGTACCACTCATTGCATATGATGAAGTGTATGGAGCAACTTTAGTAACTCTTTCACCACGTGTTTGCATTGAGATCGGTAAGTATAGAGCGTTAGCTAATAGATATGCATCAACCTTAGCGAATGCTGCGTAACGTGCATCTAGATCATCTAGGATAGCCCAAGCTTCATCGTTTAATTGATCATATTCATCAAGACCGATCATATCGACGATCTCAGTCATCCTGGCGACTGTAGCAGAATCTTCACCTTCAGCTAGTAAGCCGATGTTCTTCATGAATGCACCATTTCTTGAGAATGAGAAGACATCTGTGAATGTTGATGGATCGATGTAGTCTGGACCCCAACCAGCTTGTGTATTGAAGTCGTAGTCAGCCATCGTATTAGGATCTGTCATATTGAAGCAAACGTCGTTGACGATATCACGTGGTTGAAGGATGACGTCGATGATGATGTTACCCTCAGTTGCACCCTCGATCGAAGCCTTCATAGCATTAGAACGATCGATATAAGCTTGACCTGAATCACTGATCGTCAATAAGTCGAAGTGAACAGGGAATTCGATACCATCAGCCTTTGCAGCTTCGATGCATTCCATCGCTTTAGCAGGATCATAGAATGCTGAATGACCATCACTTAGATCGATCGCTTCACCAGTCATTTCTTCATAAGCAGCTTCAACTAGATCGACATATAATGTACCATCTGAGGTTGTGACTAAGTTTGGAACACCATTTAGGTTACGTAAGTTAGCAGCAGCAGCTTCTTCTGTTAAGTTAACAGCCATGTAAGCTTGTGTATCTAAAGCATGTTGTAGAGCTTTACGTACATTAGTGTTATGGATAGCGTTTTGTGAAGCTTCACGACCGGCTTCGTCTTTAGCTGTGTAGTTGAAGTTTTGACGGTTGAAGTTCCATTGGATACCGAATGAGAATGAGTTGGTATCAGTCATCGTTACATAACCATCATACTTAGTAACGTAGTCTTGGTAGTCAGCCCATGATGCGTTTAAAGCAGCTGCATCATATTGACCATTTTCGAAACCGTTGATCTGTGAATAAGTATCTTGACCTGAATCATAGACATAGTTAACTGTATTTAGATGAACGTTGTCTAGATCCCAGTAGCTTTCATTCTTAACGTATGTGATCTCTGATTGAGAAACGTTTGAATTTAAGATATATGGTCCACTATAGAGGATCGATTCTGGTGTAGTTGTACCGAATGCACATGAATCGCTCTTCTCTTGACCTAATGGGCAACCTTGTGATTCTAGGAATTCTTGGTTGATAGGATAGAGGATCGGATAAGTTGTGTAAGTATAGAAGTAAGTTGTTGGTGATACTAAAGTATATTCAACAGTCTTATCATCTACAGCTTTGACACCGACACTTTCCCAAGCTTCATCGCTTCTGTCACTACCCATGTAGTCATTTAGACCGACGATGAGGTTTTGGACCAATGTGATCGTTTCTGAGTTAGCATCGACAGCGTGGCGTAGACCTGTAACGAAGTCTTGGGCAGTCATATCAGCATAGTATTCGCCAGTTGCGTCGACCCATGTGACACCATCACGTAGGTGGAATGTCCATACTGTACTGTCTTCGTTGTGTTCGTAAGATTCAGCAGCAGCACCAACATAATCACCATATTGGTTGTTTTCTAACAAACCTTCAACGAAGTTAACGTTGTGTTGATGGTTGTTAGCCTTGTTTGTTGCGACATAGTCCATACTATCGAGTTCCTCTGTCGTATAAGTGACAGTATAGGAATCCTTGTATGTTACTTCTGTCGATCCGCTTGTGCTTGGCGTTTTAGTAGTTGTGTTGGAACAACCGACTAATGTAAGAGCCATGAATGCAGCAAGCGCTAGAGTAAATACTTTCTTCATTCTATTCCTCCTTGTCATGCAATTTTCAATGCATGGTTAGATTTTATGCCTTTTATAAAAAGGATTCAATTAAAAATAACATGATTTTCACATTTTTATATAAATTTTCATAATTTTCTGAAATTTATTACATTTTACTTTTTTCATTAAAAAAAGCTAGCTTTTGATGTATTGCTAGCTTTTAGAGAAAACCTTTTCAGAAAATTAACGCATGTAGTAAGGTTTTACAACGGCTGGTAGCCCATCTTTGTAGATGATGACTGGTGAGCCGACGATGAGTGGTCTTAAGTAGTCAAGTGCTTCTTGAGTGATACCACGGTAGTTAGGTAAGATCCACTCTTTAGGGAATGACTTGACGTAGTTAGCGACTTTATCAGCGTCGATCGCGATGAAGTCAACATCGTATTGAGGTTGATCCTTACGAACTAGACCGACCATCTTACCGGTGAACTTGCCATCAGTTGAACGCATATGTGCTGACATGCCGAGTTGGAAAGACTCTTCGACGTCGACCTTTGATTGGCTTGTCGCATAAGCGCGTTGTGCTGTTGATAGGTCTTGGACCTTGACACGGCTTGCAACACCGCTATCTAAGATGATCTGTTTGATCGCATTACCAGCACCACCTAATACCGCATGACCGAACAAGTCATCTTTAGCAGCTGCCGCAGCGATATATGTGCCATCAGCGTACTTACAACCTTCAGATACGACGACATAGCACTTGTTCTTTTCTTCGATGCACTTTTTGACTTCGGCTAAGAAGACATCTTTATCGAATGCTTCTTCTGGTAAGACGACTAAGTCGACGATACCGCTTAGGCAAGCTGAGCTTGCTAGCCAACCAGCATCTCTACCCATCGTCTCTAAGACGAAGACTTCTTGACGAGTGTAGACATTGACATCGAGCCATGTATGTAGAGCTGTCGTTGCGATAAACTTAGCAGCACTAGCGAAACCTGGGCAGTGGTCAGTGTGTTGAAGGTCATTATCGACCGTCTTTGGGCAACCGACGAAACGACGATCAGTGATACCATGCTCTTTAGCATATTGGCTTAAAGCAGCGACAGTATCCATAGAGTCATTACCACCTGTGTAGAATAAAGTCTCGATATCATACTTCTTCATGATCTCGAACAATTTTTCGAAATCTTGGACATTTTCTCTTTTTAACTTGTAACGGCATGAACCTAAAGCACTTGATGGTGTCTGTCTTAGGATGTTATTTTCTTCATCCGACATGTTGGTGAGATCGACGAATCTCTCTTGTAAGATACCCTCGATACCATTTAGACCACCATAGACGTGTTCATAGTAAGGGTTCATTTGGTTGGCTTTAACAACACCGGCAACAGTAGCGTTGATGACTGATGTTGGTCCACCACTTTGTGCAACTAAACAATTGGCCATTTCTTCTTTACCTCTCCTTTTTTAACCTTATAGATTGTAACACAGTTTTTACTTTTTCTTATTCTTTTTCTCTTCGATCGCCATCGCTTCTTCCCACTTTTCCATGGCTTTAGCGATCATGTTGTGGATATCATCGATCTCTTCATCAAGCGCTTGCATCTTCATCGCATCTTGATAGTATTCCTCTTCAAAGCGTAAAGCTCGTTTTTCTTCTAAGAGATTCTCTAGATCATCGATCTCCTTTTCGATCTTTTTGAGATTGAGACGTGGCTTTTTGACTTCTTGGACGACTTCCTTTTTCTCTTCTTTCTTCTCTTCTTTTTTCTCGACCTTGACTTTTTGATCGATATAGTCCTTATAACCATCAGGATAGAAGGTACTACTACCATCTTTTAAGACCAGGCAAGAATCAGCGATATTCTTGATGAAGTAGCGATCATGGGAGACAAATAAGATCGTCCCATCATAATCCTTCAAAGCCTCTTCTAGAGCCTCTTTGGCTGGGATATCCAAATGGTTGGTCGGCTCATCTAAGATGAGGAAGTTAGCTTCTTGTAGCATCAGTTTAGCTAAAGCTAGCCTTACTCTTTCGCCACCCGATAAGACATCCAAGGTCTTAAAGACCTCATCACTTGAAAATAGGAAAGCACCTAAGACACTGCGGATCTCGTAGTTATCAAGCTCAGGATATTCATCCCAAAGCTCATCGATGACGGTCTTATGACTAGTCAAAGCGGCTAGTGTTTGATCAAAATAGCCGACTTCGATCTGATGCCCAAACATCTTGTAGCCACCTAAGCTCGGTAGTTCATCGATGATCGTCTTTAAAAGGGTCGATTTACCAGTACCATTATCACCCATGATACAGATCCGCTGACCTCTTAAGATCTCTAAGGTCACTTCGCCAAGCGGCTTATCATAACCAAAGCGGTAGTGATCTAAAGCTAAAACGCTCTTTCCGCCCTTGAGCCTTGATTTGAAGTGCGCTTTGAAAGTCTTAGTATCAGCTTTTTTAGGATCTTCGATCCTTTCCATCCGATCGAGATATTTGATCTTAGATTGGACCATCTTAGCTTTGGTGGCTTTATAACGATACTTTTGGATCAGGTCCTCTAAGCGTTTGATGTCTTTTTGTTGGTGATAATATAGTTGGGCTTGTCTTTCGGTATTGTTCTTTTTATCGATGGCATATTTAGTATAGTTACCATGATACTTTGTCATATGACCATATTCGATCTCATAGATGATATTGACCGCCTTATCTAAAAAGGCCCTATCATGTGATACTAAGACGATCGCTTTAGGATAATTAGCTAGGTATGTCTCAAGCCATTCGATCGTCTTAAGATCTAAGTGATTGGTCGGCTCATCTAATAATAGTAGATCAGCTTTTTTAAGTAATAGCTTGGCAAAGGATATCTTGGTCTTTTCCCCACCGGAAAAACTATTAAGTGGCCGATCTAGATCATTTAGATCAAAACCAAAACCGCTGAAGACGCTATCGATATCGCTTTGATATGTATATCCACCAGCATATTCAAAGCGCGATTGTAGACTAGCATAGCGATCGATCAACTTCTCATCATGATCTACTTCAAGTTCTTTAGCTAATGAATTCAACTCTTTTTCCATCTTGATGAGATCTTGATAGATCTCTAAGAACTCTTCCCTTGCCGTATGTTTTTCATCAGTGAAGGCATTCTGCTTGAGGTAGCCGACTTGGATATTATTGGCTTTAAAGATCTCACCACTTGATAATTCCACTTCCCCTAATATCACCTTCAAAAGGGTGCTCTTACCACACCCGTTTTTGCCAATGATGGCGACTTTTTCATTTTCATTCACAAGAAAATCGATATCTTTGAAGACATCTTCTGTTCCAAATGATACCGATCCTTTATTTATCTGTACTAACATCCTATAACTCGAGATTGCGTGGTGTCCTTGGGAAAGGTAAGACATCACGGATATTCTTCATACCGGATAGATACATGATGAGCCTTTCAAAGCCGACTCCAAAGCCAGCGTGTTTGCAACCACCGTATTTTCTAAGGTCTAGATACCACTGATAGCTGTCGACATCCATACCTAGCTCTTCCATCCTGGCTTTTAAGACATCATAGCGCTCTTCCCTTTGTGATCCACCACACAGTTCCCCAACATGTGGTACGAGTAAATCACAAGCTGCGACGGTCTTACCATCGTCATTGAGGCGCATGTAGAAGGCTTTGATCTCTTTTGGATAGTCGATGAGGAAGACCGGTCCATCGACGACCTTTTCGCAGATATACTTTTCGTGTTCACTATTGAGATCCATGCCCCAATAGACCTTGTTTTCAAATTCGACGCCACTCTTTTCTAAGATTTCGATGGCTTCAGTATAAGTCATCCTTCTAAAGTGACTGTCCTTTAATTTGGTGATCCGATCTAATAGACCAGGCTCGATGAACTTATCAAAGAATGCCATCTCCTCTGGTGCGTTGTCTAAGACATATTGGATACAGTATTTGACCATATCTTCCATAAGGTCCATATCATCAGCTAGATCAGCAAAAGCGATCTCTGGTTCGACCATCCAGAATTCAGCAGCATGCGTGGTTGTATTGGAATTCTCCGCCCTAAATGTCGGACCAAAGGTATAGACATCTCTAAAGGCCATACAGAAGGCTTCTACTTGTAGTTGACCTGTTACCGCAAGATGTGCTTCCTTACCAAAGAAGTCCTTGGTGAAGTCTTGGTCATCGATCGTCGTGACCCTAAACATATTGCCTGCCCCTTCACCATCCATCGAAGTGATGATCGGCGTATGGACATAGACAAAGCCCTGATCTTGGAAGAACTCATGGATCGCCATGCTTAAGACGCTCCTTAATCTAAAGACCGCCATAAAGGTATTCGATCTGACTCGAAGTGATGGGATCTCCCTTAAGTATTCAAGCGTATGTCTTTTCTTTTGCATCGGATATGTATCATCACAATCACCGATAAGATTGACTTCCGTCGCATGGAGCTCAAAAGGCTGTTTCATATCCGGTGTATAGACGAATTTACCAGTGACCCCAATACTAGCGCCAGTCTTGATCTTAGCGACATCCTTGTAGTTAGCTAGATCGGCATCGTAGACGATCTGGATATTCTTGAAATATGTGCCATCATTGAGCTCGATAAAGCCGATCGAACCGTTGTCGCGGTTGGTCCTGACCCAACCTTCGACTTGGACATATTCTAACTGATCGATCTCGATCTGATTTTTTGCATAGCTCAATTCATATAATTCACGAGCTGTCATAAATTCTAACATGATCTACCTCTTTCTATTACTATCCTCATTGACTTCAAAGACGACCTCGATGATCGAGGATACGATATCGACATAACGCACATGGACATCATCAGGGACGACAAAGTGTTCGTGCGTTAGATCGACGATGCCTTTGATGCCGTTTTCCACTAACATATCAACGGTCTCTTGGACATCTTTTGATACACAAAGCAAAGCGATACGACATCCTTCTGGTTTTTTCTCTTTGAAGTCCTTGATGTCGTATAGTGGGATATCCACATCGGTGATGTTTTCAACATCGCGGTCAAATGCGCATGTGATCTCACCTAAGACATGATCCCAATTGTTATATTTCAAAAGGGCTTTACCGAGATTGCCAACACCGATCAAGACGATACGCTCATCAAAATCGATATTGAGTTGCGTCGTAAAGATATCGATGAGTTCATCGACATCATATCCATAACCCTGCTTACCCAAATGACCGATCAGGGAGAAGTCCCTTCTGATCGTCGTCGGTAAGATATCGACATATTCAGCCAATTCATTGGACATGACTTTCTTGACACCTAACTGCTTTAGCTTACGCAAAGCTTTTAGGTAAACGGGATAACGCTGTAAAGTAACTCTTGGTATCGACCTATTCATAAATGCCTCCTGATATTTCATCACTAATTATTATAATCACATGTGATAAAAGTATCAACATTTCACTTTATTTATCGATCGCCATCGATGGCTTACTAGCTTCATCATAGCCGACAAAGTGATTTTGGTCTAATTCTTTAAAGGCAGCTACGGCGATCATGACGGCATTATCCGTGCAGTATTTAAGCGGTGGTAAGGTCAATTTGCACTTAGTGATATGCTCACTCATCAGCTCTCTAAGTCTTGAATTAGCCGCAACACCACCAGCGATGAGTACATGTCTTACATCGTAGTCTTCTAAGACCTTCATTGTCTTATCTAAAAGGTGATGTAACGCTACTTCTTGGAAGCTACATGCAAGGTCAGCTTCATTCAACTCTTCCCCATTCCGCTTGATCCTATCAGCTAATTGAAGACAAGCATTCTTAAGACCGCTAAAAGAGAAATTATAACCATCGACTTTCGGAATCGGTAGTTTATATACCGGTTTCCCCTCTTTTGAGAGCTTATCGATCTTCGGTCCACCTGGATAGGCAAGCCCGATGATCCTAGCTACCTTATCATAGGCTTCACCGATCGCATCATCATGGGTCGTGCCCAAGATCTCAAAATGCGTATCATCTTTTAAATAGACAAGCTCAGTATGCCCACCACTGACGACAAGTGCTAAAAGCGGATATTCTAAAGGTTCGATCAGCTCATTGACAAAGATATGGCCTTTTAAATGATGGACACCGATAAGAGGCTTATCATAGAAGAAAGCTAAAGTCTTGGCGGCTGCTGCCCCGACGTGTAAAGAGCCGATCAGACCAGGACCGACCGTATATGCGACAGCACTTATCTCACTCATATCATGACCTTTTAAAGCCTCGTTTATGATCGTCGATATCTGTTCGACATGCATCCTTGATGCCACCTCTGGGATGACACCACCAAAGCGCGCATGGACGTCGATCTGTGAGGTGACGACTGAAGTCTCGATCTCAAGCTTTTCATTGACGATAGCACAAGCTGTTTCATCACAGCTCGTTTCGATCGCTAATATCTTTCGCATTTTATACCCCCTTTGCCATCTCAAAGGCATCTGTCCCATCACTGTAGTAGTGGGATCTCTTGCGCATCGTGATAAATCCATACTTCTCATATAGTCGTAAAGCCTTTTTGTTATCGACGCGCACTTCTAAAGATATGACTTCCGAACCTTCCTTTTTGGCAAGATCTAAGACAAATTCTAATAGCATCTTCCCATAGCCTTTACTTTGATATTCCCGTTTGACAGCGATACTGGTGATCTCAGCGCGCTCATATAGACGCATATAACCGACATAACCGATGATCTTTTCATCTAATACCAATTTATACATCGTCGCAAATTCATTGTCTTTGATCTCATATAAGAAGTTATCATATGACCAATGATCACCAAAGAGATCCTTTTCGATCACTAAGACCTCTTCGATATCACTTACCTTCATCTCTTCGATCATCGTGTATATGCTTCGCTTTCCTTTAAGTACTTTGGTACAAGATAGGCGATATCATCGACCTTGTGCCATATCTTTTTGGTCATAAGGAAGCTATTAGCGATATCAGGTGTAACATCTTCTTTATCTAGTAAACTAAGATCACCGACTAGCTCATATCCATTAGTATCGATATCTTCTAAGTTCATCACCGTATCATCGATGATGATATCATCTTTATCATATACACCGACATATGCCCTTTTAGCTCTCGCATCCATGATGACCATCGTCTTTTCTTTAAGTCCGGCATATAGCCTTAAAGTCGAGATCGTATAGAGATCTAAGCCTTGTATCTGGCATAAGGTCTTAGCGATCGTCATCGCGATCCTGACACCGGTATATGACCCAGGCCCTTCTGTGATACAGACACTATCGATATCAAGCGATCTAATATCAGCCATCTTGAATAGTTCTTGTAAGCGGACAAAGATGAGCTCTGATTGCCTTTTAAAACATTCCTCTTGGGTCTCAGCGATGATCTTATCATCCTTAACTAATACAAGGGTCAAGTATTTGAATGAAGTATCCATGCATAAAGTCAACATTTCTCTAACTCCTTTAAGATCTCTTCGTACTTTTTACCATGAGCTTTAAAACATAAGCTTCTAGTATCCTCATCGATATATTTGATATCAACGCTTAGATGATCGACATCTAATTGATCTTTGATATAGTCATACCATTCGATGACCATGATGCCACCAGCTTCAGTATATTCTTCAAAACCAAGATCGTAGGGATTTTCATATAACCGATAAGCATCGATGTGATATAAAGTCATATCTCCTTCATAGATCTTTAAGATCGTGAAGGTTGGCGAATTGATGACTTCTTTGATATTTAAGGCTTGACCGATACCTTTAGTAAACATCGTCTTACCAGCAGCTAATTCACCATTTAAGGCGATGACACTATCAGGTGGTAATATCTTTCCTAAGCGATAGCCGATATCGACTGTCTCTTTAGCACTCTTACTGATCATTTCCATTTTTATTCTCCTTGTGGTCCTCATTGAAATAGGCCATCAGATAATCATTGATATAACGGCCATCAAAAGGTGACTCCCTTCTTTGGATCATCTTGATGAGCTCTTGCATCTCCTCTTCGATGATCTTTTTGATCTCATCAGGATAATGCATCAAACGACTATGCATCTTGTATTCATCTTCATCTAAGATCTCATAGGTCATATCATTAAAGACCTTGACATCAAGATCATAGTCGATATTCTTGATCGCTTCCCCGTCATATAATGATGGGCTAGCCATGTTGCAATAGTAGTAGATACCTGTACGTCTTATCATCGAGATGACATTGAACCAATGCTTCTCATATAAAAAGCAGATCGCTGGCTCTTTTGTTAGCCATCTTCTTCCATCGCTTTCAACGACCCATGTGTGATCAGTGACCACCACAAAGGCATCCTTAGGCCTATCAATTAAAAGTCCTTTACACCATGAGCGATGTAAAGAACCATCATGTTTATAAGACTGGATATAGACACTATCGCCGATCTTCAAACTACTCATCGGCAGTATTATACACCATTATTTGACCAAAGGTTTAATTCTTATCATAGCAAGTGGTACGATGACCATGAGTAAAGCCATCGTCGCAAGACAATATGGCATATTATAACCTAGTGATCCAGCCCAAGCTGCTATACTACCCGCTGCCGCATCACCTGGCCAGAAATAAGCACCGCTGATACAGATACTAGCAGTCCTAATAAGCATCGTCACTACGATACCTAGCTCAAGTTGCCATACCTTATGGTCTTTGTAGAAGAAGGCTGCACAACCGATGATGACGGAAGGTACGATGTAGTCAAGCAGGTACTGCATAACACCGACGATATCGTTGTTTAAGCCTAGAAGCGATGATACTAACCACCAGAGTAGACCGATAAGTGCACCCTTTTTATAGCCAAGATGGAAAGAACCGATCACCACTGGTATCGTGGCGATATTGATCGAACCACCCTGAGGCATGTTCAAGAAGGGAAGCAGTTCCTTGACATAATCAAGGACGATCGCTAAGGCGACATACATCGCGATAAGGACTAGATCTTTTGTTTCAAACTTTTTCATAAAAAAACACCTCACTTTTCATAAGGCGTAAGGATATGGATACTCCCTACGCTAGTTCTAACTAGATCAGGTCAAAGGGTATATTCTCAGCCAAATGGCACCCCTGTCCGCGTGTAATTATACCATGATATGTGTTAATATCTAGTCATGAATGAATATATCTAAAACAGATCAAAAGCTTATTAGATGACAATGTCCTCGGCTCTTTAGCTAATGTCGCTTCTTACCTATATGAGATACTAGATGATGTCAATTGGGTCGGTTATTACTTCTATCGCGATGATAAGTTGATCCTTGGTCCATTTATGGGTAAGGTAGCTTGTAGTAAATTATCTTTAGATAAAGGTGTTTGTGCTAAAGCCTTTAATGATAAAGAGGTCACCTATGTAAGGGATGTCCACGAATTTAAAGGTCATATCGCTTGTGATAGCGCAAGTAAGTCTGAATTAGTCTTACCTTTATATAGCAATGAAAAAGTGATCGGTGTCTTAGATATCGATGCACCGATCACTGATCGTTTTGATATAGATGAGATCGCTTTTTTAGATAAAGTGGCTAAGATATTATCTACTTATCTGAGCGGAGCTCATCGACTTGTTTCATGATGTTCAAAGTCCAGTCTAGTAAATCAAGGTGTTCTTTATAAGCACCTTTTTTGATGAAACGATCCATCGCTTTGAATTCATTGACATAGCTATCGGTATCATCGACTTTAGACTCTTTATTGCCATCATGATCTATATAGGTGTAGTTTTTGACGATCGATGGTGAACCTTCGATCTTGACCATCCCTTTTTCACCTGATATGAGGGCAAATGATTCACTGTCACAATCTTTACCGGCAATACATTCGACTAAAAGCCCTGGATACTTCATATGGATGACCCCAGATGTATCGATGCCTGTTTCATCATTAGCCTCATATTTTGCCTTTTGTGGCCGACCAAACAGCAGATTAGCTAAGTGCAGATTGTAGATATTTAGATCCAACATCGCACCACCACCCATCTCCTTATTGAAATTATTCGGGTTTAATCCATTTAGATAGTCATCATAGCGTGATGAGTATTTGGTGAAATTAAGGATGGCCAAATGGATCGGTTTGATCTTTTCGATCTTTTCCTTGATCTCACTTACAAGTGGCTGATATAGCGTCACGATCGTCTCAAAGAGATAAAGATGACGGCTGATTGCCAAGTTCTTTAATTCTAAAGCCTCTTTGTAGGTCATCGTAAAAGGCTTCTCTAATAAGACATTCTTATTAGCTAGTAAGCTCTTTTTAGCGTATTCGAAGTGCAAAGAATTAGGCAACCCGACATATACCGTATCGACTTCTTCATCGCTTAAGATCTGATCTAGATCATCATAAGCGCGTTTAGCCCCTAACTCATCTTTGAACTTTTCCGCTTTTTCTAAGCTTCGTGATAAAACAGCGATGATCTTGCTGCCGCTTTCTTGCATCGCTAAAGCACTAGTCCTTGCGATACTACTGACTCCTAATATCCCTATCTTCATAACCTATACCTCATCATCCTTTCCATATAGTAGCGTACTCCTTCTAGTACAGCATTCTCAACACTTAATAGCCTGATCGGCATATCATTGATCATCGTCTTTTTGACTTGCCCTTTTTCTTCTAGACGCTTACCGATATCATCAAAGCCATCATCGCTATCAAGATCGATATCAAGATATGGTATCCATGATCTGATGCCATCATCGATCGCGGCAGCTTGCTTTTTGATGCCTCTGACTTTTGAGCGATATTCCGCTAGATGCAAAGAGGTCATCGAATCATAGCCACATCCAACTAATAGACACTGCGCCTTTAGCTCATATAGCTTGCCCAGTGGCGAATCATCATCAAGGGCGAAATCGAGGTTTTGATTGCTGGTGATGAGCTTAGCATAGCGACCATAGGCGACAAAGGCACAATTAGGATGTTTAGAAAATTCACTCTTTTCCCTACGCCTTAGGTTTTCGACTGCTTTGCCCATATAAGTGATCTCGCTTTTTTTAGGATCAAAACCTGGCATATGCTCGCGATATGTATCATGCAACTCATGAGCGATCGGTGGATATTTGAATTCACTGGGGTCGTTATTGTCAGCATATTGTAAAGGCATGACGATCGTACCGTTGTAGTCAACAGCCTCCAGTAAGGCATCGACATAGCTTTGTGCCCCACCGATGATATAACCAAAGCCTTTTAAGGAGCTATGGACTTCTAAGATCATGCCTTTAGTGACTCCGAGATCTTTAAAGATCTTGACGAGATCTTCTTTGGTATATGTCTTTTCGATCGCTTTAAGCATGAGCTAATTTACTAGCGGCACATGATGCGATCGCACCGACGACATCATCCGCAAAGGTGTTACATACACCTTCTTTTGGTGTATTTAGTTCACCGATCTTGCCTGGCTTGATCTTATCGATATAACCAAAAGAGGTCAAAGCGACAGGACCATAGTTAAAAGCCATCCCAAGACCGATCAGCTCATCAACACCAAATAAGCCCTCATCCTTCATCATCGCATCCTTGATGTAGGTCGATTCGATCGTATCCTCTTCTGCTAAGATATCAAGCTCTAAAGCGATGATCACCGCATTTTGGATATCACGATCATGCATGATCTCATCGACGACCTTGACACATTCTTCCATCGTGAGACCTTTTATATATTTAGCTTGAAGGAAGTGGGTACATTCTGCACAGTCTTCAAGTGTGATCCCACGCCGTGTCATCAATTCGATGCATTCAGCGTAGTTATCTTTCACTTGAAAGCTCCTTTGCGATCTTAGCGCCAAGATGAGCGTTATTGTAGACGAGTTCGATATTAGCATCTAGTGAACCACCACCGGTGATCTCGGTGATCTTGGCTAGTAAGTATGGTGTCGTATCTTTACCCTTGATGTCATCTCTATCCGCATCCTTTAAAGCTTCTTCGATCGCTTCATTTATCTTCTTAGGATCATAGCTATATTCTTCAGGGATCGGATTAGTTACTAGGACGCCACCCTTTAAAGCCATCGCCCTTTTCATCTTGATGATATCAGCGATCTCCTTAGGCGTTTCAACTCTTTGATCGACCTTTAAGCCGCTGGTCCTTGTATAGAAGGCTGGTAATTCATCGGTCTTATAGCCAAGTACTGGAACGCCAAATGTCTCAAGGTATTCTAAGGTCAGTGGTAAGTCTAATATCGCCTTAGCACCAGCACAGACGACTGTCACATCGGTATTAGCTAGCTCTTGCATATCCGCTGAGATATCAAAAGTCTCTTGCGCATGGCGATGGACACCACCGATACCACCGGTGACAAAGACCTCGATACCGGCCATATTAGCTAAGATCATCGTGGTAGCGACAGTAGTCGCGCCCCATTTCTTCTCCGCCATGATGACTGGAAGGTCGCGCCTTGATACTTTAGCGATCCCTTTGCGTTTACCGAATTCTTCGATCTCATCGTGACTCATACCGACAACAGGGACACCATCGATGATGCCGATCGTCGCTGGGATAGCCCCTTCTTCTTCGATGATCCTTTCGACTTCTAAGGCTGTTTTGACGTTTCGTGGATAGGGCATACCATGTGAGATGATCGTCGATTCTAAGGCGACTACTGGTTTACCACTTGCGATTGCTTCTTTTACTCTTTCACTTACTTTGATCATAATAATTCTCCTTTGATATTTCTTCGATATATGCTTTCATCGATCATTTTTCTATTTAGATCGCTGACTGTTTTTTCATCTTCGATGGTATATAGCGAAGCTACAAGACCATCTTTGATCGCTTCTTCATCATCTTTGCCTTCCTTTATGGCAGCGATATAAGCGCCTAGCAGCGCATCACCAGCGCCGGTCGCATTTTGGATGTGTGCTTTGGTAGCCATATGTAAGTAGCGATATACATCGCCCTCTTTAGCTAGATAAGCGCCATCGCGATATGTCAGCAAGACCTTCTTGACCCCTTTATCTAGTAAGATGTGTAAAGCCTTTAAGATATCCTTTTCATCATGGATGTCGATACAAGCTAAAGCCTCGGCTTCATAGATATTGACCTTTAAGATATCGAGCTTATCTAAGACTTTAGCGAGCTTTGGTGCTTTAGCGACGCTGATCGCATCACTGAACTTGATCCCTTTGAAGTCATTTGCGATATAGCTTATGATCTCTTCACTGAGATTATTATCGACACAGACCATATCATCATCCTTGATGATATCTTTGATCTCACTTAGGTCCTTTTTATCGACTCCTTCGATGATATCCATGTCATTGACCGCGAGATACATATCGCCTGTCTCATCTAAGATGGCTAGATATAGCGATTGTTTAGAATTACCCTTGATCTTACTATAGGATAGATCTAGACCTTCGCTAGTACAGGTCTTATAGGCTAGATGACCGAAATGGTCATCACCGAAGATACTGACAAAATAGACCTCACTTGTAAGATTGGTCATATTTTTAGCGATATTATGACCGACACCACCGATGGTGATCTTGATCGATGCTGGATTGGAATCTCTAGCGATCAGATGGTGATCACTTTTGGCGCTGATATCGATATTGCATGCCCCAATAACATATATTGCCATAGCACTATTCTACCATTTAGCGAAGTAACTTGCTAGGATATCAGCGATATCTTGTAGGTGAGCTCCACGACCATCTTCACCATTTTCATCCGCGTCAGCTAAGATCACAAAATAGATCTCCCCTTTATCATTTTCCACAACGGCACTGATCGTCAGATGGGCGATATAGGTAAAACCGGTCTTACCACCTAAGACATGGGCTTTGTCATTACCTGCACCTTCAAGGGCGCTCATCGTCGCATCAAAGCTATAACCACTGTCGCTTGTATAATGCATCGTCGATAAGATGCTCCTAGCATTGTCATTCTTAAACGCTTCTATCATCAAAAGGCCGAGATCATAGACCGTGGTGTAGTTATTTTCATCATCAAGGCCGGTGACATTAGCGAAATCAGTGTCCTTCATCCCTAAAGCCTGGGCTTTTTGATCCATGAGTTCGACAAAATCATGGCCCTTTTCTTCAACATAGCGCTTTAATAGATTGGCGCAATCAGCCCCTGATTCTAGTATCAAGCCGTATAAGGCATCATTTATCGATATCTCATCGCCAACACTTAGCCCATATACCGAAGCATTAGCTTCGATAAGTCCAGCTAGATCTTCTTCCATAACCGTCAGTACCTCATCGATATCATCAGTATAGTCTAAGGTGACCATCATCGTCATGATCTTAGTGAGTGATGCTGGATAGATCTTCTCATGTTCATCCTTGGCATAGAGGATATCAAGATCACCATTTTCATCTTTAGCGATGAGATAGTTATTCGCATTGAGATCGATATTCAATGTTTGGACACTTGGCTCATATGCTTGTACCGTCATCGTCTTATTAGTAAAAAGGCTAAATACAAACCACAATAAAAGAGCGATGATACAGATGATCAAAAAGAAGATGATCCCTAATAAGATCACACGACTTTTTTTGACTTTACGTTTTTTTGCCATGAGTGCATTTTATTACATTTGCGTAAGACTTTCAATCTTACTATAATAAGCACCATGAAAAGGAAACTGATGACGATACTCATCTTGGTCTTACTTGTGATCCTCAGCGGTTGTATGCAGATGACCAGCAACTACCGGATCTTTTCTGATGGTTCCTATCAAAGTGAGATCGAGATCTTGATCGCAAGCGATATATATGAAGATCCTAGCACCAATGCGAAGACATATCTCGATGACCTTTTAAGCGGTGTCGATCTTGATGGTTATACCAAAAGCGAAGAGACGATCGAGATCGATGGTGATGATTACTACCGGCTCACGATGGTCAAAAGCCGCACCGATGAAGAAGATCCATCGTTATCGATCGAATTTATCGATGGTGAAGTATTATTCACCCATGACTTGTCCACAAGCGATGACTTCCTATTAGAACTTGATGCCTTAGGGCTTGGTTCTAACTACAAGGAGATCTTAGCGATGCAAGGCTTTGTGATCTTAGAGCGCATCCAAATGCCAGGTGAGATCATAAGCGCCAACGTCGGTACGATCAGTGGTGATATATTGACCGTTGACTTGATGGCTAATGATATCACTAAGATCATCGTCCGCTCTGATATCGCCAGCAACCTTTCAAGCTTAGTCGTGATCTTAGTGATCGTGATCGCTTTACTTGTCACTTTGATCGCGATCTATATCAATCTCAACCAAAAACGCAAAAAACACATCGCCAAAGACGATGCGTCAAATATCGATACGGTATTAGAAGAATTAAAAGAAGATGATAAGAATGACATCTTAGACACCCTCGCCTTAGAAGAAAAAGAAGACGAGCGTGACTTCCCGTATTAGTAGATACCGTAGACTTCTTTAAGCCAGACCGGTACTTCCTTACGCCAAGACCTTTCCGAGTGGTCATGACCTTTAAAGATATGCAATAAAAGATGATCGACATTAAGCGCTCTTTGGATCTTGAAGATATCATCGGTATAAGTCGCTAAAGCTCTTTTAGAGCGCGTTTCTTCAGAACCAAAGGATAGATATATCGTCGTATCCTTTAAGGTATCATGACTTTTGATGTCATAGAGGATATCAGACATACAGTGGATGATATGCGGTGATACCGCTAAGGCTTTAGCGTAGATATCACTATGGGCGATAGCCCCATATAAAGCCATGAGACCACCCATACTAGAACCACCGATAGCGGTATGATCACGATCTTTTAAAGTCGGATATCTATCGTCGATATAGGGCTTTAGCTCATCGACCATCCATCTGAAGAGCTCTTTACCAAGGCCCTGTATCTTGCCATAGTCCTTATCATCAAAATCATAAGGGGAAAATTCAAAGAGCCTTTTATTACCTTCATGGTTACATTCAAGGCCGACGACCATCTTGCGGACCTTCTTCTTGTCAAAGATATCCTTTAGACCCCAAGACGAGCCATAGGTCGCGTCTTGATCATAAAAGAGATTATGCCCATCAAACATGTAGATGACTTCAAAGCGTTCACCATCTTTTATATCATCGGGCAAATAGATGTGTAAGGTCCGTTTGTCATCAAAAGGCGTTATCAAGACGTTTTCTTTGATGACCATCGATCATTTATCTCCTAACATATAAGGCATGAAGTAGACGATCTGCTTACGCCACCATGGCCAATCGTGATTCACATCATAGCCCCAATAATCGACCCAAGCTGGGACATTGAGACGCTTTAATTGCTCGTCGATGATCCTTGTATCGATGATCCCTTCATCTTCCCAAGCGCCCTGTCCGATACAGACGATGATATCACCATTTCGATATTCATCGACATGAGGATCATCATCGCTCATGCGGCTTAGGTAATCCGTTGGTGAATTATAGTAGATCCTGAGATCTTGATAGTTAGGGAAGAAATAAGTAGCGTGATAGATACCACTAAGAGCGATACAGCCTGAGAAAAGATGAGGCTTGCGCAAGTAGAAGTTTAACGCATGGCTTGCCCCCATCGAACATCCAGTCAAAAATGGCTTACCACCAAAAGGATCAAAGTCATATATCCTTCTTAGTAGTTCATCACAGATATAATCGACCCACTTCTCGTGCATACCGATCCGATATCCTTCATCGCCACTTGCCGACCATGATTCGATATCGATCGAATCAACACAGAAAAGCATAAGTCGCCCCTCTTCGATAAAAGGCCTTAAGACATCGACCATCCCAAAGTTCTCATAGTCAAAAAACCGACCATTTTGCGCTGGGAAGACGATACAAGGCTTGCCACTGTGACCATAGACCTTGTATTCCATATCACGTCCTAAGTGATGCGAGTATTCTTTCATATATGTGACATCCATTATTTATGCACCTCCACGACCGCATTGATAAACGGCCAGATATCTTCTTTTTCGATAAACCTTGCGACTAGGGCGTCATCGCCCATCGCATCAGCGATCGACTTGGCATTGCGATAATCCATGACGATCTGATCTTTGTATAGACGCCTGATATCATCAAGCGGTGTCGTATATCGATGTTCGTCACGTCTTGCCACATAGACACAATAGTATTTCTTGTGTGAAGAATCGACATCAGTCTCATCTTTAGTGACCATATCCGCATAGATATCATAGATATTGATATCACTGGCGAAGTTCATCATATCCGGTGTAACACCACCTGGTGTACGCATATTGACCTCAAGACCGATGATGTCACCTTTTTTACCAAGGCCTTTTTTCGTCTTGCGCAAGATGAAAAACTCCAAGTGGAAACAACGGCTGTTACTAGGGAAATTGCGAACGACCCTTTGTCCAGCTAAACGAAGATCATTTGGGATATCCTTGATCGACCAATAGAAACAATCGAGCTTATCATTGACGATATCCATGACCTGTCTTGGGAAGACATGGCTCGTCTCATAGATGATCTCCCTTTTCGAATTAGCGATACCATCATAGGATACAAGATCGCCATCGACAAACTCCTCCATGATCATCTGGATATCTGATTTTCTTGAAAAGAACTCTTCTAATTCTTTATCATTACTGATCTTATAGGTAAAGCTTGCCCCAACGCCATTATCTGGTTTGACGACGACGGGATAGCCAACTTCACCGATGAATTCCTTACAAGCTTCTAAGGTGTCGACTAGATGATAGCGTGCTACTTTGACACCAGCTAGTTCATAGAGCTTTTTCATGACGCTCTTATACTTGATGAAGTCGATATTGTCATGAGAGATACCGGTGGTGATATTAAATTCATCACGCAATCTAGCATCTTGCATGAGCCAGTATTCATTATTGGATTCTAGCCAATCGATATGACCATACTTCCTTTCAAAGAAAGCCACGGCTTCTCTTACTTCATCGTAGTTCTCTAAGCTATTGACCTTGTAATACTCCGTCAGGGCTTCTTTTAGTTCATAGCGTAATTCATCATAAGGAGCATCCCCAACACCTAATACATTGACACCTTTATTGTGTAAAGATACACAAAAATGATAATAGTCGACCGGGAAATTCGGCGAGATAAAGACAAAATTCATAATACTACCCCCGTATATGTGATATTAGAAGTATAGCACTATTTATTCCTTATTCAAATTGTCTTTTGCCACTGCCAACATCAATTTGATCCGATTGAGTTGGTTTACTTCACTAGCGCCACTGTCATAGTCGATGGCGACAAGATTGGCTTCCGGATAGCTCTCTCTGAGCTTTTTCATGACACCTTTACCGACGATATGGTTAGGAAGACAGCCAAATGGTTGGGTACAGACGATATTAGCACAACCACTATGGATGAGCTCTAACATCTCACCGGTCAAAAACCACCCTTCACCGGTCTGGTTACCTAAAGAGACGATATCTTTAGCCATATCGGCAAGATCAGAGACCTTACTTGGAGGACTAAAGTGTTTTGAATCAGCTAATGGGATCGCGACATAACTGCGCAATTTATCCATGATCTTCATCCCCGCATTGGCGATCTTAGCGGTAAAGGAATTAGCGCCAAGGTGTTCGGCTTTGAAGTTAGTATTATAGAAACTATAGTAGAAGAAATCGATGAGGTCTGGCATCACAGCTTCTGCCCCTTCTTTTTCTAATAGTTCAACGATGTGATTGTTGGCGGCAGGTGAAAACTTGACTAAGATCTCCCCGACGATACCGACCTTTGGTTTCTTTAGTGTCTCATCGATCTTGATATTGTCAAAGGCATCGACGATCTCTTGGCATAAGACCTTGAACTCCTTGAAGGATGGATGTTTTTGGGAGACGAATGCCCTTGCTTTTTGATCATAGTAAGCATGTAACGCATCTGTTTCACCCTTATTGATCTCATATGGGCGCATCCGCATCGTGACGCGCATGAATAGATCACCTAAGATGACTGCATAAACAGCCCTTAGTAGGAGATCGACTGACATCTTAAAGCCCGGATTTGATTCAAGCTTTGACATATTGACAGAGATGACTGGGATATTGCTCAAGCCGGCTTTATATAGCGCTCTTCTAATAAAACCGATATAGTTACTAGCCCTACAACCACCACCCGTTTGAGTGATGACGACCGCTAATTTATCGGTATCATAGTCACCGCTTTCGATCGCCTGCATGATCTGACCAACGACGATGATCGATGGATAACAAGCGTCATTGTTGACATATTTTAAGCCATATTCAACAGCTTCCTTCTCATCACCGGTACCGACGACCTTTAAGTTATACCCACTGACACGACACGCTGCCTCAATGAGGTCAAAATGGATCGGTGACATCTGTGGACATAAGATCGTATATTCTTTGCGCATGTCTTTCGTAAAGACGATGCGTTCTTGTTTTAAGAAGGAGTCGTTTTCTTCATTTGGGATGTCACAAGCTGGTTTACTGTGTCTTGCGGCTAATAAAGACCTGATCCTGATCTTAGCTGCGCCGAGGTTGTTGACCTCATCGATCTTTAAACAGGTATAGATCTTATTAGCATCCTGTAAGATATCATTTACTTGATCGGTCGTCACCGCATCAAGACCACAGCCAAAGGAGTTGAGTTGGATGAGATCAAGGTCATCGCATTTAGCGACATATGCTGCTGCACGATATAGCCTTGAGTGATACATCCATTGGTCGACCGCTTTAAGATGGCCATCGATATCGGCAAGATCACTGACCGCATCTTCACTTAAGACACATAAGCCATAGGAATTGATGAGTTCAGGGATGCCATGGTTGATCTCTGGGTCGATATGATATGGTCGACCTGCTAAGACGATACCATCTTTGTGGTTCTCACGCATCCAAGCCAAGGCTTTCTTGCCTTCGATCTTGACCGCTTCTCTAGCATTATATAATTCAAGCCAAGCTTTATCGATCGCATCGATCAACTCCTGTTTGGTGATATGTGGGAATTCCTTCTCTAAGCCCTCATAGATCTTTCTAGGATCTTCTAAGGATAAGAAAGGATCCATGAACTTGATATCCTTTAATTCTTCGACATTATTGCGGATGTTTTCGGCATATGATGTGACGATCGGGCAGTTATAGTGATTTTGGGCATCACTAAACTCCTTGCGCTCATAAGGGACACAAGGATAGAAGATAAAGTCGATGCCTTGTTTATAAAGCCACATGATATGACCATGCGCGAGTTTCGCTGGATAGCACTCTGATTCACTTGGGATCGATTCGATACCTAACTCGTATATCGCCCTTGATGATGGTGGCGATAAGACGACCCTGTAGCCAAGTTCAGTGAAGAAACGATGCCAGAATGGATAGTTCTCATACATATTGAGGACACGAGGGATACCAACGGTCCCGCGTTTTGCCTCTTCTTCAGTCAAGGACTTACGGTCAAAGATGAGTTTATTTTTATAGGCGAAAAGATTAGGTAGATCATTTTCCTTCTTCACTTTACCTAAGCCTTTTTCACAACGGTTGCCGGTGATAAAGGTCCGCTTATTACCTTCAAAGTGATTGACGGTCAAACGGCAGTGGTTTGTACAACTCTTACAGGTCGCGATCGTCGTATAGTAATCAAAATTTTCGATATCCGTAAACGACATCAAGGTCGTCTTCTTATTTTCATCATAGCGCTCTTTAGCGATCAAAGCAGCACCAAAAGCACCCATGATACCAGCGATATCCGGTCTGATCGCTTTGACGTCCATGATCTTTTCAAATGATCTTAAGACCGCGTCATTATAGAAAGTACCACCTTGAGTGACGATATGTTCACCCATCTCTTTTTTGTCGGTGATCTTGATGACCTTATATAGGGCATTTTTGATGACTGAGTAGGCAAGACCGGCCGAGATATCTTCGACCTTAGCTCCTTCTTTTTGGGCTTGTTTGACACGGCTATTCATAAAGACCGTACAACGGCTTCCAAGGTCGATCGGCTCTTTAGACTTGATCGCCAGTTTTGCGAATTCCTTAGCCGTATAGCCTAAGGAATTAGCGAAGTTTTCAATAAAGGATCCACATCCTGATGAACAAGCTTCATTGAGGACGACTTTATCGACGACCTTGTTTTTGATGCGGATATACTTCATATCCTGACCACCGATATCTAAGATACAATCGACAAGTGGATCAAAGAAGCTAGCAGCATAGTAATGCGCTACGGTCTCAACTTCACCCTCATCGATAAGATAAGCGCTCTTTAAAAGCGCTTCACCATAACCGGTGACACAGCTATAAGCGATCTTACAATCGTCATTTATGATCGCACTTATCTCCTTCATCGCTTTTTTGGTGATCTTTAAAGGATCACCATCATTAGAAGCATAAAAGGAGTACAAAAGACGGCCACTGTCATCGATGATGGCGAGTTTTGTCGTGGTCGATCCGGCATCGATGCCAAGATATACTCGGCCATGATAGTCCTTGAGTTCGCCTTTGCGGACTTGATATTGATTTTTCTCTTTTAAAAATCCACTATATTCTTCTTCGTCTTTGAATAGAGCTTCCATCCGGCTGGTCTCACTTTTGACCTTGATGCCGGTAGTGAAGTTTTCAAGGATCTCATCGATCATAAATTCATTGCGCTTTTCTTCACTATATGCACAACCCATCGCCGCAAATAAATGCGAGTTCTCAGGGATCGAGCCAACACAACCATTGAGAGTACGATCAAAGGCAACGCGTAGTTCACTCAGATAATGTAACGGACCACCTAGATACAAGACATTACCTCTGATCGGCTTACCACAGGCAAGCCCTGAGATCGTCTGATTGACGACAGCTTGAAAGATCGATGCAGCGAGGTCTTCCTTAGTCGCACCATCGTTGATCAAAGGTTGGATATCAGATTTAGCAAATACGCCACAACGCGCAGCGATCGGATAGATCTCCTTGTAGTTTTTAGCATATTCATTTAGCCCTTGGGCATCTGTCTGTAATAAAGCGGCCATTTGGTCGATAAAAGAACCGGTGCCACCAGCACAGATACCATTCATCCGCTGTTCGATATTCTTGCCTTCAAAGTAGATGATCTTCGCATCTTCACCACCCAGTTCGATCGCCACATCGGTATTAGGGGCATAGATCTTGATCGCTTTAGCGACCGCGACGACCTCTTGGATAAAAGGGATATTAGCTGCTTGAGCTAAGGAAAGGCCACCAGATCCGGTGATGATCGGTGCTACGATACAATCGCCAAGGCTATCTTTCACCTCTTTGAAGATCTTGGCTAGTGTCCCTTGGATGTCAGCGAAATGTCTTTCATATCGCCCGAATAATAACCTATCATCATGATCGACAACGACGACTTTGACGGTCGTCGATCCAACATCGATACCTACTCTATACTTGTTTGTCATACATTGTTATTTTAATGATTGGCTAAAAAAAGACAAGGGCTTTACCCAAGTCTACTTATTACCATATAGATGATGCTCATGAAGATGGCTATGATGATCGTTGGTCTTGCATAGAATAGCTTAGTGATATATTTGTGATCGACCTTTTTGATCTTGATGTAGATGTAACGTCTGGTCAATACAAAGTATAAAGCTAATAGATAGATCACAAAGATCAGACCAGTGGCGATCATAAGGAAGTCCGATGGGATGAATTCAAAACCATACATGAAGAGGTTGAAGACGATATGGACAGCGATCGCTGGGGTGATGCTTTTATGACGCAGGGTCAGATTGATCAAAAATAAGGCCATAAAGAAAGCCGGGATCATCGATGCCATATCGGCTTGCATCAGGGCATAGATGATCGCACAGGCAAAGGTCGCAAACCTATTGCCATAAGCACCAAGCGCCCTTAATAAGACTCCTCTAAAAGATATCTCTTCAATGATCGGTAGCGCAAAACAATATAGTAACGCATATAGGATGCTACTGAGACCATCAGTCGGCAAGACCGTCAAAGTACCGATATAGGCATTAGTGCCTAAAGGGATGTACATATTGATGATCGATGTCGCAAAGACTAAAGCAGTACCTAATGCTAAAAAGACGATCGAGTAAACGATGAAATCGACAAAACTAAAATGAGTCCCTCGCCAATAGTCTTTGATCTTGATCTTAAAAGCCTTGGATACAAAGGTAAATGGGATCAGGGTACCAACTAAGACCGTGACATAGACAAGGCCGACCACTAGCGTATCTGACATCGGCACAAGTGAAAAGACCGACGCATTCTCGTTGATCATATAGATCATATACGGCATGTATAAAACGACTAAGACATAGAAGATCAAGGCAAGACCGATCGTCGTGAATTGACTCTTCGCATATCTTGATGTGACTCTTTTGAATTTCAGTTGCGTCATATATTTAAATGATGCCACAAAATGGCGCTTTGTGCAAATCGAGCTTTTATCATTACAAATAAAGGGATGATAAAGTATAATTAGACCATATGTTATTAGTAGACGGGATCAAAAGACGCCAAAATGAAGATGAAAAGGTCATCAAAGAGCGTTTGTGTAAAACATTACACATCAAGGCAAGAGATATCAAAGAGCTTACGATCGATAAGATCGCGATCGATGCCCGAAGGGATATCACTTATATCTACCGTTTAAAGGTCAAGGTCGAAAATGAAGAGCGCTATATCAATGGCCAAAATGTCCATCGTTATATCCGCTATCAAGCGATACCTAAGGTCACTTTAAATTCAAGGCCAATCATCATCGGTGATGGTCCTAGTGGCCTATTTTGTGCCTACACCCTTTTAAAAGCCGGTGCTAAACCGATCATCTTTGAAAAAGGCAAGGATGTCGAACAAAGGAAAAAAGATGTCGAGACTTTTTTTAAGACCGGTATCCTTGATCCTAGCAGTAATGTCCAATTTGGTGAAGGTGGTGCTGGGACTTTCAGTGATGCTAAACTGACGACTAGGATCAAAGATCCTTATATTGAGTTCATCACTGAGACCTTTGTCAAATACGGCGCTGATAAAAAGATCCTCATCGAGAATCATCCACATATCGGCTCAGATAAGATCATTGAGATCATGCGCGATATGCGACGGGATATGATCAAAAATGGCGCTAGTTTCCACTTTGAAGAAGAAGTCAAAGAAGTATTATGTAAGGATGATAAGATCATCGGTGTCAAAACGGATAAAGATACCTACTTTAGTGACTATGTGATCTTAGCGATCGGACACAGTGCCTTTGATTCCTTTAAGATGCTCATCGATAAAGGCGTCTTTGTCCAAAGGAAGGATCTAGCGATCGGCTTTCGTGTCGAACATCCACAAAGCCTCATCGATCACAATCAATTCCATGGTCATGATATCGATAAGCGCGCAGAATACTTCTTACGCTATAAGGCGAAGGACCGTGGTGTCTATAGCTTTTGTATGTGCCCTGGTGGTTATGTCATCCCTTCAAGCAGCGACCTGATGACGATCTGTACTAATGGTATGTCTAATAGTCAACGTGACAATATCTATGCTAATAGTGCGATCTTATGTCAGATCGATAGTCGTGATACCGGTGATGATCTATATGCTAGCTATCGCTATATCAGAGACTTAGAAAAAAAGGCCTATCAGATCAGTGGCTCTTATAAAGCTTTAGCTCAAAATATCCAAGATTATCTAAATGATAAAACGTCGACTTTGATATTTGGATCAACATATGCTTTAGGGACCTATCTCTATGATCTCAATAAGCTATATCCTAAACATATAAATGAAGCTTTTAAAGAAGCTTTCATCGATTTTGATAAGAAGATCCCGGGTTTTATCAAACAAGGCATCATGGTCGCTCCTGAGACTAGATCAAGCTCACCTTTTAGGATCAAGCGAAATGAAGATATGCAAAGCATCTCTCATAAAGGCTTATATCCGATCGGTGAAGGAGCTGGCTATGCCGGTGGGATCATGTCTAGTGCTTTAGATGGTGTCCATTGTGCCCTTAAGATCATTGAAGAAGATCTCTAGCTATTTTAAGCTCATTTTAAAGTAAGTAACGTAAGATAATAGACGAGGTGATAAAAATGAAGATCAGTTTTAAAAACTTATGCATTATATTCTTGATCGCTCTATTAGGTAGTGGAGTTGGTGTCTACTTCGGTAATGACATCTATGATCAAATGAATCCGACAAGCGTTAGCACAAATAGCGCTAATGGTAATAGCGTTAGCTATGGTACGACGACCGTCAAGTCATCAGATATCAGCTCAGCTGTCGCTAAAGCTTATGATACCGTTGTCAGGATCGAGGCGACATCGGAAGTCCAAGGTTTCTTCCAGACTGAGACTTCGACAAGCCTTGGATCAGGAGTCATCATCTCTGAAGATGGTTATATCGTCACTAATACGCACGTCATCGAAAATGCCCAACATGTCACGGTCTATGTCGGTGATGAAGCTTATGATGCGACTTTAGTCGGCTCTGATTCAAAAAGCGATATCACAGTCATCAAGATCGAAGCTAGTGGCTTAACATATACGACCTTCGCTGATAGTAGCCAAGTAAAAGTCGGTGATGATGCGATCGCGATCGGTAATCCTTTAGGTACTGGTATCTCAGTTACAAACGGCATCATCTCCGCAACTGATAAGACAGTCACGATCGAAAATGAACCGATGCGCTTACTTCAGACCAACGCCGAGATCAACAGTGGTAATTCCGGTGGTGGCTTATTCGATATCAATGGTGAACTCATCGGTATCGTCAATGCCAAGACTTCTAGCAGCATCAATGCCTCAGCTTCTGTTGAAGGCCTAGGTTATGCCATCCCAAGCAATACCGTCAGTTCGATCGTCGATGATCTGATCACCAATGGCTATGTCCGCAACCGGGCGACGATGGGTGTCACGATCACTGAACTTACAACTTCGATGAATGGCTTTGAAGCTGGTATCTATATCACGGAAGTCCAATCAGGCTCAGCAGCGGAAGAAGCTGGTCTTGAGATGTATGATCGCATCATCGGTATCGATGATGTCACTGTATCATCATATGCCGATCTAAGCTCATATCTCAACACCTGTGAAGTCGGTGATACGATCACGCTAAAGATCGTTAGAAACAACCAGACGATCGAAGTCGATCTCACTTTACAAGAGAACACCGCTCGTAATTAGTATTTGACCTTCTAGTAAGCTAGAAGGTTTTTTTATTTTGTCATTTATAGTAGAATAAACACATGAATACATTTGAAACAGTACAAAACTACCTTGAAGCGATCCATATCCTATCTTTAGAGAAAAGCCGTATCCGAGCGATCGATATCTGTGACTACTTGGGCTTTAAACGTTCAACGGTCTCGGTGGCTTTAAGGAAGCTTCAAGATGAGGGCTATGTCAATATCACCGATAATATCATCACCTTGACCGATAAAGGCCTATTAGAAGCGCAAAAGACCTATGACCGGCATGAGACCTTGGCTCATATCTTCATGGCTTTAGGGATCGATGAGGATACAGCATATCACGATGCCTGCCTTTGTGAGCACGATCTCAGTGAAAAGACTTATGTAGCCATCAAAGAGTATTACCAAGACCACTTAAAAAGCGAGAGATGATCTCGCTTTTAAAATAGTCTTTGTTCTTTTAGTAAATGAAGGTGATCGTAGGCTTTTTGGGTGACGATCCTACCTCTTGGCGTCCGATTGATGAAACCGATCTGTAATAGATATGGTTCATAGACATCCTCTAAAGTCATCGTCTCTTCCCCGATCGCACTAGCGATCGCTTCCACCCCAACAGGTCCACCCTTGAAGCGCTCGATGATCCCTTTTAGATAGCGGATATCGACACTATCAAGACCTAAACTATCGACTTTCAAACGATCAAGGGCTTCATCAGCGATCTTACTATCGATAAGACCGGAATTTAAGACCGTCGCAAAATCACGGACTCGTCTAAATAATCGATTAGCGATCCTCGGTGTTCCTCTTGACCTTTTAGCGATCTCCCTTATCGCATCGAGATCAGCTTTAGTGTCATATACCTTAGCTGTCCTTTTTAAGATGTCCTCAAGTTCCTCATTGGTATAATACTCAAGTTTACTAGTGATCCCAAACCGATCACGTAGTGGTGCCGATATATCACCAGCTCTTGTGGTCGCCCCAACGAGCGTAAATGGTGGTAAGTCGATCCTGATCGACCTCGATGTCGTGTCTTTTCCAGCCACGATATCAAGGCAGAAATCCTCCATCGCAGGATATAAGACCTCTTCGACCTGTTTTGGTAAACGGTGGATCTCATCGATAAACAAGATATCGCCAGCTTCAAGCGTCGATAATATCGCCGCGAGATCGCCGCTCCTTTCGATCGAAGGACCACTGGTCGTCTTGATGTGGGTGCCAAGTTCATTGGCTAAGATATAGGCTAAAGTGGTCTTACCAAGACCTGGTGGCCCATACAATAAGACATGATCTAAGCTTTCATCGCGCATCTTGGCTGCTTCGATGAAGACCTTTAGATTGGCCTTTAAGGCACTTTGACCTACATATTCTTCTAAGCGCTTAGGGCGTAAACTGATATCATCGTCATCCCTAAGGCTTTCACTTGTCATTATCCTATCTTCCATATACTCCTATTTTTTCGCTAATAACTTCAATGTCTCTTTGATCATCGCATCAGTGCTCTTCTCTTTTTTAGCTACTTCTTTGAGGATATTACTAAATTCATTATTCTTATATCCTAAAGCTTTAAGTGCTTCCCTAGCTTCATTAAGTTCATCAGATTCTTGGACCTTACTATTATCCACTAGCTTCCCTTTGAGGTCTAAGATGATCTGTGAAGCGGTCTTAGCACCGATACCTGGCATCTTGCGGATGAAATCGACATCGTTAGTGGCGATCGCACTTAGGATGTCATCGACGGATGCCTTAGCTAAGATGCTTGATGCGATCTTTGGCCCTAATCCTTTGACGGTGATGAGTTTGGTAAATAGATCATATTCGCTCAGTGACAAAAAGCCATAGAGGCTGATCTCATCCTCACGGACGTTTTGATATGTATATATCGTCACCTCTTGATCGACCTTGAGCCTTTCACCACGACTGAAGTTGATCCGAAAACCAATACCGTCATGATCTAGTAAGATCTGGTCAGGACCTATTGCATGTACTTTTCCTTTGATAAATCCGATCACGTGCTTATTATATCAAATAAAGAATACGACCGCGATAAAATGTGCGATGGAAGCTAGGATGATAAAGATATGCCAGATAAAATGGGCATAAGCCCATTTCTGATTGTAGAAGATGACTCCGATCGTATAGAAAATACCTCCTAAAACGATCAAGCCCAAAAAGACAAATGAAGAGTTGCTTATGAGGGTCGGTAAGATAAAGATCGCTATCCATCCCATGACAAGATACAAGGTAAGGGATAAGCGCTTATGATAATTCTTACTGACCGAAGTTAGGATGATGCCAAAGATCGTGCATGCCCATTCGATAACTAGTAAGACGATACCTAAAGTACCACCGACGATCGAGATGAGCACAGGCGTATATGTACCAGCGATCGCTAGGTAGATAAATGAATGGTCAAGCTTGCGCATGACATATTTTTGACTTGAGCCATATGGCATCGCATGATAGATACATGACCCCACAAACATCAAAAACATGCATACACCATAGATACTGATGCCCACTGACCTTGCGATACCACCGACCGCATAAGCATAAACACTGATGACTGGTAAGCTAAATAGATAAAATATGGCCGCTACCCCATGGCTAGTGGCATTACCCACCTCTTCGCCAAAGGATAGCTTGATCATATTTTTCATCGATTCGCTCATAGATCTTCCTCTTTGAAGATAAAGCCATAATCGTTGATATAGACATGATCACCAGGTTTACAACCCTTATCCTCTAAGGCACTATCGACATTCATCTTCTTTAAGGCACGGCCAAACTTGATGACGCTGATCTCATCGTCCATATCGACATGCCCTAGCATCCTTTCAATGCGCTCTGAGGATATCCTGAAGTTACCATTGCCTTCATTGTAGATCTCAAATTCTGGTTTTTCCTCGTATTTATAGATGACCTTATCAGTATGGCCTTCATCATATAGGGCAAACTTCGGTGTCGTCTTGATCAGTTCATCGACACGATATAAGACCTTATCAAGATCGCCCATAAAGGCGATGATCGGATATACTTCGACATCAGGATATGCCTTTTTAAAGCGTTCTAGATTATCTTGGGCCCCTTCGATATCCATCTTATTAGCGACGACGACCTGTGGTCTTTTCTCTAAATGTCCAGGATATTCTAATAGCTCATCATTGATGATCTTATAGTCTTCAACAGGGTCACGATATTCACCACTCATGTCGACCACATGGACTAAGACGCGACATCTTTCGATGTGTTTCAAAAAGGTATGACCTAAGCCCTTACCTTCTGATGCCCCTTTGATGAGGCCTGGTAAATCAGCCAAGACAAAACTATCACCGTTTTTGAGCCTGACCATGCCAAGTTGTGGCCTTAGGGTCGTAAATGGGTAGTCAGCGATCTCTGGACGAGCACTTGAGACGACGCTTAAGATAGTCGATTTACCAACGCTTGGAAAACCGATCAGTCCAGCATCGGCTAAAAGCTTGAGCTCGACTAAGACCTCCTTCGCTTCCCCACTTTGCCCTAATTTAGCATAGTCAGGAGCACTGTTGATCGATGAAGCAAAGTGGACATTGCCAAGTCCGCCTTTACCACCTTTACAGATGATCACTTCTTCATCATGCTTGGTGATATCACCGATCACATCCCCACTCTCTAGATCGCGGATCATCGTGCCTAGTGGGACTTTGACATAGACATCATCGGCACTAGCACCATGCATCTTATTGTTTTTGCCAGCACCACCATCTTTCGCTCTGATCTCTTTGGTATACCTGAGGTCTAAAAGCGTGGACTTATTAGCGTCACCGACAAAGATGATACTACCACCTTTACCACCATCACCGCCTGATGGTCCCCCTAAGGGGACATATTTTTCTCTTCTGAAAGCTACTAAGCCATCACCACCGTTACCGGCTTTGAGCTTCAGCGTGACTTTATCGATAAATTGCATTTAACTTCTCCTAATAAAAAAGCCCTTTTTGAGGGCTTTGATCATGCTTGTGGATAAACAGATACTTGCTTACCGGTCTTACCGACACGTTCGAATTTGACGATACCGTCGACCGTGCAGAATAAAGTATCATCACCACCCCTTTTGACGTTGTGTCCTGGATGGATCTTGGTCCCTCTTTGACGATATAAGATCGAACCAGCTGTTGCGAACTCACCGTCTGACTTCTTCGCACCAAGGCGTTTTGAATGAGAATCACGACCGTTCTTAGTCGAACCTACACCCTTTTTCGAAGCAAAATATTGGATATCTAAACAGTATTTCATGAATCTTTTCTCCTTTCAATAGTTATGTATTCAGGATATTGATCATAGATCGTCAAGAGCTGTACAACGACAAGCTCGAGATAATCTTGGATCTTCTTACTCTTAAGCTCTTCGACTTTGATATCGATCAGGTCATCACCTTGTTCGATGATGGTACCACCGATCGTATCTAAGCCATTCATGAGCCCGAACATGATACAACTAACACCTGCACAGATCAAATCTTTACCACTTTCATCAAATCCAGCATGACCGCTGACTTTGATACGGGCACAGGTATTTTTAGTGTACCAAGTAGTAACTTTGATCATTAAGCATTGATGCTTTCAACGACAAGCTTTGTATATGGTTGACGATGACCTTGTTTGCGACGAGTTGAACCTTTCTTAGCTTTGTACTTGAAGATCACGATCTTCTTTTCCTTGCCTTGTTTTTCAACTTTACATGTGACTGTCGCACCTTGGACATATGGTGTACCGACTTTCATCGTATCACCACCAACAGCTACGACCTTGTCAAATGTGTAATTGTCGCCAGCGTTTACATCTAACTTCTCTGTGTAGATCGCTTGGCCAACTTCAACTTTTAGCTGTTTGCCGCCTGTTTCGATTACTGCGTACATTCTTTGTTTACACCTCCTATATAATCTTAAGACGCGCCATCTGCGGTAAGGGAGACCCTGTTTAAGACCATCGATGAGCGGTTATAGACCCACAAGGGGGCTACAACACGAGTATGGTATCATAACTTCACCATTTCCTCAATAAGATATGCGCACTTTTTATACATATATCGGCTTTTCGATCGTCGTGCTTTTGGTCTTGCCCCTTTTGAGCTTGACCAAGACCCGAAAGGCTTCATTGCCGCTATTGTACACTAGACACATCTTGCAGATCCGATACTTGTACTTTTCGCACATGTCATAAAGGGTAAAAAGGCGTTTAGCAGGATAGCACATGTAGATATAGCCATTGTCTTTGATGAGATGACGATAGGCATCAAAGAGGTCATCTAAAGGCATGCTTTCTTCGCATTTGGCCTTATCTTTGAATGATCTTGCCTCACTGCTCCTTTCATAGAAAGGCGGATTACAGATGATGATATCAAAGAGGTCATGTTTAAGATCACGGACATCAGTGTGGATAAGCTCTGCTTTGACATCATTATATTCGATATTCTTCCTAGCGATCTTCAAGGCTTTTTCATTGATGTCGATACCGGTAAGTGACCTTGGCGAAAAGCGCGATGCATACAAAAGCAGCGCCCCGGTATTAGTGCCGATATCGAGGATGTCCTTATTTTTAGGGATATCGAGCCATTCCCCTAATAAGACCGTATCGACATTGATATGGAAGACATCGTCTTCTTGATATAGTTTTAGATCAGTTCCCTTTAGATAATCCATCATAATCCTTTGAAAGTTCAAACCAGAAAGTCGATCCGACATTGACCTTAGAGATGACCCCATATTTAGCGCCATGCGCCTCTAAGATCGCTTTAGCGATCGCTAAGCCCAATCCCGTTGAATTGATATTGCGCGAGAATCCCTTGTCGATCTTGTAGTAACGCGTCCAGATATAAGGTAATTCACTTTCGCTGATGCCCTTACCATCATCGATGACCTCAACGCGTAGGTGATCTTCACTGTCGGTCATCTTGACCAAGATCTTAGAATCGGCAAACGAGTACTTGATCGCATTGGATAAGAAGTTAGAGATCACCCTTGATATCGCTGTCTCATCTGCCCAAACAACCGATGATACAAGTTCCGTTTCGATCGTGATCGACATATCCTTTAAGATACCACCACGATAGTGCTCGATGATCCTTTCGATCGTCTCCTTCATATCGAAGTTGGTCCTCTTTAAAGTCTGTTGACCAGCCTGTAGTTTAGACACATCGCGCATGTCATCGACTAAACGGTCAAGATAATCCGCCTCTTCGATGATGACATTCAAGTGTTTATCGCGTTTTTCCTTATCATCGCCACTGATATCTCTGATCATCTCACTGTAGGCTTTGATCATCGTTAGTGGTGTCTTGATGTCATGTGAAACATTAGCGATGAGATCCTGCCGTAATTCATCAGTCGTTGCCATGACTTGACTGGTCTTATCTAAGGTATTAGCTAGATCATTGATCTCACTATAGGAGTCGATCGTAAAGTCGACATCATAATTGCCACTGGATAACTTGTCTGCTTCTTTTTTGATCTTGACGATCGGTGAAGTTATCCTATCCGACAAGAAAAAGGAGATCCCGATCGCTGCGACAAAAACGGCAAAAGCGATGAGATAGTATTGGTCGGTAAAAAGCTCGATATATGATTCGATCGGTTCGACTGGTGAATTGATAAAGAGGTAGTAATTAGCTAGATCCCCTTCGATCTTTTGCCCATATAGGACCATCTCTTGATCGGATACATCCGATATTATCGAAGTGTTCAAGATATTACCATCTTTTACGGTCTCGATGATCTTAGTAGGTTCAACAAGTGGGATGAAGCTCTCATCATCGATCGTCGTGAACTTGTCAAAAGTACAGGTCGCCCCTAAAGCATCCTCCTTGTAGATGACCCTTCCGTTGTCGTTGAAGATGATGGCACACATGTCATTGTTCAAGATCATATTGAAGGTATCTTCGATATCGGCCGTCGATAGTTTATCCTTGCCTAAAAGGTCATCGGTGATCTCACTGGCGATAAGTTCGATACTGTTGACCCGTTGATCACGAAAATAGGGCTTGATGAGCGTCACTTGTAAAAGACCGAGCGCTAATAAGATCGCCATCGAAAACAAGAAGAAATATAACCATGTATTAAAGCGGATGCTTTTAAGATCAAACTTCAAACTTATACCCCATCCCACGGACCGTGACGATCTTATCGCGGTATCTTTCACCTAGATGATGACGCAACATCTTGATATGGGTATCCACTGTACGATCATCACCATAGTAATCAAAATCCCAAACACTGCTTAAAAGCTTCTCGCGCGAAAGGGCGACATTCTTATGTTGGGCCAGATAGATCAAAAGATCGATCTCCTTTGGTGTCATATCGACCTTCTCATCATCGATCGTCACTTTACGACCATCGACATCGATCACTAAAGTATCGACCTTGATGATCTCATTGGTATTCCTCTTATAACGGTCTAAGACCGCTTTGATCCTGGCCATCAGCTCTTTCGGTGAAAAAGGCTTGGTGACATAATCATCGACACCACCTTCAAAAGAGAAGAGCTTATCATTCTCTTCTTGGCGGGCACTGAGCATGATCACCGGGATATCCTTATGGGCTTTGATCTTCTTTAGAGTCATAAAGCCATCCATATTCGGCATCATGATATCAAGTAGTATCAGATCATAATCCTTCTTTTCGATCATGTCTAAAGCGATAGCGCCATCACTTGCTTCATCACACGTATATCCTGCTACTTCGGCATATTCTTTGACGACCTCACGGATCATCAGTTCATCATCGACAATTAAGATATTTACCATTTTTCTCATTCCTTGATCTCTAAACGATCGACAAGTATCGAGTCGTGATCGACTGTCCCTTCAAAATAGACATACTTGCCCTTACTATTCCTTATTATATCTTGCATTTGCGCATACTCAAACGCAAATATCGTGAGATCGCATATATCCGTATCATCACTGACCGTCATAAAGCACATCCTCTGACCTCTTTTATCGGTGATGATCCGATAACGCATGACCTCAGCTAAGCCTTTGACCTTACCACTTGTACCCTTGATGCGATATAAAGGATCACAGATGATATGATGACGTTTTTTGATCTCTTCGATCTGATCGAAGCTGATCGCAAAGCCGAGAACTTCCTTTTCCCTAGCGATGACCTCTTTGATATCATCAGGATATTCAGTCAGCTTGATCCCAAGCTGTGGCCCAAGCAGCATCCCCATCTCGACCTTTACCGCCTCATATAGATTGGCCCGCATCGTCTTGCGTGATAGTAAGAAACCATCAAAAGCCCCTGCATCGATCAGGGATTCGATCGCTGTTTTACCGATGCCTTTGATCCGCGCGATCGTCTCACTGTAGTCTTTAAAAGGTCCATTTCCCCTTTCTTTGATGATCGCTTTGATCGACATCGATCCGACGTTTTTGACGACACCAAAAGGCATCCGCAAGTGATCATCTTCGATGATGTAGGTATCATATGACTTATTGATATCAGGACCATTGACCTTTAAAGCTACCCTTTTGCATTCAAGGATGTATTCATAGGTCTTGTTGTTGGAAGAGATGACATTATTCAAAAGGGCTTTATAGAAATACAGAGGATAATTAGCTTTAAGATAAGCTTCTTCATAAGCGATCATACCATAAGCGATACTATGGGATTTATTGAAACCGTAATTGGCAAACCTCAAGATGAGATCATAGATGGCTTCAGCGGTCTTTTTTTCGACCCCATTACTGGTCGCTCCATTAATAAAGTCATTCTTTAAAGATATCAGTTCATCCTCTTTTTTCTTACTCATGGCTCTGCGCATGATATCCGCCTTGGCATAGCTAAAATTAGCTAAGACCTGCGCTATCTGCATGATCTGTTCTTGGTAGATGATGATCCCACTAGTGCTCTCTAAGATCGGTTTTAAAGCCGGGTGCAAGTATTTGATCGACTTGGGATCTTGACGATTTTGGATATAGGCGGGGATATTGCGCATCGGTCCTGGTCTAAATAGGGCGATCGTCGTCGCGATATCGATAAAAGATGATGGCTTCATCTTCTTGATGATATTCTGCATGCCATTTGATTCAAGCTGGAAGATCCCTAATACATTCACATCATCGATCAGTTTATAGGTCTTGGGATCATCTAAAGGGATCTTGGTGATATCAAACGTCGGGTCATCCTTTTTGATGTCATCCGATACTTCAGCAATGACACTGAGATTTTTAAGTCCTAAAAAGTCGATCTTGATAAGACCGAGCTCTTCTAGAAAACTCTGGGTGATACCAACGGAAGCCATGTCTTCTTCGACCTTGACTAAAGGCACGATATCTTTGAGGTCTTTAGCACTGATGACGATACCAGCGGCATGGGTCGAATAATGCCTTGGTAAACCTTCTAGTTTCAAACTCATCTGATATAGATATGCCGCCTTTTGATCAGCCTTGATCCGCTCTTTGAAAGCCTTGATGCCATAAGCTTCCTTCAAGCTCAACTTATCATCAGGGATCAGTTTACATAAAGGATCGATCCGCTCATACCCGATGACCCTAGCCACATCGCGCAAGACCTGTTTGGTCTTTAGCGTACCATAGGTCACGATATGAGCCACGTGTTCTTCACCGTATTTGTCCTTTACATAGTCGATCACGATCTGTCTTTTATCATCAGGGAAGTCAACATCGATATCCGGCATCGTGATCCTTTCACTATTCAAAAAGCGCTCAAAGATGAGGTCATAAGCGATCGGGTCGATATCGGTGATGCCAAGGCAATAAGCGACAAGTGATCCTGCTGAACTGCCGCGACCTGGTCCCACCATGATGCCGTTTTTCTTCGCAAAGAGGATGAAATCATAGACGATGAGGAAGTAATCCTCAAAGTGCATCTTCAAGATGACACTGAGTTCATGATCTAAGCGTTTCTTATATACATCTGATACTTGCCCTTTACACCTTTTAGAAAGGCCAAAGCGTGCAAGGTTGACAAGGTAATCACGGCTCTTATAGCCTGATGGACACTTATAAGCTGGTAAGGTCGTCTTATGATATGATGGGATAAAGTAGATCTCTTCAAATAGATGCATGAGCCTTAGTATGTCATCTTCACTGTATAAGGCTTTGATCTCTTCATCACTTAATAGATGCATCCCACTTGGTACGATCAGATCTTTATCGTCGATCGTCTTTTTGTCCTTGATCGCCGTCAAGATCCGATATGCTTCTTCATCGCCCTTTTCGATATATAGCGTACGATAAAATGCGATCGTTTGGATATCAGGACCTTCAAAGCGCTTTTTAAGCTCATCATTGCGCTTTTTTTGATGGGGATAATGTTCATCGGTGACACCGATATAAAAGCTTTTAAATTCCGCTTTTAATGACTCTATGTCAAGATCGACGAATTTACTGGTCGATGGGATGATGATAACGACATCATCGCGATATCGATCAAGGTCTTCTTTAGCTAATGCACGCTCTTCAGCGCACATGATCGATGAAGCTAGATATAAAAAGTGATAACCACGATCATTTCTTGCATAGATGACGATATCATCTTCATTTTCCTTATATCGATATCTTATTTCTAATCCATATATCGCCTTGATATCGGTCTTTTCTAAAGCCTTTTTAAAGGCCATCGCTGAGTGCATATTGCGATCGACTAAAGCGAGATACGCACAGTCTAAAGACTTAGCCTTAGCGATGAGCTCATCGTATCGGACAAGGCTCTCTAAAAGAGTATATGAAGAACGGATGTATGGACTAATAATCATGACATTATTATACAACACTGTTATAATATTTTTGCTTCAGAAGTATGAAGTATCAGTGTGATCATAGATCATGATAAATATATAAAAGGAGGTCACCTTATGGAGAAAATCGCTTTTATCACCGATAGTGGTTGTGGGCATGGGATCGATGATATGCGCAAGATCGGTATCTTCTCTTTACCCCTACAGATAGAGATCGATGGTAAGAACTACTTTGACATCGAGAAGGTATCCAGTGCTGATGTGATCAAGGGATTAAAAAACGGAGCGACGATGTCGACATCTTTACCACCCTTGGGTCTGATAAATGAATTATTCCGCTCATTAAAAGCCAATGGTTATACACAAGCCATCGCTGTACCCATCTGTGCTGGGCTTAGCGGTACGATGAATGCTTTATATATCGCGGCTGACCAAGCCGATATGCCCCTTCACTGCGTCGATTGTGGTGTAACGGCTGTCTTGCAGAAGTATCTCATCGAATATCTCAAAGATGAGATCGAAAATAAGGGTCGCGACATCCGTGAAGTATTAAATGAAGCCGAAGCGATAGCTAATAAAGCCGATACGCTCATCATCCCTGATGACATGATGCATCTGACCAAAAGCGGGCGTCTATCAAAAGCGAGTGCTACGATCGCTGATTTCTTCATGATCAAACCGATCTTAGCGATCTCCAAAAAGACTGACGGCAAGATATCTGTCCTCACTAAGACCAGGACCTTTAAAAAAGCCCTCAAGAAAGCTAGTGATCATATGAGGGAGGCGATCGGTGATGAAGCCTATACGATCATCGTCGCTCATGTCGACAATTATGGTGATGCGATCATCTTGCAAGATGACTTGAAAAAGTCCTTCCCCAATTGTCGTGTTGAGATCATTTCCTTATACAATCCAGTCGCTATCCATACTGGTCTAAAAGCGATCGCTATCCAATACTTTAAAGAAGAAACCGATTACCGATTTATGGTATGATATGACCTATGAAAAAAGAAGAAGAAGTAAGAAAAAAGACCGCTGCGCAAAGAAGGGTCCAAAATCGTAAGATCCAAAAAGATATAAGTACCAAGACATCCTTAGAAAAAAAGGATGTTTCTAACGTGGCTAAAGTAGAGGCCACTGATGCTACAGCTAAAAGAGAAGTTAGTAGACCTACTACTGATAAAGAGACTAAACCAAGTGCTCCTAAACCTAAAAAGACGACATCACCAGTCAAAAAGGAAGGTGTACAAACAAAAAAAAGCACTAATACCGATAAGACGATGACAAACGGTCCTCAAACGGTAAAAAAAGTCACTAAAAAGGCAACCAGTCAAAATACGACAAAGGTCGTCAAAAAGACCAAACCACAGACCAAAGATGTCAGTGATACGACAAAAGTCATCAAGACCAGCGAAGAGCTAAAGAAGATCCAAAAAGATCCTCGCCCTAAACAAAAGAGCGCTCAACCTAAACCGATGGCCAAAAAAGTCGTTGAAGTCAAAAACGATACCGAACCATCCTTCTTCGATAAGATCAAAACTAAGTGGAAAGGCTTTAAAGAAAAAAGAGCTAAAAAAGCGCGTTATGATAAGATCCAAGAGGGAAGACTACAAGATGAAAGACCAAGTAATGAGCGCCCTAAGGCTTCTAAAGGGGTCTTCATCGCTTCGATCATCACCTCTTCGATCGTCGGGATCGGCATCATCGGGGTCATCGCCTGTGCCATCATCGGTTTCAACCTATTAGAAGGCATGCCTGAGCTTGTCCTAACTGATCTTGTCGCCGAAGAGTCAAGTGTCATCTATGACGCCAATGATGAAGTCGTCGCTGAGCTTGGTGAGTATAAGCGCGAAAATGTCGGTTATGAAGAGATGCCTAATGTCTTGGTCGATGCCTTCTTAGCGATCGAGGACTCGCGTTTCTTTGATCACTTCGGTTTTGATATCCCGCGTTTCACCAAAGCGGCATTAGAAAACCTCCGCTCAGGATCATTTGATCAAGGTGGTAGTACCTTCACGATGCAACTGATCAAAAATACCTACTTCCAGGTAGATGCCGGTGAAGATTCGACGATCGCTCAAAGATCGGTCCAAAGAAAAGCACAAGAGATCATCTTAGCGATCGAAGCTGATGCCAAGCTTGATAAGCGTGATATCTTCGCTAGCTACTTAAACCGTATCAACTTCGGTAATAATATCCGTGGTATCCAAAAAGCTGCTCAATACTACTTTGGCAAAGATGTCAGTGAGTTAGATCTATCGGAATCAGCTTTCTTAGCTGGTATCATCAATTCACCTAACTCATGTAACCCATATAATGAACTGATCAAATACGATGAGACTAATATCTACGTCAGCGCTGATATCATGTATCTAGAAAACGGTACGCAAAGACGCAATGAAGTCTTGAATATGATGGTCTATCATGGCTATATCACCCAAGAGGAATGCGACTTAGCTAAGGCAGTCAAATTAGAGGATCAATTAGTCGGTGAAAGCAATGTCTGGAATGATGAGATCCCATACTATCAAAGCTATATCGATGCGGTAATCGACGAAGTGAAAGAAGTCACTGGTCTTGATCCAACGACCAATTCGATGAAGATCTATACCAACATGGATCCTTATATGCAACAACTCGTATATGATATCCAAAACACCAACGAACAGGTCAATTGGTATCGTGACGACCTACAAAGCGCCATCATCTCGATGAACAACCAGACCGGCGCTGTCGTCGCCATCGGTGGTGGTAGAAATCAGACTGGTGCCCTTAACTGGAACCGGGCTACCATGTCGAAGATCCAACCTGGTTCAACGATCAAACCGATCTTTGAATACCTCTTAGCCTTTGAAAAGCTCGGTTGGGCTACGACCCATACGATCACTGACCGACCGATCTATCTATATGGTTCGGATCACTTGATCGCCAATGCCAGTGGCACATATGATGGTGATATGCTTATGACGGAAGCGGTCGCGAGATCTTTGAACACACCAGCGATCCAGACCCTACAAGCGGTCATCGATCAAGAAGGCGAGGAATTCTGTGTCGATTTCTTGAATGCGATCGGTTTTGAAGTCGATGCTTCGTCATTTGACTTACAGTATGCGATCGGTGGTAATACCTTACAAGTATCACCAGAACAATTAGCTGGTGCCCATGCGATCTTGTTCAATGGTGGACGATATATCAAACCACATACCATTCGTTATGTCACGATGGCTGATGGTACGACTTATACAGCTGATACCGAAGGAGAACGCGTCGTTTCCGAGGCTGCCGCTTATCTATCAGCCCAACTTGAATATGAAGTCGTCTATGGTGATTGGTATAACTACACCCAGATCTTAAAGGATTCCTATCCTGTATATGCCAAGACTGGGACCACTGACTGGGGTGATAGCGGTGAAAGCTATGGTATCCCAGTTGGTGCCGCTAAAGACTCATGGCTTGTATGTTCGACAAACGAATATACCAATGCCATCTGGATCGGCTTTGACCGCGCTCAAGAGGGTGCCTATACGACCTCAAGAGATGACAATATCAACCTCAAAGGTCAGATCGGTAATATCTTATTGGATGCTGGTATCGAACACTTTGGCTATGAAGCAAAAGCGATCGAAAGGCCAAGCGATGTCGTTGAGATCACTCATGTGAGAGGTCTATATCCATATGTTGAACCGACTGTAGGAACACCAGTCACCGGTCTTATCAAAAAGGAATATGCCGAACTTGTGCCAGAAAGCGAGATCGAATATGAATATCGTGAAGCTACCTTAGCTGGTATCAGTGTCGAACCTGATGGCTATGGTGATATCGATGTCATCTTCAATATGCTCGGTGATGCCGGCGTTGGTATGCAAGACCTCACCGCAACAAGTCTCAGCGGTAAGGTAACCCACGCATATGGTCGTCTATACTTCCCGAGGATCCACTATCGGACACCTGATGATGTCGGTTTTGAGGCAAGGCTGATCGTTGATGGTAGTGTCATCGATTCAAGCTCGACTTCATCGACTCAGACGACACTTAACTACAGTATGAGCGATATCTTAAACGCTAATGAAGTAGAAGTTTGTGCATCGATGAATGGATCAAACAATGAGTTCTGTGAAGTCGTCGATATCTCAAGGCTCAATGACGATAGTGATATCGATAATGAAAACGATCGTCCAAACGACGATCGTGATGATTAGATCTTAAGCTCCATTTCGGTGGAGCTTTTTTAGTGCATCAAAAAAAGCCCTGAGGCCTTATTTGTCAACTTCTGAACGTAGGGGTCTACGCATGAGGTTACCGATCGCGATCGAAGGACGCTTACCTTCAAAAAGAACAGCGTAGACCTCATTTGTGATCGGCATATCGATAGATAGCTCTTTAGCTAAGTTATAGACGGTCTTGGTGGTGTTGATGCCCTCGGTCGTCTTCTGATTAGTGGCTAAAAAGACCGTGGCATCATCAGCCTTACCGATCGCAAGACCGGCCTGATAGTTACGTGAATGCAGCGATGAACAAGTAACGATCAGATCACCGACGCCATTGAGGCCTAAAAAGGTCTCAAGTTTACCACCACAAGCTAAACCGAAACGAGTGATCTCAGCTAAGCCTCTTGTCATCAGGGCCGCTTTAGCATTATCACCTTGCCCCAAACCAGATAAAGCGCCACTTGCGATCGCCATGATATTCTTGAGCGCTGCTGCGATCTCAGCTCCGATCACATCGGTATTGGTATAGACTCTGAAGTAATCATTAGCGAATAACGCTTGGATCTTTTTAGCTTCTTCTTCATCTTCACAAACAGAATTGACCAAGGTGAGCTTACGCTCGATGACCTCTTCGGCATGACTTGGTCCGATAAGAGAAACGACATGACGGGCTTTATCACCCATGATCGCCATGATCTCTTCGGAGAGGCGTTTTTTTGTCTCAGGATGGAAACCCTTGGCGACATTGATAAATGTCACCGGTTTATCTAATATGGCATCTACTTGTCTTAATACGCTCTCTTGGGCTAAGACAGGAACACCTAATAAGATGATCTCAGCATCCTTGACGACACTTAGATCCAGTGTTGCCTTGATATCAGGGTGGATATCACGATCAAAAAACTTACTATTGCGGTGGTTAATATTGATATCGTCGATCTCCTCTTTTGCGATACCATAGATGATCACATCGTGACCATTATCAACTAAGACTTGGCTTAAAGCTGTCGACCAACTACCACTACCGATAACAGCGATCTTCACTAGCGGTCCTCCTTTTTGATAGCTTTGATATTGATCGGGACCCCTTCAAACGCAAAGGCTTCCCTGAGCTTATTTTCGATATAACGCTTATATGAGAAATGCAATAATTCAGGATCATTCACAAATAAAGCGATGACACAAGGTGCGCTTTCGACTTGTGATGCATAGTAGATCTTAAGTCGTTTACCATTGTGTGTCTTTGGTGGATTAGACATCTGGGCATCCATGATGACCTCATTCAATACTGACGTCGTGATCCGACGATTGACATTTTCATAGACCTCTTCGATCAGTGGCAATAAGGTATTGACCCTTTTATTCTCTAAAGCGCTGGTAAAAGCGATCGGCGCATAATCCAGATATTGGAATTCATCACGGATCTTTTTAGTGATCTCACTCATCGTATTTTGGTCCTTTTTAACAAGATCCCATTTATTGTAGACGATGATGACACCTTTAAGGGCCTCATGTGCTAAGCCGGCGACGTGCTTGTCCTGTTCGATGATGCCTCTTTCGCCATCGATGACGACCAAGACGACATCAGCGCGATCGATCGCCGCTTTTGCCCGTAAGACCGAATACTTTTCGATATTCTCAATGACTTTGCCACGCTTTCTGATCCCAGCGGTATCGATGGCGACATATTGTTTGCCATTTACTTTAAAGACCGTATCGATCGCATCGCGGGTCGTCCCTTCGATATCCGATACGATGACTCTATTTTCACCGACTAATGCATTGGTCAAGCTCGATTTACCGACATTTGGTCGTCCGATGATCGCAAAACGGATCATCCCTTCATAGTCATCGATCTTTTTATCCGGTAATAGTTCTACACACTTATCTAAGACATCACCGACACCGATCGAGTGAGATGCCGATACAGCGATCGGATCACCAAGACCTAAAGCGTAAAATTCATAGATGTCATTGAGCTTTGATAGGTCATCGATCTTATTGACAGCTAAAACGACAGGTTTATCCGCCTTGCGTAATAATTTAGCGATATAACGGTCATCATCGGTCAATCCTTGGACACCATCGACCAAAAAGATGATGACGCCTGCTTGGTCGATCGCGATCTCTACTTGTGCATTGATCTCCTTTTGGAAGGCAGCATCCTTTAATTGGATACCACCGGTATCGATAAGACGATAGTTTTTAGATAACCATGTGCAATCACCATAGATCCTGTCTCTAGTGACGCCTGGTTCATCAAAAATGATGGCTCTTCTCTCTTCTAATATGCGATTAAAAAGAGTTGATTTACCAACATTTGGTCGCCCAACGATCGCAATTACTCCTTCGATCATCGTAAATCAGCCCTCCTTTACTTTCTCTTTGATTATCTCTAAGATCTTATCGACGACTTCATCAAGAGTCAAGAAGCTGCTGTCGATAAGATAGGCATCATCCGCTTTTTTAAGCGGTGATGCAGCACGATTTGTATCTTGTAAGTCACGACGATTGATATCAGCTAAGACCTCATCAAGATCGAGCATGACCCCTTTCTGTGCTTGCTGGTTGACCCTTCTTTTAGCCCTTTCTAAAGCGTCAGCTACTAAGAAGATCTTCACCTCAGCATCCTTTAATACTACTGTCCCGATATCGCGACCATCGAGGATATAACCTTTACTAGTAGCGATCTTCTGTTGCATAGCGACAAGACGCGCACGGACTTGAGGATTTTTGGATACCGTTGAAGCTTGCATACTGATCTTTGGATCACGGATCTTGTCGTTGACCACTTCATCATCTAAATAGATCGTTCCATCGCTTTTTACATCGATCGTCGCTTCATCTAAAGCTTTGACGACACTTTTCTCATCGTTGACATCGATATTTTTGATATCGCACAAATAGGCGACTGTACGATACATCGCCCCTGTATCAAGATGGATATATCCCAAGCGCTCAGCCAGCTTATCAGCTACTGAGCTTTTGCCAGCGGCGCTTGGTCCATCGATCGCTATATTGATCCTCATCCTAGAAGAGGCTTGGGATGATACCCTGAGCGACTAAGATGAGATATGCAACGACGATCAATACTAATACTAAGATGACGATGAGGATGATGAGGATGACATTGAGGACTTTGCTTGAAGCACCTTCCTCTTCATATTCATCTTCTTCATCTTCAAGCTTTGGCATCGCCGCTGTCTTTTCGACTTGTAGAGGCATCGTCTCATTCATGAGCGCTGCTTCGATCGGTGATGGCTCTTTTGGTGTTTCTTTAACTTCGCTAGTGACTTCTGGTTTAACTTCTGCAACTAGTGGTTCTTCTTGAGGTACTGGGATCTCTTCTTTCTTTGGTTCAGCAAAGACATCCTCTTGTGTTGATTCTAAGTATTGTCTTAGTAAGTCACCGACATCCTTCGGCAATCCATCGACAGCTCTTCTGAGCTCATCAATATCGACCGTTGGTGCAGCTTCTTCTTTCGTTTTTTCTGGTTCGATCTTGCCAAGGGCATCAGCGATGAGCGGTGACTCGATGCTGATCGGCGTGATCGGCTCTTCTTTGACTTCAGGCTTTTCCTCTTCGATGACTTCCTTAGCTTCTTCTTTTGTCTCTGGCTCATCGAGTTCCGAAAGGATCTTTTTGATCTCTAAGGTCACAGTATTGCTGAGATCATCTTCTTGTTTTGGTGCTTCGCTTTCGCCACGGATCTCACTTAAGATCGTCTTAGGAAGATCATCAGCGGTGATCGAACCGAGCGACTTATTGTATGCTTTGACTTCATCTAAAGTGTCTTTGATGTAGTTGTCATCGATATCTGAGCGCATCAGATCTTCGATCGAAATGGTCTCGTGTGCAGCCTTTTCTTCTTTGACTTCAGGTTCAGCTTCTTGAACTGGTCCTTCTTTTACATCCTCGACCTTTTCTTCACTTACTTCAGGCTCTGCTTTTTCTTGAATTGCCTCTTTGATAGGTGCTTGTACAGGCTCTTCTTCTGCATCACTTGATACTTCTTCGCTTTCCTCTAAGACCTCTTCTTTTACCTCTTCAGGGGTTTCTTCGATCGTTTCCTCCTTAAAGCTTTCCTCGACCTTTGGTCCGATGTGTCTTTGAACATCCGCATTCATCTGTGCAAGGAGCCTATCTAAAGAATCATTGAGTTCTTTTTTGATCTCTTCTTCACTCTTTTCTTCGACTGGTTTAGTCTCTTCTTCTTTTGGTAGCCCATCAACATGCAATTGGTTCAAACGATCTTCATATTTGGAAAGATCTTCGGTCTCTAATTGAGTCTCACGACTATTTTCTAATTGGTTGCGTAACTCAGCATATTTCTGTGTTCTTGTCAAACGAGCCATAACTCATACCTCCACTAACTAACATATCTTTAAAAAGGCTCTCTTAAAAGAGCCTCATTATATCAAGCACGACTTGAATATTTGCCATCAACTGTCGAAACTAAGATCTTCTCGCCAGCATCGATGAATAACGGCACCTTGACTTCTAAGCCAGTCTCGCATTTACCGTTTTTAAGAGCGCCGGTCTGTGTATCGCCTTTGACCGCTGATTCACACTCTACGAGCTCTAAAGCTACCTTATCCGGTAAGGTCAGACCTAAGATCTCGCTATCATACATCGTGATCTCAACTTCGAGATTAGGGATGAGGAAATTCATTTCCCATTTTAAGTTATCCTTGCTGATCTCGATCTGATCATATGTATCATTGTCCATGAATACTAAAGCATCACCGCTATCGTATAGATATTGCATCTTCTTCTTATCGATAGCTGCTTGTTCGACCTTATCACCACCGGTGAATGAGATCTCATTGATGACACCGGTACGTAAGTTTTTGACTTTGACCTTGACGATCATCTGACGCATCGCTGTCTTGTTGCGATCGACGTCCAATACCGTGAAGATATTGTTTTCATATTCAAAAGTGATCCCTGGTCTTAAATCATTAACTATAATCATAAATACTCCTTAAAATATTTTCGCCTTTATATTCTATTATAAAATAGGGCTTTTTAAAAGGATTTTATGTATTTAAGACCTTATTTTAGTGATACTCGTACGCTTTTATGCCCTCTAGATCACCATATACCTTAAATGCTGCATCGTCGTAGTGCAAGAGAAAAAAGTCACCAGCATTCGTGACATCGACATATATCCCGTCAGCATCAAAGTCTTCGACGATGATCTCTGGGTCTTCATTTTCGATCTCATTGCCCTCTTCGTCGTAGATCGGCTCTGGCTCATAGTTTTTTAATAGACAGTCAAAAGTTATGAGTACCTTATATTCATCAGCGATATCCTTTTTTACCTCTTTGAGATTTTCGATCGTCGATAGCTGTTTGATAAGATCGGTGCTATAAGCGACACAGGTCGATATGATAAACACAAATAGCATCAGTACAAAGACCGATGTATAGCCTTTAAAGGACCGTGATGATCTTCTCATATTCCCTTTCATCCTTGATATAGAAAAGATAGACATATTTGCCATCGCTATAAAAGCTCGCCTCTTTTGCGCCATCGATGAATAACTGATAGCCAGGCGTTAGATAGACACGCTCGTCATCGCTTTTGATGATCCAAGTATCATCACCACTTTTAAAGCTGACCTCTTTTAAAGAGACGTTGATATCATCAGCGATGATCATCCGCTTTTGTAGATGCAAGATCGCGATCTCATCGATCAGACGATCATCGATCATCTTGAATGTAGCCACTGTATCCATGATCGCGACGACGATCGGAAACATGATCATGACGATCAAAAGCGCGATCAACATATCCTTTAAGATAAATCCACTTCTTCGATACATCTTTCACACCTCTTCACATCGATCCCTTCTAGATGGTCATCATCAAAGTGATCCTCTGTTATCTCTTCATAGCGCCTTTTGATGTCATTGGTCGCCGAAAAGACAAAGGTCATCGCAATGACTAATACCACGACGATCAGGGCATCAACTAGGATAAAGCCCTTATTTTTCATAGGTGATATAACCATTGCCTAAATGGATCACGATCGTATGTTTCTTGCCTTTGATCGTCTTGGCTTGATTGACATTGCCATTTTCCGAAAAGTAGATATCATCATCAAGTTCACTCGAAAGATCGACACGCTCCTTTTCTTTCATCGCTTCTGATTGGGCTAGTAGATAGTCAGCGATAAAACCATAGTCACTGTTGTCAACACTAGGATATCTTGGCAGATATAAAAGACACAAAAAGGTCATGATGACGATGACGACTAATAACTCTGCCATCAAAAAGCCCTTTTTTCTATTCCACATACGCATGACCATCGACGATGGTGATCGCTTTACCATTAGAACATTTGGTCTGTTCCTCGCTGATATAGCCACCACTCACAAGGTCAGACAGAGAAGTCGGATATTCATTGTAGTCAAGCTTGAATTCGACGATCGCTGCGTCGATGACCTTCGTCAAAGCGTCACAACCGACATCTTCCACCGATGTCATGACCTTATTGACATTGGGGATCGTAAGTAAGAATAAGACTGAGATGATAAGGACGACAACGATCATCTCTAGTAATGTAAAACCGCGTTTTTTCATAACCCTCCTAATACTCCCATCGGGATAAACAAGATCTGATAGATGAAGATGATCACAAGACCGATCATCCCATAACTAGCCACCTGGATGGCTTTTGCCCATTTGGCACAATACTTGGTAAACCGTTTGCGAAACTGCACTAGATAACTCTCTAACATCCCTTCCATCTCACCACTATACATGGCGATCTTGATGAACCTGATGATCCTTTCATCAAGATACTTATTGTCTAATGCGCCAGCCATCCCCTTACCCTCAAGTAGTCCTCTATCGACATTAGAAGCGATAAAGGATACCAGGGGCTTTGATCTAAGGTGACGTAAGATATCGATGCTGTCCTTGGTCTTAAGTCCGATCTTATAACACTCGGCAAAGAATAAGACGAATTGACTGGTCAGGTACTCTTTGATCAGTGAATCCTTCATATACCTTTCAAGTAAGATATAAGCTAAGACCTGTCTTTTCGGCTTATGGAAATACAAGAATAAGATAAGGCCACATAATATCAGTACAAACATCACCGTGATGATGACATCTAGGACATCTTTAAAGAGATAAAGATCAGTTAGGTCACTGGCGAATTGATCCATACTGTAAAGTAGTGGCTCAAAACAATAACTATTGAAAAGATAGATACCGATGACACTAAAGGTCAAAAGTAAGATCGGATAGGTCAGATCCTTTTTGACCTTTTTAGTAAAGCCACCTTCTTCTTTCTCGATCGATAGGATCAGTCTTAAAGTCATCTCAAAAGAAAGATAGGAGATAAAAGCCTCAAAGGTGACCCTTAGTGATGAAGCGATGTGATCTTTGAAGATGACTTCGATCATCTCCCCGTTTTTAAGCCTTTCACTTATCTTATCGATCACCTTTTCATTGCGCTTGGTCTTGATGATCGAGAAGGCATCGGTCAAGGATAGATCAGTCTTAAGTAGCTCAGCTAATCCTTCTAAGTCGTCATGCGACAGTAAATTCGCTCGCGCTGGCACTAGTTTGGATAATACCTTGCCTTTTTGCATCTTCGATCCTTTCTTCTAAGGTGTAAAAATCACCGCTGACCTCACCATAGTGAAAATAGTGGATGATCTCATCACGGTCCATCGTCTCATAGATGACGACTTTACGATCTGAACCGACACGTGAAAAGAGCCTTTGATTGGATACACCGATCAGCACATTGAATAATTGACCCTTTTCGACCTTTAACTCTAAGATCCGCTCGATCGCTAAAGGACAACTCGGCGCATGAAGGCTCGTGATGACCGTATGGCCTGTATTAGCCGCTCTGATCGCCATATGGGCCGTAAGTTCATCACGGATCTCCCCGATCATGATGATGTCAGGATCATGCCGTAAGACCTGTTTGATGGCTTCATCATAGCCAAAGCCGATCGCTTCGTTGATGTTCAATTGGATAAAGTCTTCATATTGCATCTCGACCGGATCTTCGATCGTAAAGATCTTCTTACCATTGACGCCATGTAATAAGGTGTACAAATTGGTCGTTTTACCAGAACCGGTTGGACCACTACAGACATATAGACCACTGCGATAAGACATCATCTTGCGAAAGAAATTGTTTTGATCAGCGCTTGTCGACAGTGAATGGATGTTTAGACCAAGGTCGCTGTTCAAGATCCGAAGGACCGCATTATCGAGGTGCGCACTATGGATCAAGGCAAAGCGCAGTGACACGATGACATCATCGATCAGATACTCAAATTGTCCCGTCTGGGGCTTGATTAGATTACCGACATCAAGGTTGGCCAGATATTGTAAGTAGCGGATCATCTTATCATCTTTGGGGTCGCTTTTGACCAGTCTGATCCGATCGTTGATCCGCATCTCGATCTTAGTGCCAAGACGATTCCTCGTAAAATGGATATCCGTCGCTTTCAAACTGATCGCCAAGCGTAATAAGGCATTCAATCTCTCTTCCAAAATAAAAAACCTCCTTACACTTCCATATAAGGGGGTCAAATCGAAAAATCCTAAATTTTTATACTTCTTGTAGCGATAAATGTCGGGATCTTATATTCTTCTAGCTTGCCATAGCCACTTGTATCATCGTAGATATCGATAAGTGTAAAGCCAGCTTTTAATTGGCCACCGATCTGCTCTTGTATCGAATGGGAGAAATCATAGCCCCAATCGTTCTCTAAGGCCGCTTTTTGATGATCAGGATCATTTAATGGGTCATAGGGTAAGACAAAGCACATCTCACCATCATCGTCAAAGGCATAACCAACACCGATATCATAACCACCGATGAGCTCACCACCTTTTTTCAAGATGCGATAACACTCTTTGAAAAGTGGTCCTACTTCCTTTATAAAGCAATTCGATACCGGATTGACGATCAGATCAAAGCTCTCATCTTTAAACGGTAGAGGCTTTGTCATATCAGCACAGATGACTTCAACTTCATAGCCTTCACGCTTAGCGACATCTAGATCACTTTGACACTGGCTTTTAGAAAAGTCTAAAAGCGTACACTTAGCTCCTAGGGCATTTAAGATCGGTATCTGTTGGCCACCACCACTCGCTAGACCTAAGACCTTTTTGCCTTTGACATCAAGCCAAGAAGACGGGACTGGCTTAGTCGGCGTCAAATAGAGCTCATATTCGCCGTTTAATGCCTTTAGATAGGTCTCATGATCGATCTTGATGCCCCATTTCCAACCATCTTGGCACCATTTATCGATCAACTTACTATTTTCATCTTGATAACGCATATCTCACCTCATAAAGGGATTATACATCATTTCATAGCCGATCGATGTCTTATCACCATGCCCGGGATATACATCAAGATCACTTGGAAACTCCTTGAATATCCTAAGCGACTTTTTTAGATCGGACTCATTGCCGCCATATAGATCAGTCCGCCCAACGCTTTCTTTGAATAAGGTATCACCACTAAAGATGACATTACCAATGCGATAGATGACACTGCCTTTAGTGTGCCCTGGCGTAAAGTAGACTTCGACTTCTTGACCATAGATCATCATCTTACCCTCTTTTAAGTGATCGATAGGGGCTGATATCGATGCGCTATACGGACCTAAGGTATTGGTCTTTTTACTAGAAACAGGATCGGTCAATTCTAGGTCATCTTTATGCATATAGATCATACAATGATAGTGATCGTATAAGTCATCGACAGCCTTGATATGATCAAAATGACCGTGGGTCAATAGGATCGTGATATCTTCATCTTTGATCGTATCGATAAGCTTATTGGCTTTACCACTAGGATCGATGACTATCGTCCCTTTGGGGGCTTTGATGATATAGGTATTGGTACTAAAAGCACCAGTTACGACTGTATTTATCTGCATATACAAAAAAATAAGCTCTTAAGCTTATTTCTTCTCCTTGTGAACGGTCATCTTATTGCATCTTGGGCAATATTTTTTGATCTCCATCTTTTCTGGATGTTTCTTTTTATTGCGAGTACCGATGTAATTTTCTTCACCGCATTCAGAACACTTGAAAGTGATGTCTTCTCTCATTTATATAACCTCCATTTTTAAGCTCACATATTTTAACATAACTCCATTTGTCTCTGCAAGGTCATTCACTAGCCGGTCTTGCCTCGGTGCCCTCTTGACTTGGCTCACTAGGTTCTTCTTCAATTGTCTCTTCTTCTGTTTGCCAGAAAGGACAAGCTGATGTATAGCCACTATTGGTGACTTCATCTAAGAAGATACAGACATGGTCTTCATCACTGGCTAGGCTCGCTTCGATACCGTGGTAGTTATTTAATAGTGACAAACCATAATAGGATACATAGACATAGTTACCACTGCGCATGATGACTTCCATCATCCTTTCATCATAGGAGAACGGATATTTGTGGATCTCTGATATCTCAGTGATCATATCATCATCGACGTTTTTGAAACCACGCGCGATCTCTTTGATCTCATCGATAGAATAACCCTCGATGATCGGGACCATACTGATAAGGTCATAGTAATCGGTGGTCATCGGGATCCTTTCCCCATCCTCATCGATCAGATATGGTTCATCATCGTAGATATAAGCGATGATCTTCTTTTCCTCGACATTGATACCGATCACGTTGTGATCTAAGTGATCAACGGTCACGCTTTTGACTAAAGGGTCACTAGCGATGGCATTTTGGATGTTGGTATCAAGGGTCAGATAATAGATCGCATCTTCATCAATACCTGAAAGATCACGATAGTAGTCATCATCAAGATAGACATTTCCTGATACACTGACGCGGTATACCTTTGATCGAGAAGACATGAGATAAAGCGACGCTAGTAAGATGATGCACAACAAGACCGCAACGACAAAAAGACGGTTCTTATCACCACGATATTTCTTCTCATCCCGTGATGCTTGTCGCTTTTTGACAAGATAATTCTCTTTTAAGATATCATCCTTCTCTAACAATTAAATAGCTCCACTTCCATGACTAGGTCGACATCATAAGCGCTTTTGACCCGGTCTTTGATAAAGTTACTGGTGACGATGAAGTCTTGTGCTGTTGCCTCCTTAACATTCAAAAGCCAATTAGGGTGTTTCTCACTAACTTCGATGCCATTGTAACGGTAACCCCTTAAACCGACACCATCGATATAACGCCAAGCATAATCGCTATCAGGATTCTTAAAACAAGATCCAACACTTGGCTTATCTAAAGGTTGTGTATTACGACGACGCTGTTGGCGATCAGCCATCAAAGCCTTGATCTTCTCACGATCACCTCTTTCGACCTTGAGCTTACAAGCGACGATGACCCAATCAAGGTGTTTATGGAAGATCGAACGGCGATAGGCAAATTCACATTCTTCATTCGATAACCAAACGAATTCCCCATCTCTAAAGACGAGCACTGAATCGATGACGTCCTTCATCTCGACTTTATATGCCCCGGCATTCATGAAGATGAGACCACCGATCGTACCTGGGATCCCACTTGCAAACTCTAAGCCACTCAAACCTTGGGTCGCTAAGACGTTGGCAAGCCTTGGGACGACCATACCTGCCTCGACATATAGCTTGCCATCATCTTGGAATTCATAGTGGTCAAGATGTTCAAGCTTGATGACACAACCATCATACATGCCATCACCACAGACCATATTCGATCCTCTTCCGACCATCTTGAAGGCGATGCCTTCTTCTTTTAAGTAAGTGATGATGAGTTTTAGACGGTTCATGTCAAAAGGCGACACGAGATACTTGATCGGTCCACCGATCCTGATCGTCGTGATCTTTTTGAATGCACTATCTAATAATAGATCACCATGTGATGATAAAAAATCTATCGTTTCCATAATCCTTCTATCCTACTAACTATATCTTCTAATACATGATCATTGCTCAAAGAGCGGGCATTATCATGTATCTCCTTACAAAGTTTATCATTTTTTAATGTATCTTCGATCATTTTCTTTAAACGATCAGCATTTAGATCTTTTTCCTCAAGTAGTAAAGCGGCTTTTTTATCACATAGAGCCATGGCATTATGATACTGATGGTTATTCGGTACATATGGCGATGGGATGAGGATACTGACCGTTCCTAAAGCCACGATCTCCGCTAAAGTCGTCGCCCCTGCCCTTGATACCAAAAGATCACAAGCCTTCATCATCTTAGCGCCATCGACCTTTTTGACGATCTTGATCTTATCGCTATCATAGCCTTTGGCTTTGTCGTAGTGTTTGTCACCAGTTGCATAGATGATCTGATGATCTTGATCTTTTAAGCTATCGAAATACTCTAAGATGACCTTTTGTACCGACTCAGAGCCAAGTGACCCCAAAAACATGAGCACTGTCTTTTTATTAGGATCAAGACCAAGATCGCTGATCAGTGACCTATCTTCCTTCACCTTTAAAGCGACACTGCTTTGCGGATTGCCTAATAATACCTTATTCGGGTTTTTGAATTGATCTAAGCTTTCGGCATAAGAAGCGATGATGAGATCAGCTTTTTGATCAAGCATCCGATTAGCTCGACCGACAAAGGAGTTCTGCTCATGGATAACGATCTTGATACCGCGTTTTTTAGCCGCTAGGACGACTGGTACACTGATATAATTGCCAAAGCCGATAACTAAGTCTTGGCCTTCTAATAGCTTTATACAGCGGTGATATGCCCTATATATCGAAAATAAGCTCTTGAATTTTTGGATGATACCACCTCTTGTCGTCTTGACATCAAGGCCGATAAAAGCCTCCCCACTTTGAGGGATGACATCTTTTTCCATCCGGTCTAAAGACCCGATAAAGGTCACCTTATGTCCTTTTTCCTCTAATGCTTTACCCAAGGTCATGGCTGGGTATATATGGCCACCACTGCCACCAGTCGCGATAATGATCTGCATACTATCCTTCACTTTCCTCTTTTTCTGCCACTTCTTTTTTGATCAAAGCGCGATCATATATCTTATTGACGATGAGATAACTGATCACTGTGGCGATGATGAGCACATATCCAAGTGTGCACGCGACCTTGATTATACTACTAAATGTAAACATCTCAATGAGATAATTCAAAAAGATGCTGCCAAAGATGGCGACCATTAAATATATCACGATCGAAGTGATAAAAAACAGAGCTTTTTGATATAACTTCATGGTCAAATGATACCACATCCAAGGGGATATTTGTTATTATATGGGCATGAAAGAATTAGTGATAATCGGCGCTGGCCCAGCTGGAGTCAGTGCGGCATTATATGCCAAACGCGCCAATATCGACGTCAAGATCGTATCGATGGATAAAAGTTCCCTGTCAAAGGCTCATATGATCGAAAACTACTACGGTGTAGGACCGATCAGTGGTGAAGAATTATACCAAAAAGGAAAGGAGCAAGCTAAAGCCCTTGATATCCCGATCATCGACGATGAAGTTTTATCATTAGAGTTCAATGGACGCTTTGATGTCATCGGTAAAAAAGATCGCTATAGTGCTGATGCCATCGTATTAGCCTTAGGCAGCTATCGCAATGTACCACCGATCAAAGGGATCAAAAACTACGAAGGCAAGGGTGTCTCCTATTGCGCTGTATGTGATGGTTTCTTCTATCGCAAGAAAAAAGTCGCTGTCTTAGGCAATGGCGCATATGCCCTTCATGAAGCAGAATACCTTAAAAACCTGACTGATGACCTATATATCTTGACCAATGGCTTAGATATCGAAGCTGATGATCTAAAAGGATATGATCTAAAGACTCAAAAGATCGCTTCATTAGGTGGCGAAGATAAGATCGAAGCAGTCATCTTTGAAGATGGTAGTAAACTAGAGGTCGATGGTCTATTCATCGCCTTAGGCAGTGCTGGCAGTGCTGACCTAGCCCGTAAGATCGGGATCATGATCGATGAACAAAACAAGATCATCGTCGATGAAAACATGCGCACGAATATCCCTGGTATCTATGCCGCTGGTGATGATACTAAGGGGATGTTGCAGGTGGCAAAAGCCGTCTATGAAGGCGCACAAGCTGCCACCGATGTGATCAAGTATTTCAAGGATAAATAGAAATAAGGTGTGAAAGATCCGCTTTGAGGATTTTCACACCTTTTTGTTTAAAAAGAACGTGATAAGTCACGATGGTATGCGACTTATCACGCTCCTGAACTTTTAATTTCCTTTTTGATCTCTCGCTCGATGCTACGGATCTTGAAAGAAGCGATGACAGCGATAAATACAAAGATGACAAATAATATGGCGATCATCGTGATCGGCATATCTTGGATACTCACGATAAACATCACGACCATGAATAGTAACTGTAAAGCGACGGTGATGATGCGATATGTAGGTACTTCTTTTACCCTAGCATTTAATTCAGCCATCTCTTTCTCTTTATTTTCATCGGTATATGATCGCATCTTTAGATCGATCAAGCTACCTAAAGATGCTGCACCGGGTAATATACCTGCACTGATAAAGGCTTTATCTAGTCCATATGGTACTGGTCCAAAAAACATCTTTAAGATGATACCGATGATCAACATGATCACTGATAATATCAGCACTACTCTTGCATCTTTCTTATTCATCACTTACCCCTACTTCTTATCACCTCATACAACATAACGCCTGCCGCAACTGAGGCATTTAGTGAATTGACATGACCTAATAGTGGCATCTTGACGATATGGTCACATTCTTTAAGGACTAATCTTGAGATACCTTTGCCTTCTGAGCCGATGATGATGACGACATTCATATCATACTTGATATCCGTATAATCGACCTTTGCGCTGGCATCAGTGCCAACGACCCAATAACCATCTTCTTTTAATCTCTTTAATGTATCGACAAGATTTGTCACTTCGGCGCATTTGACATATTCTAAGGCTCCGCTTGCGACCTTAGCGACAGTCGGGGTGACATGGACACTGCGGTCTTTGCGGTAGATGATACCATCAGCACCGACACAATCAGCCGTCCTGATGATCGCACCTAAGTTCCTTGGATCTTCAAGTCCATCAAGCATGATGATCAAACCATTATCCTTTTTGATGATCTCATCAAGCGCATATGGTTCATAGGCGAAGATCTTAGCGGCGACACCTTGATGATTGCCCTTTACCATCTTATCTAAGGTGGCTTTATTTGCTTCCTTATATGGGATACCTTCCCTTTTAGCGATGTCAAGATAGTATTTGTCATATGTATAGAGCTCTAATACTCTTTTGCCTTTTAGCGCTTCATTGACACTGTTTTTGCCCCAGATGATATCGTTCATAAGATGACCTCGAATAAACCCTTTAACCTTTCTTGATCTTTAAGATATAGATAACCACAGATCGCCTCTAGACCACTGGCGATACTGTAATCCTTGAGATTACCATTTTTAGGGATGTGCCCGATCGCATTCCTCCCCCTTTTAAAGACCTCTTTTTCTTCATCAGTCAGATAATCAGCTTCTATAAGCTTATCATAAGCCCTTTTTTGCCCTTTAGCACTGACATAGCTGACAGTGGCTTTTTGTAGTTCGTTAGCCCGGTGGATACCCTTAGAGACTAGATATTCCCTGATATATAGACTATATACCGCATCACCGATAAAGCTCAAAGAAGTGCCATTTAATAGCGTCGGATCGATCAAAGGATACCTCTTTCCTTTAAGATATCACGATACTTATCCGCTGTCGTGAAGTCTTTATCTGCTTTAGCTTTTTGCCATAGAGCATATAGTTCCTTATCTTCTTTTGAAAGCTCGATACGATGATACTTGATACCTAAGACATCAAGCATCCTCATAAGTGATCCGATAAGACCAGCGATCTTCACTAGATCCTTTTCCTTATTTCTGACCTCTTGATTGATCGCTTTGACGGTCTCAAAGATGACACTGTAAGCATTTGGTGTATTCATATCATCTTCCATCTCTTCGATAAAACGGTCATAGTGCTCTTTTTCATGATCGTTTATAACGATATCACTTAAAGCCAAGGTGAGTTGTGCTTGTTTTAGGGCGTTTAAGACCTTATTTAGTTCAACTTCGCTGTTTTTGATCACATCGATCGAGATATTGAGATCTTGACGATAGTGGACGCTTTGCATGAGCCAACGGATGACCATCGGATCATATTCTTCTAAGATATCCTTGGCTTTCATGATGTTGCCTAAGGACTTACTCATCTTGACCCCTTCGATATCGATCATGCCATTGTGCATCCAATAGTTAGCTAGACCGGTCTTATATAAGGCCTTAGCTTGGGCGCGTTCATTTTCATGGTGAGGGAAACGAAGGTCTTTACCACCACCGTGGATATCGATCACGTCACCGAGCTCCTTGTGGATCATGACGACACATTCGGTATGCCATCCTGGTCGACCGACAGAATAACGGCTTGGCCATTTGATCCCTTCTTCCGTCTTTTTCCACAAAACAAAATCAAGCGGTGATTCCTTTTTGGCATTCTCTTCGATCCTAGCCCCAGCTTTAAGATCATCTAGAACTTGATTGGATAATGAACCATAGTCATCGACGCTATTTGTCCTAAAGAAGACATCGCCATCGACGACATAGGCACTACCATTCATGACGAGCTCATCGATAAAAGCGATGATATCATCCATCGTTTCCGTGACCCTTGGCGTCTTGTATAGGTCTTCCATATTTAATAGATGACGGATCGCTTCAACACGTTTTATCATCTCATCGGTGAGTTCTAATTCACTGATCCCTTTTTCTTTACTTGCCTTGATGATCTTATCATCGACATCAGTGTAATTAGATGCATATTTGACATCATAACCGATCTCTTCAAATAGCCGTCTTAGGGTATCAAAGACGATCATCGGCCTAGTATTACCGATATGGATATCACTGTAGACCGTTGGTCCACAGACATACATCTTGACCTCACCCTCTTTGATCGGGACAAATTCTTCAACTTTTAAAGTCTTGGTGTTATATATCTTCATATCATTCCTCCTATATCTTTTTAAAATGGAACAAACCGATGAGCTTGGTCTTGTATTTGATGGATAGACCACCAAGGATACTGATGATACCAGCGCCAACTGCATCGACAAACAGATCGGTCATCGTATCAGAGAGGGCTAAACGCCCTACTAATTCAGTACCATCTTCTAGAGCGAACTTCTGCATATTGAGTCCTAAAAGACCATCAAAACTGTATTCATAGAATTCCCAAAATACACCCATCGTGATCGCAAAGCAGAAAGCGAATAGCGATACGAACAACGGTGATAGATTGACGGGTAGTTTTTCGGTGTTGTTTAAGATGGTGACAGCACTAAAGCCAAGTGCCCCTAACATCGCTCCTGATATCGTATGTAAGATATCATCCCAATTGGCGATATTATAGTAGAAATTGCGTACTTCACCAAGATAGATCGCACAATATAGGAAGATTAAATAGATGATGACTAAGGGTGATGGGATATCCCTTTTAAAACGCTTCTCTAACATATCCGGTAAGTGCATGACCGCTACTCCCAATATGCACTGTACAAGCATCAGTGTATAGCTACTTTTAGTCCTTACACCCACATCAGCACTGGTCGTCGGTGCCATGATGATCCTGGTGATGATATATATGATCGAAGCCACTAGCGTCGCTAAAACGATCCAATATAGGGCCTTTTCGAATTTTGTCTTATTCATGCATCCTCCTTATCGAGATAAAAAGCGTAGATGGAATCTTTGATCTTGGCTTCATTCACAAGCTCACTACAGATGATGACATCTTCGCCATCTAAAAGTCCATTCTTGATCGCATCGATCAGTTCGCTTTCAGTTAAGATCAGTGTATCTGGTCTATCCTTGATCTGAAATATCTTGTCCATCTATCGTCTCCTGTCCAGTCGGTACTGGGTCTGGTGTTTCTTCTATCGTGTTATCACACGTATAGTATATGATATCACGAGTCAGTAGGTCACTTAAAGTCAAGGTCTCATAATCCTTGATCCCTTCAACATAAGTGACGATCTCTTCATCCCCTTCACAGATGATATCGCTTTGCATCTTGATGATATGCTCACTCAAGACGCCAAAGCTATCAAGATAAGCTAAAAACTCATCTTCGCTTTTTCCTGTCAAACGATCTAGAGTATATAACTCTTCGACCTCTTCATCGTCACTTGGCATCGTGAATAAGAAATTGATGATACTTGGTGCTGAATCCTCATAGCGGTCATTATCGCCTTTAGTGGTGATACTGATGGTATAGCGTTCACCATCTTCAAAACGGCTCAAAGGGATGATGAATTGACCACTCGTCGATGTGATGGCGATACCCATCCCGACATCGATCCGAAGGTTATAAGCCGTGGCATTAGCCACCTTATCAAAGGTGATGATAAGATCATTCTCTGTATAGCTGACCTTGACATTGGTGACACTAGCTAAAGTCGTCTTTTGTGATTCTTCCACCGTAAACTGACCATAGTCATTATTGCCAACACCATATATCTCGCCATTTATCAAGGCTACCAGGTAATCTTTGCCTCCAGCGATCGCTTCGACATCCATCCACGAATCGACTTCATCGGTAAGGACATCGTTTTGGGCTAGATCGATATGGATCTTACCACTTCGATCTAAGGCGGCGATAAAGCTATCACCGACAGCAACCTCAACGATATCTTTAAAGCTGTTGGCTTCATCAAAGACTTGACCAGCGGTGTAATAGGTGACATGACCTTCTTCATCGACGAAGGCACTGATAAAAGTCGAGATATCCATATCGACGATCGAAGTCAGTACCAGTTCATCTTTACCGATAAAATCACCATAGGCTTCGATCGTGCCATCGCTTTTGACGATCACCGATGCATTCTCATCCGCAAATATATCGACCACCCCATCCATATCATCGATCGCACATTGACCATAACTATCATCACCAACGCAAGTGACATGACCTGTTTTATCTAAAGCCACTATATGGCCACTACCTACATCGACCTTGACGATATCTACTAGTTGATCTAATTCATCGGAGAGCCTAGTGATAAGTCCAGCATGCGCTATCGTACCATCAGATCTGAGGGCGACCGTGAAATTACTGCCTTCATGGACGCTTAAGACATCATTAGCTTCGATATCTAATTGGGAATTGGTATTATCACCAGCACCGGTGACCTTCCCATCTTTATCGATATAGATGACCGTTGTATCAGAGGCATCTAAACGATCTTTGATACTTGCCTTATGGGCAAGCTCGAGATCGACACTTGTATCTTTTGGCCATAAGATGATCGTAATAGCTAAGATCAAGACTAAAGCGATCGCTAAAAAGATCGTATTACGATTCTTTTTTAAAAAACGGGCACGTTTTCCCCTTTTGGCCATCCTTTTGAGGTAATTGTAGTTCTCTTTATCGATGTCATAGCGATCGTTTTCTTGGATCGTAACATCTAGATCATTGATGACCAAAGAATCTAAGGATATCTTATAGAACTTAGCTAAGATCTTGAGTTCACTGATCTTAGGTAAGGTCTTACCGTTTTCATAGTTCATATATTCTAAAGCATCGATCCCTAATAGATCAGCGATGTAGCTTTGCGAATATGAATAAGCCTTACGCAGCTTTGTGAGTTTTTCAGGTAGTTTTAGCATACGCGTTTATTATAACGATTATGGAAGCAAATAAAAAGAGTCATACAATGAAGTATGACCCTTGTTTATAAAGTAAATTTAACGATTAAAGGTTGCTCAAGTATTTGATCGTTCTTACCATTTGTGTTGTGTAAGAATTTTCGTTATCATACCAAGCAACTACTTGTACTTGATATTCACCTTCAGATACTTTTGAAACCATTGTCTGTGTTGCATCAAAGATAGAACCATGTGTTTCACCGATGATATCACTTGAAACGATTGGTTCATCGTTGTAACCATATGATGGGCTAGCAACTGACTTCATGTATTCGTTGATACCTTCTTTTGTGACTTCTTTGTCGCTCTTAACAACAGCAACTAAGATCGTTGTTGAACCTGTAGGTACTGGAACACGTTGAGCTGAACCGATGAGCTTACCAGCTAATTCAGGGATAACAAGACCGATAGCCTTAGCAGCACCTGTTGAGTTAGGAACGATGTTGCAAGCAGCAGCACGAGCTCTTCTTAGGTCACCTTTACGATGTGGACCATCTAATACCATTTGGTCACCAGTATAAGCATGGACAGTTGTCATGATACCGCTGACGATCGGAGCGTAGTCATTTAATGCTTTAGCCATTGGTGCTAAGCAGTTTGTTGTACATGAAGCAGCAGAGATGATGTGATCTTCTGGAGTCAATGTGCCTTCGTTTACACCGTAAACGATAGTTGGAAGGTCATTACCAGCAGGTGCTGAGATAACGACTTTTCTTGCACCAGCATTGATGTGTGCCATAGCTTTTTCTTTCTTTGTATAGAAGCCTGTGCACTCTAGGACAACGTCAACACCTAATTCACCCCAAGGTAGGTTAGCAGCATCTGGTTCTTTGTAGATGTGGATCTCTTTACCATCAACTGTGATCGATTCTTCACCGCTTGTGATCTCATGAGCATATTTGCCTTGGCTTGAATCGTACTTTAATAGGTGAGCTAGCATCTCAGGTTTTGTTAGGTCGTTGATCGCAACGATCTCGTAATCAGGATCACCGAACATTTGACGGAAAGCCAAACGACCGATTCTACCAAATCCATTAATCGCAACTTTTACTGTCATAATTTAATATTTCCTCCTTTATGACTCTAATATATTATAAGAGCATAAACCTCAATAGTCAATTGTGAACATGTTAACTTTAGTATTTTTAGCTATCTTTTTTCTTTCATATCCGTGCGCATCGCTCTTTTGACCTTGATGATCTTTTTACCGGTCTTTGGGTCGATCGTTTCTTCTTCATCGCCGCTGAAATCTTCCATCTTATGACTGAATAGATCATCGAGATAACGTTCAAGATCTGATGGATGTAATTGTTCGGTCTTTACACCTTCTTCTAATTCTTTATTGGTATAGCCACGGTTTTGCCAAAGCCTTACTTCATCATGCAAGGAAGCTAATATAAGACGGATATCGTATTTTTCATCCTCCTTGAGCCTGACGTGATAGTTTTTAAGATATTCGACTAGACCATCATAGGCTACATTAAGGTCAGGCTCGATCTTAGCGTTATGGTCATTGACAAGCTGCATACAACGCTCGACGATATCGTATTTAGCGACATCCTTTAGCATAAAATCCGGTAGTCCCCCGGCATTTGGGATCTTCATCCTTCGCAATAGATGTTTATCGATATAATCGAATAGCTCATCGGCGACATTCGATACTTCCATCGCCATGCCTGATGAGTATAGTAAAAATTCATCAGCGCTTTCTGGTAACCACAACGGTTTCATCAAAGACTCGATATGAAAACGACGATATGAGAAACGCTCATCGTATTCATCTAATAACTTATTGTATGCATCATCATCGACGATACCATCCTTGAATTTCTCATAAAAGTCAGTAAATTCTTGATCAAATTCACTCGCAAAGCACTGATCTAATAATAAACCATCATTGGTGAAATTGATCCTTGAGCCCATGAGCTCGATATAGATATGTAAGATGCTCATCGAGAAATGTTTAGGACTAGCGAAGATCGTCTTTTTATATGTGCCGCTCTTTTTCTGATAGCCACGACCTTCGATCTTGATAAGGTCATAATGCTCGATGATGTCATAGACATCTTCGATCGCGATGACACCATATAAATTGACCGCCGCCTTGGCAACGCTGGCTAATGTATTGATATAAGCTCTTCTTTTTTGATAGACCTTATCCTTTTTGATCATCTCATAGTCTTCAACGCGATCGATCGATTCAAAGACCTTGACTAATTCGTCATCAGCGCCGGTAAAAGCGATCATGAATCCTTCAAGTTTGGCCTTATCATTTAAGACGCTTTCGATCGCTCTTACAAGCTCTTCTTTGGTCAACTTTTCTGGTCTTGATAAGACTTCCTTATATAGAGCTCTCTCATCATCATCCATGAGATCTTTGAAATAGTCGAGATCCTGATATAGCAACAATAGGCCGAGATCGATATTGATCCTTTCGTGCATAAAAGAGACGAAAAAATCAAGGTCGCTCATCAAAGTCCCCACGAATACCTGGGCTAAAGTCATAAGATCCTCTTTGTAGAGTTTCATCAGTTCGATCTTCATGCCCACATTATATAATAGATATTTGAAGATAAAAAAGAAAAACTTGGCCATTGACCAAGTTTGCTTGAGGAAAAAGAAATTATAAACTACTAGCTCGATAGTATTTAACCAAACATTTGTGTACAAATGGTGAAAATAAAAAGAAAGTACAGTTTTTTCTGCACTTTCTTTGGATTTATTAGTACATGCCACCCATATTAGCTGGCGCTTGTGGTTCTGGTTCTTTGATCTCACCGACCGCAGCTTCCGTGGTGATGAATAGACCAGAGATACTAGCGGCATTGAGGACAGCTGATCTTGTGACCTTACATGGATCGACGATACCCGCTTTGAACATGTCTTCCCATTTACCGTTCTTCGCATCAAAACCGATATCACCATCTTTAGCTAGTTGTTGGTCAACGATATCACGACCATTGTAGCCAGCGTTTTCGGCGATCTGATCAAGTGGCATCAATAGTGAATCTAAGACGATCCTGATACCCTTAGAGATATCACCATTCTCATCTTGAAGGACTGGCTTTAGTTCCTTGTAGATGCTAGCTAAGCAAGCACCGCCACCGATGACCATACCTTCTTCGATCGCTGCTTTGGTCGCATTGAGCGCATCTTCGATCCTCAACTTGCGTTCTTTGAGTTCCGATTCAGTCGTTGCCCCGACTTTGATGACAGCGATACCATTGGTCATCTTCGCTAGGCGTTCGCGTAGTTGTTTCTTATCGTATTCTGATTCAGTGACTTCGATCTTCGCTTCGATCTCTTTGACCCTTGCATCAAAGCTAGCTTTATCACCATTGCCTTCGATGATCGTCGTGTGATCTTTTTCCACGATCAACTTATTACATGAACCGAGATCTTCGATCGTCGTATCCTTTAATTCCATGCCCAAGTCTTTAGAGATGAACTTAGCACCAGTCAAGACGGCGATATCTTGGAGCATCTCTTTTTGGTTATCACCAAAGCCTGGTGCTTTAGTAGCGACGACATTGAATGTGCCTCTTAATTTATTGACGATCAAAGTCGATAGTACTTCATTCTCTAGATCATCTGCGATGATCAAGAATGGCTTGTTCATTTGGACGATCTGTTCTAGTAAAGGTAAGATATCTTGGATCGTTGAGACCTTTTGATCAGTGACTAAGATGAGTGGTCTTTCCATCTCTACAGCCATCTTCTCACGGTCAGAGACCATATATGGTGACATATAACCCTTGTCATATCTTAGACCTTCAGTGACTTCAAGGGTCGTATCAAAGCTCTTTGATTCATCGACATTGATGACACCATTCTTACCGACTTTGTCCATCGCTTCAGCGATGATCTTACCGATCTCTTCACTACCTGAAGAAACAGATGCGACCGAAGCGATATCATCATTGGTCTCGATCTTATGGGCCTTTTCTAATAGTCTATCCGCAACAGCCTTTGAAGCTTTAGTGATACCTTCACGTAGTAATACTGGATTAGCCCCTCTATCGACTTCTTCGATCCCTTTGTGGATCATCGATTGAGCTAATAGAGTAGCTGTTGTCGTACCATCACCAGCGACATCGTTGGTCTTATTAGCGACTTCATATACGAGCTTAGCACCCATATTCGCAAATGGATCCTTTAATTCGATCTCCTTGGCGATCGTAACACCATCATTGGTGATAAGTGGTGAACCATAACTCTTATCTAAAACGACATTACGTCCCTTAGGTCCTAATGTGACCTTGACCGCATCAGCTAGGGTATCTACCCCTTCTAGCATCGCATCTCTTGCGCTTTTTGAAAATTTGATATCTTTTGCCATAATACTCACTTCCTATTCTACGATCGCTAAGATATCCTCAGCGTCGATCAAGATATATTCTTCTTCCGCATATTTGACATCAGTGCCACTGTACTTCTTATACATGACCTTATCGCCTTCATGTAAAGGGATCTCTACTTTCTTACCATCGACGACCTTACCAGTGCCGATAGCAACTACCTTTGCATAATCTTCATCTTTTTCTTTTTGGGAAAGGATGATGCCACTGCTTGTCGTATTTGCGACCTTTTCTTTCTTTAATAAAACGTTGTTGTAAAGAGGTTTGATCATATCTCTTCATCTCCTTTCATCGATGGGTATTATAGCACAAAATAGCACTCTGTCAATAAGAGTGCTAAACATTTTCTTCTTTTTTAAGTTCGCGATAGTGACGACGACGATCGATGTCCGTGAGGTATTTCTTCCTGAGCCTGATCGCATCCGGTGTGATCTCAACGAGCTCATCTTCATTGATGAATTCAAGGGCTTCTTCAAGCGATAATTGCCTTGGTGGTACTAGCTTCATCGCTTCATCATTACCGGTCGATCTAACAGCAGACATCTTCTTATTCTTGATCGGATTGACATCCATATCCATATTCTTAGATGCCATACCGATGATCATCCCTTCGTAGACCTCTGTCTGTGGTCCGATGAATAATTGACCTCTTTCTTGGATGTTCCATAGTGCATAGGTCATCGCTTTACCGGTATCACATGAGATGAGGACACCGTTTTGCCTTGTCGGTACTTCACCTCTATATGGTTCATAGTCGATGAATTTACGGACCATGACGCCTTCACCTTTAGTATCGTTGATGAATTCACTACGATAGCCAAGCAATCCTCTAGTTGGGACATGATAGATGATCCGCGTATATGTTCCTTCATCTTGGATATCGATCATCGTACCTTTACGCAGGTTTAATTTATTGATGACCGTACCACTGTATTCATTAGGGACACTGCATACGACCTCTTCGATCGGCTCTTTAGTGACGCCATCTTCGACATGCAAGATGACTTCTGGTTTTGATACCGCGATCTCATATCCTTCGCGACGCATATTTTCAAGTAAGATCGAAAGATGTAATTCCCCTCTTCCTGAGACCTTGAATGTATCAGTTGAATCAGTCTCTTCGACCTTAAGACCGACATTGACTTCTAACTCTTTCTCTAAACGCTCTTTGATATTGCGTGAGGTGACATATTTACCGCTTTGACCTTGGAATGGTGACGTATTGACCATGAAATTCATCGACAAGGTCGGCTCTTCGATCGCGATCTCCGGCATTGGATCGCATTTGCCAAGTTCACAGATCGTGTCACCGATCTCGATATCACTGATACCGCTGATCAAGACGATATCGCCAGCTTGGGCTTCTTTGATCGCGACCCTCTTTAATCCTTGATAGTTATATAGGTTAGCGATCTTAGCGGTCTTATTTTTACCTGAACTATCACATACGGTGATATTCTCATTGGCTTTGATGATGCCATTATATACTCTACCGATACCGATCCTACCGATGTAGTCATCATATGCTAAAGCACTGACTTGCATCTTGAGATCATCACTTGTCTTATCTGGATAATAAGGTGTCCTATTTATGATCGTCTCAAATAGCGGCGTGATATCTTCATTGGTATCTTCTGGCTCATATCTGACGATCCCTTCTTTCGCTACGCCATATAAGATAGGGAAATCAAGTTGTTCATCGGTCGCACCGAGCTCTAAGAATAGGTCATATACTTCATCGATGACCTCAGTCGCTCTTTGATCTTTCTTATCGATCTTATTGATAAGAAGGATCGGTTTCAGTTCAGCTTCAAGTGATTTCTTTAGGACATAACGGGTCTGTGGCATCGGTCCCTCACTTGAATCGACTAATAGGATGACCGTATCGACTGTTTTGATGATCCGTTCAACTTCACTGGAGAAGTCAGCGTGTCCTGGTGTATCGACGATATTGATCTTGTAGTCTTTGTAATTGACACTACAGTTTTTTGAATAGATCGTGATCCCTCTTTCCCTTTCAAGATCATTTGAATCCATGATACAATCGACGACTTCTTCGTGTTCTTTAAAGACGTGACTTTGTTTCAAAAAAGCGTCAACTAATGTACTCTTTCCTGCATCGACATGGGCGATGACAGCTACGTTAATAATCTTCCTAAATTCCATACGCAGATATTATAGTGATGCCATTTGACATTTTCAACAACATTCTTATAATTATGTAGGTATGCACCAGTGGCGGAATTGGTAGACGCGCACGCTTGAGGGGCGTGTGAGTGATCGTGCAAGTTCAAGTCTTGTCTGGTGCACCATATAGCACTTTAAAATGTCGGATGATCCCGACATTTTTTATATCTTGATCCTTTAATGAAAGCACAAGAAAAGACCATCCTTCTTAATATCGATATATCGATCATTTATAAAAATAGATCAAAAAGGACACCAAAGATAATATAAGCAAGCCCGATGACAGTGATAAAGATGATGATCCCAATAATGATACCTTTTAATGATGGCTTTTCAGTATCACCTTTTTCGATAGGTCGATCATCCCTATAAGTCGCATCTACATAAGCTTTGTGTTGTTTGTCATAATGTCTTTGATTCAGCATACCCTATTATAACAAATAACTTCCCTAAACAGGAAGTTATTGGCTTATATCGGTCACTTCTGGTGTCACTGATGGTGTGACATAAGGGCGCGTCCCATCAGCCCCTGTGGCTAGATAGCCGACAAGATAGGCAAGTAAGGCAAATATGATGACGATCCCTAAGATCTTGAGGATGTTTTTAAATCTTTTCATATGGTCATTATATCAATCTCTTTTCCACATTGCCATCAACACTACCGAGATCTTCAAAACAGATGATAAAGGCATGTTCATCCATCTCTTTGATCTTTTGCCTGATATCGTTGACTTCATATTTCGATAAGATCGTGACAAGTACTTCCGTCTCCTTATCGGTATAAGCACCTAGACCTTGCCAATAGGTGACACCACGGTGTTTATCGTTGATGATCATCTTTTTAACATCTTTGTTTCGAGTAAAGATCATCAAGGATACTTCGATATTCTGCAGATGGGTCTTATCTAAAGCAAACGAGAAGACAAATGATTGGATGACCGAATAGATCGCCGTCTCGATATCAAAGAAGATCGCACAGAGGATATATAAGACGATATTGTAGTAAAGATTGACCTTGCCGACACTGGTCTTAGGATCACGACTTAAAAGTAACATCCCGGTGATATCATTACCCCCAGCACTAGCTTTAGCCGTCAAGACAAGGCCCGCACCAACACCAGATACGATCGCTCCGATGATGAGCGATGCAAGGCGATCATCGATGATCGGATCGGTCGGAATGATCGAAAAGGCCACGGTTTGGATGGCGACGCTTAAGACGGTCTTATAGACAAAAGGACCTTTTAAGACCCTTAAAGCGATCACAAGCAATGGGACATTGATGATCATATTGATGATACCGGCGATATCAAAATTCGGATCTAAAGATGTATGCTCGATGAGCAATGATCTGATCACTTGTGATGTCCCAACGATACCACCACTGTAGATATCCGTTGAAACGATAAATAGATTACAACCTAAAGCGAAGATGATCGATCCGATGACGACAAGACCGATATCCCTTTTGTTTAGCGCGTTTTTCATCCTTCGACACGGATGTATTCGATCACATCCCCTGGAAACATATTCTTGACCGCTTCTAGATTATCTGTCACTTCACCAAAGACCGTATAATCTTGATCTAAATGCGGTTGTGCTTCATGGCAGATATAAAACTGGCAACTAGCTGTATCTCTGCCTCGATGTGCCATCGCGATAGAACCAGCTTTATGCCTTAAAGGATTGCCTTCATTCTCATTTTTGATCGTATAGGATAATTCTCCTGTACCATCGCCTTTAGGATCACCACCTTGCGAGACAAAGCCTCTGATGACCCGATGGAAGGTAAGTCCATCATAAAAGCCTTCCCTTACTAATTTGACGAAGTTAGCCACTGTATTAGGGGCATATTCCGGATATAAGACAAAGGGTATCACTTCCCCATTTGCCATCTTGATCTCACCTTTGATCATACTACCTCCACTTAAGACCATATAGGTCTAATATCCTATCCATATCTGTAGATAGTTTATAACTTTTTATTTCATTTGTCTTAATAAAAAAGACTTCCCCTTCTTTTGATGACTTTAGTTCACCACTATAGTTATCACTTTCAAATAGGATACACAGATGGCGATCATCTTCGATATTCCATTCGATATAACCGATACACTTAGGATCGATCATCGTAAGTCCTGTCTCCTCTTTTACTTCTCTTATGACCGATGCATAGATATCCTCATCATCATCTACTTTGCCACCAGGGAAGGTTATCCCTGGCCAATCATCTTTCTTGCGATCTAATACTAAGATCTCTTCACCTTTTTTAACTAAGCCCATATTGGTCAAAATGATCTTTTTCATGCATCTATTATAAGTCATTGCACAATTGACACAAGAGTGTTAAGATATATTAGCAATCTCATCTATTGAGTGCTAATTTACTGCTAAAGGAGGTAATGGAAATGGCAATAAAACAGTTCAAGACAGAATCAAAAAGGCTACTCGACCTGATGGCTAATTCGATATATACCAATAAAGATATCTTTTTAAGGGAGCTGATATCCAATGCATCAGACGCTTTAGATAAAAGACACTATATGGCTTTGACCGATACGACGATAACCGAAGGCGATCCTGAGATCAAACTCAGTGTCGACCGTGCATCACGGACCTTTACGATCAGCGACAATGGTATCGGCATGGATAAAGAAGACCTTGAAAATAACCTCGGCACGATCGCAAGATCTGGTTCTTATGAATTCATGAACGAACTTGAAAACAAAAAGGACGTCGATATCATCGGCCAATTCGGTGTCGGTTTCTACAGTGCCTTCATGGTCGCTGACCACATCGAAGTCTTATCGCGCAAGGTCAATGGTGATAAAGCCTATCTTTGGACATCAAATGGTGAAGAAGGATATGAGATCAAGGTAGCTAGTAAAGAAGAAGCTGGTACTGTGATCACCTTGCATATCAAAGAGGATACTGATGAAGTCAAGTATTCTAAGTATCTATCAAGCGATGAGATCCAGATGTTAGTAAAGAAATACTCTGACTACATCCGCTATCCGATCAAGATGGATGTCGAAGTCGTCAAAGCCACCGAAGAAGAAGGCAAGACCAAGACTGAGATCAAAGAAGAGACCGTCAATGCGATGACACCACTTTGGAAAAAAGCCAAAAAGGACATCACTCAAGACGAATACGATGACTTCTATATGCAAAACTACTATGACTACAATAAGCCATTAAAGACACTACACTACAGCGTTGAAGGTAATACGTCATATACAGCTTTGTTGTATATACCAGCTAAAGCGCCATATAACTACTATACCACTGACTATAAGTTAGGACTTAAGCTCTATTCTAAAGGCGTCTTTATCAAGAATGAAGCTAAAGAGCTCGTATCTGATCACTACAAATTCATCAGAGGTCTTATCGATTCAGATGACCTGTCTTTGAATATCTCCCGTGAACTCTTACAGCAAGACCACCAGATGGAAGCCATCCGCAAGAGCGTCGATAAGCGGATCAAGAACACCTTAGAGAAGATGATGAAGGATGAATTTGACACTTATAAGGGCTTCTTCAAGGAATTTGGTGCTCAACTAAAGTATGGAGCTTATGAAAACTATGGTCAAAATAAAGATGAATTAGTCGATCTTTTGATCTTTAAGTCATCAAATGATGATGACTATACGTCACTAAAAGACTATGTATCAAGGATGAAGGAAGACCAAAAGGACATCTACTATGCTGTTGGCGACAGTATCGAGAAGATCAAAGAGATGCCTCAGATCGAAAGGGTCTTAGATAAAGGTTATGAGGTCTTGTATTTCTTAGAGAATGTCGATGAATTCATGGCGACAGTGTTGCGCGATTATGATGGTCATAACTTCAAGTCGGTCAATAAGGGTGATCTAGATCTTGAAACAGAAGAAGAAAAAGAGAAGATCGAAAAGGAGAATACCGAAAATAAGGACATCCTCAAGACGATCAAAGACGCCCTTGATGGTGAAGTCAAGGAAGTCCGTTTATCTAGCCGTCTAAAGAGCCATCCAGTATGTTTAGTATCAGGAGAAAACGATATCTCGATCGAGATGGAAAAGTTCTTGAATGAGACTAACCAAGGTGCTGGGATCAAGGCTAATAAGATACTAGAGATCAATCCTGATCATGAGCTATTCAAAGCGATCAAAAACGCGTATGACAAAAAAGAAGACATCAGTGATATCGCTAAGGTCTTATATGATCAAGCGCTGCTTATCGCCGGGCTTGAGATCAAAGATCCTGTTGCCTATACTAAGGCCATCAGTGACCTCATGATAAAGGCGATCAATAAATAATGGACCGCTTTGATCTATTAGTCCTATTATTCTTATTCATGATCGGATCGATCGTCGGTTGGTTCATGGAGTTATTCTTCAATCGTTTTATCGGTAAAGCACGACGTTGGATCAACCCTGGTTTCTTACAAGGACCATATCTTCCGATCTATGGCTTTGGGACAGTCATCCTTTATATCCTGAGCTATCTTTTAGATAAATTCAGTTTAGGTAATATCATCTTCGATGTCGTCATGATCTTCATCTTGGCTAGTGTACTCATGACCTTACTTGAGCTTGTCGGTGGTGAATTCTTCCTCAAAGGTCTCAAGATGCGCTTGTGGGATTATCGCAATGAGAAGTTCAACTACAAGGGTCTGATCTGTCTACGTTTTTCGATCTTATGGGGCGTAGTATCGGTCATCTATTATTTCTTAGTCAACCCATATCTAGTTAGAGCTGTAGGTCTATTCACCTCCCACATCGAGTTCTCCTTTGTGGTCGGTATGTTCTATGGCTTTGTCCTGATCGACCTCTTTGAGACGATGCATCTATCGACCAAGATCGCTAAAACCCTCAAAAACAGCGATCTTGTCATCACCTTCAAGGACATGCGTTCGGATATAGCCAAGACCTTCAATGAAAATAAGGCGACCTTCTTCCGCTTCCCTGACCGCAAAGATATCCGAGAATATCTCGATAACCTTAAAAATCAGCGTTAAAAATGGTACCATAAAGGTATGTTTATCGATAAGACATACCTTTTTTATATCAGTGAAGTCGACCGTATCGTCGCCCAAAATTATGCCGAAAATGGTTCGATAACCTTTTTGGATGTTTGGGGAGATGATGACTATGGTTATCAAGTAGAAGCTTCTTTAAAGGTCGGCTATAACTATTATCATCCATCCTTTTTTATCACACCTGATCAAAGGATCGTCGATGCTGGATGTGATTGTCATTGGTTTAAGCCCGATAAGCTATGCGCTCATATCGGTGCTTGTATCTACCATCTCATCGGTCGTTTTATCGATGAAGATGGTTATTATTATGATGCCAAGGAAGAAAGCGAGAAAAGCATCCGTGACATCAGAAATAGTAAACTCAGCTATTTTGAAAAGATGAATATCGAAAGAGGCAAATTACGAACGCAAAGCCTCTTGATCCACAACAATACAAAACGATCAAAACTGATCAAAAAGGTCTTTCAAGATGATACCTATTATCTTGTACCAAGCTTTGAAAAAGATGGTCGCCTATACCTATCTTTTAATATCTACAATAAAGAAAATGACCACTATGTCATCAAAAACTGGTACAAACTACTCGATGCGATCGATGATCATGACGATGTCCGCTATGGTAAAAAGATCGCCTTTATCCATGATATCGATGCTTTTTCCGAGCGCTCAAAGCACTTTATCACCTTTTTAAGGCAGGTAAAAGGCAATGCCGTCGATAATTATGGCTACGATAGTTATCATCGTCCCCGTCATCGCTATGTATATCTAGAAGGCGATGATATGGATGCCTTTTATCATATCTTTAATGATGATGAGACCATTTTTAAAAAGACGGATGATATCGTCGAAGTGACCCTTAGCGATGAAGGTTATTACTATTCTTTATCGATCGAAGATGATGATATGATCTTTACTAAATTTGGTATCTATCGTTATCGTGATGATATCATCGAATACTTTGCAAAAGCCGATGAGATCATATGTGAATTCCTATATCAAGTAAACGCTGATAAGCTCATCGTCGCCGATGATGATCTGGATGATGTCTTGAATACCTTTATCTATCCATATCAAAATATCATCAAGCTCAAGACCAATGTAGCGCTCAAGAAAAGAGATGATATCCAAAGCTTATCACTATATGGTGACCTATATGATGATAATATCCTCATCGATATCTATGGTCTAGATGAAAAAGGCGAAAAGATAGCGATCATCGATAATGATAAATACGACCATGACTTTAAAGTCCAGGTCCTTAAGACAGTCTTAAATAATTACGGTCATATCGAAGATGGTCATTATCTATTAGACCTTGAAGATGAAAAGACGCTCGACTTTGTCCAAAACAGCTTAAGCAAGTTAAACAAATACTGTGATGTCTATATCAGTGAAGCAATCAAAAAGCTCGCTAAAAAAGCGCGTTACAAGATCCAAGCCGGTGTCCGCTTCAACAATGGCCTTTTAGAGATCGACATCAGTAGCGATGATCTCAATATCGATGAAGCTAGTAAGATCTTAAGTGCCTATCGGCAAAAGAAGAAATACTATCGTCTTAAAGATGGAAGTACCATCAAACTTGAAAGCGAAGAATTAAAAGAGCTCGATGATCTCTTTAGAAGTGTCGACCTTGATCTAAAGGTCCTCAAAAACGGTAAAGCCACCATCGATGCCTATCGTGCCTTTGGCTTAGATAGTAAACTCGATAAGATGACAAAGCTTACAGTCGATAAAGATCCGACCTTGCTTAGCTACATCGATGGTCTTAAAGACCTGAGAAGCGACCATGAGATGTTAGAGCGCTATGATGATATCTTACGTGACTATCAAAAGTATGGTGTTAAATGGTTATTGATGCTTTATGATTATAACCTAAATGGCATCCTAGCTGATGAGATGGGCTTAGGTAAGACGATCCAAGTCATCGCCCTATTAGATACGATCAAAGATGAGAAGAAGCACTCGATCATCGTCTGTCCAGCATCATTAATATACAACTGGGAAGATGAGATCAACCGCTTTAGTGCTGGCTTAAAGTATGAGCTTATCACCGGCACTAAAAAAGCGCGTGAAGAAGCGATCAAAAGATATGAAGAGTATGATGTCATCATCACATCTTATGACTACTTGCGTCGTGATATCGAGGTTTATAAAGACCATGACTTTGAATATGTCATCTTAGATGAAGCTCAGAATATCAAAAACCAAAAGACGAAAAATGCCACCAGCGTCAAAGAGTTAAAGAGTCGCCATCGCTTAGCCCTAAGTGGGACACCGATCGAGAACTCCTTAGCTGAACTATGGTCGATCTTTGATTTTTTGATGCCTCATTATCTATTCAGCTATAACTATTTTAAGACAAACTTTGAAACAGGGATCGTCTTATATGATGATGATGAAAAACGCGATGAGCTAAAGACCTTAGTATCGCCATTTATCCTAAGGCGGACCAAGAAGGATGTCTTAAAGGAATTGCCGGATAAGGTCGATCATGAATATCTCATCGATTTTAATGAGGATGAACATAAGCTATACCTGGCAAATCTTGCTACCGTCAACAAGGAGATGAAGATCAAGATGAACGGTCCTGAGATCGACCACATCGCCATTTTGGCGATGCTGACAAGGCTGAGGGAGTTATGTCTTGATCCAAGGCTGATCTATGATGATATCAAGGAACCATCTAGTAAGGTCTTAGCCTGTATCGACCTTGTCAAGATCTTACACGAGCACGACAAAAAAGTCTTGATCTTTTCAAGCTTTACTTCCCTCATCGATCTATTAGCCCTAGAGTTAGATAAAGAGGATATCAAATACTATACATTGACTGGTAAGACCTCTAAAGAGGAAAGAAGAGATCTTGTCGCTAAATTCCAAAGCGACAAGACACCAGTCTTTCTCATATCGCTTAAGGCTGGTGGTACTGGCCTTAATCTCACCGCTGCTGAAGCGGTCATCCACATCGACCCTTGGTGGAATATCTCCGCCCAAGAGCAAGCCACCGATCGTGCCCACCGCATCGGCCAAAATGCCAATGTCCAGGTCTATCGTCTGATCATGCGCGATTCGATCGAAGAGAAGATCGTCAAGATGCAAAGACGTAAAAAGGATCTCGCCGATGCCTTCGTAGAAGGCAATGACGGATCCTTAGCCAAGATGTCTAAAGAAGACATCATCAAGTTATTTGAAAGATGAGCTTCCGTTATGCGGAAGCTTTTTCAACACAACTTATAGCATTCAACGCCCTAGGATAGCCGATATATGGTAAGCACTGGATGATGACACGCATCAAGTAGTCCTTATCATTTCCCATACGCATATTGCCTTTGGCATGGGCGATAAGTTGTGGCTCACAACCACCTTGGGCCATAAGGAAACAGAAGGTCATAAGCTCTCGCAAAGTGAGATCAAGACCTTTTCTAGTATAGTAATCACCAAAGCAATTAGCCGCTAGATACTCATTGATCTTGCCTTGTTTATAGGCTTCTTTCATATGATCACCAAAGACCGCTACTTGCGCTTTAACACCTTTTTCTAGACGATCATCTTTAGTCGTTGTCGCCATATCTTCTAAGGGTAGAGATATCTTATTTTGAGTCAAGATGTCATTTGTGATCTCGATAAAAGGCAATGCACGACCAAAACCTAGATAATCAGTAGCTTGATAGACCATCTCTTTGACCATCGTCGCCTTCATACCATATTTTATCGCTTCATCTAAGACGATCTTATAGGCATCATATGCCCCTTCACCTACTAAAGAAGCCAAAGATCACCAAATAGCGGATATCCTTATCTAAGGTATAACCTTCTTCGTTTTTGACTTCATCGATAAAGGCATCTAGACGCTCTTTATACTCCTTATCGTAGCTATTTAGATCGATCATAATTTAGCGTACTCTTCATCAGTAACAGCTTCTAACCATTCATTTGAAGTATTTTCACCTGGCACTTCAAAAGCGATATGAGCAAACCACGAATCCTTCTTAGCGCCATGCCAATGTTTGACACCTTCGGGGATGACGATGACTTTACCTGGCTCTAGGCTCACCGCTTCTTTACTCCATTCTTGATACCAACCTTCACCTGCTGTGCAGATCAAGATCTGGCCACCACCCTTTTTCGCATGGTGGATATGCCAGTTATTACGACATCCTGGCTCGAAGGTGACATTAGACATTGCCAGTGGCTCTTTAGTCAGTGTATTGAGATAGCTTTGCCCGATAAAGTACTTAGCATATGCATCATTAGGAAAGCCGAGGCCAAAACTGTTGACCTTAGCGAATTCTTCTTTTTCTAGATATTTCATGATCTTCCTCCTCTTTTCTCCATTTTAGATCACTTTATTTTCGTTGTCTAATACTTAGGTCGTATACAGTTTCATACATCTTGAACATAAATAACTTTTGGTCCTTATGTTGTTCATTTATAATATAGCTAGGGGTAATATATGGCAAAAGAAAAAAGACGATATAAGATGAATGAGAAATTGCGCTATCGCTATGACAGCGTTAAAAAAGATCTCTTGGAATTAGAAGAAGATGTAACCTATAGTGTCAGGTCACAGATGGACGAATTAGCTAAAGCGACAGAAGATGGGATATCTGATGTCGAAAGACTGAAGGATGCCCTATTAGATGAAGTTGAACTTTTAGATGATGCGAGTGATATCTTTCAAAGGATGCATCATAGTACCAAAGAAGCAGCTGATGAGATCAAAACGCGGATCAAAGAGGCTGAAGACTTTGAGAAACAGAGTGATAAAGGTGGCTTCTTTAAGCCTAAACCACCTAATGCGATGATCGACTATAAGGAAGATAAAGCTAGTCACTTCGCAAGAGGAAATACCTTCTACAAGCTCTTTTGGATCTTCTTCATCGGTTGTTTTGGTGGTGTCGCGATCGAGATGTTGTTTTGTCTTATCACCAGAGGTCATCTTGAAAATAGGGTCGGTCTTATCTGGGGACCATTTAACTTAGTATATGGTCTAGGTGCTTTAGCCCTTTCCTTTTTCCTATATAAATACCGTAATAGATCACGTATCTACTCCTTTGTGGGTGGCTTTGTCGTCGGCAGTGTGATCGAATATCTCTGTAGTTTCTTCCAAGAGATGGTCTTTGGCTCAACATCTTGGGATTACTCTAGTATGCCCTTTAACCTCAATGGGCGGATCTGCTTGTTGTATTCGATCTTCTGGGGGATCTTGGGCATCCTTTGGATCAAGGAGATCTACCCACGCATGGCGATCTGGATCTTAAAGATCCCCAACAAGATCGGCAAAACCCTGACATGGTGTCTTTTGGTCTTTATGATCGTCAACTCTTTAGCTAGTGGTCTTGTCGTCTATCGCTGGCAAGAAAGGGTGAATGGTGTCGCTGCTACCTCATCTTTAGATGACCTGATCGATAAGACATATCCCAATGAAACGATGGAATGGTTATTCCCAAATCTTGAATTCAAATAAAAGTCCCCGCGAAGGGACTCTTTTTTAAAATAATGTATCAGGATCGATATATTCTTTATCAAATGCTTCGGCTACAGCCTTGCATGTAAAGTGACCATCATAGGTATTAAGACCATCCATAAAACCTGGATCTTCCTTTAAAGCCTTGATCCCTTTATCAGCTAATTTGATTATATATGGCAAGGTCGCATTGGATAAAGCCAAGGTCGAAGTACGAGGAACAGCACCTGGCATATTAGGGACTGAATAGTGATTGACCCCATATCTTTCATATGTCGGGACATCATGAGATGTCGTATGGTCACATGTAGCGATACATCCGCCTTGGTCGATCGCGACATCGACGATGGCTGATCCTTTCTTCATCGTCTTGACCATCTCTTCAGTGACGATCTTTGGTGCCTTAGCACCAGGGATGAGGATCGCTCCGATCACAAGGTCAGCTTCTCTGATCGCTTTTTTAAGATTATAGCTATTGGAGTAGACAGTATGGATCTGACCATTTGTGATCTCATCGATCTGAGCCATCCGCCTTTGATCGACTTCGAATACTTCGACATCAGCACCTAAACCATTGGCCATCCTAGCTGCTTCAAAACCGACGACACCACCACCTAAGACGACGACCTTCGCTGGATGGACACCAGGTACACCACCTAATAGGATGCCACTACCACCATTGGCCTTTTGTAAGATCCAAGCACCGACTTGTACTGCCATCCTACCGGCGACCTGTGACATCGGCGTAAGAAGCGGTAGTCCACCGTTTTTATCCGTGACCGTCTCATAGGCGATCGCCGTGGTCTTTGAATCGATGAGCGCGTTAGCGAAGCTTTCATCGGCGGCGATATGTAGGTAGGTAAAGACCATCTGATCTTGACGTAAGTACTTGTATTCTTCTTCTAAGTACTCTTTGACCTTGACGATAAGATCGGCTTTTTTAAATACTTCTTCCTTATCAGTCACGATAGCGCCGACTTCACGATACTCATCATCACTGAAGCCACTGCCCTCTCCTGCCATCGTTTCGACATAGACCGCATGACCTCTTACAACTAAGTCATGAGCGCCAGCTGGCGTCAAGGCGACACGGTTTTCATTATTCTTGATCTCTTTAGGTACACCGATTATCATGATATTCCTCCTTTGATATCTTTCAATATATGTTCGATCGTCTTATCTAGACCATTATCCGCTAAATGATTAAAAAGATGGGTCAATAAGGCATCGGTATTAGGATGCATCAAGCGCACTTTCCTACCACCTTCAAAATAATCCAAGGGGCTGCGATCAGTATAGGCATCACCCTTATAGATCATACTAGCTGCTACCCCATCACAAAACATCTCTAGGGCATAACGCTTGGGCATTTCGATCGGGATGACACCATTAGGGCTATTATCGAGCCAATATTCCCAATGGTGTTTATTGCGCCCTTTATGGTGCATCCAACCCATCGAATAACCCTTTTCTTCCTTTTCGGCATCGATCGGTGAACGATAGCCTTGATAGTATTTAAAACCCGTCTTCAGTTCGGTATATGAATACTTGCTTAGGTCGTGTAGTAGGCCTTGTTTATAGAGGTGACAACGAAAACACAATTGACCGACTTTGATCTTGTGCTTTGTTATCGTCTTTAAATGTCCAAACACTTTATTCATGAAGTGTATTATAACATTTTTTACAGTAATGCTATTAGATCATCGACCTCAGCTTGTGTGGTCGACCAACTGGTGACTATGCGGATAACGGTATGATCTTCATCGCTCTTTTCCCAGAAACTGAAGCTGATGTCCTTTTCTAACTCATGCATCTTTTGATCAGTGACTTCGATGAAGATCTGATTAGTCGGATCTTCATATACGATCTTATATCCTTTTTCCTTTAAGGCATCTCTGATCTTATCGGCATATACCACAGCCGATCTTGCGATATCAAGATATAAGCCATCTTCAAAGAAAGCGCTGAATTGGACCCCTAAGATCCGTCCTTTAGCTAATAGGGCGCCATGTTGTTTGATGAGAGTGAAAAGATGAGGGATGAGGTCTTTTTTCGTGACTAGTGCTTCACCAAATAAGGCTCCACACTTTGTCCCACCGATATAAAAGGCATCAGAGATACAAGCTAGTTCTTTAAGCGATACATCGTTTTCATCACATGCCAAAGCATAAGCTAACCGAGCACCGTCGATATAAAGGGCTAGATCATACTCATCACAGACTTCCCTTATTGCCATAAGCTCATCTTTATGATAAAGGGTCCCAAACTCAGTCGGTTGTGAGAGATAGACCATGCCTGGCTTTACCATGTGACTAGCGTTTTGGTCAGCGTAAAATGCCCTACAATAGTCTTTGATATCTTGACTGCTTATCTTTCCTTTTTCGTTTTTGATCGTCAATACCTTATGACCGCCATTTTCGATCGCCCCTGCTTCATGGACATTGATGTGGCCACTATCAGGGCTGATGACCCCTTCATAGGGCCTTAAAAGAGAGTCGATGACGACCTTGTTGGTCTGGGTACCACCGACTAATAGATAGACATCTAGATCATCATTACCACAAGCCCTCTTGATGAGTTCTGAAGCTTTTATAGTATAAGGGTCACTTCCATAACCCGTGGTCTTTAGATCATTAGTCTCAACGAGCTTTTCGATGATCTTTGGATGTGCTCCTTCTTGATAATCTGAGGCAAAAGCTAGTTTCATCATTTCTCTCCTTCAAAACCAAAGCCGCTAAAGACCGGCTTACCTTCATAACGGGAGGCTTTTATCTCGCCTTTTAAGACGTCTAAAGCGTTATTAGCTAGGGCTTTTTGTTCGTACTCCCCAGCATATACGCTGATATCGCTGATAAAGCCACAACGCTCTTTGATCCCTTCATATATATCATCAAAACGCATAAGACCACCAGTCAAGATGATCTGATCGACATGGCCCTTTAATACCGTAGCCATACTACCGATCGCTTTAGATATCTGATAGATCATCGCTTGCCATACTAAAGTGGCTTCCTTGTCCCCTTTTTCAACTAACTCATGGACTTTATCGGCATTAGATGTACCAAAGTAATTACTAAAGCCACCATTTACACTACATAGTTCGCGCATCTCTTCTTTGGACTTATCCCATAAGTGATCGACGACATCAGTGACCGCCAAAGAGCCCATCCTCGTCGGTGTTAGTGGTCCATCGCCACCGCCGCCATCATTGGAATCGATCATCTGGCCTAAATGATGAGCGGTTATCGTGATCCCACCATCGATATGTGCGACGATCAGATCGAGCTCTTCATAAGGTCGATCGATACTTTTGGCATAGATCCTCGCGACCGCCTTTTGGTTTAGGGCGTGATTTATCGCTCGGCGATACACACCTTTTACCCCGGTGATCCGCGCAAGATCAGAAAACTCATCAACGACCGTTGGATCTGACATCAAAAGCCTACCGCCATAGCGTTCTTTGATGAGCTTGCCCATCTGTACTCCTAACATCGAAGAGTGGTATAAACCACCTTTGGCATCCCTAGTATCTTCGATCAAGCGATCATCGACTTCATAGGTCCCGCTTTTTAAAGGGTAACTAGCGCCACCACGGCATGCGATCGCATCAAGACCACTAAGATCTAAAGTTCCTTTTTGGATCAGATCATAGATCACCTGCATCCTAAACGACAATTGATCATTGATGGTCTTAAACTTCTTTAAGACTGATGAATCATGGAAGACATCGATCGTGAATACTTCTTTTTCATCTTCATATAGTGATAATTTAGTACTGGTCGAGCCAGGATTGATAACGAATATTTTAAAAGCCAAGTGTTATCTCCTTTCACTTGGCTCTCATTATACTACTTTATCGATCTTATTCGCTTATCGTCTTGACCCCAAAGATAAAATAGACGATATGGAATAACCACACAAAAGCTAAGATGATCTGACCGATAAAGACCTTATGCATCATCACAAAACCGATCGACATGAGGATAGTTACGGTGATCATGATCTTGACCTTGGTCTTTTTGGTCATACCTTTACCTTGGACATATGATTCAAGGTTGTTTTTGTAGAGCTTGGTCCCTTTGAACCAATCTTCTAGTCGCTTTGAGCTTTTACCAAAGCCAAAAGCGGCTAATAGTAAAAAGGGAAAGGCTGGAAGTAATGGTACGATGGCACCGACTGCGCCTAAACCTAAGCCGATAAAACCTAATGTCAAATACAGATATCTCTTGATCATGATCTCTTCCTTTCCTTATTTGATTCGATGAGATGACTTATCGCCATCACTGGGTCATGGATAAGCATCCTAGGGCCACTATAGCGCATGACCTCTTTGACCGTTTGTTGCATATCCTTTTGGTAACAGTGGACCTTGCAATTAGAGCAGAAGGTCTTTGTCTCCATAAAGGGACAAAGATCGATCCGCCTATGTGCATATGTTTCTAGTTCTTTACAATCATCACAAAGGTCTTTGGTCTTGTGTTTGCCTTTGCAATAGATCGCGATCATCTTGCTGATCGTCTTTTTCTCTTTTGCGCGTTTACTATCGATATCCACTAACTCAACCTCCCACTTGTCATCTTGTATTCCTTATCGGCGATCCTTAAGGCACTTTCACGATGGGAGACGATAACGATCGTCTTATCCTTCATCTCTTCTTTCAGCGACCTTAAGATCATCCCTTCATTTAAACTGTCGAGATTGCTTGTAGGCTCATCAAGTAAGATCACCTGGCTATCCCTTAAAAAGATCCTGGCCAGTCCTAAACGCTGTCTTTCCCCAGCGGATAAACTGGTACCAAGTTCTGCTACCTTTGCATCATAGCCATCTTTTAAACCGATGATGAGATCATGGATCTTCGCTTTCTTAGCGGCTTTGATGATCTCTTCATCGGTGGCGTCGAGCTTAGCGATCTTGAGATTGTTTTTGATGGAATCACTGAAGATGATCGTATCTTGAACCATATAGGATATAAGCATCCTCAGATCTTCGCTGTTGACCTCTTTGACATCACGGTCACTAATAATGATCTTTCCTTGATCGACATCATAAAAGCGCATGATGAGTTTCAAGAGCGTGCTTTTACCACTACCACTTCGCCCACTGATAGCTAAGATATTACCCTTTTCGATATCTAAATTTATATCATCAAGGATCAACTCTTTATCATAGCTAAAGGATACATCTCTTACTTCGATATCACCATTATCGATCTTTTCCTTATCTTTTACTTCATCGATCAGTGGCTTTTCATCGATTATCATAGTGACCCTTTTTGCAGCAGCGATGGTATTTTGGATCGTACTAGCGAGATTAGCGATCGCCATCGTCGGACCAAAGCTTGACATCATCGCGATCGTAGCGATCAGGGCCTTAGATGCATCGATCTTATTTATACTCACAAGATAAACAGCGACAAATATAACGAAGATATCAAAGGTGAAGATGACGATATTTGCTATCGTGGTATTGATGGTCCTTGTATCACTAGCCTTTTTCTCATAGTCCTTTAACTCATTTGATCGATCGACAAGGGTCTTTAAACGTTCCTTTTCACCGCCATATTGGACGATTTCCTTGATCCCTCTTAAACTGCCTAAGACAAAGGATGATAGAGCACCTGACTTTTCTCTAAATCTGATCCCTGTATCACCATTGATCTTATCGACGATGATCGGTAAGATGATCCCTACAGTGATATAAGCAAAAAGCGCGATAAGTCCAAGATAGATATCCTGCATCATGATGAAGATGACCATGATGATCGAATACATGACCGCGATCATGACCGGTGATATCGTATGGGCATAGAAGACCTCTAATAGTTCGATATCGGTCGTGATGATCGATATAAGATCACCTTTATCTTGACCATCTAATTTACTAGGTGCAAGCTTCCTTAAAGCCACAAAGACCTTATGCCTGATAAGAGCTAAAAGCCTAAAGGCGATATAATGGTTGGCATTTTGTTCGATATAGCGAAAGATCGCTCTTAAGACAGCTAAGATGATCATCAACACTGCACAAACAGATAAAGATATCGATGTATCGATGCCTAATATATACAAGATGCCATAAGCGCCTAAGACGTTGATAAAGGTCGCTGCTAGATGTCCGAATAAACCAAAGCTGATAGCCATGATCATCCTAGCGATAAGAGGCTTTACTAAGCCGATCAAGCGTAATAAGTATCTCATGCCTTTTCTCCTATCATAAAGTCTTCATAGTATTTCTGCTCACTATAGAGCTTGTAGTATTCACCTTTAGCTTCGATGAGATCGGTGTGTTCACCAAACTCTTCGATCTTGCCATCCTTTAGGCAATAGATGACATCCGCCCTTTCGACATTGGCTAAACGATGGGAGATGAGGATGATCGTCTTTTGTCCTTTTAAGCTCAAGACAAGATCGATGATCGCCTTTTCGCTTTCCATGTCGATATTGCTGGTGGCCTCATCGAGGATATAGATATCACTATCATGGACTAATGCTCTAGCGATCGCTAAGCGTTGTCTTTGGCCACCAGATAAGTCACTTCCACCCTCTTTGATCTTGGTATCTAGGCCATCTAAACTATCGAAGTGATCTTTAAGTTTGACCTTATTTAAAGCCATCGATAATTTATCATCATCGATCACTTTACCCATCGTGAGGTTATCTCTAACATTTCCAGAAAAGATATAGGCATCATTTGCGACATAGGTGACCTTTCTTTTTAAGTCATAAGGGTCGATATCTAAAAGCTTATGATCACCATAATAGACATCGCCTTGATATTCACCGATATCGCCATTTAAGATCTTGGCTAGGGTGCTTTTACCACTGCCGGAGACACCGACGATACCGACTAAGCTATTGGCCTTGATCTTAAGATCGATATCATTTAAGACCTTACGGCCATCGTATTCCTTAGTGATGTGATCACATACGATATCGACATCATTACCTACCTTCATTTCTCCATAAGTTGGATCTTGCATATCTAATAGACGAAAGATCTTAGAGCTTGCCGCCATGCCATTCATCGCGATATGGAAAAACGATCCTAAAAGGCGCATCGGCAAGAAGAAATCAGCGCTGATGAGGATGACAAAGATCACTTCAACTAAGCTGATCGCATTATTGCTAAAGGCCAAAAGCGCTAATATGATGCCTAGTGCTGCTCCACCATAAGCCACAAGGTCCATCACCGTGATCGAATTTAGCTGCATGCTTAACACCTTCATCGTGATGATCCTGAAGTTTTCCGCTTCTTTATCCATCTCATCTTGTTTATAAAGATCAGAACCAAATAGTTTTAAGGTAACAAGACCTTCAAGGTCTTCTAAAAAGCTATCACCTAAGGATGTATAGCTATCCCAATACTTGCTCAAAAGGCGTTTAGCCCATCTTTGGATGACGATGATCGTAACTGGTATCAAAGGTACACAAATAAATAACACCAAAGCCGTCAAGAAATCGATCGGCAAGACAACTAGAAATAGTGTCAGTGGAGCTAAGATGGCATAGAAAAACTGGGGGATATAACTACCATAGTAGGTCTCTAATTGGTCGACCCCTTCCGTGGTGATCTGAGTGACTTCAGCACTGCTGAGCTCTTTGTGATAACCATCTTTGATCTTTAATAGCTTCGCTAAGATCGTTTCTCTAAAGGTCACTTTGACAAGGCTTGTCGCTTTAAAGGCCATCTTATTACTAAATACATTAGCGATCGCTTTGATGATGATCGCAATAACTATGATCATAAAATAGCTAAAGACATTTATATCACTACCTGAGAATAAAAAAGCCAAGATCTTAGCGATCGTATACATGATCACGATATTAGCGAGTAGTGATATCCACTGTGCTAAGACGTTTAGATAGATATATTTTTTCGTACTTGGGATATAATCAAGCAGACGACGATCGATCATATTCCTCCTTTGTTAGTTAAGACTAATATCAAGTTAAAAATAAACGTTAGCTTTAGCTAACATATTAATTATAATAAAAGTCCAAGCTTTTGTGCAAGGACTTATGCGAGATATGACTGTAACTGTCTTTTGATATCTTTGACTTTATTGATCGCTTCTTGGACCTGTGCTTTAGCATCTTGGATCTTGTCTTGGACAAAGAGGTCAGTGAAGATATTGTCGAATAGATAGTCAGCGACCGTCAGAAAACCACCGATATCGATATTGATATCAAGGTCCTTATCAACATCAAGGAGCTCTTGTTTAAGATCGACTAAAGCTTCCTTAGCCTCTTCGATCGCCCCTTGGGCATCATTGATCCGACCGTGTTTGATCATCGTGGTGACTAGACTACCGCCGAACATATCAAATAAGCCCCAGCCACTAGCTGATGATAGGCTTTCACTTGCTTCATGTAGACGATCGATCGCGACATCAGCCGCTTCGATCGCTTCTAATATCTCTTCTCTATAATATACTTCCATCCTATATCCCTAAATATGCCTTCAAGCCTTCAAAGCTCGCTTCAGCATCCTTTCTTCCTAATTCATAAGCATCCTTGAGTACTTCAAGATCCTTTTCAAGTCTTCCGACATTAAGTGGCTCACTTGGCCCGATCGTATAGACGATCCCGAGTTTATTTAAGATCTCTAAGCGATCACATTGTTCGTTGTAGAGCTTATTGGTCATCGCTAAGATATCGACAAAAGCTGGATAGTCACGATAAAAGGTCTCGATGATCGACTTTGGATAGTCGATCTCCTTACGATAATCGGCATCTCTAGTCCTTAAGACGACGATTTTAGCGTATCCCTCTTCGATCGCCTTATCATAGGGGATCTTATCAGCACATCCACCATCAAGATATGGGATACCATCGATCTCTACTGTATCGGATATAAAAGGCATCGAAGCACTGGCTTTGACCGCAGCGAAGATATCACACTTCCCTTTTTCAAAATACTCGGCTTTGCCAGTCTTACAATTGGTCGCTACCGCTATAAAGCGCTGCTTAGAAGATGCAAAAGTATCATAGTCAAAAGGATATTCTTTAGCCGCTTCTTCAAAGAGGAAGTTGAGATTGACGATCTTCTTCTGCAATACCTTGACCTCATTGATATAGCGTTTATCATGGCGATGGCCGATATTGATCTTAGCTGATCGACCGATCTGTTTTGATAAGTAGTTGACACCATTAAGGGCGCCAGCTGATACACCGATGACACATTCGAAATACATGTCATTTTCCATCAAGAAATCGATGATACCTTCTTCATATACACCGCGGAATGCTCCACCTTCAAGTACTAAACAACCTTTGATCATGATCGTATTCTATCACACTTTCCTTTCTTCGATATAGGTCATCACATCTTTGACCTTTTTAAGTTCATCACCATAGATGATATAGACATTATCGCGTTTTATGACAAGATATGCTTCAGCATCCTTATAAGCATATAGGTAATGTTCACCATATGTATCGTTTTTAAAGCGACCAGCCAAGACCCTTTGGTTACTAAAGCCATTGACCTTAAATTCCTCATCGATATCTTCTTTGATATAAAGGTCATCGATCGCATCGATCTTGATGCTCATCTCTTTAAAACCACCATCAAAGATGATGTAGTCATCATTATATTGCACACTGATATCACCCGTAAACATGAGTACATATGTCACAAAAGCGATGACGACGATAAAGATCGAACCGATCACCTTATTTAAAGTATGTGACTTTTGATCATACTCTTTTTTACCATCTTCATTTAGGATATATCTTTGACCAAAGACGATAAAGCTGAAGACGATGATGACTAAAGGGATGACCATATAAGCTATACTATCCACATCAAAGACGATCATGATAAATATAAAGGCCACAAATAAGACGATAAAAGCCATGATCCTAGTGAGCTTCTTTGTATCGACCTTCGCTTTTTCCTCTTTAGACATCGTATTATAACCAGCGATCAAAAAAGTTCCTTTACCAAATAAAAGGCAGATACCTAGGATCAAAAATAAGATGCCCAATATCATAAAGAATATCTTCATCGCTTCCTATTCATAAACCTCCATATCGAATAGATGATGCCTACGACCAAGGTGATAAAAACGATCATAAAAGCTAAAAAATATAGATCAAGCACATGAAGACCACGTGCTTCTTTTTGTGGATCACTTATCGCGCATAAGCTAAATCGTAATTCCCCTTCTTTTAAATGATCATAGCTTATAGTATAGCCATCATCGGTCTTTGTATAACCATCTTCATCAAAGACCATATACTTGTCGGTCTTGATATCGATCGTCAAAGATCTGACATTTTGCCATACCTCGGCTGGTGATAATAGGTAGTGATAAGTATATACATCTCCATCATAACTCATGTCTTTATCTGGATATACCGGTACACTGATCTTATTAGAGACGGTCTTGTGAGCTTTGATATCTAAAGTATAGTCATACCAGCGCATCATAGATCTAGGATCATTTAAAGTAAGCACATCCATCATGACACCAAGACCTTGTGATCCTGATATCATCATCGTAAACCAGCGATTATAATGATCGATATCATCGATATCGTGCTTGATCCCTTGGATCACTTCCCACAGGGTACCGATCTCTTTAGTAGCTAATAATTCACTTGTACCTTCGATCATCTTGTCTTGTGATAGATCATCATAGAAATCCCATGTCAACTCTTCTATTGGTTCACCAATGACATAGACATCGACGGTCTTGGTTTGATCATCGATAAAGGTCCCAACTTCGATCTTGTCACCTTTATCTTTGGTACTATTGATCTCATCGATATAAATGAGACGATCATCGCTTTTTGGGATAGTGAAAAAAGCCGCCGACAAGTCATCTTCACCTTGGCTTTTTAAACGGTAGGTATATTTTCTAACTATACTATCTTGATCGATATCATAGTTATCATCTTTTATCGGTTGGTCACTTATATTTGCTAGATCATCATAGCTAAATGTATATGGATCGATATCAAAGGAATAGCGCACTTTAGCTTCGATCTTTTGATCATTTACATATACACCATGATCTTTTAAGTCATCATAAGTGAAATCTTCCGCGATATAGTTATATGGTACATTGCCGATCGGAAATAATAAGCGCATCTTGATATCTTCATCACTGGGATTAGTAAATGTATAGTCAACTAAGATACGATTATCATAGTTTTCGATATCTTCAGTGCTCCTAAAATAATCAGGCACATCAGGTAACTCAAAGGTCAAGACCTCTTTATCTAAGATGATCGGGATATCTTCATCGCCATAGTAAATGACTTCACCACTCTTATTACCGGTATAGTACATAAGTGCTGAATTAGCACTGATATCTAAAGTCATGATCAAGATGACGATGATCGATATAAAGCGTTTCATATCTTAGCCCCATTATAACATAGTCCCTCTTCGATAAAAGTTATTTACGGGTTATAATAGCGCTATGAAAAAGCTAATCTTGGTCATTCTTTGTATCATCCTTGTATCTTGTCAAAGTAAAGACAGCACATATCAAATACCAGCTTATGATGATGTCCCTTATATCATCATAAGCGACAACAAGCCTTACTTCCTTGAAAGCGACATCGAAAAAGCTAAAGCAGAAGCCTATGAAGAATATGGCAAACTCGATGAGCTTGGCCGCTGTAGCTATGCGATCGCTAGTATCGATAAGAGTTTAATGCCACAAGACGAAAGAGATGATATCAGCTTTATCCACCCGACTGGTTGGCACAGTGATAAATACGCTTTTATCGATGGTGAGAACCTCTATAATCGCTGTCATCTGATCGGGAGGATGCTGACAGGAGAAGACGCCAATGAGCGAAATCTGATCACTGGGACAAGGTATATGAATACGATGGGGATGTTGCCATTTGAAGAAAAGGTCAAAGAGCACATCGATGAGACCGATCATCGTGTGTTGTATCGGGTCACACCGATCTTTGTGGATGATGAACTACTTTGTCGTGGTGTCTTGATGGAATGCATGTGTACGGAAGATGATCTATCGTTCAATGTCTTTGCCTATAATGTTGAACCTGGTATCATCATCGACTATAAGACAGGTGATAATCATGAAGATACATCGCTATTAAAAGGCGAATTAGAAGACTTTGTCCTTAATACCAATACCCGTAAATTCCACACTTCAGATTGTGAGAATGTCGATGATATAAGCGAAGATAATCGAAAGGAGATCCAAAGCACTAAAGTAGACCTCATAAATAAAGGCTATGAGCCAGCTAAATGCTGTATCAAATAAAAGAGCACCGATAATGGTGCTCAACTTTTAGGCTTTTCGTTTAGCTTGATTGCGTTTGTGGACCCAAGCGGTAAACAATGGGGTCACAAACGATGTGATGATGACTGATGCGGCGATCTGAGCAGCTGCCGTTGGAGCGATCGCAGCATACACTGGATCAGCATCAGCTAATGCGCTAGGATTAGCGACAGCACTTGCTGCCGTACTTGATATCGCTGCTCCAGCGACACCACTACCACCTGTTGCCTTATCCGCCAGCATCGTCACAAAGCCTACGACAAGCGAAGTGATGATACCAAGCAAGATACCGGATATACCACCAGCGATCAGCTGTTGTATCGACATATTTGCCCCTAAGGCAAAACCGACGACGATGATACTAGCGGTGACACCTGCTGAAAGGGTCTTTTTCATAAAGGGGAAGAATGCCCCAAAGATGATACCTAAAACTAGTGGCAAGATCGAACCGATGATCGGACCGATCGAGATGCTAGCTAAGCCAGCGCTTGATAAGACGATCATCGTGACAGTTGGACCAACACTCAATGAAGTGATCGCAACAGCGCCCTTATCGGAGTCATCACCATATTCACTGGTGATGCCTGAATATAAGGCATTATTGGCAACTGATATACCACCGATGATCGCAAGCGATGATAATCCTAAGAAGCTATCATCGAAGAAGAAGGCGATCGCAAGACCTAAGATGATCGATAAGGCGATCTTGGTGATGATGATCACCGCCCCTTTCTTGATCGCTTTTGGTGTACTGCGCACATCGATACTAGCACCTAAGAAGAATAGGAAGGCACCGACGAGTGCGCTAGTACCACCGACGATGCCGGTGAAGAAGCTACCCATTTGTAATACCGATGGGAAAAACGAATTGAGGATGACACCGATGATCATCGGATAGACGATGGTATCACCAGGGATCCTTGGGATATGAAATCTCTTTTCCATATATCGACCTAGTCTAAGACGATACCGCCATCGCAATCACCGATCTCACCATTGACAAATGATGCGGCATCACTCGCAAAGAATAAGATCATCTGAGCGATCTCAACAGGCTCAGCAGCCCTACCTAATGGGATGATACTTAAAACACGGGCATTTTGTGTTGGATCATCTGATAGATCTTTGGTCATTGGTGTATGGGTAAATGATGGACATACCGCATTACATGAGATACCGTATTTGCCACCTTCTTTAGCTATCGCTTTCGTTAAACCATTGACACCAGCCTTACTTGATGCGTAAGCAGCTGTACCTAATAAGCCACCACCGATCTTACCAGCGACTGATGATACGTTGGTGATACGGCCACCTCCGTTTTTGATGAAATATGGATAAATAGCACTACAAGCGGCGAATGTACCGGTGAGGTTGATCCTGATCGTCCTTTCCCACTCTTCGTCGCTGATGTCTTGGAATGGCTTTTTCGAGATGACACCAGCACAATTGATAAGACCAGTGACACGATCATAGTCATCTAAGATCTGACCGATGACAGCTCTGATATTAGCGCTATCACCACAGTCGATGCGATAGAAGCTAGCTCTTTCACCTAGCTCTTTAGCTGTAGCATTACCTGTTTCTTCGTTGATATCACAGATGATGACATTACCGCCACCTTCAACGATCCCTTTAGCGATCTCTTTACCGATGCCCTGACCTGCACCAGTAACGATGATCGTCTTTCCTTTAAAATCAAACAACATATTCATTTCCTCCTTATGCACCTAGAATTATATGCTTGTCGACCTATTGTGAATATGTTATCATGGTATAAAATTAACAAGTAATTTTGTGCTTATAGCACAAGGAGGTCTTATGTTTAAAAACGCTGTCACCCGAAATCTTGTCGATGCCGCCTTTGATGGGATCGTCTATGATGAACTTGTCGATATGTGCGCCAAGGCACTTGATAATCCGCTAGTCGTCATCGACAATGCCTTCAATATCATCGCTTATTCTAAAAGCCTCAAAGCTAATGACACCATCTGGCAAGAAGCAGTCGCTAGAGGATATATCACCCTTGAATTTGGCTCGACCCTATCCAATTGGGATAAGGTCGCAGAGCCAAATAAGCCCTATATCGATGTCGATAAGATCAGTAATAAGGTCCGTCGTTTCATCAAGATGGACTTTGAAGGTCATACCTATGGCTATCTCAATATCACCGAAGATAAGTCACCTTTAGATAGACTAGCGATCGAAGACTATCTTTTCATCGCTAGACTTTTGACTAAAGAGCTCTTATTCAACCTACAGGATCTCGATATCAAAGATATCGCCGTCAATGAAGAAGAGATCATCATTGATCTTTTAAAAGAGCACTTTATCGATCGCGTCCACTTCATCTCTCGCTGCCACAGCTTAGAGCTCATCAATAAAGTCCCCTATAAGATCGCCTGTATCGATCTTGATAGTTTCATCTCCTATAATGCCAAGACATCTGATATCACCACGACCATCAGATCATATATCCCCGCTTCGACACTGGTCTTTTATGATAAGTCCTTAGTCATCTTTACAAGTGGTGATATCAAAGATCCAAAAGCCATCGATGACTTCCTTAAAGAGAATGATCTGATGATGGGTGTCAGCAATCTATCGAATGATCTATACTCTTTAAAAGAGTATTATAAAGAAGCTAAAGCTGCCATCCGCCTGCATCACCTCAACAATGATGAAACACGGATCTACCATTATGATAAGATCCGACATTATCACATGTATGAGCACTTCGATAATGATGAGCTTTTGCGTTTTTGCGATCAGAAGATCCTCGCTTTAAAACATCTAGATGATCATCATAATACCGACTACATCAAGACTTTAAAATACTATCTCACCTATCAAAAAAGCATCCAACAAACGGCCCAAGCGATGTATCTACATCGCAATACGATCAATTATCGGATCTTGAAGATCAAGGAGATATTAGGTATCGAAGATGAAGATATCGATCCAACTCTTTTATGGTCGATCGAGATGATCAGATTCATAAATGAGCGAAATCGCCACCATCTCTAGTGAAAGGTCTTTATCGAATAGCCAAGCCTTTCTAAGATCTTTAAAAGGTCTGTGCTTTTGATCTTGATGAGCGTATCATCATAAAAGGGATGAAAGCGAAAATAAGGCTCACTTAAGACATTCTCATGGATGTATACACTAAAGCGATGATCTATATCATATGCGAGGTCAAAGATCCCGACATTGCCCTTTTGAGCATGGATGATCTTTAGATCATCTAATGTCGCCATCGCGATCTTCTTTAGATGCATCGCTTCTTTAAAGCGCTTTTTATCGAATATGACAGTCTTAGGCATGATAATGAGATAGAAATCGCTCTTGTTTTGGGTGCGATAGATGAGGTTTTTGATCGCTTTGACTTCGATATAGGAATCTAATATCGTCGTCTCTTTATCATCGACAGGATAGTGATCATAGACATAGCGCTCATAAACGATCGAAAGCTCATCTAGTAAGTCATAACACATCCTTTCATCGCTAGAGCGATAAAAGTCAGGACGATCTATAAACTTTTCGATCTTAAAGTTTTCCATAAGGCTATTATACAAGAGTTTTGTGTTATCATTTTTAAAAAAGGAGGTCCTTTATGCAGATCCTTATCGTTGATGGTCAAGGTGGTAAGTTAGCCAGCGAAGTCATCAAAGCCATCAAAAAGAAAGTTACCTGTACTATAACCGCGGTCGGTACTAATGCGATCGCTACTGAGAATATGCTCAAGGCAGGAGCGGATATCGCCGCGACCGGTGAAAATCCCATCATCGTCGCCTGTCGTAAAGCCGATGTGATCATCGGTCCGATCGGCATCGTCATCGCTGATGCCCTAAATGGTGAGATAACACCTAATATCGCTAAAGCGATCGGCAGTGCTGATGCCACAAGGATCTTAATACCGATCAATCGTTGCGATAACCTCGTCGCCGGAATCAATGCCATCAACACCAAAGATCTGATAAATGATGCAGTCAATAAGCTCATGTCCCTCATTGACAAAAACTAGATCTTGATGCTATAAAAAGAGCGTCATTTAGAAAAATGATCCAAGGAACAGAAGTTTCTTATACACGATGCTAGAAAGTGTCTTATTATATCGACACTTTTTTAATGGAGGAACACTTATGGATCAAAGGATCAAAAAGCTAACGATATCGGCATTATGTCTAGCTTTAGCTTATATCTTGCCTTTTATCACTGGTCAAATACCAGAGATCGGCTCGATGCTACTACCGATGCATATCCCAGTCATCTTGTGTGGCTTTATTTGTGGTTGGCCTTATGGCTTACTAGTTGGCTTTATCGCACCGATCACAAGGTCATTGACATTATGTATGCCACCCCTATTCCCACAAGCGATCGCCATGGCATTTGAACTTGCGACTTATGGCTTTATGGCAGGTATTTTATATGACAAACTAAAAAAGACCAAAGCTAATATCTATGTCGCTTTGATCATCGCAATGATCGTCGGTCGTATCGTCTGGGGTATCGTGATGATGGTCTTGATGGGTATAAATGGTGGTGTTTTTACCTTCAGTGCGTTTATGGCTGGTGCCTTGACAGATGCAATACCAGGTATCATCCTACAGATCATCCTGATCCCACTATTAGTCATGTTTATCAGAAGGAAGTAAAGAAATGGCGCTTATCTTAAAGCGCCACTTTTATTGATGAATTCTAAACTGTACATGAATAATACCTTCGCATCTTGATCAAGCTCTAAGGTATCGAGCAGTGAGCTATTAAAGTAGCGAAGATCGATCACATCGATCGATGCATATGAATCGATCATAAGCGGGATCAAAGATGAGGCAAAGGAGTCCCTGAAGATGATCAGTTTTTGATCGCTAGGGGCCTTTTTATTTTCGATATGAATATAGGCACTTGGCCCATCTAAGAATACATCATACATATCTGGATGACCGATGGCTCCTTCATCATAGACACCGACATATGCATCCTTCTCTAAGTCATAGACGCTGATATCCGTCTCATCGAAGGTCAGATAATCGATCTGATCTGGTGCGACATCATAAAACGATGATGCATATAAAGAGCCTTTGAAATCATTTATGGTCTTATAAGTGCCTTCTACTTCACTGTACTCATCACCTAATGATCTAACTATATAGTCAGCTACCGCTTCGATCTTATCTTGGCGCCAATGGATATCGGTATGATAATAACTATCAAGGCTTAATAGATCACTGATATCGATATAGTCCATATCTAAGTTATCTTTTAAGCTATCCTTGATATCATCATATCTTAGATCTAAGGGGAAATAGCGCTCCGTGTAGTCATTCTTGCGCGGTATCGCGATAAAGTAGACCTCTTGATCTTTGAAATAGGTATCTTTAAGGCCATTGGTCTTAGCGATGAGGTCATTTATCGAATCATCATCTTCGATCGCCGTCTCAAACAGATAACCATCACTAGAATAAACACCGTGATTATCCTTAAAGCCAAAGAGATAACGATTAGCTAGGCTGCTGTATTTGATAAAGCTATCACGCCATAATAGATGATCACTCATATATGTATCAAGATCACTATAAAAATCCGGATCTAATAGATCGACTTTAGGAAAGCTTGCTAGGTGTCTTCTCTCTAGATATGACACCGTGTTTTTATTTAAGATCGTCGTGATACTGATAAATAAAACGATGACTGCTAAAACGATAATCGTAAATTTCTTATACATATCAAAACCTAAAATACAAAAAAGGATTAAAGCCCAGTCCTACTAGATATGCTAGGCTCATAAAGAATAAGGCAAAGATACCGATGACTTCGATATACTTGAAATACTTAAAGCAAATGACTTTTCGATAGATCCTCTTTATTAATGGTGTTGCCCCGATAAAGGCGATGAGGATAAATAAGCCATAGCTTGATAGATAATAGATAGATACAGGATCGATAAAGCTACTGATATCAAACATCTTGGCAAGATATCCCAAAGTATCCGGATGGTTAAAAAAGACGAAGCCGATGATGACGACAAATAGCGTATAGATATGGTCGACATATTTGATCTTGGTGAGATTTCTAAGTGGCGTATAGCGCTCTAAGATGATAAGGACACCAAAGTATAGTCCCCATAAGACAAAGTTCCAAGCCGCCCCATGCCAGAGTCCAGTAAGCAACCAAACGACCAAGAGATTGAAGATATGGCGTAGTGGTTTAACACGTGAGCCACCAAGTGGGAAGTAGACATAGTCCTTAAACCAAGTCCCTAAAGATATATGCCACCTTTGCCAGAAGGTGCGCACTGATGTCGCCATCAGAGGATAGTCAAAGTTCTCTAAAAAGTGAAACCCAAAGAATAATCCTAAACCGATCGCCATATCACTATAGGCGCTAAAGTCAAAGTACAGCTGAAGCACTTCACTGATCGCGATCATCCATAAGATAAGACCACTATCATAGGCGCTCATCTCACTTACGATAAGACCGAGCATATTGGCTAGGACGCACTTTTTGAATAGACCGACCATAAAACGCCTGATCCCGATATAGGTCTCATTTTCATTATATGGCCTTACCTTTTCAACTTCTTTAGCGATCGTCTCATAACGGACGATCGGTCCAGCCACTAATTGACCAAAGAAGGTGAGATAGGTACCATAGTTCACTAAAGAGTGACTGGCTTTGACATCCTCGCGATAGACATCGATGATATAACTTGCTGCCTGGAAGCTGAAAAAGGATATCCCTAAAGGCAGGGTTATGTGATAGATGATGCCAAAATTGCTCAAGATAAATGAAGTATATTTAAAATAGATCAGTGGTAAAAAGGATATCACCATCCCGATGAAAAGATAGATCGGCTTTCGATGTTTCTCGATAAAGCGCGCATAGTAATAGCTGAATAATAAGGTGCCGACTAGGATGATGACTAAAGTACCCTCACCATAGAAATAGAAAAATAGTGAAGACAATAATAAAACGCCATTCTTATATGCCCCTTTGACAAGGGCATATAAGGCAATGACGATCACTAAAAAATAGAAGATAAAATTGATACTAGAGAAGACCATTAGAGGTTATTAAAATTCTCCACGATCTTGTCTCTTGTCGCTTGATCTTCGACGACGACAACTAAGATCGTATCACCACGATCTTCAACGACTAATTGGCTCTCTTCGATACCGACACAGATCCACTTTCTAAGATCGATGTTTGAAGTGATCTCTTCCTTTAAGGCTTCGATATCCTGTCCTTCATTAGCGCGTACTAGAACGACCGAATGAGCGACTGATGAGATCATCGCTTCTCTTGCGAGGGCTTCTTTAAAATCGACGGTGTCAAGACCTAAATACCAAGTGACATTGTCTTGCGTGACTTCTGTCGCTTCACCCATCATCGGTAGTTCATCTTCACCAAAACCTTCATATAAGGCGGTCATGATGTCATTTAATGACATCGCACTAACGGTATCTTCTTGCGTATTTGAACAACCACCTAAGACTAGTAATAAGGCAGTTATCACAGTCAAAACTAACTTTTTCATCTTTTTCCTCCTTTGAGCGTTTAAAAATATAACAGACTTCCCCTTCCTTACTCAATAGATAGTGACCATTACTAACTTTTATCTAACCTAGTCAAAAAATAATGTATAGCATAAGTTAGTGATATTTGATAGAATCTTTCCGTATGGAAAATGTAATGACACAAGAAAAACAGATATTTGCGAAAGGCTGGTGTTTTGCCAAGATCTTCTTCATGTTTTTTATCGGTTGTATCATCGGTACCTATTATGAAGAGATCCTCAATTTTGTAAGGACCGGTGTATGGGAATCAAGACAAGGCATCATCTATGGTCCTTTCAATCCGATCTACGGTTTTGGCTTTGCGGGCTTTGCTTTATTACTTGGTAAAAACTATGAGACCAGACCTTGGTGGAAGACCTATCTCTATTCATGCCTCATCGGTGGTATCGCTGAATATAGCCTTAGCTATATCGGTGAAGTATTATTCCACGCCAATGCTTGGGACTACTCTAATATGCCCCTTAATATCGGCGGTCGAACGACGATACCATTCATGCTCTTTTGGGGACTTGGTGGTTTAGCTTTTATGAAGCTTGTCTATCCATTACTATCGAAACTCATCGAGATGATCCCGTATAAGGTCGGTAAGATCTTACTACCGATCTTAGTGGTCTTTATGGGTCTTAATATGTTTGTCTCTTATACCGCCTTATTCAGGCAAGCCCAAAGGCTTGAAGGCAAACCACCGATGACCATCTTAGGTGAATTATATGATAAGTACTACACTGATGAATTCTTAGGCAAGATATATGCCAATCTCCATCATGATCAAATAGGTGAACGACCTGATTAGTTCACCTTTTCTTTTTCTTCATGTTTTAAAAATGGGATATGACTGGTGATCTCATTTATCACCCCATCTTTGATCGAATCAGATAAGATACCGATAGCTTCTTTGATGATCTTGCCATCTTCTTCATCAAGGGTGTTCATATGTTTGATGACCTTGATCATATTGCCAGCTAAATTCTTGGTCAGATCTTCCATCGTCACGACATCGCATTCGGCGATCGCATCGAAGATGATATCGACGACTTGTTTGCGGTCGTCTTTTGATAGTTTTGCCAGATAATCATGGAAGGCTTGATCAAAGACCCTTGATGACATCGTATCTTCACTGGCCAAGACAAAGTCCTTGCGCACGACTTCCCAAGTGTAGATATCATGTTGCATGACCCCACTGGCATCCGAATTGACAATGACTTGTAATTCGCGGTGCGACAACATCTTGCCAAAGATCGAAGACTGGGGCATATAAGTAGCGACATAAGGCAGAGCGATCTTATCATCGATATGGTCCAAGACGCTTGTATGAAGACCAGGGCCATCAAAGGAAAAGACACCCTTGATCCTTTTAGCCACCTCATCCTTACAAAACATGGCGGCATAGATCGCTAGGTTACCACCCTTTGAATGACCACCTAAAAATAGGTCACCTTCTGTTTTTGAAGCCACATCTTCTAGATACTTGAGGGCATCGATCTGTGAAGGGACATTTTCATCAAAGGTCATCAAAAGGTCCTCTTTCCAACCGTTGATCGTATTATCGGTCCCTCTAAAAGACAAATAATATCCAAGCCCTGGTATTTTGATCGCTAAAGATGAGAACTGCTCGATATCCTCTTCATCATATAGGAATTCATGATAGATGATATCAAGATCGCGATAACGCTCAGATAAAGCCATCAGTTTGAATAATTCCGGATCTTGTGGGGCAAATCTAGGTCGTAGTTCTTCATTTTCATGATACATGGCATATGCATCTTTGATCTTGATGCTTTGACCATCGTTGGCGATGACATTTTTAAGGTCCATATAAGAGAAACGGGCGAAGATCAAAGCGTCGATCTCATTGAAGTGATCGACATTGAAGCTTATATCGCCACGCCAGATGATGTAGTCGATGATATTGGTGATGTCTTTTTTAGCCATAGTAGCCTCCTTCACTATCATTTTATAACTTTTTGGGCATCATCAAAACATAATCAGTGCTCATCATTTAAAATATGGCTAAGAGAGGTACGGATTTATGAAAACACTTATCGTAGGTGGTGTAGCTGGTGGCGCATCATGCGCAGCTAGACTTAGAAGACTTGATGAAAAGATGGAGATCATCATCATCGAAAAGAGCCGTTATGTATCATATGCCAATTGTGGCTTGCCCTATTATATCGGTGATGTGATCAAAGATGAAGATGATTTATCAGTCCAAACACCAAGGTCGCTATTTGAACGTTTCCGTCTTGATGTCAGGACCGACAGTGAAGTCATCAAAGTCGATACTGACAATAAGAAGGTATCGATCAAAAATAACGACAAGGTCTATGAAGAAAGTTATGACTATCTTGTCTTGACCCCAGGATCGACCTATCGTAAGCTCTATCCTAATGAAGATGAATTAAAGCACTTGAAGACCGTCGAAGACGTAAAAGCCTTAAAAGCGGTCATCGAGGATGAAAAGAAGATCGCCATCATCGGTGGTGGCTTTATCGGCGTTGAACTGGCCGAAAACCTAGGTCGTATCGATAGAGAAGTGGTCATCTATGAATACGCCCCACAGATCTTAGCTAATCTCGATAAGGATATGGCTGATATCATGATGGCTGAATTAGAAGCTCATGGTATCAAAGTCATCACTAATGCCCGGATCAAAGAGATCAAAAAAGGCCATCCTTATACGATCACACTTGAAGATGGGACAAGTGATGAATTTGATGATGTCGTCATCGCAGCTGGCGTTAGAGCTAATACCGACTTTTTAAAGGATTCTAAAATCAAGCTTGATGAAAGAGGCTTTATCATCACCGATGAGCATATGATGACCAATATCGCTGGCGTCTATGCCGCTGGCGATGCGATCGTCAATCCGCATTTCATATCACACAAACTAGAAAACGTCGCTTTAGCTGGCCCTGCCAATAAACAAGGACGCATCATCGCCGACAATATCTACGGTTTAAATAAGACCTATGATGGCAGTATCGGCACTAGTATCATCAAGGTCTTTGATAAAGTCGCCGCTTCAACAGGCTTTAATACCCTAAGACTTGACCGTGATGGCTATGACTATCAGACGATCATATCGCATCCTAATAGTCATGCGACCTATTATCCTAATGCTAAGCAGATCCACGTCAAATTCTTCTATGACAAAAAGACCAAGGCGATCTTAGGGGCGCAAGCTGTTGGCTCTGATGGCGTTGATAAATTCATCGATACGATCGCCACCGCCATCAAATTAAAGGCTAAGGCCACTGATCTGATCAAACTTGAATCAGCCTATGCCCCACCTTTCTTAAGCGCTAAGTCGCCAGCTAATTACCTTGGCTTTATCGCCGAGAATATCGATGATGGCTTAGAGGAGCTCATCTTATTCGCTGATGCCTTAAAAGAAGGTGATATCATCCTTGATGTCAGGACCGACTATGAGTATGATCATGGCCATATCGAAGGCAGTATCCATATCCCTGTGGATGATCTTAGGGATAGGATCGATGAATTAGCTAAATATAAAGACCGAAAGCTCGCTGTCTTATGCGCTGTCGGCATCAGGGCCCATATCGCATGTCAGATCTTAAGAGCTCATGACTTTAAAGTCGCCAATATCACCGGTGGCTATACATCGGTTCTTTAGTAAAAGAGGTGTAGAAACAAACTCTACACCCTTTTTATTTCCATATGAAATTAGATTTGATCGCTTCACCACCATCGATGATGATACTTTGACCAGTACAAAACTTATTGATGACAGTCATAAAATAAGCCCAATCAGCGATCTCACTAGGTTCAGCCCATCTTTTAAGCGGCGTCTCATCCATGATCAAAGCCCATGACTCTGGATCATTTATGACGGGCTCATTTAAAGGCGTAAGGACACCACCTGGATCGATACTGTTACAGGTAGCACCACACTCAGCGACCCTTAAAGCCAGGTTTTTCGTATAGGCGATGATACCACCTTTACTAGCGCAGTATTCTGGAAATTCCGCTCCCGTATGGCCACTTGCTGAGCCGATATTGAGGATGGCTTTGATATGCGCATTGATGCCATATCTTTCGCTCATATAGATAAGTCCTTTGAGATTGACATCGATATCATTTTCATTTTGGACTCCAGCATTATTGATGAGGATCTCGATATCATCGATATCTGGTAGGTGTTTTTGATCTAAGATATCGATTTGATAGTGCTTGTAACGATCATCATCGATCGTGCTTTGATCACGATCGATACCGATAACTTCATGACCTTCTTTTAAAAACTTGAGGGCGATCGCTTGACCGATCCCTCTACTTGTGCCTGTAACTAATACTTTCATCTTCTTCTCCTACATGATCAAGATAATCTTTACCGATACCATCCTTTTGCCAACTTTTGACGATCTTATAGCCAAAAGGCGAAAAGATCATCTCGCTTATAAGTTCGATCATCGCACCAGTCAAAGCGCATGTCAAGCATTGGATAAGCGTCCAACTAAAGCCATCCCAATAGATCGGGGCAAAGATCATAAAGACGATGATCGCAAAAGCGAGGTTATCGATAAACTGAGCGACAAATGTCGATATATAACTCCTCAGATAATATGCCTTACGTGATAATTCCTTCTCTCTTAGTATCTTCCCTACAGAATGATTTAGAGTATTATTGATGACACTGGCTAAGATAAAAGCGATGGTACTACCAAGTAAGATGAACCACGTCCCTTTAAAGATCGCATCAAAGCTTGAAAAGTCCCCAGCACTTGTCGGGATGATACTGGCGATATAAAAGACAAGTGAAGCTAAAGCGTTGACAAGGATCGCTAAGACCGCTATCTTAGTCGATGCCTTAGGACCAAAGTAAGTGGTGATGATATCCATGCACATAAAGGATAGCCAGGATATGAGGATCCCACCATCTAAGGCGATGAAGTCGTTTTGGATGATCGTCTTATTCGCTAATAGGTTCATCAAGATGACGCTGACACAAAATAAGGTCACAACAAGCGATGGGACATTTCGTAAGATCAATTTGTATTCTTTCAATATCTTCTTCATACACAAAATAAAAAAGCAGCTTAACCAGTAAGCCACTAAAGCAGTCCTGGTTTTGTTTAACGACAGGATGGTACAAACGAACTGTCGGCTATAAAGCTTTAAAATGATACACTAAAAATCAATGTCCTACAAGTTGTAGAGCTTAGTGTATTTGTCTTTGAGATAATCGATATAGTAATGTGGATCAAAACCTTCATCAAAGGTGACCTTTAATAGATCATCAAGGTCATATAGATAACCATACTTTTGGAAGTTATCCCTTAGCCAATCGGTGATCTTTTGGATATCGCCATTTTCTAAGACGGTGTCGATATCCATATCCTTCGCTAGATGATGCATGATCTGAGCAGAAACAGCGCTACCTAAGGCATAAGTTGGGAAATAGCCAAACGAGCCATCTGACCAGTGGATATCCTGTAAGATCCCAAGCTTAGCACTCTGTGGTCTGATCCCAAGGTACTTCTCATACATATCCGCCCATTTCTTATCGAGGTCATCACTAGTGATAGTGCCATCATATAAGCCCTTTTCTAGTTCATAACGGATGAGGATATGGATCGGATAGGTCAGCTCATCCGCATCGGTCCTGATAAATGATGGCTTAGAGGCATTGACCGCCTTATAGAAATCTTCTAAGCTCACATCCTTTAATATCTCTGGATATAAAGATCGCAAGTAAGGATAGTAATTTTTGATAAAGGACTTCCTTCGTCCGATGCAGTTTTCTAATAAACGGCTTTGTGATTCATGCATCCCACTAGAGACCGCTTTTAAGATCGTGCCATCGAAGTTTCGATCCATTTGATGTTCATAGAAGGCATGACCATCTTCATGTACGATCGAATAGATCGCTGAAGCGATATTGTATTCATCATAGAAAGTCGTGACCCTGACATCATTTGATGATAAGCCACTGGTGAACGGATGCATCGATACACCCATATAACCCCATGATTTATCAAAGCCCAAAAGATCATTGAGCTTAGCCATCAAAGGCACCTGTCTTTCTTTGTCGTAGAATTTAAAGATAAAGCTGTCATCGATCGCTTTTGCCTCCTTGACCTTTTCGATCAAAGGCAATAATTCCTTTTTGATCAGATCGAAGAAAGGATCGTATTTCGCTTTGGTCATCCCCATCTCAAAATCACCTAATAAGGTATCATAGACATCTTGATCAGGATAGCGATATAAAGCCAATTCCCTTTTTGCAGTGATGACCTTTTTAAGATATGGTTCAAAGATCTTATAGTCATCATTATTTTTGGCTTCATGCCACTTACTAGCCGACTCTAAAGTCAATTTAGTATAGTTTTCATATACATCAAAGGGGATCTTCTCCATCTCTTTGAAATCCTTTGATAATAGTTCAACGCGTCTTTTGTCTTTGCTATCAAGATCTTCTTTACTTAAAGCGTCTAAGATCTCCTTCATCTTTTGATCAGTCCTTAATTTATGATTTTCCGAAGCTATATAGGCAAAACGATCGTAGCGATAGTCTTTGCCATCGCTTGGGGCGATCGTCTCATCGTCAAAATAAGCCGTACTTAATAAAAGATCATAAGCGCTGATCTTAAATTCCCATTCATCTAAACATTTGAGCATTTCTTCTTTTTGCATATAACACCTCTTTACTATTATATATTACAAAGCTACTATATAGCCATGGATAAGATACCTCTAGTCATCAATGACCTCAAAGTAGAAGCTACCTTCTATAAGGAAGATATCGATATGATATTTAAGCCTTTATTAGCTAAATTAGAGATGATGCAGAAAGAAAAAGGTGAAAGGATCATCGTCTTTATCGGCGCTCCACCAGGTACTGGTAAAAGTACCCTTGTCGCCTTTTTAGAGAAACTATCGTATGGCAAAGTACAAGCGATCGGGATCGATGGTTTTCACCACTATGATGACTATTTAAAAGCACACTACTTTGATGGTAAGCCCCTTAAAGCGATCAAAGGATCACCGATCACCTTTGATGTCGACCGCTTAAAAGATAAGCTCATGCGTATAAAGAATGAGGATATAACTTGGCCGATATACAGCCGCAAGCTCCATGATCCGATCGAAGATATGATCAAGATCACGAAGGATATCGTCTTAGTTGAAGGTAATTACCTTCTTTGTGATCTTGATAAATGGCGTGATCTTAAAGTATATAGCGACCTAAATATCTTCATCAAAGCTGATAAAGATGATCTAAAAGATGACCTCATCAATAGGAAGATGAACAGTGGGATGTCAAAAGAGATGACCTTATTACACTATCAAAATGTCGATGGTAAAAACTTCGATATCGTAAATGACCACTTGTTAGAAGCGGATATCATCTTAAAGGTAGATAGATCAAAACACTATTCGATCTTAAAAGGCAATGAGTTTTTCAATAAGATATCCTGACGCTCTTTAGCTTTTTCAAGATCATCAAAATCACCTAAAGTAGCGATATCGATATGTGATGCATCGATACCAAAGTAGTCAAAGTCGATTAGCTTGCTAGGATAATTGCCATCTAATTGCCCTTTGATACTTTCGACTCTAAGATCGATCATGTCCTTAAAGGTCTCAAGCGCTATCTCATGATCCTTGTAGCTACAAAAAGCACTAGGATCTTTTTCGACATATTCTTTGATCATATTTGTGACCTTTGTATAAGTGACATCAAATAAGCCACTATCAAAGTAACCTTTGATAAAGGTGTCAAACTGTTCATGGTATTCATTTATATATTCCTTCATCACTTCATGATACATCGGCCTTTCTAACATCACTTCCCCAATACATGGGGTATCGATCGGATAGTTGATGATGATATTAGGATCTTTTATCGGATCACTCATCCCTAAGGCATAAGTGCCATAAGCGAGATTATAGTCCCATGGAAGCATCGACAAGATGCCATCTTTTTCATATAGGTAATAGTTATGACCAGTATAACCGATATAACTATCCCAATTCATCACGAAGACCGAGACGACAAAATAAGCCAATACTTCATCGATATCGACCTTAGTAAGGTCGCCTTCATTTAGGCTTTTTAAAGAAGCGATCAAGCGTTTTTTATCGCTTTTAGTCACCTTGACCTTCGCATTTTCAAAGATATTAGGATAACTAGAGATATCATCATCGATATAGCCTAGATGGACATCGGTATTATCATCATTTAATGACTTATAGTCTGGCTTATACAAAGCACCATAGTCATTACCAAAATGACGCCTTAAAAAAGCCTCTTCCATCTCTTCGATCGCAAGATATAAGCCAAACTCTTCTCCATTTATCGTAAGCCAGACATAGCTTACTAGGGGTGTTGGTACACCAAGATGATCAAACATATGATAGGTCATATAGGTCTTGAGATAGGTATTATCTTGAAATGATGCATCAAGGGATAACTTATCTAAACCATAGTAACTGTTATTTTCATAGTGATCAAATTCGATCTTGAAGCTATAACGGATGAGATCATATTCCTTGGTCAAACGACGGGAATTATTGCCTTTGATCCGAAAACCGACGTTGTTTGTCCTTTCATCATCGATCGTGACTGAAGCCTTAGTATACGTCTCTTCACCATTTTTAAGGATAATACCGATATCATCGACTTCGATATCGATATGATGGACATAGCTATCATCAAAAAGCTTAGAAGCATATAAAGGCTCTCTTATAGCGCTTTTGATACCGATCTTATCATGTCTAAACAAGAGGGAAGTGACTAAGATCGCGATGATGATAGCGATGATACAGGCTTTATCGATCCACTTCTTTTTGAGCATACTAGCCTAGATAATCGCCATTATAAGCGACTAAAGCGACATGTGTCACATACTCAAAGCTCTCTAAAGTATCGATAAATGACGTATCCTCTTTATCTAAACGCACTTCAAGATCTAATTCGACGATGCCTTTGTCGATGGACTTTGTCTTAAGTAGTGATCTTTTAGTACTAGCTTTGATATAGTCTAATACCTCTTTTTCCTTATCCAAGTCACTTAGATGTAAGACCAAGATAAAAGGACGATCGATGTGCTTTTGGTCTTTTAAGATGATGAGCACAAGACCGATGAATAAACTGCCAAAGACAGCCAAAGGGATAAGACCAGCGGCTAAGACGATCCCGATCGCGATCGCCCAAAAGAGAAAGACGATATCTAATGGCTCTTTGATCGCGGTACGAAAGCGGACGATGGATAAAGCACCGACCATACCTAAAGAGAGGACGACATTAGAGACGACCGTCATTATCAACATCGTCGTGATCAGGGCTAAACCGATCAAGGATAAGCCAAAGCTCGCTGAATACATCACACTCATACAGGTCTTCTTATAGATAAAAAAGATAAATAGACCTAATAAGAAAGCTAAAGACATGGCGATCACCATATCAAGTATTGAGATACTAGTGAGATTTTCGATAAATGATGATCTAAAGATATCTTGAAATGTCATCTTTCCTCCTAATAAAACCTTCTGCTTTGCGCATATTTGGAATAAGCATTATGCCTTGTATCCATATTCACCAGCATCCTGACGATATCTGGTAGATAATTATCGTATTTGACCTCTAAGATCGTATCTGACATCAGCTGCATATAATGATGATCAGGATCTAAAAAAGACGTATAAGCATTTGATATCTTGATATTGCGGTCAAAGGTGATCCGGATATTGCCATAAGGGTAGATAAAGGCTTCTCTTTGATAGCGGACTAAGCTTTTAGGCCTAAAACCGGCTTTGAGCTTAGTATATAATTCGATCTTTAAAGGGTCACCATCTAATAAAAAGGCATATTCCCCAGCCAAGATCATCTTGACTTCTTCATAAGTGATAAGCGTCGATACTTTCCCTGATAGGTCTTTATCCTTGTATTTCTTCTCTAACTTGATATAGCTTGTATCATCCTCATAATAGCGAAGCCGATACTTCGCTCTTTTCTTATGGCCATCGATCTTCTCTTTTAAGGCATCATCATCTAGTGAATCAAAGTAGAGACTGGTCACATCGTAGATGCCATCATTATGATCATCGTGTTTTAAGGCCTTACTGATACGCCTTTGAAGCACCAGGTCATCAAGAGAGCTGATCTGGTGCTTTATTTCATGTCTTTTAGGTATCTTAATCGTAGTCACTGCTTCCATAATTGCTGGAACTGTAATTTGAAGAACCGTAATTACTGTTACCGTAATTTGAATTGCCGCTATAGTCGGTAACACCATCGTTGTTTGGTCCGTAGTCAGTATCGTTATAATCAGTTACACCGTCATTATTAGGACCGTAGTCAGTATCGTTATAATCCGTTATACCATCATTATTCGGGCCGTAGTCGGTGTCATCATAATCGGTAACACCATCGTTATTAGGACCATAGTCAGTATCATCTTGGCCATAATCGGTGATGCCATCATTGCCGACACCATAGTCGGTATCATAGTAATCAGTTACACCGTCATTATTTGGTCCGTAATCGGTATCGACATAGTCAGTGATCCCATCGCTTCCTGGTCCATAGTCGGTGTCGACATAATCGGTGATGCCATAATCAGTCGTCCCATTAACGGCGATCGGATTGTACCAATGATTATCTTCAACTGTCATCTTGACATCACTTACGACATCGTCGATGAAGCTGTCATAAGGGATCGATGAGCCCTTTTCGATCTCGATCGTGACGGTCTTTCTTTCACCTTCCACCTCTTCAACGAAGTAACCAGCTTCACCGATAAGACCTAAGATATCCTTGACGACAACTCTTGTCTCTTTACCGATGAATGGTGTTTTATCAGTGATCAAGTTCACACCATCACTATTCAAACCTCTAACATCTTCAACTAGACCACTTTCATCATAGTCGATCGCGATCTCTGGGTTGACGCTTAGTGTAAGGGTACCACCATCGTTGAGTGGCGCTGTGCTTGGTAGGTGTGCGACTTCATTTGTCGTGCACCCGACTAATACGGTAAGTGCTAAGACTAAAGTCACGACACTTGCGAATAATTTCGTACGTTTTTTCATAAATTCCTCCTGTGGCTTTTTGCCTTTACGCTTATAGATTACGGACCGCCTTTTTCAATATCGGGGTCAACCATCATAATTTGATGAATTTTCGTAATTACTGTTTTGATAATTGCTTTGACTATCTACCGGCTCATAGTTAGAGCTACTACTATATCCATCATCTATATCACTGCTGTAGTCAGTGACGCCATCGTTATTCGGGCCGTAGTCGGTGTCATCATAATCGGTAACACCATCGTTATTAGGACCATAGTCAGTATCATCTTTACCATGATCAGTCACATCATCATCGACACCATAGTCGGTATCGACATATGTATCATCCGGTGTCGTCTCACTTTCTTCGCTTGGCTTGATATCGACTTCTGGGATGATATATTCGACATCTTCTTGATCATCGATGATGATCGTGACCTGTAACTCTTCCTTGAGGTAGTTGATCTTATCATCGAGATTAGTACGATGAGTCATCTTCCAGGTGTCATCATCACTATCAAAGGTGAAAGTGATATCTGATCCGGCATATAGATAACCTTTAGCGATCGCGATATCGACAAGTTCATCGACGACACTATCGATATCTTTGCCTTTATATACATAACCTTCTAATAGATCATCCGCATCATCGTTTAGGGCATCGATATTTATGACGGTATCATTGCGACTGGCATCGATCCTTACGCTTGGATTGATATCAAGATAGATCGATCCATATATCCTACTCGCATCAAACATATAGATACCAAAGGTGATGATAAAGACACTGGCTAGGGCTAATATCGGATAGATAGCTCTTTTGAAAGATCTTGGTTTTTCACTAGCTTCTTTTACGATCTCGATATCGCTTATAAAGCTTCCGACTTCATAGCCCTTATTGTAGACCTTAAGATATGAGCCATCTTCAGCTAGAACGATGCAGTAAAGGGTATGGACTTCTAATACGAGATATTTCATACAGCTTCCCCCTTTAAGACATGCCACAAGTGACCTCTGATGATCTCATAGCCATTGGTCAGTATCACCAACATCCCTAACACATACTTGCGATGTCTTTCGATGGTCTTACGCTCACCACCATCATTAACCAGTCTTTTAAGTGGTAGTTTCTTTGTCTCTAGAAGCTCATCTAGGATCGTCGTATCCGCTTTTGCCCTTTGTATCACCTTCTTGATCATATCCATCGTCCTTTCTTGTTTGGGAGAATGGTCACTTAGATCTTTAAAAGATACACCAAAATCATTTAAGACCTTAGCTAATTCAGCGATCTCTTCTTTAGTCGCTTCAAGGCGCATATTAGTATCCACCTTATCACTAGGATCAGCGATGGTATTGATCAAAGGATCATTATCATCACCATCTTCATCTAAGGAGATATTAGCTTTATGCCTGACTTCTTTACGGTCATGATCGATGAGCCTACTTCTTATAAGCATTGAAGCATAATGCATGAAATTACCTTTATCACTGTCATAATTCAATATCGCTTCATGGAAAGCGATCATCGCGATACTGACTTCATCATCGCTTTCACTTGCATAATGACCAAGGTATTTAGCTGTTTCCGCCTTGATAAAAGGCATATACTTACGTATAAGCTCATCCGCGACATCGATATCCGTTTTAGCCTTTTTAAGGTCTTTGGTAAATTGGCGCTCTTCCAAGTCTTATTCCTCCAAATATAGGATACGCAAGGCTTATCTAGAAAGTAGGGTCATTCCTTACTGAAATTTACCTATAGATTAGCTTAAGGCTTATATAGAGACAAGTTAAATTTATGTTAAATCAAACAATATCACCTATAGATCGGTCTATAAAGATGCTTACTACCCAGATATTTTATTTTTCACTATCACAAAATACATTTTTTGTATAATACGAAAGCCCTTTCATATATAATTAAGATGTAAGGAGTTTAAAAAAATGAATATCGTTGTATGTGTCAAACAAGTACCAGCTACCCAAAAAGTCGATGTTGATCCAGTGACTGGTGTCTTGCTTAGAAATGGGATCGATACCAAGATGAATCCCTTCGATCTTGTCGCGATGGAAGCGGCTAAGCGGATCGCCGATAAGACCGGTGCTAAGATCCACGCTTTAACGATGGGACCAAATAGTGCCATCGAGGTCTTAAAAGAGAGCTTTGCGCTTGGTGCTGATGAAGGTTGGTTATTGAGCGATCGGAAATTCGCTGGCGCTGATGTCTTAGCTACTGCCTATAGCTTAGCCAGTGCGATAAAAGCCATCGGTGATGTCGACCTTATCATCTGTGGTAAACAGACAACTGATGGTGATACCGCTCAAGTCGGCCCTGAGATGGCGGAAGTACTAGGTATCCCTCATATATCATGGGCTTTAGAATTAGAAGAGATCGATGATAAAGGTCTTATCTTAAGACAAGATCTAACGACCAAGGATGCGATCGTCAGGATCGACTATCCTTGTCTTATCACCGTTGAAAAAACGATGTATCAGCCTGACCTTCCTTCCTATCGATTATTAAAAGCCAGTAAAGATAAGAAGATCCATACATTGACCGCTAGTGATATCGATGGTCTAGATCACACTAGGATCGGTCTAGACGGTTCACCAACGCAGGTCGAAAAGATCTTTGCGCCAAGCTCTAACACCGAGACGCAAGTCCTTGAAGGTGATATCGATACAGTGAGCGATGAATTATATGCGATCTTGAAAAAGACCAAACTGATCAAGGAGGAAGCTTAAATGGGGATCATTATCGATCATAGTAAATGTGTTTTATGTAAAGCCTGTATCAATAAGTGTCCTTTTAATGCCTTGGAGATAAAAGACGACAAAGTTGAGGTCAATGCCGGGTGTAAGATGTGTCGGATCTGTATCAAGACCTGCCCTTTTAAGGCGATAAGTGAAGAAGTGATTATCAATAAGCCAAGCATCGATAAGGACAGTTGGCGTGATATCCTCGTCTATCTCGAACATGACAATAACACCATCCACCCTGTCACCTATGAACTGATCGGCAAGGCCAAAGAGTTAGCTAGTGTCATCGATCAAAAGGTCCATTGCCTTATGATCGGCCATGATATAAAAGAACTGGCTGAAGAATTATTGAACTATGGTGTCGATGAAGTCGATGTCTATGATGATGAAAGACTAGCTTACTTTAGAAGTGATGTCTATAAGAAGGTCTTTGTCGATTGTATCGATAGAAGAAGGCCTAATACTGTCTTAGTCGGTGCCACCGTAAGTGGCAGATCCTTAGCGCCAAGAGTGGCTGCTTATTATAAGACAGGGCTAACAGCTGATTGCACGATCTTAGAAATGCGTGAGAATACCGATCTTGTCCAGATCAGACCAGCTTTTGGTGGTAATATCATGGCTCAGATCTTAAATACGGACCATCGACCACAATTTGCGACCGTCCGCTATAAAGTCATGGACAAAGCCAAAAAAGAAGTACCTCATGGTAAGATCAATATGATCGATACCAAAGATCTAGACTTGTCATCGAAGATCGAGATCTTAAAGGTCATCGATAAGCCACAGATCGAAGGGATCGAAGATGCCGAAGTATTAGTGACGATAGGTCGTGGCGTCAAGGATGAAAAGACGATCTTAAAGATCGAGAAGTTTGCCGAATTGATCGGAGCTGAGATCTCATGCACAAGACCGCTTGTCGAAAGTGGACGTTACAGTGTCTATAAGCAGATCGGTCTATCTGGAAGATCGGTCAAACCAAAGCTCATCATCACCTTTGGTGTCAGTGGTGCGATCCAATATACCGCCGGTATGAAAAACAGCGAGATGATCATCGCGATCAATACCGATAAAGATGCGCCGATCTTCGATATCGCCAATGTCGCCATCGTGGCAGACGCAGGTGAAGTGATAGATCGCTTACTAAAGAAGTTAGGAGGACAAGATGCATAATAAAGTAACCCGTCAAAATATCCAAGATATCAAGGACCTATTAGGTCATGATATCGTCATCGATAGTGATATAAGTGAAGATTATAGCCATGATGAGATGACGATCTATGGCACAAGAGCGCCAGATCTTGTCATCACGCCAAAGTGCACAGAAGATGTATCAAAGCTATTAAAGTACGCTAATGATCATTTATTACCAGTCATCGCGCGCGGTGCTGGTACTGGACTATGTGGGGGTTGTGTCGCTATTGAAGGTGGGATCTTAGTCGATATGAGCCATATGGATAAGATCTTAGAGATCGACAAAAAGACGATGACAGCGACCTTTGAGCCTGGGGTCATCCTCATGAATGCGATCGAAAAGGTCAGTGAAGAAGGATTCTTATATGCTCCAGATCCCGGTGAGAAGAGCGCCACGATCGGTGGCAATGTCATGACTAATGCCGGTGGGATGCGAGCGATCAAATACGGCGTCACCCGTGACCACATCAAAGGTCTTGAAGTGGTCTTGGCTGATGGTAGTGTCATCACTTTAGGTGGTAAGACCTCTAAAAACAGCAGTGGTTATGACCTAAAAGATCTCATCATCGGCTCAGAAGGCACCCTAGCGATCGTCACCAAGATCATCGCTAAGATCATCCCAAAGCCAAAACTCATGACATCACTTTTGATCCCTTTCAGCACCTTGAAAGATGCTTTAGACGCTGTGCCATATATCACCAACCTTGAAGATGTCGCTACGACGATCGAATTCATGGAAAAGGAAGTCATCGAAGATGCTAGGTTATACCTTGGCAAAGACTTCCCCAACAAAGACTACAACGCCTATCTCATCGTCTCCTACAGTGGCAACAATAAAAACGAACTAGAGCGGATGATCAACCTCTGTGCTGAACTAGCTTTAGAAAAAGGAGCGATCGATGTCTTTATTAGCGACACCGAAGAAAGGCAAGCCAGCATCTGGGATGCTAGAGGGGCCTTCTTAGAAGCGATCAAGAACTCAACCACGGAGATGGATGAGTGCGATGTCGTCGTCGACATCGACAAAGTAGCTGATTTCAATGACTTCGCCAAGAACGTCGCTGGTCGTGAAAACATCAGGATCCGCTCATTTGGCCATGCGGGTGATGGCAACTTGCACATCTATATCCTCAAAGATGATATGCCTGATGACATATGGCAAAGGAAAGCCAAAGCCTTCATGGATGAACTATATGAAGAAGCAGCGATCTTAAAAGGTCAGGTCTCTGGCGAACACGGCATCGGTCATGCCAAAAAAGCCTACTTGAAGGATTCACTTGACCCAGCTGTGATCGAACTGATGAAAAAGATCAAAGTCGCCTTTGATCCTCATAATATCTTAAATCCAGCTAAAGTCATCGACATCGAATGATAAGCTGATATACATTAGAGCGTGATCATTAGATCACGCTTTTTTAATTTCTTAACGATCTTTGATCGCTTTGATCTTTTGATAGATATAAAATCTAACTGGATCGATCGCTAGGATAAAATCGCCAATTAACTCAACCACCTTGGCATCAAAACCACGCTTGAAGTCAAAGACACCATAGCCATCTTTATCCTTATTGAAATTACCACTGATACCATACATATTGTAGCGCTCATAGCCTTCCGCTATCGCCTCTTTGATCATATGCCATTGGATCGCATATGAACCACGATATACCCGATATTTATGTTCTGAACCACTGAATAAGTATGTCACCTCTTTACCATACTTCATAAACATCGCACTGGCTAAAGGTAACTCTTTGCCAAATTCCTTCTTTAGGTCATCGAAGTTAGCGATCTTTTTGACTAAGGCGTCATAGTATTCCTTAGTCGCCTTTAAAAGGCGTTGTTTCTTGGCTGAGTTTGGTGTCTTGATGAGGTCATCTTGTAAAGATAGCATCTTAGCTTCTTCTTTCGCTTTTTCTTCTAATAAGCGCTTATGATACTCTTCGATATCAAGATAAGCATATAAGGCTTTGATGTGATCACCATACGCATCGAACACCTCTTCAAAATAAGCCAAACTACGCGCTTTGAAGTGATGATACTCACTAGCACGCTCTTCCATATCATAGAGGATACTTAATTCATCCTTCTTGAGTTCCCTTACTTTGACCACGTATTTATCAGCCGTCTTGATGTCATTGCGCGTTTGACTGGCGAAGTTTTTAAATACTTCATCTTCTGTCTTTTCCTTTAGATCGATGATCGATACCCAACGACACTGTTCTTGGAGGTCATAACCTTTAGTAAGGCCTTTATGGATATAACCATAGTCTTTTAATATCTTTAAGATATCATCGTTTTTGAAACTGCCGATCACATTACCATCTTTATCATGATCTTGATATTCAACATTAGGATTGATCTTAAGGTATAGACCATGATGTTTTTTGAGATAAGCCTTGGTCTTTTCTGTCATCATCTTGACCACTTCTTGATCCTTGTAGTCCATCACAAAACCGCGTGGCGCATAGTAATAATAGCCAAAGTATTTGACCTTATAACCAGCGATCATTGCGGCAGCGATGATCCTATCATCATCTTTGATCCCGACATAGTGGACATTACATCCATCGAGCTTGAATTTATCACCAGCTAAGGTCGAATTCAAAAAATCAGCTTGGTCATGTGCGCTCACAAAAGCTTGGTATTCATCCTTTTCTAAAATAGTCCAATACATCATTTCTTCAAACTAGTGTATTTTACCTTTAAATCGAGATGATTTCTACAGGTTTTTAAAGATATCGATCCAATCGATATAAGGGATGATCTTATCGGCTTGATCGCTCGCAAATGGTAAACTGATAAAATGATCGACCTTTATGTCTTTAAATAACAGAGTTCGATAGATCGGTAAGATATCAAAAGGGACGATACCATAGAGCCCACGATAGGACTTAGCGCGATAGATCTTATTTAGGTCTTCACCTTTGATCACCCCATATCTTCTAGTATATGGTAGATCTTTTAAGAATGATGCATAGCCACCATTTTGGATGATGGTAATTGTTTTTAAAACGGCTTCTTTGATCATCTTAAAGAAACGATAGGCATCGATCGCATTGCCATCGTCGAACATCTTATCTTTATAGATCAAGGTATCATCAAGATAGATCATCCTTTCAGTATCTGATGTTTGATCACTGACACTGAGTTCGATCCACTCCTTTTGATCAAAGTCAAATCTTAACCATAGACGATATATCGGTTTATCACCTAATATTTTTAATGCGCTGAAGATCTCATTTATCATTTCCATCGTCTTTTTATCGAATAGATGATCACCGCCTTTTAAGCGATGACGATAATGATAAAAATCCCTTTCGCTCATGTCTTCTCTTTGATCATAGACCAATAGATCTTCCATCTTGACTTTAAAAAGATCAGATAGAGCCAAAAGATTGGCGATATCTGGTAAGGTCTTGCCCCATTGCCATTTATAGATCGCTTGTGGCGAAGTAAAACCGAGATATCCTTGTAGTTCTTTTACGCTGATACCTCTTTCTTCCCGCAATCTTTTGATCATCGCGCCGGTCTTAGCCATGTCGATATTTGGAAGGGTGTTCTCGATCACTATATTTACCTCTTATGAGGTCATTATAGCGAATAAAGTTGCATATATAAATATATTATGCAACTTTTATACCGTTAAATTTTGTTTAAGTAACTTTAAAAGAGCTTATTTTTGACCTCTTTGATCTTTTCGTTGACTTCAAAACGCAAGGTCCTAAGATCGAGTTTAGGATGGTTATACTTCTTATCGATATGTGCGATCTCTTCGATTAGGAAAGTGTGCCAGATACGATATAGGAAGATGCCGATGAACTTACTTCGATCTTCTTCCGGCTTCATCTCTTCAAGAAGCTTTTGGTATTCCTTTTCGATCATCTCTTCCGTCAATAGATCATAGACGATCCTTTCACTTAGGTCCTCACTGTTTTTCGTTTCGTGGTTTTTCTGTTTTAGTTCCTTATTGGTCTTTAAGAATTCACCCGCAACGATCTTTGCGAAGACCTCACGGCCATAGGCATTCCTAAAGCCGTAGTTTTTGATCACGACGCCCTCTCCTATCTTATCTTCTTCATCGATCAGATAGTGATTATCGAAGATGAGTTTTTCTAATTCTTCTTGGGTCGGTGACTCTAGTTTAGCCATCAAAGGGATGACATCCTTGATATCGTAGTCATTAAGGGCTTTGGTATACTCTTCATAGGTCAGATAGCGATGATCAGTCGCGTCATAGACATCGAAGATGTAGAAATGACGCCAAGCATCATCGCGATAGTACTTCAAAGAGTGTTTGACTAACCACTCACCGTAGATATAGTGATCATTATGATCTTCTAGATAGGCTTTGATCTTATCATCTTCTAAGACATGAGCCATAAAGCCCTGATTATCTAAGCCACGTTCGACATCAAGCTCTCTTTTACGACTGCCGGCATGGACCTTGCCATCATCACCGAGATAGACGACGCCGTTGGTCCCGTCGATCTTCGGAAATATGTAACAAGACCCCTGTAAGATCCCCTCAACTTCTTCTCTTTGGATCCTTTCGATGTGCATATATGATCGATACTCCATAATTACCTCCTTTATATGTAAGGAGTTTAACCTGATAGTACCGACACGTCATTAAACCGTTGGTTTATTGTCTTATAGTGTTTCTACCCTATTGATATAGGCATAGTCGGTGATTCCTTCACCGGTATTAGGATAGAAATGCGAATAGATCATATCGGATATAAAGGCGATGACCAAGATGATACATAAGGTCCTCGTTAGAGATGGTTTGATCTTTTTGATAAGACCATCAAATACCGGTGCTAATACATAGGCAAATGCCATACCACCGATGCCAAAGACCATCAGTCCTTCGGCACAGATCCGTCCATTGAGATTGAGGAAGTAACCGGTATAATCCCACCACTTTAAGCCATTATTCATCTCCATCACATATGATGTCGTATATTCTAGTATGCCACAAACGATGATGATGAGGATGAAGTTTAGCCATGGCTTATCACGGAACTTCTTGAGCAGTAATAAGATCAAGATCCCACCTGATCCATAGATCGGAAGCCACGGTCCAAACATCGCACCCCGATTGACGAAGGTACCGTCGGTGATCAGATGTAAGGATACTTCCCAAAGCCAGCCGATCATCGAGAAGATAAAAAACATAAGGATGACCGACCAGATCGTATAGACACGCATCGGCTCAAGGTTATCGAAGATCACCCTTTTATCGCTTTCCTTGATCGTGAATAAGCGTGTTGGATAACTCTTGCCCTCATAGACATCGGCAACTTCACGATAGCGCTCATAATATTTAAGTTCTTCTTCATAAGCCTTCTCTTCTTTGCCTTCTTTAAATAAGAGACCAAAGAATTCCGCAAAGAAGCCCTTTACCCCTTTAAGACGCGGTCTTTCGACCTTGTCCTTAGCTTCAGGATAAGCCTTTTCTAATTCACTGACTGAAGCTTTTTCATATAGATAATGATCATTTAATAGTTCACTTCCTTCAATGCCTTTCTCTTTGGCTTCTTTCCTTAGTGTCACATAATATTCACTGAAAGTAGCTACCTGATAGGCATTGCTATAAAACAGTGATGATAGACCTAAGGTGATCCCCGAAAGCATGATCCAACCGATAAAAGAAAGATCGATCTTAAAGCACTCCCACTTATGTCCTTTCATCATCTTACGCGATAAAGTGATGGCTTTATTAGCTCCGATCGAAGGATCTTCTGCCACGATATAAGGGACTAAGAAATAGGAGTAATGTTTGATGATACCACCAATGATCGTAAGTGACCACAGCGTTTGGTATATATAGGTCAAAAATAAGGTGAAACTCGCATGGATCCACTTTTTGACATGGCTTAAAAACATATACCTAGAAAAAGGTACCTTCTCATAAGTCCTGGCTTCTAAAAAGATCCGCCTTAAGATGACGGTGAAGACATTCTGGATAAAAAACCAGATCATAAAGATGAATAATAAGCCAAGACCGATCAAGATGACGATCGCTAAGCTATCAGAGCCGACGATCGATGCGATAGCTTGGATGATCTGGATATAGATCGAGCCAGAAGTCAGGGCATTGACGATTCTGGCAAATACACCATTAGTTAGACCAAAGATCGGATCAGTGCTATTTTCGATCCGCTCATCGGTTATCTCTTGGGCTAATTCCTCTGATGCTTGGCTACCATCGACTAAAAACTCTGCGATGACATCACTCGCATCAAGACTACTTGATGGAAGATTGTGTTGTGTTTGTGCTGTTTCTTCATTTAACGCGCTGAGCTGATCAAAGGAGTATGTGAAATCCGATGATAATAGTGCAGCGATAAGACAAGCGACGATCAAAAAGACATAGTGTTTTTTGACGACTTGTTTAGCACTTCTTTTCAATTCTTTACGTTCGATCATATCTATCCCCTTTAACACACATATTATACACTTTAAGGAATAGATATCGTGTTAGGATTTGCTATAATGGTGCGCGGAGGTTTTTTATATGATCTTAGATAAGATAAATACTGACTTATTAAAACTCGCTGATGAGGCTGAAATAGAATTAAAAGAGGTCTTCGCTAAAGTCGATGATATATGCATTTATAATTCTGATCGTATCTTAGATGCTTTTATCGAAAACCGTGTCTCATATAGTGATTTTGCCGATATCAATGGTTATGGTAACTACGATGAAGGAAGGGATAAACTAGAGGCGATATTTGCCAAGGTCTTAGGAACTGAAGATGCTTTAGTCAGAGCACAGATCTCAAGTGGTACTAGTGCTATCTATCTTGCTTTATCGGCTTTGCTAAAATACGGTGACACTTTATTATCGATCACCGGGACACCATATGACTCCCTTCAAGAGCTCATCGGTATCTATGGTGATTCATCGCAATCATTAAAAGCCAACGGGGTCAAATACGAAGAGATCGACCTTGTGGATGATGATTTTGATGATGATAAGATCATCGCTAGGATCAAAAAAGGCGGTATCAAACTCGTCGAGATCCAAAGATCAAGAGGCTATGCCTCAAGAAAGTCTTTGATGATGGATAAGATCGAAAGGATCGTCAAAAAGATCAAGGCGGTCGATGATAAGGTGATCATCTTTGTCGACAATTGCTATGGAGAACTCGTTGAGAAAAAAGAGCCAGGTCATGTTGGGGCTGATATAGTCGTCGGCTCTTTGATGAAAAACCTCGGTGGTGGCATCGCTTCGACTGGTGGTTATGTCGCCGGCAACAAAGAACTGATCCATATGGTCGCGGAAAGACTGACTGCTCCAGGCATCGCTAAAGATCTAGGCGCCAATTTCAACCAAAATATCAACTTCTTCAAAGGTCTATTCATGGCACCAAGCGCTGTAAGGAATGCCTTAAAAACAGCTATCTTTAGCGCTTATATGTTAGAGAAGCTCGGCTATAAGAACGTATCCCCACGCTTTGATGAAGAGCGCACTGACATCATCCAGACCGTTGAGCTTGGAAATGAAGAAAAGCTAACTCAGTTCACTCAAGGTATCCAATCATCAAGTCCGATCGATTCCTTTGTCAAGGTGATGAGTGCACCGATGCCTGGATATCCTTTCAATGAAGTCATGGCTGCTGGTAGTTTCACTCAAGGTAGTACGATCGAACTAAGTGCTGATGCGCCAGTCATCGAGCCATATCGCCTATATCTACAAGGTGGCCTTACCTATGAGTATGGTAAATTATCGATCTTATTAGCTCTTTCTAATTTGAAATAGATTTGTTTAGATCACTTACATAGCTCTTACTCCATTATCAAAGTGAGAGCTTTTATTTTTGTCTTATAGGAAATTCATAGATATTGTATCTCTATTTGTAGACAATTGTGTCACATCACAATATAAAATATAATAAAATTGGAGGTACCGATATGAATTTTTATACCACAAGAGATCTAAGAACAACACCTAAAAGCATTTGGGAAGATCTTGCTTCAGATGGTGAAGTAGTCATCACAAACAACGGTAGACCGAAAGCGATCTTAGTCGATATATCCGACGGTAGTTTTGAAGAGACCATAAAAGCTATCAAGCAAGCAAAGGCAATGATAGCTTTTAATTCAATGCGAACAAAAGCTGCTGAAAAAGGTTATATGAGCGATGAAGACATTGAAAAAGAGATCGTAGCCTTGCGTAATGGAGAGTAGATGATGCTAGTGGTGATCGATACCAATGTATTAGTATCAGCCCTTTGGTCAAAAAATGGGGCGCCGGCAAAGATCATTAGTATGGTCATCACCGGATCGCTTATCCCGTGTTTTGATCATAGGATATTAAATGAATATAGAGAAATACTGAGACGACCTAAATTTTGTTTCTCTGATGGCGAGATAAATTCTTTACTAGATTGGTTTGAAACAAACGGCAGATCGGTCATTACCGATCCGATCGAAGGAGAATTTATCGATAGATCAGATCAAAAATTCTATGAAGTAGCTAAATTTTGTCATGCCAAACTAATTACTGACAATATAAAGTATTTTCCAAAAGATCCATTGGTCACATCAGTTACCGACTTTTTAAAAGATCTAGCATTGTAAGAGTAGACTAGGAGAGTTATAAGCTCTTCTTTTATTATTCGTGATCATCTTTTAAAACCAAAAAAGCTCTTTGGAGCTTTTTTAGATGCGATACGAATGATCAAGAAAGGAGATATTGCATACCTACATATTAGCACAGATCGATCTAAACTGCACTAATAAACACTGCCCATTTGTCCACCATCGATCCTGATTATGGCATTATTGATAAAGTCAGCTTTATCACTGACTAAAAAGGCGACAAGATAGGCTACTTCTTTGGGATCACCATATCTTTTGATCATGATCTTATCCGTCTCTTCTTTTAAGAACTCTTCATCATAGCCATCTAATTCACTCTCTGTACCGATGAAACCTGGGATGATCGCATTCACATGCACATATGGTCCCATCTCAAAGGCTAAGTCATGAGTAAGTGAATTAAGGGCAGCCTTAGAGGCGTCATAGTCGATGCACATCGGATAGTAGGTATTTACCCCATTGGTCGATGATATATTGATGATCCGACCATATTCCTTCTCTAACATATGCCGATAGACGCTTTTTGCACAGTTATAAGCACCGATGACATTCACATCAAAGGTCCTTCTAAAATCATCAGCGGTCTTTAGATGAAAGAGGTTGGAAAGATCGATCGCGGCATTATTGATGAGGATATCAACGCCACCCATTTCCTTTTCGATATCAGCAATCATCTTTTCGACCTCATCTTCTTTAGATACATCACATCGATAAGTCATGCATCTAACACCGAAGTCTTTGACGATCTTTTCTTGTAGCTCTTTAGCTTTTATCTCTGAGGTCAGATAGTTGACGATGATATCATGACCTTCTTTAGCTAATTCATAAGCGATGGCAGCACCGATACCTTTAGCGCCACCGGTTATCAAAGCGACTCTTGTCATGTTTAAAAAAGAGCTATCAAGCTCTTCCTGAATATGATCCATCAGCCGTATAGACGATGATCTTTTCACCCTGTTCGATGAACTGTGGGACCCTGATCTTAAGACCAGTCTCTAAAGTTGCATCTTTAGTTTGGTTAGATGGTGCACCTTTGATCGCTGGATCAGTCTCGGCGACGGTAAGTTCGACCTTTTCTGGTACGGATACTGATAGTAATTCCCCATCAAAGAACATCAAACTGACTTCTGAACCTTCGATGATGAAGTACTTATTGATACCTAGATGATCTTCTGATAGTTCATAGGTGTCATAAGTCTCTAGATCCATGAAGTAATAAGTATTGTCCGCATTATAAGAATACTGTGCGGCTTTCTTTGCGATGTTGGCTTGTTCAAACTTGGTAGACGCATTGAAGTTACGCTCTTGGACGTTGCCGTTTTTGAGATTCTTCATCTTCGTCTTTAAGATCGCTGCACCCTTACCTGGTTTGACGTGTTGGAAATCGAGGACCTGCCAAGGGTCACCATCGACGATAAGTGTTAAACCTGTTTTAAAATCACCTGCTGCAATTGCCATTTTTATACTCCTTTATCTATCACTATAATTGTACAAAACTGTCGTCTTTATCTCAAGTAGATCAAAAGATCGTCGCTTCTTTTTCACTGTGGCTTTTGATATATTTGGTCCACTTGATATAGCCATAAGTCGTATTCGTGAAGTAACCTAACTTCAAGATCAATAGGACATATTGACCTGAAAGGATATTGATGATCGCTTCTAGAGCGGCACAGATATACCAAGCGATCCATTGCTCGCGGAAGCGGAAAAAGATGAATAGACCATTAGCGATACCGACCGCCGATGCGCAAGCATCGATGTAGATGATAGCTGTCTCAAGTGTATCGTTGTTGTAGAAATCGGTCGCGATATCAAGGCCACTGATAAGATAGCCAACACCGAAAGTCCAAACGATGATACCTAAGATGACTAGCACCTCTTGCCATCCCTTTAATCTTCTTACGATCGTTAACTCATCTTCTTCATCATCCTTATGTTTTGACCAGTTGATAAAGCTGATGATATCGATCGGTAACCAGAATAGTAAAGTTGTTGCCAAAGTCGCAAAGCGATACATGAGGACGATCGCAATAGCGATCTCGACGATCTCGACAAATACCGATACTAAGAAATTGTAACGTGATTGTTTAGATATCAATAGTTCACACAAGATATTGAGGAAGGTATCTAATAGATATAGCCACATGATGATGACACCATTGACCCCATTAGCGCTCTCTTCAGGGAATAAGACCGAGAAGATCGTCGCTAAGACCATGATCGATACAAACCATGACTTCTCATAAGTCGTAAATTCCTTACCGAAGCCCCACATCACTAATACCGATAATAATAGGACAAATGATGCATTGGCAAAGTTATACACCGGCATCATCTCATCAGCCATCACTTCACCATATGCTTGTTGGAGCTCTGTATTTGATACATCTTCATGATCAAAATAATAAGTTGAGCCATCTTCTAGAGTAAGGCCATAAGCCGTGATCTGATCTTTTGCATCGTTATACTCTTCTTCACTAAGATCAAGGGAAAGTGACGCATCACCATCGGTATAAGTGACGGTACAGACACTCATCTCTTCAAAGTCACATTCTTCATTTTCTAGGTCTCGATCTAATTCAACAGTCGTTGTATCGATAACACTACCGACACTGGCATTAGTCCTAAATAGGCCAAAACCAAAAGCTGAGACCAATGCGATCAGCAAGACGATGATCGCGACAAGCTCGATCGTCCTTACCACCCTATTCGGCTCTTTATGTTTATCAAAAAAAGTCCGCATTTCTATCTCCTTATCCAAAAACGTAGCTATTATAATCGATTTGCCTCTATTTAAAAATACCAATGACCAAAGAAAAAGAGGTTTGCACCTCTCTTACATCTTGCCACCAAATACCGGGAAGAAACTACTTTCACCATAGTCTTTGATCTTCTCAACGTGTTTTAATACTTCCATATCTTCCTCACTGATCTTAAAGTTGACATCGGCATTATCGATCATACGCTCTTTAAAGAAAGATCGAAGATCTAAAAAGATCTTTAAAGCTCGTTGAATATAAGTGTTGGTATTATAAGACAGCTGTCAAAGAAAATAGTGAAGAAGGTCTTAGAGATATCAAGCTTGAAGATACCCCGTTAGAGTATCGTGATATCGTCAAGCATATCCGCAAAGCTGACTAGACTAAGATCTTCTTTTTAGCATATATAAAATAATAGATGATACCGAAGAGATCAGCTAAGATCCAACCGATCGGGACTGACCACCAGATGCCGATGACCCCGATCATATCGGCTAAGATATAAGCCAAGACAACTCTTGTACCTAAAGATAGTATAGTCAGTATTACTGACATCATCGGCATACAGATCGCTCGATATAAGCCATATAATAAAAATAAGATCCCGATCAAGGCATAAAAGCTACCTTCGATCAAAAGATACTCTCTACCTACAGCGATCACTTCAGGAACATCGGAGAATAGACCTAATAACTCATAGGCAAAGATATTCACAAATAATGATGTGATGATCCCAAATGTCACCGTGATCATAAAAGCGGCTTTGATACCTTTTTTGATCCGATCTTTTTTATCAGCACCGAAGTTTTGTGAGATGAAGATCGAAAAGGCATTGCCGAGATCTTGGACTGGCAAATAGGCAAAGGCGTCGATCTTGACGCTAGCGGCAAAGCTAGCCATGACGACGGTCCCAAAGCTATTCACTAGACCCTGGACCATGAGGATCCCTAAGTTCATGATTGATTGTTGTAAGCAGGTGAGAAAGGAGAAATTAGCGATCTCCTTTAAGCGATGAGCTTTGAGTTTCACACCTTGATATCTTAATAGATCAGGATATTTCTTGCATGTATAGATCATGATCCCAAAGCCTGATATGTATTGGGCGATCACAGTCGCGATCGCCGCTCCTTGTACGCCGATATTTAATACCGCCACAAAGTAAAGATCTAAGATGATATTCAAGATCGCTGAGATCGCTAAAAAGACAAGTGGCATGATCGAATCACCTAGCGATCTTAATAAAGAAGCAAAGAAATTATATAAGAAGATGGCTAATAAGCCCATGAAGACATAAAAGAGGTAGTCATGCATCATAACGATCATCTCACTTGGTGTATTCAGCAATTCAATGATCTGATCGATAAAGACATAAACTAGGATATCTAATATCACCGTCACGATAAGGATGAGGATAAAAGAAGCTAAGATCGACTCTTTTAAGCTTTTTTCATCTTTTTGCCCAAAGCGCATCGAAAAGATGGTCCCGCTTCCCATAGCTAGCCCTAAGATGATCGAAGTGATAAAGGTCATAAGGGAAAAGGCTGAACCAACTGCCCCTAGGGCTGTCGTTCCTAAAAACTGACCGACGATCAGCGTGTCGGCGATGTTGTAGCACTGTTGTAATAAGTCACCTAAGATCATCGGGATCGCAAAAGCGATCAAAGTTTTGATGACTGGTCCTTGTGTTAGATCTCTGCCCATAACTTTCATTTCGTAATATTTATATTACCTTTTGTAATTATAAGCCCTTTGTAATGGTGAATCAATAAGGTTATAATAGGAATATGTTTTTAGAGGGTTTAGATAAGATCGATCAAAAGATCGTTAGTTTATTGATAAAGAATGCCAGGATGTCCTATTCCGATATCGCTAAAGAGGTGGCTATTTCAAGAGTCGCTGTCAAAAATCGCATCGAAGCTTTAGAGAAAAAAGGCATCATCGAAGGATATACGACGATCATCGATCCCCAGATGATAAGTGGGGCGATCTCATGCTTTTTTTCGATCGAAGTAAAGCCAGATATGCTTGAAGAAGTCATCAAGATCTTAGACCATAATGATACCGTCACCCAGATCTATCGCGTCACTGGTCGCTCTAAGCTCCATGTCCATGTGGTGGCTAGCGACAATAATGAGATGGAAAACTTCATCAATATGACGATCGATAAACTACCTGGCCTTATTAATGTCGATACCGATATCATCCTATCAAGGATCAAGGATATCAAAGGGATCAGACTATAAAAAAGATCACTCATCAAAGTGTTCAAGAAGGTATGCGAGTGATCTTTTAGGGGTATGTTATTTAAGGATGTCTAATAGCTTAGCGATGTCTTCATCAGTACCGCTATTTTCGACCTTGTAAAGGCAAGGTACACCATACATCTCAGCGATCTTATCACCGGATGCACAGAAGTTATCATCGCCATAAGCGTAGTCGCCAGAGGCGACGACACCCTTGAGATGACTGCTATTTTTAGCTAAGAAGTCATCGACTTCATATGGGATATCACCTGCACCATCGGTATAGGTGAACAAGATGTAATCCTCACCGATACCATCGGCTTCACTGATATTTTTAGCCTCTAAACCAAGGCTATCTACTAAACTTTGGACATTGCCTGTCCTTGAAGCATAAACGATCATATATTTCCTCCTTTGTTAGTCTTTACTAACATGACTATATGATAAAAGAATGATCGTCTTTTGTAAAGCGAAGTGATCTAGTAGTACTATCTATTCCGTATCTTTATTATCGATCTTTTTCTATAAGATGCGGTTTAAATTCAAAAGCACGATGATCACAACGATTATGAGCACAGCTAAACCGACGGAAATGACCGGCATGGCTGCTGCAGCGAAAAAGGCACTAAATGAAAATAGGTCTCCTAATTATCCCATATAATTTCCTCCATTTGTGATCAACTTGCCTTTATTCTAACATTATTATTATTATTATAAAAAGCGCTCGATCGACTGATTTTCGATCATTTTCGACTAAAGAAATCCTTGATCGCCTTTAGTAAACCAGGATTTTCATTCTTTTTGACTTCCTTTTTCTTTGGGGCATTAGCTATCGCTTCTTGCATCATCAAAGCTTGTGAATCGATAAGCTCTTCCCCTTCTTTGATATCCTTTTTATATAGATCACCATTTTTATCGACTAAACGCGCTTTGACATTATCTCTAAATTGTAGATCTAAATATTCTAAGATCGCTTTTTTAAGGTAGTCCTTTTTGATCAGTACTGCGATCTCAACGCGTTTTTCCGTATTCCTGGTCATCATATCAGCACTGCTGATATAGATCTTGGCTTCATCTCCTTCACCAAACATATAGATGCGGGCATGCTCTAAGAAACGACCGACGATCGAACTGATCTCGATATTCTCGGTCTTTCCTTCAATTCCTGGCAAGATACAGGTGATCCCTCTGACGATGAGACGCACCTTTACTCCAGCTGTTGAGGCAACAGCTAGACGATCGATGACTTCGCGATCGGTGATCGAATTGAGCTTCATCGTGATCGCTGCTTTTTCCCCCATCTGCTTGCGCATGATCTCAAGATCAATGGCTTCTAGGACCTTCTTCTTTAAGGTGAATGGTGAATTCCATAGCTCATCATAGGTGCCATTTAATTCACCAACAGCCATATTGTTGAAGAACTTGATGGTATCACGACCGATGTTTTCATCAGCGGTGATAAGCGATATATCGGTATACATCTTGGCGGTATTCTCATTGTAGTTACCAGTACCGATCTGTGATATGACCTGAAGATTGCCTTCATATAGCCTGGTGATCGAAGTTACTTTAGAGTGGACCTTGTAGTTTTCAAAACCATACATGACTCTAACGCCTGATTCCTCTAAAGTATCCGCCCAGTTGATATTGTTTTCTTCATCAAAACGCGCTCTTAATTCCATCAAGACCGTGACTTCTTTACCGTTTTCCGCGGCTTCACACAAATATTTGATGAGCTTAGCTTTTTTAGCTAGTCGATATATCGTGATCTTGATCGATAAAACATGCGGGTCATAAGCCACCTCTTTGATCAGTTTTAGATATGGATCCATCGCTTCATAGGGATAGAATAATAAGATATCCTTCTTTAGGACCTGTTCGATCATCGAACGATCAGGATCGACCATCTTAGATATCTGTGGTGTAAAAGGCTTATAGTAATAACTATCTTTGATCACATCTTTAAATACATCCTTGATCGAATAGACATAGGATAAGTCTAAAGGCATGTCACTATAGAAGACCTTCTCTTTAGTGAGATCTAGATGTTCTAAAAGATAATCGACTAGTTTATCAGAAGTATTGCCTTCTACTTCTAAACGGACAGGCATCAGTCTTTTGCGCTTTTTTAATAGCTTCTTCATCGAATCAGAGAAGTCTTCATCAGCTACTTCGATATGATCAAAAGCGATATCGGCATTCCTAGTGACGGATATCAGCGCTTTATCGACGATGGTATATTGTTTGAAGATCTTGGATAGTTCATGCAAGATGAGGTCTTCGGCTAAGACATAGGCACTCGTTTCATCGATGACCTTAACGATCCGCTTGAGCTTAGCTGGTATTTGGACGATGCCATAAGTCATGGCTTTGGTCTTTTTGTGTTTTAAGATACAAGTCGCATATAGAGCTTTATTCTCTAAATGAGGGAATGGATGATGGGGATCGATGATCTGTGGACTGATGATCGGTTCAACGAAATTGGCATAGTAACTTTCGATGAACTTCTTCTGTTCTTTATCGAGCTTTTTAAATGAAAGACGCTTTATCCCAAGTTCTTTGAGCTTTTCTTCGACCTCTTTAAAACAAGCATCCCTTTTTAAGACGAGGTCTTTGCATCGGTCATAGATGAGATCTAGTTGTTCCTTGGCGGTTAGAAGTTGCTTGTTCTCACGCTTTTTAGGATTTAGTAAAGATAGGTCAGTCAAACTACCGACCCTGATCATAAAGAACTCATCGAGATTGCTGGTGACGATCGCTAAGAACTTAAAACGCTCTAGGATCGGATTAGTATCATCTTGTGCTTCTTCTAAGACACGTCCATTGAACTTGAGCCATGATAATTCACGGTTTTGGGTATAAGATGTGTCATAAATATATGCTGCCATAAATCATTCTCCTTTGATGATATTGTGGTATAAGTATCCCTCCCTGACGCCGTATTTCGAAACGATGACCATCTTGATATCGAGCTTGCGCAAGATCGTATATAGGACTGTCATACCCGGTATGATGGTATGGATACGATCAGGACAGATCTTCAAGATCCGTGACAAAGATGCTTTGTCGCTGGCTTTGATCTGATCTAATAATTCCCTGACATCACCGGTGCTGAATTCCTTGAATTCAAGGCCTTTATAAGCGTTGACCAAGCGCAAGGTCGCTCTGATCGTACCACCGACTCCGATCGCTACTTTGTGCTTATCATCGACGATCGAGCGATCTTTGATCTTGTCGAGATGTTCAATGACATCATCTTGGATCTCTGATCTTTCCTTCTTAGTTGGGATCAGACCTTGCGTGTGCTTGTTGAACATCGAAAGCGAGCCGATATTGATCGATTCAGCAGCGATGACCTTATCATCTTCAAAGGTGACAAGCTCAGTACTACCACCACCGATATCGATGACGATCCCATCGCCGATATCGATAAAGAGCTTTGTCCCGATAAAGTCAAGATCAGCCTCTTCTTGACCACTTAGCACATCGACTTTGATACCAGTGCGTTTAAATACCTTCTCTAAGACCTCATCGCGATTGGTGATATTACGAAGCGATGCGGTCGAAAAGCATCTGACATCATGCACATCGAAGTTCTCTAATAACTCACGATATGAATTCAAGACCTTACAGATCTTATCTTCGCCTTCCTTATTCAGACGACCATTTTCGATATACGAGATGATGCCAGCCATCGTCTTCTTGTTGGTGAGAAGCTTGAAGCTGTTTTCATCATAACTGTAGATCGATAATCTTATCGTATTACTGCCAAGATCAATGACACCTACGATCATTTGGATACCCTCCCTTTCTATATTAGCAATCCAATATTAAATATATGTTAAGAATAGATATATTCTAGATTATATCATCATAATGATCCTTTAAACATGCCTTTAGATAGTCGCTTAGGCCCTTATCGACACAATATACATAACATCCTTTGATACCTCTTGTAAGTAAGGTGCGATAGGTATTCTTGATGATCTTATCAGCTAGTGCCAAAGCTTTTTCTTTATCTTCTCTATACATACCTCTTAAGCCCTTGATCGATTGATCGGTCCTAGCTCTTTTAAAGAAGTCAGTCACGATATGACCATCTTCATAGCGCATGTCTTCGCCAATGATGACCCCAACATAGTCAAATTCAAGACCTTGGGCAGTATGGATACAACCGATCTCCTTGATGGAATCATCATCGATCGCCCAGGTATTGGTCGATCCTAAGTTCCAAGATGCCTTAAAGTCGTCGATGACGATATCATAGACACTAGGATCGTTTTTACCCTCGCTTATCCACTCCCAACAGTATCCTGCCACCATTCGGGACTTATTGTTGATGGTGTTCTTTTGATAGATGATATCACGTACTTCTTCCGGTGTATCAAAGATCCGGATATCATAGTCATGATCAAAATCAGCTATCCCTTGATCATTTATCTCTAAGACATTATCGAGCCATGATAGATATGAATCACTACCACTGCATCTAAATTGTGATGATAAAGTATCTTCATATACCTTGGCATGATGATATCTAGCCCACCTTTTTATCTCATCGGTACTACCGATATCGCCGGTCGTTACCTGTTGATGGTCATCGATAAAGAAGATACTGGTCTTAGCGGCCTTGATGATCTCTTTGACTTGGTTTTCACCGAGGTTTTTAAATAAGCCTGACTTTTCATTTAATCGATGTGCTTCATCGGTGATGATACAATCAAAGGTATCATCATCCGCATCATAAAATGAACCTGATCCCTTAAAGAGATTATCGACATAGGCTTTACGATATTTGCCATTAGTCAGTTTTTTACGATAGACCTCTCTAGGCGCTTGGTTTTTAGTTACATAGATGGTATTTAGACCTTTATTTAAGATCGCTACTAAAAGATTGATCGCTAAGACGCTTTTGCCTGTTCCAGGACCACCGTGGATGATATAGACCTTTTTGTCTTCACTTACATCTGTTGCGATCACTATCGCCTTTTCATAGATGACCTTTTGATCATCGATGAGCGTGAATTCCTTATTGCCCTTTAGTAGTGATGCCATACTGTCTTGTAAGGACTTACTAGGTAAGATCTTACCGTTTTCGATATGATATAAGACATCCGCATTGCCCTTTTTGATGTATTTGGCGATAAAGTCAGCTAATTTTTGGGTATCAAAGCGCGTAAAGACCGGTGCTCTATCGACATAATATCGATAACACGGTGCTAAAAGATCGTCGTCATCATCTAAGATGTAGTTATGTAGATAAGCGCATGGCTCAAGCTTGATATCATGTCTTCTTATATCTTCGTTGTAGTCATATAAAAGCCTAGCATATGACCATGCTTGATAGGATGGATGGGTGGTCTCGTGATAGCCATGCCCTAAGACCGTCTTGACGATCGCATCTTTCGTATCGACCTTTTCGACTTTTTGCCATTGTTTTAGTTCGATGATGACGGCATTATCCTTCTCATCTTCATCTTTGCCTGAGATGATGATGTCGACGCGTTTGTTTGACATCGGCAAGCGATATTCGATCGCTACTTTGACATCACTTGGTATCCTTTCATCATCTAGGACATTGCGCATATAAAGCATTGAATTACGCCACGCTGAAAACTCGCTCTGCGGGGTCTTTTTATGCAGGATCGTCCTTACCTTTTCATCGACTTCAAATTCGATGATATTATTACGGACATCATTTATGAATTCATCTTTGGTCTTTTGATATACGATCATAATTCAGTATATTTCTTACTTGTACCCTTCGCTTTATCAACTGGGTATTTAAGTTCGTTCTTTTCGATCTTATTTAAGATGACCTCTTCGATATCGACATCGAGTTTTAGCGCTAATTGGATACAGTAATTCATGACATCCGCTAATTCATCTAGTACCTTGTCTTTATCGTAGTCGTCATCCCATTGAAAGCACTCTAATAATTCACCTGCCTCGATCGCGATCGACTTGGCAAGATTAGATGGTGAATGGAATTGATCCCAATCGCGCTCCTCATTAAACGCTATGATCTTTTTGATCGCCTTTTGCATATATCCCCCTTATATACATCTATTATAAAACTTTAAAAAGTTATCACAAACTTTAAATTAAATATAGACGAATCAGTCTATTAGTATTACAATACAGTTATAGACGATATCGTCTATATTTGGAGTAAATAGTATGGAATTATTGATCGATATCTTGCGTTTACTAATAGCGATCATCATCGCTTACTTTGCTGGTAAGCTCATCAGCAAATTAAAACTACCAGCGATCTTAGGTTGGCTCATCACCGGTATCATCATCGGCCCACATGCCTTAGACCTATTAAGTAGTGATATATTAGATGCCACTTGGTTTACGACTGTTGAAAGCCTGTGTGAATGTCTATTTGGTCTTATGATCGGTAGTGAGATGATCTTCAGCCAAATGAAGAAGTCAGGATCTTCGATCCTCATCACGACGATCACTGAATCCGTCGGGACCTTTATCGTCGTCAGTCTTGTCTTTGGCGTCATCTTCTATTTGACTGATATCCCTGTATATCTTGCCTTTATCTTTGGTGGTATCGCCCTTGCGACAGCACCCGCCCCATCTTTATCAGTGGTCACCAGTTTAAAGACCGATGGTCCAGTGACTAGGACCTTGATCCCAATGGCTGCCTTAGATGATCTAGCTGGTGCTTTAGTCTTCTTTATCGTCATCGCCTTTGTCTCACCTCATATCTCAACAGCTGATATCCCGGTCTTCTTGATCATCTTGCTTGTGTTTACACCGGTCATCATCGGTGTCATCATCGGTCTGATCTTTGCGCTTATCATCAAAAAGATAAATTCAAATAATACAAGCCTAATTACTTTCTTCATTGGCTTACTCGTATCAGCTTCGATTGGTTTTGTCGTCAATGGACAATTGGGTACCCATATCCTCAACTTCATGCTTATCGGTATGTCTTATACGACAGCGATCGTTAATATGATCGAAAAAGAGAAGCTCGACTATATCACAAACTTCAGTCAACCACTAGTCGGTGTCGCGATGATGGTCGTCATCTTAAACTTAGCTGCACCACTTGACTATCATCTCATCTTCGGTGCTGGCTTATACACTGTCATCTATATCGTCGCTCGGGCGATCGGTAAATATCTCGGTTCTTACTTTGGTGCTTCCATCACCCATGCCCCAGATACCGTCAAGAAGTATCTTGGCTTCACCCTATTACCTCACTCTGGTGTCTCCTTAGTCTTCACCGGTATCGCGGTATCGATATTAGAAGGACCAGCGCCAGAATGTGCTAAAATAATCCAAGGAACGATCGCTGCTGCAGCGGTCATCAATGAGATCATCGCCGTCTTCTTGGCAAGGCAAGGCTTTGCCTGGGCAGGTGAATTAAACAAAGCAGAGGAGGAGCATGAAGCAAGCCGAACGTGTCACGCGCAGTAAAGAACTGATCTATCAAGCCGCCCTTAGTGAATTTGGCGCTAATGGCTATGAGGCAACATCGATCGAGATGATATGTCATAAACACGGCATCTCTAAAGGGATGATATATCACTACTACGCCAATAAAGATGATCTATTCTTAGTATGTGTCCAAAGGGTCTTCGATGATATAAAAAAAGCGATCGAAGAAAAGATCGTAACCATTGATAAAAGCGACATCAAAAAAGCGATCAGTGATTATCTGATGTTTAGAGAAGAGTATTTTAAAGATCATCCTTTAGAAAAGAAGGTCTTTGAAGTTGCGATGTTGCATACACCTGAAAATATCAAAGATAAGATCCAGTCAGCCCATCAGCCCTTAAAAGAGCTAAATCACGATTTCTTCAGCAGCTTGATCAAAAAGATCCAACTAAGAGAAAACAAGGATCACGATGAGATCATGCGCTACTTAGAGACGATCGCCACCTTATTCAGGACGATATTAGAGCGGTACCGTGAAGAAGAGCTTGATCTTACTTCCCTTTTCAAGGATACCAACGATATCATGGATCTGATCTTATTTGGTGTCATCAAACAATAGCTATCAAATGATAGCTATTTTATTTTCATCTAATATTGACATTAGATGATCATCTTATATAATAGGTGATGTTAGATGCTCATCTAACATGGAGGTACGATATATGACTAACATCAAGCTATTAAAAAATAGGAACTTCGCTCTATTATCTGGTGCCAACTTCATCAATCGCCTTGGCGATAGTATCGATGCGATCGCCCTGTCTTGGCTCACCTATCAAGTGACAAATAGCGCTAGTATCGCGGCTTTGAATTTTGCGACCAATTATATCCCGACTGTCTTTATCCAGCCTTTCATGGGTGCTTTTGTCGCTAAACACGATAAAAAACACATGATGGTCATTGCCGATGCGGCTAGAGCTTTGATCGTCACCCTTTTAGCTATCGCTGTGATAACTAATACGGTAAATGCCCTTATGATCATCATCTGTACCTTCCTCATGTCTTTCTTTGAAACGCTGCGTTTACCAGCTAGTTCCGCCATCATCCCTGAGATCATCGATAAGACCGAATATAAGGATGCCGTATCTTTCAATTCCTCTTTGTCTAGGATCACCGAACTGATCGGTACTGGTATCGCTGGCTTTATCATCGGTATCTTCGGTATGTATAGCGCCATCTTTATTGATGCCTTCTCTTTTTTAGCTAGTGCCATACTACTAGCTTTGATGAAGACCGATGAAAAGATCAGTGACACCAAAGAAAATACCATCATCCAAGATCTCAAAGATGGCTTTAAATATGTAAGTATCCAAAAGGATATGCTCTATATCATGGTATTAACCTGTATAAGTAATGCCTTATTGACGCCTTTTAACGCTCTACAATCGGTCTTTGTCGATAGTTACTTGCATGCTGGTGCTGATATCCTATCCATCATCGGTGTCTTTATCTCCCTTGGTGCTTTGCTTGGTGCAATGGCTTATACCAAGGTCTCAGAAAAGATCAAGACGAAGGTCGGGCTCTTATTCATCTTTCCAACTGGCATCATCTTCTACGTCGGCTTATTAGCTTGTGGCTATTTCGATAATGATCTCTTATTAGCCATCGCTTGTGCTATCGTCACCTTCATCAGTGGTATCTTCTTAGGGTTGGTGAATTGCTACGTATCGGTATATATGATGGTAAGATGCGATAAAGAATACTTGTCACGCGTCAGCAGTCTCCAAAATTCCATAGCGCAAGCTGGCATACCTATCTTGTCTTTTATCATCTCGATCGTAAGTAATTTCCTTGATGTTTCATGGTTATTCGTCTTAAGTGTTATAATCATGGTGATCGTATGGATCTTTACCTATAAGGACAAAAGAAGGGAGCTCATCTGTGATCAAAGCTAAGTATTATCCAAGACCACTATATAATCTTGAAGCATATATGCTCATCCAAGATATCGTCAATGAAGGGCGTTTGATCGTTAACGATAGTGATAGTGGTATTATCAAAGATGTCGCCAAAGATATTAAAAAAGACATTGAAGATATCAAAAAGGATCTCGATATAAAGGAGATATCCCTATTTACCAATTTTAAAAATGCCAAAGCCTCGATCGCTTCTTGTCTTTTAGAGAGCTTCATCAAGATCAAACACATCGATGAAGATGATTTTATCGATCAGGTCTTAAAAGCGATAGATGACTTCTTCACTAAGCCACTATCCACGATCGCCCTTGATACCCATCTTGAGATGACCTATGATCAAAAGGACAGTGATGCTTTAAATGAACTATTGAAACTCAAATTAGATGATCATGATAAATTAGCCCTGATCAGTGCTTTGCATAAACCAAAAGAGACTTTAGAAAAGATATTCAAAGAATTAGCACCGATAAGTGCACGATTTGAGATATTAACGAAAAAATACGCTGATGAATTGACCAAAGAGATCGATCAAGATGTCATTGAATTCATCTTCAGGAATGTCAATTATCGCTATGATGGCATCTTAGATATCATCCCTTCTCTTTATAAATACGATTCGATCATCACCACTATCGATGATGATGACGGTGATATCACTCTCTATCTTGGTATCGCCATCAACTTAGATGAGATCAAGAACTTCGACTTCTATGATGATATGGATCAGAGGATCGAATACTTCCTCAAAGCGATCAACGATCGCTCAAAGATGAAGATCATCGAGATCTTAAAGGAAAAAGAAGCTTATAATGCTCAACTAGCCGAGGCTTTAAATCTTAAAGCGCCAACGATATCACATCACATCGATCAGATGTTAAATGCCGGGATCATCAGTGCAAGACGCGTCAATGACAGGACTTACTACCGTTTCAACAAGGAAAAATGCCTTCTTATCATCGATAACTTGCGTAAGAAATTTGAATGATCATTTATCCTTAGAAAACCGATAGGCTTCATCGATATAGGTAGCTAGTCTATCGATATCGGTATCACCGATGATAAAGTGACAGGTATAGCTACCTGGATATGGAGCAAGCGATACACAGTCTTTTTCATCCACCGGATAAGGAAGACCTAAGGTCAAGATGACATAAGGGTCAGGCATGTAAGCTTTCTCTTTGACCCTTAGAAAAGATACGCAGGCAAAAAGATACTTACTATAAAAAGATATCTGCGTCCTTTGGACTTTGATCGTGATATCAGGATAATGATATAGCAAGTATCCTTCTATCGCCTTATATAAAGCTAGCGCCTTTTCTTTGCCATTAAAGAAAAGATCGATCGCTAGCTCATTTTCTATTTGCGCTTCAAACTTATCATCCATGTGACTATCATAACACAAAAAGGCAAGGACTAGCCGTGCCTATTGATCATGGATCTTGAAGTAATGTAGCATCCTTATAAAGTTTGGATCATCATGATCGACGATCTCACTATGACCTAGATCTAAGGTCTTGATCTTAACCGTATCTTCATCACTCAACTTGAAGTCAAAGGCGATCATTAAAGGTCGCTTTTTTACTGATCATTTATGTAAACACTTACATGAAAAAATGTTTTCAATGTAATCGTTTACTTATTATTTTTTTCACATTAATTGTTGACATGACCTATATCGATATGCAAAATAAGTCATGTGAATAATATCTCATTCACATGGAGGAAACAAAATGACAGACAAACAACAAACACTTGCCTATCAAAAAGAAGTCAACGACTTAGTCGCTAAAGCCAAGATCGCTTTGAATAAGTATGAAGACTATACCCAAGACAAGATCGATCACATCGTCGCTAAGTGTTCCGTCGCGGCCTTAGATCAGCATGGTAACCTCGCTAAAGCGGCGATCGAAGAGACCAAGCGCGGCGTCTTTGAAGATAAAGCGACCAAAAACCTCTTCGCTTGCGAACATGTCGTCAATCATATGCGTCACCTTAAGACCGTTGGGATCATAAAAGAAGATGAAGTCGAAGGGATCGACTATGTAGCTAGTCCTGTTGGGATCATCTGTGCGATCACGCCAGTAACCAATCCGACATCGACCGTCATCTTTAAGTCTTTGATCGCCTTAAAGACCCGTAATCCGATCATCTTCGCTTTCCATCCTAATTCCCAAAACTCATCAAAGATGGCTGCGCAAGTCGTCTTAGAAGCCGCCTTAAAAGCCGGGGCCCCCGAAAACTGTATCGGTTGGATCGAACACCCATCGATGGATGCGACAAATGCCCTCATGCATCACCCTGATGTCGCCACGATCTTAGCGACTGGTGGTAATGCGATGGTCAAAGCCGCTTATAGTTGTGGTAAACCCGCCTTAGGTGTCGGTGCGGGTAATGTGCCAGCTTATATCGAAACTACCGCTGATCTTAGACAAGCCGTCAATGATATCGTGATGTCTAAGACCTTCGATAATGGGATGATCTGTGCCAGTGAGCAAGCTGTCATCATCGATAAAGAGATCTATGATGATGCCAGAGCTCTATTTGAAGAATATCACGTCCACTATTGCACAAAAGACGAGAAGAAGAAATTAGAAGGATTCATGTTTAAAGAGGGCAAACTCAATGGTGATGTGGCTGGTAAAAGCCCACAGTGGATAGCCGAACAAGCTGGCTTTAAGATCGCTGATGATGTCAGTATCCTGATGGTCGAATGTGCCAGTGTCGGTCCTAAAGAGCCACTAACACGAGAAAAACTATCCCCTGTTCTTGCATGCCTAAAAGCCTCAAGTATCGAAGATGGCTTTGATAAAGCGGAAGCGATGGTCGAATTCGGTGGTCTTGGTCATACGGCATGTATCCACACTTCTAATAAGGACCTCGCCAAGAAATTCGGTCTACGCTTAAAGGCTTGCCGGATCTGTGTCAATTCACCATCGACTTTAGGTGGTATCGGTAATGTCTACAATTCCCTTATACCATCACTGACCTTAGGTTGTGGTTCATATGGATCCAATTCTGTATCGGATAATGTCAGTGCGATCAACCTTCTCAATATCAAAAAGATCGCTACAAGGAGGAACAATATGCAGTGGTTCAAGATACCGTCAAAGATCTACTTCGAGCCAAATTCGATCGAATATCTAAAACAGATGCGTGAGATGGACAGGGTCTTTATCGTCACTGATCGCTCGATGGTCGACTTAGGTTATGTCGATAGAGTAACTAATCAGCTAGAGAAAAGACGTAATAAGGTCAAGGTACAACTGTTTTGCGATGTTGAACCAGATCCATCGATCCAAACGGTCAAACGCGGCCTAAGCCTCATGGAAGCCTTTAGACCAGATACGATCATCGCCATCGGTGGCGGTAGTGCGATCGATGCCGCTAAGGGTATGTGGTTATTCTATGAACAGCCTGATGTCAATTTCAATGACCTCAAGCAGAAATTCATGGATATCCGTAAAAGGGCCTTTAGATATCCTGAACTAGGTAAAAAGTCTAAGCTCGTCTGCATCCCGACCACTTCTGGTACCGGTAGTGAAGTGACACCATTTGCCGTCATCACCGATAAAGAAGAGAATAAGAAATATCCACTAACTGACTACTCTTTGACACCAACTGTAGCGATCGTCGATCCAACACTGACAATGACCCTACCTTCCAGCATCACCGCTGATACCGGAATGGATGTCTTGACACATGCCACCGAGGCCTATGTATCATGCCTAGCGAGTGACTTCACCGATGGCATCGCTTTACAAGCCGTACAAATGGTCTTTGAATACTTACCAAGAGCGGTCACCAATGGTCAAAATGACCCTGAAGCAAGGGAGAAGATGCATAATGCTTCTACTTTAGCCGGTATGGCTTTCGCCAATGCCTTCTTAGGACTAAATCATGCGATCGCCCATAAGATCGGTGGTGAATTCCATGTGCCACATGGCAGAGCTAATGCGATCTTGATGCCTTGGGTCATCAGATACAACGGCAAAAAACCTGCTAAATCCGGTATCTGGCCAAAGTATAACTACTATCGCGCTGATGAAAAATACGCTAAGTTAGCTAGAGCCATCGGACTAAAGTTTGATACCGTTGAAGAAGGTGTCAAAGCCTACGCTGATGCCTGCTACAAGTTAGCTAAGGAATGTGGGATCAAGATGGCCTTTAAAGATCAAGATGGTTGTGATGAAAAGATGTGGCTAGAAAACGTTGAAAAACTCGCCTATCTTGCCTATGAAGACCAATGTGCACCGGCTAATCCAAAGACACCGATGATAAATGACATCAAAAAGATCTTAGTCGATAGCTATTATGGTGAATACAAACTAGAAAAATAAAATTTGGAGGACATCGTCCTCCATTTTTAAACTAGTTACTTGATTGTGTTGGGAAGAAGACCCTTAACGCATCAGCTAATGAATGCAGATTGCGCGTTTGGATATAGACCTTACCATTACCTCTGAAGTGGTTGACGATCCCTTCACCTGTCGTGATACCAAAAGTACCTGATGCGATCTCTAAGTGATAGTCAAGATCTCTATCCCAAGCTACGACATGTTCATTGTCGATGATAAGTGGTCTATCATCACTTACTTCAAGTTCTAATAGATCACCAAAAGCCGATACTAAGACCTCACCTTCACCTTCAGTCTCCATGACGAACAAGCCACCTGTACCACCGAAGATGGCTTTACCGAGGTCTTGTTTTTTCATGACGTAGTCAACACCTTCATCACTAGCTAAGAAAGCCGCGGTATTGAGACGATATTGTTTACCACCACCGATCGCTAATGCGATCACCTTGCCTGGGATCGCTGGTGCGATACCGATGATCGCCCCATTAGCTTTGCCCCTAGCTTCAGTGATAAACATGCTTTCACCACTGGTCAAAGATCTACCGATCGCCCCAAATAGTCCACCAAGACCGGATTTTTTAGAATTGAGCTTTCCTTCGATCTCGACATCAGCCATATAGGCCATCGCCCCTGATTCGACGCGGACTGTCTCATCTTGTCTGAGCGTTATCTCGACAAGCGGACAATCACTGTCACCTAACATACGATAATCCATAATATATCTCCTTTATTTATGCTTCTAATATAACAGATATAAGACGATCATGCGCATAAAATAGCATTAGTTTTACCAAAAGATGTATGTTACTATTGGAGTATGAAGAAAATGATCGCTTTGATCGTCATTATTATCATGATCGGTATCATCATTTTACTGACCTTACCAAAAGATAATGAGATGATAATAGAAACACCTGAAACGGCAAACGAGATAGACACCGAAGCTTTAAAAGAACGCTTTGCGGAAAACAAAGCCATCAATGAAGAATATGTCGGTGATATCGTCTTTGAAAGTGGCATCATCGATCTGCCGATGTGCCAACACACTGATGATAAAAGCAAAGGCTATGATCGCTATCTCTATACCGGTTGGAAGACGATGGAGGAAGATCCATTTGGAACGATCTTTATCGATCCTTATTGTGATATCGAAGATAGTAAAAATATCGTCATCTATGGTCATTTTCTATACCCCGATGTCGATCCACAACGAAAAGAACGCTTCACCCCACTAGCATCCCTACAAGATGAAGCTAATTATGAGGACAATAAGTACTTCTACCTATTATTAGAAGATGAGATCAGAAAGTATGAGATCGCTCATATCTATATCGCCCAACAATCAAATGACCCTATAAACCCTCTTGAAGAAGGTATGTATTATATGCGACCTGATTGGTCTTATGATGAGATGGTTTACTATATCGATGGCTTGAATGAAAAGGAAGAATACGATACTGGGATATCACTTAGCCCGGATGACAAGTTTGTGACGCTTATATGTTGCGTTGAAAACGATGACTTCAAAAAGCAAGCCACGATCGCAAGAGAGATAGCTGTATACGAATATTGACTGATGCAACCAAAGGTTGCGGATGTTCAAGCTAAAGGTGGTTTATCTATTTTCGGCCTTTGATCTATCATTATGTTACGGAGGAAGTTATATGGAACTTAGTGAACGTATCTTGACCTTGAGAAAACAAAAAGGCTTATCCCAAAGTGAATTAGCTGACCTTATCGGTGTATCTAGACAAGCGGTATCGAAATGGGAAAGTGGTCAAGCTTTACCTGATCTTGATAAGATCATCGTGCTAAGCGACATATTTGATATATCGATCGATCAGCTGATCAAAGGCAATGAGGAAAAGACCCAAAAGAAAAAGATCGATGCCATGGTCTTTGTGATCATTGCGACGGTCCTTGATGTGATCGCTTTGATCTTATCTTTCAATTACTTCTTAGCGATCCCTGTCTTAAAAGCTATACCTTTGATCCTGATCACCATCGCTTTTGGTTTTTATATCTTAGGGATCGCGATCAGTGATCACAGCACTAAAAGAAGAGCTCATCGCATCTTCTGGTCGATCAATATATGGATCATCTTATTTATCATCTTGACCTCAGTCTTTATGGAGATCGGCTTATTCCAAGGCATATGGGACTTTGCACCACTCCATTACCCTGATGTCGATAGCTATATCGGTAATATCAGCCCTTATTCAAGATTATATGCCGAAGGTTTAGAAAAATACGATCAGGCTCTAACTTACTTCTATTCCTTTTGGGCAATATACCTTATCGGCAGTATCATCACGATCATCATCGTTAATATCGATATCATCAAAAGGAAATTTAAAAGATCAAACTAATATACAAAAACTACTAGATCATCACTAGTAGTTTTCTTTTTCCTATGGATCTAACGACATATTTGATCTTAGAGATCGTCCGACTTTTATTCACCGTACTGAACTTTACTCCTTCTTATATATTCGATCACATGGGACATCGAGTCTGAGCCAAGGTCATGAACCCTGTAGCTTCCCGATGCCAACATTGCCATGACAGGATTGATTACCCGCAACTTTCACCCGCTTTTCAGACTTACTCCTATGTATCATAAAGCTTTAATACGAAATTGTCGCTTTGGGCTACTTGAACGCTGCTTTCAGATCTTATACTACCTTTCGATATTCAACGACATTACGGCTTATTGGAATTTCTAAGGTCTGCATATGTTTCCAAGCATATACCTAACTTAGATTCATGTAGCTTTTGGCTACCATCTATTAGACAGCGATCTTTAAGCTATCTTTATAAGCGAAGTCATCAGCGCTAGGTCTTATATACTGATCAGTTACATCAGCACCATATATATCACTATATATGATCATCATCTCTTATTAGTATCCCAATAAGCAATGGTGTAATATCCAACCTACCTCGCCTGCTTTAGCATAGCGGTTTGCAACGAGTTGACGATCTCTATGTATAAGGCAGTGCCTTATGGCTAGATATTATCACTGATATATTATTAACGTATTAAACCATTGGTTTAATGATATACTATGATCATCTTTTTATTTGAAAATAGGAGCTTGGAGATCTTGAGTTTCCCACCCTTTCGATAATACCGTCGTCTATAAGTGGCTCGATTATCTTTGAAATGAGTGTACTCCTACTTTTATATCCACTACATTCTAATAGTTCCTTTGTGGTTTTTGGACCTTTTTTCAATTCTTCGATCACGATCTCTTTTCTCTTATCATAACGATCATATGGCAATTCATAACCACCATCGTATAAAAGATCATAAAGCCTTAGATCTAAGAAACCAGGATATATCATCACGCGTTTCAATACAGAAATGTCGATCGACTATGCATCACATTACCCTAAAAGATCGACTGATGGGACTAATGACTACTTCGTCATCTATGTCACCTCTTCCCTTTTTAATATCTGCCTATATTGACTTTTAAAAGGTAAAGATATTTCTAAAAGCACTCTATTTAAAAAGCTCAAAACCTATCGTGAGCTTTGGGCTGATAATGATCAAATAGCTTGTTGACCTGATTATCTTTTTTGGTCTAGGACCATTTGGGCAAGACTATTGCCAAAATCAATGCCGATCTCTTTGATATAACCGCTATAAGTGACCATACCATTAAACGGTAAAATGGTGATATCGATCGGTAATGGTAACTTAGATTTACCGATGATACTAGAAATCTTTGAGTATAATCCCTTTACAAGATTAATATTTTGACTCTCAAGATCTAAGATCTCCGTACCATCATTTCGATATCCACTAATAACCAAGCTCGATCGATATTTATCGAATTGTTTTCTACTACTCTTCGATCACTAGACAATTGACCTTCTTAGAGTAGGCTGTACAGGCATCGATCGCGATGATACCTTCACCATAGTAAGGACTAAAGTCGGCATCTTCACCAAATTCTTGACCTTTACCTTCATATAAGGCATGACCAAATGATGCATGCCAATGCCCACAGACGATGGTCTTACCCTTTTCGATCACCTTATCATTAGCTGCTTTGATACCATTTGTCCATCTAGCTTCATCCCATTCTTTCTTAGTAGCATTTCGCCAATCGGGATCGTAATGATGGATAGTACATCCATTTTCCTTTTCTAAGATCGTCGGTATATAGCCATGCACAAAGATATAGTGCTCGGTCTCATAGAAATCTAACATCTTAGGGATGATATCCTTGATATATGGTGTATCGACTAATATTCTTTTCACAAGATCAGGATCAACTAGTAGATCAAACCTTTTTGTATCGGTAAGCTGGTAGATGGTATCGACAGTACCGTTTGAATGATGGTGTGATCGTGTATAGCTATAGTTATCCCAGCCTTTGATAAGATCTAGCATCAGATCTTCATGATTCCCTTTGATCAGGATAACTTCATCCTTTTCTAAAAGATCTGTGATAAAAGACTGTAGTTCCTTAGCTTTATCACCGCGATCAAATAGATCACCACAGACTATCAACTTACGATCTTTCTCATCATCAAAAAATCCTTTAGCCTCTAAAGACATCATAAGTTCATCATAGAAACCATGGACATCAGAAACGACATAATACCTCATAACTGTGAAATGATACTATGTAAGGTCATCTATTGCAAGCTCACATCGCATCGGACATTAGAGCTTTATATCTAATAGATTAAAGCATGAAAGACTTGACCGATATAACCATCTTATCATCTATATCATTTATGATCTGAAGATTATTTGATATTATAAGAGTATAAATAAGGGGTGATCTTATGCAGATATTCATATCGATCTTGATAGTAACCTTTTACTATAGTTGGCTAAAGTTGTTTAAAAAGGAAACGATCAAAGGCAATAGGTATCGACTTGCCGCCGTGACCTTATTGAACGGTATATTCTCAAGTTTGATCTTAAAAGCGGCATTTGATGAAAAGCTATCGATATTTACCATTATCATATCCTTAGTCACTTTAGTTATCATGACACCAAAGATGTATAAGATCATGATCGATCATATCATCAATGATCAGATGTATTTATGATCACTATGAAAAGATGTAAGTACTGCAATATCCCTTTAAAGGATGAAACTAAAGATTTCTGCTCTGATGAACATGAAAAAAGATATCAGTTACAAAAGATCGATCATGACCGTAATGTCATCCTGATCATCTTGATATCTCTTTTCTTTGTCATATATGGTTTTATCGCGGTGATATTAGAAAGTCTTCATATGCTGGCTTTTAGTATCAGTATCGCTGGTGGGATATTACTACTATTGATATCCCTCGATAATGATCGCTTTAGTGATCGTGTTCTAATATGGAAAAGATACTATAAGCCGAAAGCTGGAAGGCCTGAATATCCAAGAGCTATCGTTATCTTTCTAGCTATATCGATCATCGTATTTGGCATCATATTGACTATCATGATCTAGATCAATAACCAAGATATGCTTTTTTGACCATATCGCTTTCTAGTAGTTCTTTGCCACTTCCTTCAAGGACGATACTGCCAAGTTCTAAGACATAAGCGCGGTCAGATATCGCCAAAGACCTGGTGGCATTTTGTTCAACGAGTAAGATCGTCACGCCATCATCATTGATCCCTTTGATGATATCAAATACTTCGGATACAAGTTTTGGTGATAATCCCATCGATGGCTCATCGAGCATCATCAGCGTCGGATGGCTCATAAGCGCCCTTCCGATCGCTAGCATTTGTTGTTCACCACCGGAAAGGGTGCCAGCGACCTGTTTTTGTCTTTCTTTCAATCTCGGAAAGCGTTTATAGACCTTTTCGATATCTTCTTTGAAGATATTTTTATCCTTTTGTTTATATGCGCCCATAAGGAGGTTTTCATAGACAGTCAATTCTGAAAAGATCTTCCTTCCCTCTGGCACTAAGACCATCCCTTTATTGACGATATCATGGCACATCATCTTGGATATATCTTGACCATCAAAGATGATACTACCGCTTTTTTTGATCAAGCCGATGATGCTTTGCATGGTCGTCGTCTTACCTGCACCATTGGCACCGATAAGGGTCACGATCTCCCCTTTTTCCACTTTAAAACTGATGCCCTTTAAGGCATTTATGACACCATATGCGACTTTAAGATCATTAACTTCTAGTAATGCCATCTTAACCTCCGATATAAGCCCTGACGACTTCAGGATCATTTAATACCTCTTTAGTCTTACCACTAGCTAAGATATGACCAAAGTCTAGTACGGTGACTTCATCACATAAGCCGGATACGAATTTCATGTCGTGCTCGATCAGTAAGATCGTGATGCCAAGATCTCGGATCTTAAAGATGATATCCATGAGCTCCTTAGTTTCTTGAGGATTCATCCCAGCTGCTGGCTCATCAAGGCACAGTAGTTTAGGCTCAGTCGCTAAAGCCCTAGCGATCTCAAGCTTTCTTTGTTTGCCATATGGAAGATTAGAGGATATATCATTTCTGACATCTAATAAGTCGACCATTGCTAATAACTCCTTAGCTTTATCACGCATCTCTTTCTCTTCCCTTTTAAAACGAGGAAGCCTTAAGATACTGTCAAAAAGGCTATAAGCGTATTCCTTTTGGCTGTGTAAGCCGACTAAGACATTCCTGATGACGGTCATATTGTTGAAAAGACGGATATTTTGGAAGGTCCTAGCGATACCTTTGTGGCATATATACTCTTGACTTTTATTGGTGAGGTCTTCACCATCCAAGTAAAAATGACCACTAGTCGCTTTATAGACACCGGTGATGATATTGAAGACTGTCGTCTTACCAGCACCATTTGGTCCTACTAGACCATATAATTGGCCTTTTTTGATCTCAAGGTCAAAGTGCTCGATCGCCTTTAGACCACCAAAGGATATGCTTAGATCTTTGATATCTAATACTGTATCAGTCATCTTTATCCTCCTTTTCTTGACTATTGACATTTAAAGTCAAGATCTCATCCATTTTGATCTTAGTCGGTACACGATCCCACTTATGTTCATCATCCTGGTCTTTATTAGGATCCTTCTTTTTCATCGTGATCCTTTGCCATACGCTTTTTAGATTGTATTTTTCTCTAAACGGTCTTAAACGTTCAGCGTTATTGTAGATGATGAAGACGATGAGGATCAGCGATCTAAAGACGTCTTGTAGTACTGCCATATCACCAGTCAAGATGGTTTGAAGCCTGATATCCAAGATCGTCAAAAAGGTAGCCGATAAGATCGAACCGGTGATATTTCCCATACCACCTAATACGACCATCACCAAGATCTCGATCGAATAGTTATAGTCAAAAGTCGAACTTTGGATGGTGTAATTACTAAAACTGTACAAGACACCAGCCATGCCAGCGAAGAAAGCAGCGATGATAAAGACCATCAATTTGTATTTGGTCACATTGATACCGATCGATCGTGCTGCTATCTCATTGTCTCTGATGGCAGTTATCGCTCGGCCATGTTTTGATCTGATGATATTTTGGATGATGATCAAACATATGAATAAGATGATAAAAGCGATGATAAATAGATAGTTGCGATCAAAGCGTGGGGTCTCAAGACCTAGTGTCCCACCGAATAATTCGGGATCAGAATTCATGAATAAAGAGCGGGTGATCTCACCAAAGGCTAGGGTGACGATCGCTAGGTAGTCACCTTTTAAACGCAAGGCTGGTAGACCAATAACAAAACCAAACAAGGCAGCGATAAGTGCCCCGATGATGAGGGCGATCAATAATGTCATTATGGTATTGCCAAAGACAGGTTCTAATAATACCGCTGCTTTACCACCTAAATATGCCCCGATACACATAAATCCAGCATGGCCAAGAGATAATTCGCCTAAAAAGCCAACGACTAAAGATAGTGATACCGTCAAGATGATCGCGATCGCGATCTTCTCTAGGGCATATAGAGATGAAGAGCTAAGACTACTGGTCAAGGATAAGATGGTGAAGATGATAGTCGCTATCCCAACGATGATATAGTTGACATAATGTTTCCACTTGATATTCTTCATCATACTTTTTCCCTCTTCATTTTACCTAATAAACCACTAGGTTTGACTAGTAGGATGATAATGAGGATCAGAAATTCGATCGCATCCGTATATGGCGCGATCATCGGCATCCTAAAGGAGAAGGCTTCGATGACCCCAAGCAAGATCCCACCGACCATCGCTCCTGGTATCGAACCTATACCACCGATGACCGCTGCGGTAAAAGCCTTGATGCCTGGCATTGCCCCTAAGGTATTAGTCAAACTCGGTGATTTGATCATCATGAAAAAGCCAGCCACAGCCGCAAGGGCTGAACCGATCGCAAAGGTCAAAGCGATGATCTTATTGACATCGATCCCCATCAACATCGCTGCATCGCGATTATCCGATACAGCGATCATCGCTCTACCGACCTTGGAATATTTGATATAGATACTTAGTAAGACCATGATGAGAAAAGTACAGACCAAGGTCAAAAGGATATATACCGGTATCCTTACACCGAACATCGTGATACTACCAAGATCACCGATCACGACCATCTTAGGCGCTGTACCAAAGATCATCTGGACAAGACTTTGTAAAAGATAACTCATACCGATGGCACTGATCAAAACCGCTAAAGGCGATGAACCTCTAAGCGGCTTGTACGCTAGCTTTTCGATCACTACCCCTAAGATCATCGAAAAGATGATCGATATTATCAAAGCGATCAAAGGCTGTCCTGTTAAGGAAATCATCACAAAGAGCACATAAGCACTGACCATGATGATATCACCATGAGCGAAGTTGAGCATCTTGGCTATACCATAGACCATCGTATAGCCAAGAGCGATCATCGCATATGTGCCACCGGAACTAAGTCCGTTGATAAGCGTCTCGAAAAACATATCAATCCGCTTCTTTTAAAACGTACTTGACAGCGGCTTTATTGACAAAGCCGTTTTCATCCCAAGTGATCTTATCACCAGTGATACCAGAAAAGACATAATCACCATAGAATTGATCTTTTAATATCTCACACAAGTCACTAGCTGAGATATCAACAGGGATCTCGATACCTTCACTTATCGCTTTTTCCATGGCGCCATAGATCGCATAGACACAATCATATGCTGATGCGCCAAACATGTTCAAAGTGTCGGAGCCATACTTCTCTGTGTACTTTTGGATATATTCATAGGCTGGACCACTTGTCGCATTGGAGTCAAAGTGTGATAACATCGTCACTTCTTGAGGGATCGATGTAAGATCCATCTGACCAGCTAGACCATCAAAGCCATCACAGCCATAATAGATCGTATCTGGCGCTAAGATATCCTTAGCTTGCATCATAAAGACAGAAGCTGGCGTATAGTAGATCGGCATAAAGATAAAGGAACAATCCTGCAATGTGCTGATCTGCGTTGAAAAATCTGAGCTATTAGTGTCATTGAACAATGCCTCAACCGTTTCGATATCACTTGATAGGTTTTCTTTGAATTGTTCATAGATACCGACTGAATATGGGTCATCAGACTTATAGAAGATACCGATCGTATCATAGCCAGTCGTATTGACGTATTCAGCAGCTACCTTGCCTTGGTTACCATCCGCAAAGCACATTTGGAAACCATTTTCATATTGTGGGATCTCATCGGCTGAAGCTGATGGCGTTAGGAAAAAGACATTGTCTTCTCTTGATAGATTGGAAAATTCTAAACCCGGTGCTGTTGTAACGGTGCCTAATGATACCTGCATACCGTCTTCCATCATCGAAGCGTAGTTAGTCGCGACCCTTGTCGCATCATGGGCGTCATCAGTGGCGATGAGTTTGAATCTGATGCCATTTAGACCACCATTTGCATTGATCTCATCGACAGCCATCTGGGCTGAATTATTGACCGCTGTTCCATAAACAGCTGCATCACCAGTCAAAGGACCAGAAAAACCGATCACATATTCACTATTAGTGGAAGTGCTATCATTTCCACCTGCACTACAGCCGATAACGGTAAAGGCCATAGCGACTACGACTATTACAGTCAATAAACGCTTTAACATTTTCATTTACTATTCCCCCGATATTAATAAGTAAAATGTAATAAAATAATCAATGTTTGTCAAATATTTTCATTGAATTGAAAGCATTTTTGTTATATATGATATGTCTTTAAATACACAAAAGCTCCCCTAAGGGAACATGGTGAGTGTCATAGATGATAGATCATCACCTTGATGACCATTACATTTCATCAGAACGTAACTTCAATTGTATTTCATCTAACCAAAATATATACGGCAACAACTTATCTACTTCATCATCCTCATCAGGCAAATTAAAATAATCCATGATATATCGATCTTCATACTTGTACCAACAATAAAATGGGAACACGCCCTTTGGGGCAATACCGACCATATCTTTTTCTAATAGGCGATCGACCATTACCTCTTTACCATACAGATATATCGCGATATCCTCTTTTCTAAAGGCATTATAGATCTTCAATATATCGCTAGCATTCGCCCATGAACGATGACTGATGTAAAAGTAATATCCTTCTTCATCCTTATTAACATATAGATCGATACGGGTCCTACTGCTGCCCAAGACGATCTCAAGATTATGATCGATAAATTGCTTAGTTTCTTCATACCATTTATCGAAGGCTTCTGGCGAATCTTGGTCGATATCGCGCAATGTGCTTCTATAAAAGTGATCATAAAAGTCCTTGCGTTTTTCAAGCTTTGCATCACCTTTTATCCGCGTATCATCAAAACTTTCGATCGCTTTGATGGCGTAGTCATAATATGTATTGGCACTGAGCTCTTTGACATATCTTCCGATCGGTTTATCCGCTTGTTCATCGATGAGCTTTAAGAAAGTGCTTATGTCATCTTCACTCAAGTCTCTAAGAAATCCTTCCTTATACTTCGGCAGCGCTTTATATAGATCAGCGCGTTTGATAACACCTCTTCTTAGATAGTAAGGGAGATTCTCTTTTACATCGCTATTGTAAGTGTTGTTTTTGACGCTTTCGACTTGTTCATTTACAGCATCTAAAAGCCACGCAAAGAATTCATGACAATCATAGTCATAGTAATACATTTTATCGTCTTTGGGTCTTAGGATCATTTTGTCATCCAAAAAGATATATCTATCTTTACCATAGACGATCTTGGTGATGAGTTTTAACCAAATGGTCGCAGTAGGGAAATAACATTCCCATAGATTTTTGATATCATCGATATCTTCATCATCTTTCTTATCATAAAGTTCTAGATATTCATCAAACGAACCGCGATCGACTTTTACCCACAATATGCGTGTTTCATCATCGTCATATCTTTCGATGACATCGAGCTTTTGATATATCTTATCGATAAGTTTAATACTTTCTTCATCAAAAGCGATATGGTCGTTTTCTAGTAAACCGATATATCGGCGGATCTCTGGTGCTATCATATTACCTTCCTTTCAAAGCTTAACTCTTCTATTGAATGATAATATGGCTCCTATATCTTTTCATTAAACCTGTGGTTTAATACCTACATTAAGTAATATCTTTGACCTTAGATGATAAAAGTCCCTGGATAGGGGCTTTGTGGTCATCTTTTTTGATCGTTAGATCTTTATATTAAACCTCACCAAGGAAAACGACTTTAAGTGCGGTGAATATCTGATTCATCGATCGCTTTTACGTATGACCATGATCGTTTCTTTTTCGATAGTACCTCTTGTGGTCAAATATTCTTGATCGAGATAATCTTTGAAGTCACATTTCTCCAATACTCTTTTTGAAGCTATATTATCGATAAAATGACCTGCAAAAATAAGATCATAGTGTTCGTTATTAAATAATTGGTCGATCGCTGCTTTGACTGTTTCGGTCATATAACCATTATTCCAATATGATCTGTTAAGTTCATATCCGATTTCGATAGCCTTTAAGCCTTGATCTTCGGGCTTTATTTCAAATTGTAAGACACCCATCGATATATTACCGATAACTTTTGAACCGTTTTCAATCGCTAAATACCCATCATCATTGATATGGTGATCTAAAACTCTTCTCGATTCATCGATCGTTATACTTGGTTTATATCCACAGCCTTTAGCGATATCATCGTCAATAAGTATCTCGTGAAGATCATAAAGATCATCCATTGTCCATTTTCTTATAATTAAACGTTTAGTTTTGATCATATGGATCATCCTTCGTTCTTGCTCGATTTTATCGATTATCAATAGCTCCAATGATATCGATCACCTCTTCATCTGTGTCACAACAGTATTGCCAATAGCCATGACTATTAGTTATCGAATACTGTTTCCCCTTATAAGTAAACTCGATCTCACGCCCACATCTGAGGGCATCCTTGATAACTTTAAAGCTTATTGTCATCATAGTGTCTTGACCTCTCAACATTCCCTGATTAGTGCCATTTTAACACCACTAAATAAAAGTTCTCATTCACTTAAAGTGCTTATCTTATGACTGTTATCATATCACTGATCTTTCAGCGATCATTTAGGTCATCCAAAAGCCCTTTGATAAAATACTTTGGTATATTCAGACAACATAATAACGATCATTGATCGCTTTTTGAATATGATCTTAGCCATTTTTGATCTCTAACATTCGTTCTACAGTATTGACATCTACCCAGCCATCTTCTTCGCCAGATCTTTCGCCGCTTGCTAATTCGCTCATAAGTTTTATAGTGGCTCTAGTTTTTTCATATTCTTCCATATCCATAGCAACATAACATCCTCGACCATTCTAGTCAGAAAAACAGTTTCACCTAAAGAAAGTCTTTTAATGCATCGGTGTAGTTTATGAGATCAGGATCTAATTCGATATGATCTTAGGACTTAAGATCTAAAACTACTATCACTTTAGTGATCGATCAAGATCTCGCTTTGCATATATCACACGAGCAACTACCACTTTCTTTTTTTCTTCATCTACCCAATAAAATATCGAATAGTCCTGAACAGATATCTTTCTGTATTCGTGTTCCAATTGACGCATCGGACGATAAGCTTGTGTTGCGTATGGAAATGTAAGCACACTTTCCGCCGCATTTATAAGCTTAACTGCTAAGCGATCTGCTACATCAGGGTTTTGCAATTCTATACTTATATACCGCACGATTTCTATAATATCTTTCCTTGCGATAGGAAGATACTCTAATTTATACAACTTGTTTGCCTCCGATGGTATCTTTAAGTGCTTTTAATACTTCTTTAGAAGAGTACCTCTGATCTGTTAGCTCCGCTTCTCTTTCTGCTGCTTGTAACTTAAAATATACTTCGCTTTCAAATTGTAGTTTTTCAAATGCTTCCATACTCATAACGACCATATCACCATAACCATTCTTCGTCAGAAAAACAGGTTGATCGGTTTCATGTACAGTTTTTGATATATCCGCAAAATTATTCCTTAAATCCGAAACAGGTCTGATCATATTCATAATATCATCCTCCATAGATGTATTTTAGCATAATTATGCTAAATTTCAAAAGATGCATTAACGATAAAAATTGAGCCTCAGATCAACATCTTACCCTATTACAAGGATCGATCATCACGCTAATAGACTATCGATAAGTTCATGTACTGATCCAACTAAATGATTCGCACTACTTTTAGCGATATCATCGCCATTTTCGATACAATAACTATGCTCAGTTACTTCAAACATCGGTATATCATTTTCTGAATCACCAATGACATAGACATCATCAAATGACACTTTTAATCTTCCGATAACTTCTCTTATTGCTTTCCCCTTTGAAGCATCATGAGCTTGGATATCGATGGCATCTTTATCACTAGAAACGATATTGAGATCTGGATATTTTGATCTTAAGTATGTCTTATATCCTTCAAGATCATCTTCTGGTATTAGGATCTTGATCTGTGTTAGTTCGATCGCACTATCGAGCTTTCTTTTTTCGATTATATATTGCCATGCTGAACGCTTTTTTACTGCATTTTTTATCGGATATGCTTCTTTTGTATTCCAATACCAGTTTCCATCATAGATCGTCGATACAGATAGATCTAGTTTCCTATTTAGTGCATCTTCTGATATCTCATTATAAACAGATGCGCTATAACTACGCTCTGTTAGATCACCGTTTTCACTTACGATTATTGCACCATTTGCACCAATAAAAGCAAATGGCATCGATAGTTTTCTTTTAAGCTCACTTAAATGACCTATCCCTCTAGATGTAGCGATTATGATCTTATTACCTTTACTGTGCCATTCATCTAATGATCTGATATTTTGTGTGATCAATAAGCCATCTATATCATTCTTTGGATATAAAGTGCCATCAAGATCTGTTACCAATACTTTCATGATCGATCTCCTTATTCGTTATATTTATTTTAGCAGACAAACAAGCAAAAAAGGCATCAGTGACTGTCTATATCGATATGATAAGTGATGAGATCTATATCGAAAGATATAATAAACACTATACATGTCATAAGATCGGTCAAAGACATAAAAAGAAAGATCTATATGAAATAGATGATCAAAGACAACTAGACTACCTATTATATGATCTCTTATATAACGATCGTGAATGATCATCGATCGTTAACTAAAGGTGACATAATCATTTAATTTTGACATAACTTTATTTCGGCGTAGATTTTCAAAACGACCGATTCAACGACATTCAGCAATAATGATTGATACTCATTCTGAACATCGATATCAAGACTTTCCAAATTGCCATTAGTTATAACACAATGTAAGCATTTTTCAAAATAAAGACCAAAGGTATCGTAAGCTAATTCTAAATTACTTTCTTCCATCTTAGTCTGGATCTCGATCATTTTTGATATATCGCTGAGTGAGTAAACTCTCTTCAAGATCATTACGACGATCAAATAAGCTAAATGATACTTTTTATAATGCTTTTTGATCGGCGCTTTGACGATGCTATTTTTGACATAATTATTGACCATGCTTGGTGTGATCGATCGATCATCGTCACTAAAATTTAAAATATCAAGATGTAGATTGATATAATTGACCACTTGATCCATATAGATATCAAAATCAGGTAGGTCATGCCACCTAGGAAGCTTGATTTCTTTTAATTTTTCAACTTTATCATCATAATTTAGCTTTTGCATATCATTAATATAACATATCTTATCTAGTTATTAGAACTAGATTATTTGACATTTGAAACTAGATAACATACTATTTAAACAGGAGGTATCAAAAATGGTCAAGATAATTTCTGATACTTGTACGCTATATTCAAAGGAAGAAGCAACAAAGATCGGTCTTGAGATAGTTCCACTCAATGTGATCGTTGATGGGAAGGATTATAAAGAATATCAAGAAATTGATACAAAAGCGCTTTTAGAAAAGATCGATAAAGGAGCGATCCCGACATCATCACAACCAAGCATCGGTGAAAAGATCGAGGCTTACGATCTGTTAGCCAAAGACGATGATGTCATCGACATAACGATAGCACAAGGTTTAAGTGGCACTTATGATAGTGCACTTATGGCAAAAGAAGCTTGTGAATATCCTGATAGAGTCGAAGTGTTCAATTCAAAAACATTGTGTGGTCCACAGAGAGCTCTAGTCGAAGAAGCCTTGAAAATGGCAAATGATGGAAGAAACAAAGAAGATATTGTTAAGATGTTGGAACATTCTAGCCATACTGATATATCTTTTTTGATACCAATGGATTTTAAATTCCTCGAAAGAGGTGGAAGAGTATCGAAGACGGTTGGAAATATCGGCTCATTTTTTAAGCTAGTGATCTGCCTAAAAAAGAGCGATGATGGAAAATGTCTTGAAAAGCATTCAATAAATAGAACTATAAAAGGTGCAGTAAATTCGATCATCAAGGAACTTATCGCCAAAGGAGTCGATCATACATATCGATTTTATATAACACATGCGATGAATGAAGACCTCGCAAACAAGATCAGATCGATGATAGTATCGACTTTACCAAATGCTTCTATTGAGACGCACATATTATCACCGGTCTTTACAGCACAAGGTGGACCTGGTTGTTGCGCATTGCAAGCCATAAAGATCGTATACTAAACAAATGAGGCGGTATTCTTAATACTCCGCCTTTTTAAATATGCGATTTAACTTATATTTCATCCATGCTTAAACCGCTTCTAATATTCATCATTTATTATTAAGATATGCAAGAGTTAACTGATGCGATGATAAGTAGTGATGTCGGTAGTTTTAATATGGCTTTATTAGTATTTCCTTTGATATTAGCCATCATCTTTTTAGCTGTCGTCATAAGACTGTATATGTCCACTAAGAAAAAGCCTTACATCTATGCGATCATCATCACGATAGTAGTGATGGTATCATTGTTTATCGTGATGCCTATATTATTCGATAAAGGGAAAGATAGCGATTGGTATTTAGTGATAGATAAAATTGAAAACAAATACACTACTACTAGTGTTGGTGACCCTGGTTCAACCAAGACATCGTATCTTGTCACTGTATTAAATGATGATGTGTTTGTATCAAAGGATGAATATGCAAATGTCGATATCGGCGAAGAAGTATATGTCCTAATGAATGCATATGATGATCCTATCGATATCTATTTGATGAGTGAATATGAGTATATGGGAGATCGTCTATATGAATAAGGTCATAATATATGGGTCAATATATGGTTCTAGTAAAACCTATGCCCTTAAATTAAGCGAAATAACAGGTATCCCTGTATATTGCTTTCAAGATATCAAGGATATTACAAGTTATGACCTTATCATCTACATCGGTTCACTATATGCTGGCGGGGTATTAGGATTAGCTAAGACCTTAAGAAAAGCTACTTATGATCAAAGGTATATCATCATCACTGTTGGCATAGCTGATCCGTTTATCAAAGAGAATAGGGATAATATAATATCGTCACTTAAGGGACAACTTCCAAACGACATCTATACTAAAGCTATCTTTTATCATTTAAGAGGTGCTTTAAATTATTCTAAACTTAAGTTCCATCATAAGACGATGATGAAGCTTCTATATAAAGTGACTATCAAAAAAGATAAAAATACTTTAACTGCTGAAGATAAAGCCTTTATCGAAACATATGAAAAAGATGTTGATTTTATCGATCTTATAAGGCTTGATGAGATCGCTAAAAAGTTATAGTCATAAATATTTGTATAGATCCTTACCACTATTTATAGTTCCTTTTAGCAAAGTTTCTCGGTGTACATCGATGTGGCTGTATGGATAAAGTGATAGACACATCGATAAGTCAATCATCACTTTAAACTACTGTAAAATCTTTTTTAATTTGATATTAATTTTGTTACATTTTATACAAATGCTCATGGATCAATAGAAATGGATCGCAGAATAGTGATAAAATCAAGCTGTAATTATGGTCGATTGAGTAAATATGATCCTTGATAGGATCGAAGAATATCTTTTAAATAAGGGGAGGTACAAAATGAAAAAGGTATTTATCGTATTACTAACACTGTTAGTGCTTGTTGGATGTTCTAATGCACCATCAACTGAACCAACTACTGTTCAAAAAGCTTGTTCATTATCAGAAGAAGGCATGTCAATGACAATGACAGCAACAGCACAAAGCGAAGAAGCGGATGTCGACACGATCACGATGAGCTTAGAAGCGTCGTATGAATCAATGGGTATGTCTGGCATCGATCTTACCGATGAGATGAAAGATGCTCTTGGAGGGCAGATGGAAGCTTCGCTTATTGCTAGTGCTGGTTTTGAAGATTACGAAGAGTATGTTGAGATTATCAAAAGTGAATTCAATGATGATGGCATGGTCTTTGAACTTTCAATGGATGTCGCTAGTATCAAAGAAGCAGGTCTAATCGAAAGTGAAGATATCAGCTTAGATAGTTATGTCTCTTCAATGGAAGCAAGTGGAATGACTTGTAATTAGTTTAAAGCGTTAGGATATGAAAAAATCAATTCAATCATTATTTGCATTGATGCTAGTTTTGTTACTTGCATCTTGCAGTCAAGAGACACTGGATGCAAAAGCCATCTATAAGGCAGCTCTAGATAATATGAATGGTCTAGATTCAATCAAGATGACGATCGATATGGATATTGAGATCAATAGCACCGACGAAGCTTCATCTTTATCAATGCCAATGGATATAACATTTGTTGTCGAAGATATGAAGACGGATGCACCTATTATATACACCGAAGCAAATACAAATATCTTAGGAGCAACATCTAATAGTAAACAATGGGTCAAAGATGGTATTACCTATATCGATACTGATGGTATGAAGTCGATAAGTGAAGGTGTAGAATTTGGTGATGCTGATGAGGTATTAGGTATCGATATGAGCGAAAGTCTTACAGATATGCAGGCAGAACGGATCGATGACAAGATCAATATCACTGCTAGTTTACCACTCGATACATTCAAAGAACTTATGGCTTCATCAATGAGTGATACCAGTATCCTCGATCAGTTTACGATGGATAATGCCTCATTTGAACTCACGATAAATAACGATAACTATATCGAATCAATGAAACTTGATACAGGTGCTATTGATATCGAAGGTCTAGGCAATATGTCTTTAAAAGCGACGTATACCTATTCAGATTACGGTACTGCAACTGTTCCAGAGTTTGATCCCAGTGAATTCGGTGAAACGGGCTCCTATGAAAGTGGCTATGTTTATGGTGAATATGATCTAACTATCGAAAATGCAGATGACCTAATCGCAATGGGCTATCAAGATATGGGCGAAGATGTATACTATAACGGCACTTATGCCATCGATCTTGAATACAAACAATTCACCATCATCAACGATGCTTCGATCATTTACGATTGGGAGTATGATCAAACAGGTGTCTATGATGCCGATATGAATCCGATCTGTGCATATGATCACACTTTTGAAGAATTTACTACCGGTGATGAAAATATCTGTCCTATTAGTGATTTCACCTATGTCAGGGAAGCTTATAATGAGCTGGCAAGTAGTATATTAGAATGATCCGATTATTAAGCAATCGTTTTGCAGTTTAATGTATACCCTGTCAAGTAGACAGTAGAAATAATTAAATGAATATTAGATAGGGATATATGAATAATTGGGCTTAATCAATATTGATTAAGCCCAATTTTAACGTTATAAAAATGATCTTAGTGTATGCCTAGATCGTTTGTGCACTATTAAAAGATATGAGTATTTCTTAAAAGATGATCAAGCGTTAGCTGATGAT
>CALVBC010000028.1 GCA_944325685.1 uncultured Erysipelotrichaceae bacterium | reverse complement strand
TTGTATACTTCATGTAGACTCCCTTTCTTTGTCTTATGACTACATCCAAATATTTGGATGTAGTCATATTATATGACACTGTATAAATAATTGAGGTATGTGTCTACTTTATTGATAGCACTTCAATAACACTTCAATAATGAAGCAATTTAGAGTCTTTATTTTCAGTTAAAGTAATAATAGGGACTCCATTTTTCAACAACTGTTCTGCTATTTTTAGCATATCTCCGGTTTCACCAGAAGCACTAATTATAATTGCACAATCCTTATTGGATGCATTCATAGCCTCAATCCATTGCTCTGAAAACGATCGATGGACATCAACGTTTAAAGCTATTCTAAATAGTTTGAAATAGAAGTTCTCCGCTACTTTAAGTGAGGTACCAACACCAAAAATATGTATTTTCTTGGCTAAAGCGATACAATTTGCCGTTTTATCGATTATTTCGTAATTTAGTAGTTTTTTAGTTTGATAGATAGATTCGATCATATGGCTTTCTAAGCTATCTACAATTTGAGTTACATCATTCATTTTCTTAGCTAATTCCTCATCAGTATCGATTGTATACTTTTGTCGTTAAAGCTTTTCTAAGTCATTTCTAGAATTTGCAAAATTATCTAAGATTTCTATATTAGTGATTTTGCATACAATATTTAATAGTGATGATTAAATCGTGTACTTCTTATACTTTTTTGCAAAACTATTTGCAGAGCAATATCAAAACATTTTTGCAAATTACTCTACAAATTGCTCCGCAAATTACTTAATGCCATTAAATCAATTAAGGGTTATTTCCGTTCAAATATCAGTTTTTGTTGTAATTATTGAGGCTTATTAAACTCTGAATTTCAACCAACCAATTTATCGCAAGATGTTCCTTTACATACACTTTATATGTTATAATTCTTGTGTAACAAGTCAGGGGCTTGTTGGTTAGTTTTTTGCTCTAACGGTGAGAGTTAGAGCTTTTTATTTTTCCAAACCTTAATCGGATCGAAAGAATAAAGACCACTAACTGACGAAGTATAAATCTTTTGAGTCGAGTCATACGCATCACTCCTTTCAAAGCGATCCCGCACGATCTTGACTGGGACGGATTTTATATACTTTGCCCCTGACTTGCTACGAAGTAATTTTAACATTCAAGTAATATTGAAATTCTTTCGATATCAGCTCAAATAAGTATCAGATCTATCCACAATAAACACATTTATCCACTATAAAAGCCGCATTGATGCGGCTCTATTTGATAAAGATCACTAGCGTTCGTTTTTCTCTTTTGGCTTCTTTTCTTCTTTATCTTTTGGATCGCTTAATTCGACCTTGATCACATTGACCTTCTTTTCATCGGCATCCATTACCGTGACATGCATATGCTTGAAGTCAAAGCTATCACCCTTTACGGGGATCTTATCACAGGTGTCTATTACCCAACCAGATACAGAGACAAATTCAAAGTCATCATCGACTTTGATATCGAAGTATTTGAACATATCATCGATATCTTCATCACCTTTGACAAGATAGGTACTATCATCGATCTTCTTATAGTACTCTTCTACTTCATCATGCTCATCATAGATCTCACCGACAAGTTCCTCTAAGATATCTTCCATCGTCACGATACCAAAGGTCCCACCATATTCATCGATAACGATCGCAAAATGGGTCTTTTCTGTTTGTAGTTGCCTTAATAAAGAGCTGATCTTGATATAAGGTGTCGTATAGATGACCTTCTTTAGCTGCTTACTGATGTCTTTACTTGCGTCCTTGTTATAGTAGATATAATAGAAGTCCTTCTCATGTAAGAAGCCGATGATATTATCGATCGAATCCTTATATACCGGAAGTCTAGAATAACCTGATTCCCTATATATCTTACCGATCTCATCAAGTGGTGTATCGATCGCGATCGCTACGACATCGACTCTTGGTACCATGATATCCTTGACATCGACATCGTTGAATTCGATGGCGTTTGTCAAAAGGTCGGCTTCATGATCATCCATATCCCCTTCACTATGGGCCTCTTCGACGATCGTGATGAACTCTTCACTAGAATAGGTCTCATCAGCTTTCTCGACTTTAAAGATCTTGACGATCAGATTTTTGAATGAATCAAAGATGAAATTGATCGGCTTTAAGATGACCATCAGCACAGATATGACACCGACTACCGCTAAGGCAAAGCCCTCTGGTCTTTCCTTAGCCATCGCTTTAGGTGTTATCTCACCAAAGATCAGGATGACGATGGTCATAACGACAGTCGAATAGGTGACACCGACTTCTTGGCCAAACAGATTGATAAATAAAGCCGTGGCTAATGATGAAGCGGTGATATTGACGATGTTGTTTCCGATCAAGATCGTACTTAAAAATGACGAGTAATTGTCGACGATCTTCATGACACGCTCAGCTTTTTTATTGCCATTATTTGCTAGATTCTTGAGTTTGATCTTATTGGCGCTGGAAAAAGCGGTCTCAGTCGAGCTAAAGAAAGCTGACAGACAAACTAAGATGACTAAGGCGATGATCAGGATATTACTGTCCATAGATGATCACCTCACAAAAGTTAGATAAATGCCACGTTCGCGGCAAAGGGGTCTCTTCCATATTTACCTCCGAAAAATACTCTTAGATTATAGCACTGGTATCAACAAATATAAAGATATCATTTCTCATAAGTCCTGATCCGCTTTAAAGCTAGATCAAATAGTCCTGATATGATGACCATGATAAGCACTAAGGCAAAGACCTTTGGTGTATCGATATTGATCCGATAGAAATATAACTCTCTTCCAAGGCCATGTGCTATCTGGACTAATAATTCAGCCATCACCGTGACCTTAAAACTCAAGGATAAGGTCTTTACTAAGCTATTTTTGATCGCTGGTTTTATAAGCGGTATAAAGACCCTTTTATATTTGATATATAAGTCATCTTCATAGGTCTTAGTGACCTTGATGATATCATCATCGATATGCTCATAGGCAAATAGGATATCCGTATAAAAGATCGGAAAAGCCACTAAGAATATCGCGATAATGACCGAGCCACTTCTTCCGAATATCAATAGTGCGATGATGATGATCGCGACATTAGGGATCGTCTTGATGATACTGATGATCGGGAATAAGAGATCTTTTATAAATGTCATCATATAAGCTAAAGTTGCTAAGATCATCGCACATAAAAAGCTTATCGATACACCTATTAGTGTCCTTACTAGAGTCATCAAGATCGCTACATATAGATCACCTTCACTTAAAAGCGCTACTAAAGCGATAAAGGTATCACTGAGCCCCGGAAAGACGATGGGGTTAGCGATGATACGAGCGATGATCTCCCACAAGATAAGGACGCTAAAAAGCGATATCAGATAAGCTTTCTTCATTTAGCTTATTTTACATACATCGTATCGGTATATTCAATATCAAATAGTGCTAAGAAAGTCTTTACTTCTTCAACACAATCAGTGCCATAGACAAGATCTAAAGCCATCCTAGGATAGGCATCGACAAGAAGATCGATATCATCAAAGCCTAAAGCGGTGATATCGACACTGGTATTTTTCAAAGCGCTTGGATCAGTATTGAAAGCACTGATACCATTTTGGATGATGCCAGTGAGATTTAAGATCGCTTCTGTCTTATCAGCGATCGCATCCTTGGATACGAAGATCGCTGCTTGTGGATAGCGGTCAAGACCGCTCTTATCCTCATAAAGCTCTTGGATATCATATAGGACAGTTAAATTCTCATTGGCATTTGTGATCTTGGTCTTTACTGGCTCAGCTAGTAAAGCAGCGCCATATCGACCTTGACTTAAAAGTGGTGCAACTTCCGCTACCGATGCATAGTAGTCGATAGTGACCTCTTCATTAAACTCATCTTTGACATATTCTAATACCTTTCCTGGTACGGCTGCTTCAGAGAAAGCAGCGATATTACCATTATAGGTACTACGATCGCCCACGATCGATAGATTGCCCCATGATACAACAGCTAATAGTTCATATTCAGCGCCGTTTTTGATCATATTGACACCGACGTTGATCGGCGCGATGATGAGGTCTTTTTCATTGGCCGTGAATTCAGCCCCTAAGACATCAGCACCATCGACGATCTCATAGTTTAATTTGATATTAGGATCAGCGATAGCTGATACAAGGCCTAAAGCCGGTGCTCCACTTGGTGATACAAGGCTGATCTCAGTATCAGAGAAATCAGTGGTCGTCGGTTGTGATTGTTTGGTGTCATTTTTATTGAGCATGATCACGGCAAATACACAAATGCCCACAACGACAGCGGCCGCTAATAAGCCAGCGATGATCATCTTTTTATTTTTCATAAGTCTTGTTGTCTCTTTCTTCCTTTAAGCGTCTTACGCATTCTTCTAGTGATACTGTTTCCGTATCCTTTTTACCAAAGCGTCTGATCGTAACTAGTTCATTCTCCCTTTCATTATCACCTAATACTAGGGCATAAGGTACTTTTTGGGTCTGGGCTTCTCTGATACGATAACCTAACTTCTCATTGCGATCATCGACTTCAACTCTTAAGCCGACCTTCTCTAATTCTTCTTTGACCTTATTAGCGTATGCTAGGTGTTCTTCGTGATGGACTGGGACGATGACGACTTGTTTTGGCGCTAACCAAAGTGGGAAGGCACCACCGAAGTGTTCGATGATGATGCCGATAAAGCGTTCGATCGAACCGAAGACGACCCTATGTAGCATCAGTGGTCTTTTCTTTGAACCATCTTGATCGATATAAGTCAGATCAAAGCGCTCTGGTAGGTTCATATCGAGCTGGATCGTCGCACATTGCCATACGCGATTGAGTGAATCGTGGATATGGAAGTCAAGTTTTGGTCCATAGAATGCCCCATCACCTGGATTGACCTTGAGCTCTTTACCTGCGGCATGGCATGCATCAGCTAAAGCCTTTTCGGCTTTATCCCAAACGGCGATATCGCCGATATAGCCCTCTTCTGGTCTTGTGGATAGTTCAATGTCGTAAGTTAAGCCGAAGATCTTGTAGAAGTTATCGATGAAGTTGATGAGATCGACGACTTCCTTTTCGATCTGATCTTCCCTTAAGAAGATATGGGCATCATCTTGGGTAAATGACCTGACTCTAAATAGGCCATTTAAAGCACCACTTGCTTCATGACGATGGACAAGACCTAATTCACCAAGCCTTAATGGTAGGTCACGATATGAGTGTAGTGAATTCTTGTAGACTAAGATAGAACCTGGGCAGTTCATTGGTTTGATCGCAAAGTCATGTTCGTCGATCTTGGTCGTATACATATTTTTACGATAGTGATCCCAGTGTCCTGATGTCTCCCATAACTCCTTTGACATCATGATCGGCGTCTTGATGAACTTGTAGCCAGCTTTAGCATGTGATTCATACCAGAAGTTTTCAAGCTCATTCCTTAAGATCATGCCATTAGGTAAAAAGAATGGACATCCTGGTGCATATTCACTGATCATGAATAGACCTAGTTCTTTGCCTAAACGACGGTGGTCACGCTTTTTAGCTTCTTCAAGCATATATAAGTGCTCTTTTAAATCCTCTTCATTGTCATAGCAAACACCATAGACCCTCTGTAGCATCTTATTATTGGCATCGTTTTTATAGTAAGCACCTGATACCTTTAATAGCTTGAAGTACTTCATCTCTTTAGTCGTTTCAACATGAGGTCCGCGACATAGATCTGTAAAGTCACCTTGTTTATAACAGCTTATAACTTCACCATCTGGCATATTTTCGATTAAGTCGATCTTATATGGATCATCATGGAACATGGCTAGAGCCTCTTCTTTAGAGAGTTCTTGTCTTTGGATACGCTTATTGTCCTTAGCGCATTTCTTCATCTCTTTTTCGATCTTCTCTAGGTCTTCTTCTTTGATGACCGCATCACCTAAGTCCATATCGTAGTAGAACCCATCATCGATGACTGGTCCGACCCAGAATTTAGCATTTGGATAAAGGTGTGATACAGCTTGGGCTAATAAGTGAGCACAGCTGTGGTTGAGTACATGTAATCTTTCATCTTCTCTGATATTCTTCATTCTTCCCTCCTGAAAATAAAAGGTGATACCAAAGGTCGCTAATGCGAGGTACCACCTTAACTTATCACTTGATCTCTTTAACGCAGAGCTACGAACTTCCCTTTCGGGTTTGACTCCTAAGTAGTGATCTATAAGCCTTTGAGATACTTGCACCATCCGTATCTTCTCTGATTACCCATCTTATAGACCGTATCTTATTCTTCGTCTACATGATCAATTATATCGATATGGTGATACTTGTCAAGGATACTAACCTACTGACCCTTCCATATTCATCTTTAATAGCTGATTTAATTCAACAGCGTACTCCATCGGTAATTCTCTAGTAAATGGTTCGATAAAGCCTAGGATGATCATCTGCGTCGCATCCTCTTTGGAGATACCACGACTCATGAGATAGAATAGTTGTTCCTCAGATATCTTGGATACCGTGGCTTCATGTTCAATGGTCG
>CALVBC010000027.1 GCA_944325685.1 uncultured Erysipelotrichaceae bacterium | reverse complement strand
AGTTCCTGAATAATGCGAATCGACAATAGACAGATATATCCTGTTTCCATTTGGAGTCTGTTTGAGAAAGTATGCCATATTCATCCTCCTATACTAACACCACTAACACCATTTATATTATATCATACAACTATTTTGTCAATTATCCCAAAAATCAAAAAATCTCCTTATTTTAAAGGAGAAGTTTAAATAATAAACATTATACAGGTTCTAAAGATTCATGGTGTTAAGTTCTAAAGACGGGGATATGAAAATATTTTCATTTAAAAATATGAAAATTATATTCAAAAATATGTTGACACATATCAAAAAACAGTGTATAAATTAGCCATAAGAAATAAACGCAATGATCCGAAATAGTAGCGGTACACCTTCACTTGAAGCGAGACTGTGGGTGGTGAAAACAGTTAGGAAGATATCGTGAATACATCGGTGAGAGGGACACTGAACTTGAGTAGGCTGTCACGATTAACACCCGTTAAAGTGTTGGGGCTATGTTGGTAGCTTCTAGAGGCTGATCTAGTGATAGATCGGTAAATTAAGGTGGTAACGCGATGAGATTCGTCCTTAAGGGGCGGATCTTTTTATTTCTTAAAGAAGGAGGATAAGAAGATGAAAAAATTATTTGTGACGTTATTAGTGATGCTATTAGTGACTGGTTGTAGTAGTCAAAGCGCAAAAAATGATAACGTAAAGACGGTCGGTATCTTACAACTTATGACCCATGACGCGCTTGACTTATCACGAGAGGGCTTTATCGATGCCCTTAAAGATGGTGGTTATGTCGAAGGGGATAACCTAGTTATCGATTATCAAAATCCCGAAAGCGACCAAGGTAATCTGGCCACGATGGCTGAAAGCATCATGGCTAATGATCCAGATGTCGTCTTAGCGATCGCAACGACACCAGCACAAGCTTTACAGAATATCAATGTCGATACACCGATCTTGGCGACTGCAGTCACTGACTTTGTCGAATCAGGTCTAGTCGCTTCAAATGATGGTGGTGAACTCATCGCTGGTGTATCGGATGGTTGTCCAATGGATGCCCAACTCGATCTCTTATTAGAATTTGATCCAAATATCCAAACGATCGGGATCATCTATACATCAAGTGAACCTAACTCCAAGATCCAAGCTGATCAATTGGTCGAAGAGGCTGCATCAAGAGGTCTGGAGACGATCGTCAAGACCGTATCGGATAAGACGATGATCGATGATACGCTTCAATCATTCGGCGATGATATCGATGCCTTATATGTCCCAACTGACAACAATATCGCCAGTGCAATGGCTAGTGTCGATATCTTTGCACAAGAGCACAGCTTACCAGTACTATGCGGTGAATCAAATTCCTGTGCTAATGGTGGTCTATTATCACTTGGTGCTGATTACTACGAGATCGGCTATCAAACAGGTGAGATGGCTGTCGCGATCTTAAATGGTGAAAGCACGATCCAAGACTTTGGTGTTGAAACACAAGATGATCTTACTGCCTTCTATAATTCAAGCACAGCAGAAAAGATCGGTGCGACGATCCCTGATAGTATCTTAGAACGTGGCGAGGATGTGGCTAAGTAATGCAAGCGATACTTACTTCCGCGATCGCCCAAGGTCTCTTGTGGTCGATCTTAGCGATGGGTATCCATGTGACCTATCGTATCCTAGATATCTCCGATCTAACAGCTGAGGGTTCATTTACCTTAGGTGGTGCAGTATGTGCAAGCCTTCTTGTCATGGGTGTGCCACCGCTTGTGGCGATAATAGTGGCGACATTATCCGGTGCTTTAGCAGGTCTTGTGACTGGTCTATTGCATACTAAATTACATATCCCGATCTTACTTTCAAGCATCCTTTCGATGACAGGCCTATATTCAGTCAACCTCAGGATCATGGGTAAAGCCAATACATCCCTGACGCAAGCGAATACGATCCTATCGGATATCGCATCCTTATTTGGGATGTCCAGAGATCGTGATGCGGCGATCATCTTAGGGATCATCGCTGTTGTGGTCGTCATATTACTACTTGTATGGTTCTTTAATACAGAATATGGTTATACGATCGTCGCCTGCGGTAATAATGACAAGATGATCAGGGCTAATGGGGTCAACTCCAATATCTCTAAGATCATCGGTCTCATGGTCGCCAATGGCTTAATCGCCCTCAGTGGTTGTCTTGTCAGCCAATACAATGGTTACGCTGATGTTGGGCAAGGGATCGGTGCCATCGTTATCGGTCTAGCTAGTGTCATCATCGGTGAGGTGATCTTTAAAAGAAGGAGCTTATTACTCAGTCTTGTCGGGATCGTCTTTGGTTCGATCATCTATCGCTTACTAGTGGCTTTAGTCATCAATACCGATTTCATCTCCGCGAATGATATCCGTTTATTCACGGCGATCGCTGTCGCTATCGCTATCTTTATCGCCAATAGTAATATGTTTAAAAAGAAGGTAAAGAAAAATGCTTAAGATCCAAAATATCCAAAAGACATTCAATATCGGTGAAGTCACCGAAAAAGAGATCATCCATGATCTATCACTTGAGATCGCTGATGGTGATTTTATCACCGTCATCGGTGGTAATGGCGCTGGTAAATCGACGTTATTAAATCTCATCAGTGGCTCATTAATGACCGATAAGGGTAAGATCATCCTTGATGAAGAAGATATCACCCATCTTAAAGAGTATGAAAGAGCACGCTTTATCAGCCGTGTATTCCAAGATCCATTATCTGGTACCTGTCCTGACCTATCGCTCAGTGAAAACCTCAGCTTAGCTAATCGAAGAGGTAAAAGACACACCTTAAAAAGAGGTATCACTAAACAAGAGAAGAAGGCGTATTATGGTCTTCTTAAGTCGATCGATCTTGACCTTGAAGATCGCTTAGATGATAAGGTCGCGGTATTAAGTGGTGGTAAAAGACAAGCCTTTACGATCATCATGGCAACACTACTTACACCAAAACTTCTTCTTTTAGATGAACCGACAGCTGCTTTAGATCCTAAGACTTCAAAAGTCGTCTTGTCTTTGATCGACAAGATCGTCAAACGTGATCATATCACCACTTTGATGATCACTCATAATATGCAAGATGCCCTAACATATGGCAACCGTCTGATCATGATGGATGAAGGCAATATCGTCTTAGACATCAAAGGTGAAGAAAAAGCCAAGCTGACGATCGAAGATCTCCTTGTCCGCTTTGAAAAGGCAGCTGGCTACAAGATGAATAATGATAGCTTATTGCTTTCATAAATGTGCTATAATCTTATGGCGCACCTGTGGCGAAACTGGTAAACGTAACGGTCTCAGAAGCCGTGGCTTATAGCTTGTGGGTTCAAGTCCCATCGGGTGCACCATAAGATGCTTAAAGCTCCAATAGGGGCTTTTATTTTTGACCTTCAAAGATCTGATTTAGATCTTTATATATCTGACCATATAGGTTTTTATCAACACTTATCTCAACTACATCGCCGATACTCAGCATCACATCACCCATAGCGATAAGTTCTTTACCCAAACGTTCGATCTTAATGATGTGGATGCCTTTGGGCCATTTGATATCACTGATCTTTTTGCCACATGCATCAGAGCCATAATTGACGACCATCTCGATGGTCTTTAGTTCATAAGCTTCTTTTAGTTCTTTTGGTTCGTATTTTTCGATCAGTGATTCATAGATCGGCTTACATCTTAGTAGATCAGCGATGATATAAGCGAATATCGAAGCTAAGACAAGGGGTAAGAGATTAGAGATATTGCCTGTCATCTCAAAGATCAGGATGATACCGGTTATCGGTGCTCTGACGATCGCAGTGAAATACGCTGCCATCGCTAAGACGACAAAATGATAGAACCAAGTTTCATCTAAGATGCCGATATTTATCATCAAGATCGCTAAGATCGCTCCGATCAGGGCACCATTTACTAAAAGGGGAAAGAAGATACCGCCCGGTGCTCCACTACCAAAGGATATAAAGGAAAAGGCTAATTTCATGATGAATAGAAAGATCAGTGTAGTGATAAGAGTATCAGGTCTTATATAAGCTAATAGATGATGACCACCACCTAGTATCGCTGGTAAGAAATACAAAGCAATGATACTGATCGATAAGGGGATAAAGATCCTTACACTTTGTGGTATTTTCGCATAGGCTTTTTGGACTAGTATAGTCATCTTATTATAGAAGGTACCGATAAGACCACATATGATCCCTAAGATGATGATCAAAGGGTAGAGGCTTAAAGGGATCGTACCATCGATCATAAAGGCAAAGGTCGGTTCAAAGCCAAAGATATAAGAAGCTAAAAAATCACCACTTATAGCACTGGCCATAACGACGATCAACACTTTAGTATTGAAGTTATGATGAAGCTCTTCTAAAGAGAAAAGGACACCTGATAGTGGTGCGCTAAAGGCACTGGCTAGACCAGCTGCTGCTCCTGATGTCAAAAGGAGATCTTTATCAAGCAGTTTAAGGCGTTTACCGATGATCATCGCACTCATCGCCCCCAGTTGGATACTTGGACCTTCTCTACCTAAAGATAGACCACCTAAGGCACTAGCGATACCACCAAAGAATTTACACAGCAAAACACGTAAATGATCAGGTTTTATAAAGCCACTGATCTCGGCTTCAACTTGTGGTATCCCACTACCACCGATCAGACTTTCCTTTTTGATGAGGTAATTGATAAATAGACCGATGATGATCATGCTTAGGGCAAAGTAGATCAGGTATTTGATATCCTGATGGACCAAGATACTGATATCAGCGATGAATGTTTCGATCTTAGCTAATAAGAAACGATAGACTATACATACAAGACCACTAAAAAGACCGATGATGACACCACCCACAAGAAGTCTTAGTTCGCTTTTAGAAGTCATATTTTTCACTCGGCTATTGTATGCCTAATGATAGGCTGTTTCAAGGATACTTTTGCAAATAATAGCAATACAAATATCGAAGTGATATAACTTTAAGTAAAGGAGCCAAATATGAAAAAGAAATTAGCATTTTTAGGAATACTAGGACTTGGTACTGCTTGGTGTATCCATAGAGATAAGAAATATCCTTTAGCCAAAGGTTATGGTCTTTTCAATAAGGTGGTCATAAACGCAGGACTTATCAATACTCATACAGCAAAGATGGGCAATAAAGCTATCGATCTTAGAGGTATACCAGCAGTAGAAGATGGTTTGGTGCGTGATGGTCTAGATATCAAGACAAGAGATGATCAAAAGATCCATCTAACGATCTATAGAGCTCAGGATGAAAAAGGACCAAGACCATGCCTTGTGTATTTTCATGGTGGTGGTTTCTTTTTAAAGGATGATGCCTATATCCATAAGATAGTGATGGAATATGCCAAAAAGGCAAGATGCACAGTCATCTTCGTTCATTATCGAACAGCTGATGAATATCCATTCCCAACACCGTTTTATGATTGTGCAGATGCGATAAACTATGTGTATGAACATGTCGATGAGCTTATGATCGATAAAGATAGGATCGCTGTTGGTGGTGATAGTGCAGGTGGGGCATTAGCGGCATCGATCACGCATTTTTGTAAGGAAAAGGGTATAGGTATTTGTTTTCAGATGTTAGTATATCCTGTCATCGATATGAGGATGAAGACTAGGTCAGCTAAAGCGTATAGGGATGCTCCTTTATGGAATAGCACTATGTCTAAAAAGATGTGGGAGATATATCTAAGAGATGGCATCAAGGATAAGCAAGAATATGTAAGTCCGATCTTAGCTAAGGACTTCAGTGGCCTCCCTAATGCCTATATCGAGGTATGTGAGTTTGACTCCTTACACGATGAAGGGGTAGAGTATGCCGATGCTTTGATGACTGCAGGTAATATAGTTGAATTGGTTGAACCAAAAGCCGGTATCCATGGCTTTGATGTCTTGAGCGATACTGAGCTTACAAAAAGGGCGATGAAGAAACGCTGTGATGCCCTATATCGGGCTTTTTATAAGTAGCTTCAGCTTTAGCTTAAATTTTGATTGCCACTTGTCAAAGACGCTTGAACTTGTTAATATGATTAGGCTGTTCGTTTGTCCGAGAGGCTGAAGGAGCCAGCTTGGAAAGCTGGTGTACGGTATTACCGTACCGAGGGTTCGAATCCCTCAGCGAACGCCAGTAGTATTTTAAGTCCCGTTTGGGGCTTTTTTAGTATACCATCGATAATATCGATGCCCTGATAGTTACGTAAATATATATCTTATGAATCATGTTATCTATCTATACTAGTAGTTAACTACCAAAAAATTCCCAAAAAGCAACGCTCTATAGTGTTTATATTGGTTTGCACTTGTTGATCGAAGATTTTCCAGACAGTCTGGAAAATCTTGATCCCTATTAGATCTTAATCACTAGTGAATGAGCTTCATTTATAGCATTACAACATCATGAAATTAATCGTACTGTTTAGATCGTACGAATATATCATAATATCGTACAAATCATGTATAATTTATTCGAAGGAGGTTAACTCTTTATGTATATTACCGCTACCGATCTAAAAAAGAACCTTGGAAAATATCTTGATCTAGCGAAAGAACAGGATATCTATATCACAAAGAATGGTAAGAATATCGCGAAACTTTCTAATCCTAATATCGATCCTAAAAAAGAGTTTCATAAGCTTGTCGGGATCATACCGAATGACTGTGACATGACACTAGATGAGATCAGAGACGAAAGGTTAAGTAAACAATGACCGTATTTATCGATACAAACATCATTTTAGATGTCCTTATGGAGCGTGATGGTCTATATCAAGATTCGATCGCCGTTATGGACTTTCTTTTCGACAACGATATAGCGAGATTTATATCCTCATCATCTATCACTGACATTTATTATCTATTGAGAAAGGCGACATCACGCGATAAAGCGAAAGAGGCGATCGGATGGTTGGCAAATGCCATCAGTATAGCGAATCTCGATAGTATGGATATCCATAAGGCGCTTGGTAGTGATGTAAATGATTTCGAAGATGCCGTTATTGATGTGGTGGCGGAAAAATACGGGTGTGATCTCATCATTACTAGAAATGTAAAGGATTATCGTGATTCTTCAGTACGTGCGATCGCTCCTGCTGATTTTTTAGCTATACATAAAGCGCCATAACGATCATATGATCTCTTTTTCCAAAGGATATCTTGAAACGAATATTTTTTTGGTCATCTGTTAATCTTGCAGATTCTCTATATATCTACTTTCTGTTATATTTTTAACGTTTTATAAGTAATATAAAGGTAGATTTGTTATAATAATGCGAAAAGGAGAAGAGAGAAAATGGTTACTATCTTAAATCATCCACTAATAACGCATAAACTTACGATCATGCGTAATAAAGAAACAAAGACAAAAGACTTCAAGCAGAACCTCGATGAGATCGCTGGGTTAATGGCTTATGAGGTATGTCGTGACCTACCTTTAAAACCGATAACAGTAGAAACACCGGTAGCTGAATGTCATACCTATGAACTACAAAATGACATCGTACTCATCCCGATCTTAAGAGCAGGGCTAGGCTTAGTCAACGGGATCAATGATCTTATCCCAACAGCTAAAGTCGGTTTTATCGGCTTATATCGTGATGAAGAGACATTAGAACCACATGAATACTTCGCTAAATTTCCAAGCAATCTAGCCGAAGCGGTAAACCTCGTATTAGATCCGATGCTGGCAACAGGTGGTAGTGCTTGTGCAGCGATCGATATGATCAAAAAAAGAGGGGCTAAAAATATCAAACTCGTATGCTTAGTCGGTGCACCTGAAGGTGTTGCCGCAGTAGAAAAAGCACATCCAGATGTCGACATCTATCTAGCAGCCCTAGATGAAAAGCTCAATGAGAAGGGTTATATCGTTCCGGGTCTTGGTGACGCGGGCGATAGGATCTTCGGTACAAAGTAAGATCAAAAAGAGGTCAAGTATTACAAGACCTCTTTTTTTGATGTTTTGATTATTTTAAAAGCGTGTAAGATCTAGTCTTGACACGCTTTTTCGTTATGCTAGTTTTTCTAAGGCGATATCGATACGACGTAATGTCTCTTCTTTACCGAAGATACATGATAATTCGATCGCACCACCTGGTGTAAAGGCCTTGCCACTTAAAGCAACACGTACAGGGTACATTAAGACGCCGTTTTTGACCCCGAGCTTTTGGGCAAGATCGATCATACCATCGTGGATCGTATCATGATCCCAAGATGATACTTCACTCAAGAACTTTTTAGCTTCGATGAGCGAGTTTTTCGCGATCACAGGATCAGTCTTCATCTTCTTGTTGGTATATAGGCTGATATCATAATCAGGTAGTTCATCAAAGAAGTCGAGCATCTCAGGGATCTCAGTGAGGATATTGGCTCTTTCTTTCAGGATATGAGCGATCTCACTGTGATCATATGGTCCTTTGACTGCTTCCTTGATATATGGATCGACAAGATCTTTGTATCGATCGAATTCCATCTCTCTTAGATAGACACCATTCATCCATTTGAGCTTTTCGATATCGAAGATCGCTCCTGATGTACCTATCCTTTTGACGTTGAATGCTTGGCATAATTCTTCTAAAGAGTAGATCTCTCTTTCTTCTTCTGGCGCCCAACCGAGTAGGGCGATGTAGTTCAAGATCGCCTCTGGTAGATATCCTTTAGCCACCAAGTCTTGGAAGGAAGCATCACCATTGCGTTTGGATAATTTTTGGTGTTCATCCTTCATGACTGGTGGACAGTGGATATATCGAGGTTTTTCCCAACCGAGAGCTTCATATAGTAAGTTGTACTTCGGCGTACTTGATAAGTATTCATTACCTCTTACGACATCGGTGATATCCATTAAATGGTCATCGATGACATTGGCGAAGTTATAAGTTGGAAAGCCATCAGACTTGAGTAAGATCATCTCATCTAAAGTCGCATTATCGACTGTGATCGTACCATATACTTCATCATCAAATGATGTCGTGCCATTAGGATCGATGTTTTGTCTTATGACATAAGGTTCACCATTAGCGATCCTTTTTTCGATCTCTTCTTTTGATAGTTTCTTACAAGGATCACGGTAGATGAATGATTCACCCTTAGCTTCGGCAACTTCCTTTTGCGCTTGGATATCTTCTTCTGTGCAGAAGCAGATATGGGCTTTACCCATCTCGACAAGCTTCATCGCATATTCTTTATATAGACCTTGTTTTACACGGTCTGATTGGACATATGGTCCATATTCACCACCGACATCTGGTCCTTCATCGTGCTTTAGACCACAAGCTTTTAGCGTATCGAAGATGATATCGGTAGCACCTTCGATCAGACGTCCTTGGTCAGTATCTTCGATCCTTAATATGAATTTACCGTTTGGATCTTTTTTTGCTACAAGATAAGCATAGAGCGCTGTACGCAGATTACCGATGTGCATATAGCCAGTCGGACTTGGAGCAAATCTCGTTCTAATATTTCCCATTTTTACACCCCTTTTTTAAACGTAGATATTCTAATATTAAATCGTATGAAAGTCTATTGTTTTAGTCATTTTATAGTGCTAGAATAGCAGTCATGGTGGGGATATTACAGAGATTTCGTACTTATATTTTTTCTAGATTTAAAGCACCGACGATACTTGTAGCAAGTTTCGCCTTTTTAATATTGTTTGGTGCTATATTACTATGTTTTCCTTTTAGTAATGCAAGAGAACCGATGGGTTTTGTCGACAACCTATTCACGGCGACGACATCGACTTGTGTTACTGGTCTGACAGTCACTTCGATCGGTGATCAATATAGCACGATCGGTCATATCATCATCTTATTATTGATCCAATTCGGTGGTCTTGGTCTTATGACCTTTATCTCGATCGTCTTGGTTTATCTACATAATAACCTCGAATTCAAAGAGCGTACCTTATTAAAGGATGCCTTGAATAAGCTTGACTACGATGATATCAGATCATATATCAAGGATATCTTAAAGTTTACACTGGCGATCGAAGGAACAGGGGCTATCATCTTAGCGACTCAATTTGTACCTGAGCTTGGTATCGTTGAAGGTCTATGGAATTCGGTATTTTTAGCGATCAGTGCTTTCTGTAATGCCGGTATCGATATCTTCAGTGGGACTAGTAGTCTTATCCCATATAATGGCAATTTTGTCATCATCTTAACGATCGCCGCTTTGATCTTATCTGGTGGTTTAGGTTTTGCGGTATGGATCGATTGGAAGAAGAAATTAGGCAATATCATCGCGATCAAACGCAAGCTTACGCTATATACATATAAGTTCCGTTTTAATACAAGGCTTGTCTTGCGTATGACCGCTTTGATTTTACTATGTGGTACCGTATTTGTCTTTATCAGTGAATATAACGGTGCTTTAAAAGACATGAACTTCATCGAAAAGGTGGTCAATGCCTTCTTCAATACCGTGACTTTAAGGACGGCTGGCTTCTCTAGCTTTGACTATACGATCATCAACAGGGCCACTAAGATGATCATGATCATCATCATGTTTATCGGTGGTAGTCCAGGTGGTACGGCTGGTGGTATCAAAACGACGACCTTCTTCCTTTTGATTTATGCGCTATATTGTCAATTGAGTGAAAGACGTTATATGAATACGATGGGTCGTCATATCAAAAAAGCCAACTTCATGAGTGCTTTCTCGATCTTTGCGATGTATCTGATCGTCTGTATCATCGCTTTAACGATCCTCATGATGATCGAACCATATGAGTCATTAGATATCCTATTTGAGATCGTCAGTGCGATCGGCACTGTTGGTCTGACGGTAGGTATAACCAGCAGTTTAGCAACTATATCGAAACTTATCATTATCGCGCTCATGTTTATCGGTCGTGTTGGTCCGATCACGATCGCGCTAGCGATAAATAAAAATAAGAAGAAAGAAAGTAAAGTTCGTTATCCAGCAGTGGATGTAATGGTGGGGTGATAGTATGAAAAAGACTTATTTAGTATTAGGACTTGGTATCTTTGGTTCATCAGCAGCTAAGGAATTGACCAAATACGGTCAAGATGTTATCGCGATCGACAAGGATATGGCTTGTGTCGATCGTCTACAAGAATTTGTATCGCATGCGGTATGTTGTGACTTTACTGATATCGATGAATTAAGATCGGTAGGGGTAGCGGAAGCTGATGCGGCGATCATCGCGACTGGTAGCCGTTTAGAAGAGTCGATCTTAGCGATCATGAACCTCAAACAGTTAGGCGTTCCTTTTGTCTTAGCCAAGGCTAAGAATAAGCGCTATGCTGAGATCATGCTCAAGATCGGAGCGGATAAAGTCGTTACACCAGAAAAAGAAGCTGGTATCAGGATGGCTAAGACCTTGCTTGCATGGAATGTCATCGATCTGATGGATATCGATAACGAATATTCGATCATGGAGATCAACATTCCGGCTTCTTGGGTCGGTAGTTCCCTGATCGATCTAGATATCCGTAATCGCTATGGTATGAATGCCTTAGGTATCAAAAGTGGGGTAGCACATAAGCTTTCGATCAACCCGGATCCAAACTACAAATTTCAGGCTGACGACAGTATCTTAGTCGTAGCCCAAAAGGACATTTTCAAACATTACGACGAGCTTTTAAAAGCTAAAAATTAAGGAGTTATAATGAAGACATTTACATATATGCCAAAAGGCGTGTGCTCACGCCAGATGGTCTTTCGTCTCAAGGATGATGATACCATCGAAGATGTCGAGATAATCGGAGGTTGTAATGGCAACCTCAAGGGGATAGTAAATCTCATAAGGGGGATGACGATCGATGAAGTCATCAAACGCCTCGATGGTATCCATTGTGGCAATAAGATGACCTCATGTCCAGATCAGATCGCCACAGCCCTCAAAGAGTTTAAAACTCATGCCTAGGATCAAATTCATCGTCGATCATTTAGGCAAATATAAGTTAGCGCTTATGATCTTGCTGGCAGTGACGATCATCTATGCCGGCATCAATCTTATCCCGAATCTCGTCATCAGTTTTCTCATCGACAATGTCATCAGTGGAAGACCGGTAAGTGACGGTTTTTCGCGTTTTTTAAATGATATCTTAGGTGGTACTACCTATATCAGGGAGCACATTTGGCTTGTGGCCATCCTTCTTGTGGTGATCTATTTCTTGGTAGCACTATTTATGAATATCCGACAAAGGTTACAAGGTGATGTTGCGGAAAATCTCTGTGAGAATATCCGTGATCACCTGTATTCGCATATCCAACTTTTGCCATATGCTTATCATGTTAAGATCAAGACTGGCGAACTGATCCAAAAGTGCACATCGGATGTCGATATGGTCAGACGTTTCTTTTCTGGTCAATTCGCGGAGATCTTCTACATCCTATCGACAGCGATCATCGCTTTATTAGTCCTTTTTAATATCAATAGGGAGTTATCGCTTTGGGTATGTATATCCTTAGTGATCATCCTCATCTATTCCTATATCTTCTTTAAACAAGTCCAAAAGCAATTCCGTCTTTCCGATGAACAAGAAGCAGTCTTATCGACCAATATCCAAGAGTCATTAAGCGGTATCAGGGTCATCAAAGCTTTTAACCGTGAACTATATGAGATCGATAAGTTCATCAAGGAAAATGAGAAGTATAAGGGAGTCACTCTCAAGATGATCCACTATCTCGGTTACTATTGGTCATCATCTTATATGATCGCTTTATTTGGTATCTTGCTTATCGTCGTGATGGGTGTATTTGAGGTAAGAGCCGGTGATCTCAGCGTCGGTGATTTTACGATCTTCATCTCCTATCAGACGACTGTCCTTTATGCGATGCGTCAACTCGGTCGTATCTTAAGCGACTTTGGTCGTTTATCGGTTTCGATCGATCGTTTAAAGGAGATCTTAGAAGAGAAAGCAGAAGATATCCATACTGGTCTTACTCCATCTTTAAGAGGCGATATCTATTTTGACCATGTATCATTCAAATACGATGATGATCCTAAGATGGTCTTAGATGATATCGATCTTAAGATCAAAGAAAATGAGACCGTTGCGATCATTGGCCCGACTGGCAGTGGTAAATCAACACTTGTATCATTACTATCGAGGCTGTATGAGCCGACCAGTGGTCATATCTATATTGGTGGTACCGATATCAAAGAGATAAGTAAAGCCCATTTACGTGATAATGTCGGTATCGTTTTACAAGAGCCTTTCTTATTTTCAAGATCGATCATGGATAATCTAAAGATCATCGATGAGAAGGTCAGCGATGATGCGGTATATAATGCCACTAAGATCGCTTCAGTGCATGATGTCATCAACGGTTTTGAACGTGGTTATCGAACGCTCGTTGGCGAAAAAGGGGTCACTTTATCTGGTGGCCAAAAACAGCGGATCGCGATCGCGCGGACGATCTTAAAGGGATCACCGATCCTCATCTTCGATGATTCTTTGAGTGCTGTCGATACCGAGACTGATGCCGCAATCAGAGCAGCGATCAAGACTCTAAATGGCAAGATGACGACGATCATCATCACTCAAAGAGTGGCTTCTAGTAAGGATTGTGATCGCATCATCGTGATCGAAGACGGCAAGATAACACAAACCGGTACGCACGAAGAGCTCTGTGCGCAAGATGGTCTATATAAGCGGATCAATGAGATCCAAAGTCAGATCGTGACTGGCGAGGAGGTGAGATAATGGCAGAGAAATTTGAAGAGAAGGACTTTACTAATGAGGGTTTTAATCTTAAAGTCTGGCTCAAGCTCGCTAAGCTTTTCAAACCTTTTAGTAAATTCCTCTTGATCCAGATCGGTCTTCAGATCGTGATGGCGGTCATCGATGTCCTCATCCCTTATCTCAATAAAGAGGCGATCGATACTTACACAAATGCCGATTCGTCCATCGAAAGCTTGAAGATGTTTGTGATCTTCTATGTCCTCATCATCTTATCGACAGCTTTATTCAATCTACTATATTTCCATTTCTGTGGTAAGACGGAGATGGGCTTTGGTGGTGAACTCAGAGAAAAGTGCTTTCGTAAGCTACAATCCTTGTCTTTTTCCTACTTTGATACAACACCGACTGGCTGGCTCATGGCTAGGATGACTGGTGATATATCAAGGCTTGCCGAAGTCATCGCTTGGTCACTTACCGACATGGCTTGGGGTATCCCGGTCATGATCTTTTCAGCGGTGGTCATGTTTTCGACCAATGTCAATATGGCGATCATCGTCCTAATCGTCGCTCCGATCTTAGCGGTATTGTCCTATTACTTTCAGATCAGGCAATTAAAAGCTTATCGTGAAGTCCGTAAGGCTAATAGTAAGATCACCAATGATTTCAATGAAGGGATCAATGGTGCTAAGACGACAAAGACCTTAGCTTTAGAAGATCACAACTTCAAAGAATTCAAACATGATACTAAAGAGATGAAAAACGTCTCGGTCAAAGCGGTAAGACTTGGCGCGACCTTTAGACCGCTTGTCCAATTTATCTCATCGATCGCGATCGCAGCGATCATTTGGATCGGTGGTGATCTCGCTAATAGCGGTGTCATCGGTTTTGGGACACTGATGATGTTTATCCAATATGCTCAACAGTTCTATGAACCAGTCAGGATGATCGCGGCTATCTTAAGCGAGTTCCAGATGGCCCAGGCATCAGGTGAAAGGATCATCTATCTATTAGAAAGCGAACCAACGATCGTCGATACGCCAGAAGTCATCGAAAAATATGGCACTATAATCAAGCCAAAACCGGAAAACTACGAAAAGATCAAGGGGGATATCGAATTTAAAGACGTCACTTTCAGCTATATCCAGGGAGAAACGGTCTTAGAGCATTTTGATCTCAAGATCAAGGCTGGACAGACGATCGCCTTAGTTGGCGAGACCGGTAGTGGTAAATCGACGATCGTCAACCTCATCTGCCGCTTCTATGAACCGACAGAAGGGGAGCTTCTGATCGATGGTGTCGATTATCGCGAGCGCTCGATCGGATGGCTCCATTCAAATCTCGGCTATGTCTTACAAGCACCGCACTTATTTAGCGGTAGCATCATGGAAAACGTCCGTTTTTCAAGGCTTGATGCCACCGATGAAGAGGTCTATGAAGCTTGTAAGCTCGTCAATGCCCATGACTTCATCATGAGCTTTGAAGATGGTTATGATACCGATGTCGGTGAAGGTGGTTCACGTTTATCGACTGGCCAAAAGCAACTCATCAGCTTCGCTAGGGCAGTATTAGCTGATCCTGCCATCTTCATCTTAGATGAAGCGACAAGCAGTATCGATACTGAGACCGAAAAGATCATCCAGTATGCGATCGAGAATATCATGAAGGAAAAGACATCCTTTGTCGTCGCCCATCGTCTATCGACGATCGTCAATGCTGATCGGATCTTGGTCATCAAAAACGGCAAGATCATCGAAGATGGTAAGCACAGTGAACTACTAAAACAACACGGCTATTACTATCGCCTATATACAAACCAATTCAACGAAGACCTTAAAGCCCAGCTTTTTAATGAACAGGTCACTTATTAATGTATAAAAGGGGATCAATACTAGCTATTGATCCTTTTTTAGTATAAAATATCTGCATGCTTGTTAGTTATTTGATACAGGTCATCGCTATCGTTTTGTTATTTGCGATCGACCAATTAAGTAAGATGATCATCACGATGAACATGTCGTTAGGATCATCGATCGAAGTCATCAAAGGGTTTTTTAGTATAACCTATGTCCGCAATACCGGCGCTGGCTTTTCGATCTTAGAAGGTCATATGGGATTCTTTTATATCATCACTATCGTCGCCTTGGTCTTTTTGATCTATCTTTTGATCAAATCACAAAAGGATCCTTGGTACAATAAGGCGGCTTTTATCCTTATGATCGGTGGTACATTAGGCAATTTCTATGACCGGATCACCAATCAATATGTGGTCGACTTTTTGGATTTTGTGATCTTTGGTTATGATTTCCCGATCTTTAATCTAGCGGATACTTTCTTATGTATCGGCGTCGGTCTTTTTATCTTGAGTTATATCTTAGAGGTAAGGAGGGAGCGCCGTGGATTATAAGATCATCGTCAAAGATGGCGAAAGTGGTCGCCTTGATAGCTATATCGCAAGTCAAACCGATATCTCACGCTCTAAGATCCAAGCTCTCATCAAAGAGGGGAAAGTATATTTAAATGGAGAGACGGCTATCGCTAAGATCAAGGTCGAACCAAATGATGAGATAACCTTCACCTATATCGAAGAGACGACCCTTGATGTCAAAGCGACCAAGATGGATCTGGATATCATTTATGAAGATGATGATCTGATCGTCATCGATAAGCCAAAAGGCTTAGTCACTCATCCTGCTGTCGGAAACTACGACAATACTTTAGTAAATGGTTTAAAGGCCTATACGGAGGATCTCAGCAGTGTTGGTGGGGAATTTAGACCAGGTATCGTCCATCGTCTCGATAAGGATACATCAGGGCTTTTGGTCATTGCTAAAAATGATCGAGCACATGCTTTTTTAGCTGATCAATTACAGGATAAGACCTGTTATCGTAAGTACTATGCGATCGTTAAAGGTGTGATCGAACATGACGAAGGGGAGATCGATGCTCCGATCGGTCGAGATAAAAAGGATCGCCAAAAGATGGCGATATGCAGTGATGGTAAACCTGCACAAACTGATTTTAAGGTCTTGAAGCGTTTTGATGACAGTACGCTTTTAGATGTTGAACTTAAAACAGGCAGGACACATCAGATCAGGGTCCATATGAAATATATCGGTCATCCGGTACTCAATGACCCTAAGTATGATCCTAATCATACCTTTGATGATAAGGGCCAATATTTACATGCCTATCTTTTAAGCTTCATCCATCCTATTACCAAGGAAAGGGTGACTTTTGAAAGTCCGATGCCTGCTTATATGCAAGAATATATCGAAAGGAGAACAAAGTAAAATGGGATCTTATAAGCTTTATCAACTCATCGCTTTTTTCGTGATGAAATACTCCTACAAGATCATCAATGTCCAAGGGCAAAAAGCTGATGAGATCTATTTGATAAATCCAGGTCACAATTATTATCCACTGATCCGTTTGACGATCACTTCGATCGAACAGGTCACATTTGAAAAAGATCGGCTACATGAATTGGTCTTCGTCTTATTCAAGAGCTTTAAGATCCGTCAAGGTCGTTTCTTAGATGTCCATGTACGTAAAGATGAGATCTTAGCACATGAGGAATTCGATTCGATCGCGATCGATACTGATTACTATGCTGGACCAGATCTCAGTGATATCTATCCTGGCATCAAATATGTCGTCCATGAAGTAAGTGATCCAGATCTTGCGATCAAGGATATCGTCGATGAACTAGCTAACTATTCTAAAGTAAACAAGGAACAGAAAAGGAAACTGCGCTTTAATGATGTACCGATCGTCACCTATGTCACAATGGGGATCTGCATCGTTTTATTCATCATCGGTCTCATCTTACAAAATGGCCATAATGCCGTTGATGTCTGGATAGCCTTAGGTGCTAACTACAAGACCTTTACCGTTGGTCTTATGCAGTTTTGGCGTCTTATCACCAGTGGTTTTTTACATAGCAGTATCTTCCACCTTTTATTCAATATGATCTCATTATTTAGCCTTGGAACTTTCTTAGAAAGAAAGATCGGTACTAAGAAGTTCTTTATCGCTTTGTATGGGTCACTCATCGTTTCATCTTTGACTTCCCTAGCTTTTAGCGATAATACCGTGTCATTAGGTATCAGTGGTGGTCTATATGGTTTATTTGCCATCTATTTAGTCAATGGTCTTTATAGTCGCACGCTCAATAATGCCGGGACATTCCAAGTCATCTTCATCAACCTGATCTTAAATTTCATGGGCGGTGTCGATATCTACGCCCATATCGGCGGCTTTGTCGCTGGTATCATCTTCTATTATTTCTTGAATAATAAAAGCAGTATCTTTATCTATCTATGTATCTTGGTCGTCTTGATTTGGCGTGTATATTTTACCGATAATAAGTATACGATCTATGGTGGCACCGATATGGCGGTCACTGATGTATATGAAGATATGGGCTTTGGTGGCTATGCCGAAAGCCTAAGAGAGCGTTTATATGTCGTTTGGAGGGATAATCAATGAAAAGAACGGATGTCATAAGTTGGGATGAGTATTTCATGGGTCTAGCACATTTAAGTGCTCTGCGTTCAAAAGACCCTAATACACAAGTTGGTGCTTGTATTGTCGACAACAACAAACACGTCGTATCGATCGGCTATAATGGCATGCCTTTTGGTTGCGATGATGATGAGTATGCTTGGGATAGAGAAGGTGATCTATTAGATACAAAGTATCCATATGTCGTTCACGCCGAACTCAATGCGATCTTAAACGCTTCAAGGTCTTTAAGAGATTGCACGATATATGTATCATTATTTCCGTGCAATGAATGTGCAAAAGCCATCATCCAAGCTGGTATCAAAGAACTCGTATATGAAGATGACAAATATGATGGTATTGATACGAATATCGCTAGTAAGCGCATGCTGAAGGATGCAGGGATCAAGATGCGCAAATTGAATGAAAGACTTGAGATCAAACTGATCAAGTCACATGAATAATTATAGGGAAGTGTGGTAAAATTTAGTTATGAATAGACATGAAATGCGAGAAAAATTGGTCGTCAGTGTGTATCAATCATTATTGCTAGATCGTACATTAAAGACGACAGTTGAAGATAATTTCGAAAATGAAGCTATCGATCCATATGTATATGCACTAGTCGATCGCCTTGAAAAAGATAAAGGTAACTACATCCAAAAGATCGAACCGCATTTGAACCATTGGTCATTTGCACGTCTTGCCTATATGGATCAAGCCATCCTGCTTGTAGCGATGGCAGAGCTAGAAGAAGGTGTCAATGATAAAGCCGTCATCATCAATGAGGCTGTCAATATCGCTAAGACTTATTGTGAAGAGGACTCATTCCGTTATATCAACAGTGTTTTAGATCATTCATGAGAACGATCAGCGTCTATGATCTTGTCCACTATTTAAAAAATAGCCTTGATAGTGACCAGCGGATCCAGAATATCTTGGTAAGTGGTGAGATCAGCAATTTCAATCATCATTTCAGTGGTCATTTTTACTTTTCGATCAAAGATGATAAAGCTCGTCTTAGCTGTGTGATGTTTAAAAGTTATGCTTCTAAGATCGCTTTTGCGCCTAAAAACGGTGATAAGGTGATCATCAGATGCAATATATCGGTCTTTGAAGGAACAGGGCAGATGCAAGCCTATGTCTTAGATATGAAACCTGATGGACTTGGTGACCTGTATTTACGCTATGAGGCTTTAAAGAAAAAGCTCAATGAAGAGGGCTATTTTGCGCTTGAACATAAGAAAAAAGGACCGAAATATGTTGAAAGGATCGCTGTTTTAGTCGGTGATAAATCAGCGGCATTAAGTGATATCAAGACCTGTTTTCAAAGAAGGTGGCCGATATGTAAGGTCGATGTCTATCCAGTCTTAGTCCAAGGTGATGGCTCAAGTGAAGACATCATAAATAAACTATTAGAAGTTGATAAGCTCGACTATGAAGCGATCATCTTAGCTAGAGGTGGTGGATCGATCGAAGATCTGTGGTCTTTCAATGATGAGCGCTTAGCTAAGGTCATCTATAACTTAGCTACCTTTATCGTCACCGGTGTTGGCCACGAGCAAGACTATACGATCGCTGACTTTGTCGCTGATCTAAGGGCACCGACACCAACGGCTGCAGTTGAACTAATCACTCCAGATATCAAGGATGTCATCGATCTTTTAAATAAAGATCAAGATAAACTAACAAAGGATATCCACAAGAAATTCAGCGATATCCAAAGGACCTATGATCATATCGAAGATAGTATCATCTTCCGCGATCCTTACTACCTGATCCATAAAGATGCCCAGATGTTTGACGAATTGTCATATCGTCTATTTGATCATTCCAAGATGATCAAGGGCTTACGCAATGAACTTGAAAAAAGCGATCAGATGATATACTATGCGATCAAACGACAGATCGAAAGAAAAGATGATCAGATCACAAAAGATATCCTTACCACTAAACAAGATATCAAAGGACTTCTTGATACGATGAGTGAGCGAATTAAAAATCGCAGCGCCTTTATAAGCCGTGATATCAGATCACTCTATAAAGATAAGAAACAACACTATAAGCGCTTTGATACTCTATTAAAGGCTTATGGTTATCGCGATACATTAAAACGCGGATTCAGTGTAGTCAAAAAGGATGGCAAGATCATCAAGGATACTAGCAGTATCGATCTTGGTGATATCATCGATATCGACCTCTTTGAAGGTCATTTGAAAGCAGAGATAAAGGAGAAAGACGATGGCAAAATTTGAAGATAGGATGAAGCACTTAGAAGAGATCGTCACCAAATTAGAAAGCGGTGAAGAGGATCTCGATCGTTCGATCGAACTATTTGAAGAAGGTCTTAAATTATCTAAGGAACTACAAAAGGAACTTAAAGAATACGAAAAGAAGATCGATGAGTTGATGAAAGATGATGGACCTAAAGAAGTTTGAAGCTTTTAAAGACACATATTTAAAGACTTTGACCCCATCAAAGGTCACTGAAGCGATGGCCTATGTCTTAGATGGAGGTCAAAGGATCAGGACGAAGTTATTATTAGCCCTATTAGATGGTCGTGATATACCGATCGAAAGTGGGTTTAATAGTGCTTTAGCCTTAGAGATGATCCACGCTTATTCCCTGATCCATGATGATCTACCATGTATGGATGATGATGATATGCGTCGGGGTAAACCATCATGTCACATCGCCTTTGGTGAAGATATCGCGGTACTAACTGGTGATGCCTTACTTACCGATAGCTTTGCGCTTATCGCTAAAGACAAGGATCTAAATGATCATCAAAAGCTCATGATCATAAAGACCTATAGCGAAGAAGCAGGTAGTGGTGGGATGGTCTATGGGCAAGTATTAGATCTCGCTAATGAAGATAATAAAGATGCCAAATATGAAGATATCTTAAATATCGCGCGCTTTAAGACCGGTTGCCTATTTAAAGCGGCGACTAAAGCGGCAATGTATATCATCGATGATGAAGATAACGAAGCCTTTTATGATAAACTCGCCATTGAGCTTGGTCTAGTATTCCAAATGCAGGATGATCTTTTTGATATCACAAAATCGACCAGTGAATTAGGAAAACCAAGTGGTAGTGATATCAAGGAACATAAAGCCACGGCAATGACGATAATGGATGAAAAGGCTTTAAAAGATGAAGTCGAAAGACGATTTATGGCTATAATAGAGATGATCAAAAAGGAAAAAGGTGAAATGGATGCTTTAATAGGATTGATCACCTATATCAAAGATCGCTAGAAGATGATATGTTTAATGTCAAAGATATCAAAGATCCAACATTCATAAAGGATCTAAAAGAGAATGAATTAAGTGAACTGGCAAGTGAGATCCGGGAATTGATGATCAAAAGTGTCGCTAAGACTGGTGGCTATCTCGCATCAAATCTCAGCGTGGTCGAATTGACGATCGCTTTACATCGCTGTTTTGATCTTAAAAAGGATAAGGTCATCTTTGATAGTGGCTATCAAAGCTATGCCCATAAGATCTTGACTGGGCGCGCTGACCGCTTAAATGAATTACATCGAGAAGGTGGGATCAGTGACTACTTCGATAGTCGCGAAAGCGAATATGATCATGACCATATTGCCTATAGCTTAGGCTTATACGTCGCAGAAAGTGAAGCATTAGTCCGCGATATCCAAAAGAAGGATGAAGATGTCGTCTGTGTTATTGGCGAAGAGACGATCATGACCGCATCTTGTCTTGAAGCACTAAGTGAGATCGGTAAGACACAGTGTAAGATGATCATCATCCTCAATGACAATGGTGATTATCGTAGTCGACCAACAGTGTCCAATAAGATGCATCCGATCGTCAATGGGATGCGTGAAAGTAGTGAATACATCGCTTTAAAAAAGGCGATCAAGGATAATCTCAGTAAGACTGATGTTGGTAAGAACCTATGTGCAAAATTCGTCGCCTTTAAGACGAATATCCGCAATCAGATCATCGATGGCGGGATCTTTAGCGCCTTCGGTATCAACTACTATGGACCGATCGATGGTCATGATATGAGTTGTCTTTTAAAAGCGATGAATAAAGCTAAAAACGAGGATGGACCGGTCATCATCCACTGTTTGACCAAAAAGGGTCGTGGATATGAGCTTTTAGAAAACGGTTTAAAGACCGACCGTCTTTATTCCTTTCCGTTTGACTATAAGACCGGTAGACCTTTAAGCGCTACGCCAAAGGGTTACCTAAGCTATATCGACATCATCGCCCTGTCTTTAGAGATGGCGATGAAAAAAGATGAAAAGATCATGGCGATCGTATGTGATAGCGATAACGCCTTTAAGAATATCAAAGCGAAGTTCCCGAAAAGGATCTTTGAAGTCGGTGCCCATCAAGAAAAGGCGATCGCGATGGCTTATGCCTTCAGTAAAGAGGGCTTTTTCCCTTTTGTCTGTCTTGATGCCGTGACGATCTATAAGTATATCGATGCGATAAATGAGCTTATCATCCGCTATGACGTGCCTTGTATCATCTCCCTTAAAAATGCCGGTGTCTTAAAAGAAGAAGGGGATTATAATCAAGGGATCTTCGATATCAGTGTCCTCAATGATCTCGATGTAGCGATCACAGAAGGACATGATCATACGGAGATCATCAGCTTATTCTACCTTGGTCTAATGAAAAAGATGCCATATTTTATCAGGGTACCTAATTGTGAGATCAAGATCGAAGATGACCATGAAGGAGCGATCGATCTCGGTAGTTGGAAATATCTAAGAAAGCTCGATGACTATAAGGGCACGATCATTAGCTATGGTCCTGATCTTAAGACGATCTTGAAAGAGTTAGAGATCAACGATCTACCATATCAATTGGTCGATGCACGTTTTATCAAACCGGTCGATAAGAAGATCTTAAGAGAATTGAAAGATGAAGGTAAGAAGATCATCATCTACTCCTTCGATTATCATCATGATGGTCTGTATATGAATATCTTAAATGAGATCAAAGATGATGATAAACTCATCAATATGGCGATAAAGGGACCGATCTCGATCGGTAGTATCAACCAGATCAGAAAGTTACAATCATTAGATTGGCCAAGTATCAATGAGGTATTGAAGAAATGATCAAGAGTATTTATATCAAGGATTTTGCGATCATCGACGAGCTCAGGGTCGACCTAAACGATGGTCTAACGGTCTTCATCGGTGAGACGGGGGCTGGTAAATCGATCATCGTCGGGGCGATCAGCTTTTTGAATGCCCAAAGAGCTGATGCATCATACGTCCGTAAAGGCAAGGATAAAGCCATCATCGAAGGGGTCTTTGCCTTAAATGATAAGATCAAAGCCCAGCTTGATGAAGCGGAGATCGAATACGATGACGATCTGATCGTCTATCGGACGATCTCAAAAGATGGTAAGAGTACGATCAGGGTCAATGGTCATACCGCGACCCTTAATTTTCTCAGTGAACTTTTAAAAGACGAGATCGATATCCACTCACAAAAGGACTCACAATATCTATTAAAAGCACAAAATCATCGTCAGTTATTAGACCTCTATATGGATGATGATAAGCTCATTAAAGATGTTTCCTTAGCATATGATAACTATAAGCGTTTAAATGACGAATATACTTCCTATCTTGAACAAAACGACAATGAGAATGATATCGAATATTTCAAATATCAGATCAAAGAGATCGAAGAGGCTAGTCTAAGTGTCGAAGAAGAGGAAGAACTACTGCAATTTGAAAAACGCTATCGGACCTTTCAAAAGTCGATCGATCATCTAAGTGAAGCGATCAAGCTTTATGATGGTGATGATGGGATCGGCGCTAAGCTTTATCAAAGCGTCAAAGAGCTCGATATCGATGATGATGAGATCAAGGATATCAGCGATAAGATAAATGATAGATATTATGAATTAGAAGACCTATATGCTGATCTTAGATCGATCTTAAAGAAGATCGATATCTCCGAAGATGAGGTCAATGCCAATCAAGAGCGTCTCTTTACGATCAATCGACTAAAGCGCAAATACAAAGGGTCGATAATCGATATCTTAAAATTAAAGGATGAATTAAAAGGGCGGATCGAAGCCTTTGAAGATCGCGCCAATGTCTTAAAACACTATGAAGAAGCGATCAAAAAGGCTTTAAAGGAATACGATGATATCTCCGATAAACTTCATCAGAAACGACTTGAAGCAAGCATAAGATTAAGGGAAGACATCATCAAAGAGATGGATGGTCTAGAACTTCGCTATTTTGATTTCAAGGTTGAACTTAAAGAAGCTGCGATCAGCCGTTTAGGCAAGGATGATGTCAGCTTTATGATCGCGACCAATAAAGGTGAAGATCTAAAACCGCTTGTCAAAGTAGCCAGTGGTGGTGAGATGTCAAGGATCTTATTAGGTCTAAAGGCGATCTTTACCAAGATCAGTGGTGTTGACCTAGTGATCTTTGATGAGATCGATACCGGGGTAAGTGGTAAAGCAGCCTTAGCGATGGGCCTGAAGATGAAAAAGATCGCCCAAAACGCTCAAGTATTGGTCATCACCCATTTAGCGCAAGTAGCCGCCTTTGCGGATATGACCTATTTTGTCAGCAAGGATGATCAAGATGGTCATACCGCTAGTAAGATAAGGCTCTTAAGCGACGAAGAAAAGATCATCGAGATGGCGATGATGGCTAGTGCATCAAGTGATGAAGCGGCTTTAGATGCCGCTAAAGCACTGATCGATAAGGCGAAGAGCTTATGCGCATAGAAAGGGCGATCAAATACTATCTATTAGATCTCTCTTTAAAAAGCGCTAAGATGAAAAAGACTTATGTCACCTATAAGCACGCCATTGATCTATATGGTGAATATCTAAAAAAAGAGGGGATCGATGATATCGAAGATGTCGACTTTAAGATGATCAACACTTATTTTGATAAGATGAAAGATAACTATGTGACTAATTCCATCAATCTCTATAAAGTAGTCGTCCGTGACTTTCATCGCTTTTTAGCCGATCGTTATGAGATCAAAGATCCCAGTATCAATATCCCTACGCAAAGGGCTAAAAGGACACTGCCGGTCTATCTATCGATCGATGAAGTAAATAGGCTGATGGCGGTATTTGATGATCAAGAGCCGATCGATATCTATCATCATGCGATCTTAGAGACGATCTATGCCCTAGGCTTACGGGTCAGCGAGTGTTGTGATCTGACTTTGAACGCCGTCGATCTAGAAGCAAAGGTCGTGAGGATCATCGGTAAAGGTGATAAAATGAGACTAGTACCGATCCCTGATGGCTCGGTAGTGATCATCAAGAAGTATCTTAATATCCGTACTATTTGGCTTAAGGCCAATTCACCATATAAGCAATACTTCTTCATCAATCGCTTATCGCACCGCCTTAATCCTGTCTATGTACAAAGGATGCTTGATGAGGCATGTATCAAAGCAGGGATCAAAAAACATATTTCGCCCCATAAGTTAAGGCATTCATATGCCACACACTTATTACAAGGGGGAGCGGATCTGAGAGCTGTGCAAGAGCTATTAGGTCACAGTGATATTTCAACGACAGAAATATATACGCATATCAACGAAGAAAGACTTAAAGATGTATATCTGAATAGTCATCCATTTGCGAAAAAGGAGGTCAAAAAATGAGCAATAGAACATTCGTGATCGTCGTCGATAGTTTAGGTATCGGTTCTGATGAAAGGTCTCATCTATATGGTGATGATGGCGCTAATACTTTGAAACACATGTTTGAAGCGATCGATGGCAAATACAAGATCCCAACTTTACAAAAACTCGGTCTATGCAATCTATGTGAAGTAAAAGGGAATGAAAGGGTCAATAAACCAGCGGCTTACATCACCAAGATGCATGAAGCATCGATCGGCAAAGATACGATGACTGGACATTGGGAGATGATGGGTTTATGGATCAATAGTCCTTTTGTATCTTTTACTGATACTGGTTTCCCAAAAGAACTGATGGATCGATTAGAAAAAGAAACAGGTCATAAATTTATCGGTAACTATGCTGCCAGTGGCACCGAGATCTTAAAAGAGCTCGGTGAAAGACATATGCAAACAGGGGAGCTCATCATCTATACATCGGCTGATTCCGTCTTACAGATCGCTGCGCATGAAGAGGTGACCGGTTTAGATGAATTGTATCGCGTTTGTGAGATCGCCAGAAAGATCACCCTTGAAAGAGATGATTGGAAGGTGGGTAGGATCATCGCTAGACCATTTGTAGGACCAGATAAAGATCACTTTGTCAGGACGCCACATCGTCATGACTATACCGTATCGCCATACGGCAAGACTGTCTTAAATGCCCTTAAAGATGCGGGCAAAGATGTCATCTCGATCGGTAAGATCAACGATATCTTCAATACCGAAGGCATCACCAAAGCCATCCACTCTGATTCATCACATGAGGGGATGTTACAGACGATAGAAGTAGCACAAAGTGACTTTGATGGTTTATGCTTTGTCAACCTTGTCGACTTTGATGCGAAATGGGGTCATCGTCGTAATCCTGACGGCTACGCCAATGAGTTAGCTGATTTCGATGGTCTACTTGCGAAGTTGCTTGAAGTATTACATGAAGATGATATCCTTATGATCACTGCTGATCATGGCAATGATCCAACTTGGACTGGTACCGATCATACGCGTGAATATGTACCACTTATCGTCTATAGTAAGTCATTTACGGCTAGTGGTCATCTAGCTTTAAGGGATACATTTGCTGATATCGGAGCGACGGTAGCTGATAGGCATGGTGTAGTAAATCCAGCTCATGGAACATCATTCTTGAGTGAATTAAAGTAAGGTCTGGGTTATATCACACTTTAAAACTATAAAAACGCTTTCATTGATATTATCCCCTTATGGTAGACATAGGAAATATATAAAGACCTATGATCTCCTATAAGGGGGTTTTATTATGTCAAGAAAAGTTAAATACACTAAGGAATTAAAGATCAAAGCTTGCGAATTAT
>CALVBC010000026.1 GCA_944325685.1 uncultured Erysipelotrichaceae bacterium | reverse complement strand
TTGTATACTTCATGTAGACTCCCTTTCTTTGTCTTATGACTACATCCAAATATTTGGATGTAGTCATATTATATGACACTGTATAAATAATTGAGGTATGTGTCTACTTTATTGATAGCACTTCAGGTAAATTCAATCGTATGATGACTTTATTAAAAAATAGAAAGGCAGCTTGAATGGCGAAGAACAACAAAGATGATTTAAATATTATAGAGAGTGAAATTGTTATATATAAAACAGAAGATGGGCATCATCCAAGCCATCATGGAAGATCAATCGATCATCCTATTAGATGAACCTACAAGAGGCCTTGATGATAAGTCAGTCGAGACCTTTAAAGAAGTCATGCAAGAATTAATAGATGATGATAAGACGATCATCATCACCGCTCATGATTATATCGATATCGGCTATACTAAAAAGCTCAATCTCAAAGATTGTAGATTATATGCGGATTAATAAGTTTATCATATTCACCATCATCTACTTTCTAATATATGTACTCTTATTCTTTCAATTTGATAGAGACTTTGATCCATTAGCTTATGTCATAAACCCTAACTTCACTACCTTTGGTTATCTCACCTTACTTATTAGGATCGAATTCTTAGGTCTTCAGATAATCAAGTTTTTTGTCATCAATGTCTATATCGATTTCTATATCCAATTAAAAGATATGATCGACACAAGAAAAGCTAACTATAAGCTCATACTTTTAAAGAATATCCTCATCTTCTCACTTATCATAATATTACCTGATATCTTCATCTATGAAGGTCCTTTTGATATCATCTCATTACTTATCAAATTCATTACCTTTATCATCTTATACATATTACAGATATCAGCTAAGAATAAGCTCATCTTAGCTTTAGCACCACTTCTATATTGTGGGATATTAATATTCATCAATGGGGTGTGATCTAGCCTATATCATCAAATCGATCGTTACCATCTAAAACAAATCTACGGACTTATAAAGTCAACTAATACATGATAATATTTAAAAGATGGATAAAGCTATTAGAGAAATACCGTTTAAGTTACCGGGTTTTATCATAGATCTTATCAAAGATGCCGACATCTATGATCGCTCTTCATCGAAGGATGCAAGGGTATATCTTATCGATAAAGATGATGGTTACTATCTGAAGATATCTTTAAAGGATTCACTTAAAAGAGAATATGTGATGACCGAGTATTTCTATCATAAAGGTCTTGGTACCGAGGTCTTATATTATGAAGAAAAGGAAAATGATATCTTACTTACAAAGGCGCTAAAAGGCAAAGATTGTACTGACTCGTTATATTTAAGCGATCCTAAACGGCTTTGTGATGTCTTAGCCACAGGATTAAGGATGCTACATGAGTTAGATCATAGCGACTGTCCTATCAAAAGGACACCTGAATATATCGCTTTGGCTAAGCATAACCTCGATAAGATGATATCAGATGGTAAAAGATATCATAATGATCTTGATCTAAGTAAAGCACAAGATATGATCGCTTATAGCGAAAAGGTCCTAAAATGTGATGTCCTTATCCATGGCGATCATTGTTTACCGAATATCATCCTTGATGATTGGAAGCTAAGTGGCTATATCGATGTCGACTATAGCGGTATCGGTGATCGTCATATCGATATCTATTGGACACTAAGATCTTTAGCTTATAATCTCAAAACGGATAAGTATCATGACTATTTTTTAGACGTCTATGGAAGGGATAAGATCGATGTATCGATATTAGATATCATCAAAGTCATCGAATATTTTGGCTGATCTCTTTAAAAATGGCATAATATAGATATGGTGGATATATGGTCATAAAGGGTAGTAAAAAGATCTTACTTATGGTCATCATCTTACTGCAGGTCTTGATGATGATCTATTTTAGTACACAAAAGAACAGTTATTTTATCGATGAAGTAGCTTCATATGGTTTATCTAATAGCTACTATGAGCCATTTATCCAATATCGTGATGATTTTGAAGGATCAAAGATCGATCAAGAAACATTTAAAGAATACTTATCGGTAAATGGTGAAGATGCCTTTAAGTATGATTCAGTCTTCTATAATCAATCCAAGGATGTCCATCCACCGTTTTACTATATGATCATCCATACGGCATCTTCGATCTTACAGGGTAATTATTCGAAGTGGTTAGGTATCGGTATCAATATCGCTTTCTTCATCTTTATCGATATCCTTTTATATCAGATCATCAAGATGGTCGATAGTGAAGAAGCGGCCTTATTAGGTGTTACCATATGGGGCTTTAGTGCTAGGGCGATCAATACAGTGACCTTTATCAGAATGTATGCTTTATTATCATTACTATCGATCATCTTCATCTATCTGCATAAATTCATATTAGAGGATAAGATCACCATCAAAAAGATGATCCCATTAGTCATCACGATGACCTTAGGGTCTTTGACCCATTACTACTTTATCGTCTTTGCTTTTTTCTATTGTGGTTTTACTTGTGTCTATCTATTGATAAAAAGACGCTTTAAGGAGTTAGCTTTATATGCATCGCTATCGATATTCGGTGTCTTACTTTCGATCATCATCTTCCCATCGATGATAGATCATATCTTTTCTAGTTACAGGGGTGAAGATTCATTTGCCACTTTAGATGATGGCTTATTGTGGTTTGGTCGACACTTCGGTATCATCGATCGCTTATTTGATCATTGGATGATCGCGCTTTTGATGATCGTGGTATTTATCATCTTATTCGTTTTTATCATTTATCTGCTCTATAAGAAATATCCTGATAAGTTTAAAGCCATCGTACATGATAAACGCTTTGCGTATATGACGATCTTGAGTTTGACCTGTATCATCTATTTCATCCTGATCGCTAAGATCGCTCCTTACTTTGCGGATAGATATATCATGACTTTATTCCCGATCGCTTCGATCTATATCGGTCTATTTGCCACCTATATCTTAAGGCTTATCAAGTGGCGTTATCGTTTGATCTTAGGCCTTGTAGCCTGTGTCTTATTAGCCTTTGTGACATGGCACTTTTTACCATTGCATTATCTATATACCGATTCAAGTATCAGGCTTGATATAACGGATGAGTATAATGAATTACCAGTCATCTATGTCTACAGCGACTTATGGCAGACAAGTACTTTTTTCAGTGAATTAGCTGAGCATCCTGAAACAGTCTTTATCAGTAAAGATAATATCGATACCATCGATCTTGATGAGCTTGACTATGATGATGTCATCATCTATATCGAAGGGGATGCTAGTGAAGATGATAAGATCATGGAACATTTTAAAGATCGCGATAGTGAGCTTTTGACTGATGTCAGGACACGGATATATCTTTTATCTTAAGGTATCTTTAAGGTTAGTGTTTTAAATTAGGATCATGAAATTACTATATGCTGAAGATGAGAGAAATATGGCTGAGGCAGTATATGATGTCTTGGTCTACAATAACTATTTAGTCGACGTCGTATATGATGGCGAAGACGCTTTAGAATATGCGCTAAATGATAAATACGATGGAATCATCTTAGATATCATGATGCCTAAGCTCAGTGGGATTGAAGTATTAAAAGCCATAAGAGAAAAGGGTATCACGACACCGGTCTTACTTTTGACGGCTAAAAGCGATATCGAAGATAAGATCCAAGGGCTCGATATGGGCGCTGATGATTATCTTACTAAGCCTTTTTCGATGGGTGAACTGATGGCTAGGGTCAGAGCGATGCTAAGGAGGAAGGATGAATATACCCCTAGTATCATCGAATTCAAGGACATCAGTCTCAATATCTTGAACTATGAATTAACGTGCAAAGATAAAAAAGTCATCCTCACAAAAAACGAATATCAAGTGATGGAGCTTTTGATGCTCAATAAGGATATCTACATCGCCAGTGAGACGATCTTTATCCGGATCTGGGGTTATGACTCAGATGCTGATATCGGTATCGTATGGGTCTATATATCATATCTGCGCAAGCACTTAAAAGAGCTTGATAGTGAAGTCAATATCGTCGCTAAGCGCAATGTCGGGTACCGTCTAGAATGATCGCCGAGATAAAAAAGAAATTCATCATGACGGCGATGATCGCGATCACGATCTTACTTTTAGCGATCATGATCGTGATCAATGTCGGCAATATCTATACGACAAAAGTTCGTATCGATACTACTTTTGATATCTTATCGAATTCCAATGGTAACTATATCATGCTCGGCAATATTACCGATATGGATGAACCGACAGGGATATACATGCCAAAGTCGAATATCGATATCTTTTTGTCGTCTAATTTCTTCGTTGTCAGATATGACCGTTTTGATTATCCCGTCAGTATCGACTTAACACGGACCCAATCGGTAGATAAAGAAAAAGCTTTAGCTTTAGCTAATGAACATTTATATGATGACAACGGTCGTGGTCAAGATGGTAAGTATGCTTATTTATACTACAACACCGGTTTTTATGATGACACTTATGCCATTTTTCTAGATATCTCCGATGAGATAAACAACATCATCATCATCTTCGTCTTGTCATTAGTCGTCGCCTTGCTTGGATGGGGGATCATGTTTTTGATCGTCATCTTCTTGTCACGGATGATGATAAGACCGATCGCCAGCGGCATCAGTAAACAAAAGGAATTCATCACTAATGCCGGCCATGAATTAAAGACACCACTTGCCATCATCCAGACCAATACCGAAGCTTTAGAGTTATTTAATGGTGAATCTAAATATTCAACTAATATCAAAAAGCAGATCACAAGATTAAGTGATCTTATGAATGACCTACTTGTACTCACTAAGATGGATGAAAAATTGAGTCAAGATAAGATCAATGAATTCGATATATCAGCCCTTTTGAGTGAAAGTGTCGATAATTTCACTGAAGCCTTTGTATTAAAGGGTGTCAAGATAAATAAGGATATCCAAGATGGCGTCATGTATAAAGGCGACATGGAAGCGATGATCAAGCTCTTTGATATCTTTATCGACAACGCACAAAAGTATACTAGTGACAATGGACACTTTGATGTCACCTTAAAAAAGGCAAAAAAACTCATCATCACCTTTAGTGATACGACTGATGAAGTCGATGAAAAGGATATCGATAAACTATTTGATCGCTTCTATCGAAGTGACACCTCACACAACCAAAAGGGTGGCTATGGTATCGGCTTAGCTTTAGCTAAAAGTATCATCACCTCGCATAATGGCGATATATCGGTCAACTATAAAGATCACTACCTCACTTTTAAGATCGAACTAGATATCAAAAAGTAGTATCATAAGGTCATGAATGAAGAATACATCAAGATCCGCTCTCGTAGCGACGAGACTCTATTAGATACATTATTACTATCGACAACATCGCCAAAAGGCGTTGTCGTCTTATCACATGGCATGGTCGAACACAAGGAACGCTACCTTGACTTTATGCGCTTTTTAAAAGACCATGGCTATATCGCTTGTATCCATGACCATCGTGGGCATGGGGAAAGCGTCAGCGATCCCAAAGGGCTTGGCTATTTTAATGATGACAGTGGTACTTATATCGTTGAAGATCTCGATGATGTGATAAATGAGATGCGTGAGCGTTATGATGGTCTACCGATCTATCTATTTGGCCATTCGATGGGATCGCTTGTAGTTAGGACTTATATCGCAAAGTATAGTGATAAGATCGATAAACTGATCGTCTGTGGTACACCTTGTGATAATAAACTAGCTACACTTGGGATCATACTAACGGATATCATCGGCTTTTTCAAAGGTGACGATTATCGCAGTGTTCTAGTCACAGATCTAGCGATCGGTGGTTATGATCGAGCTTTTAGTGGTGATAAGAAAAATAGATGGATATCCAAAAACGAGACCAATGTCGATGCGTTCAATAGTCATCCTAAAGATGGTTTCACCTTCACTTTGAATGCTTATAAAAACCTCTTCTTATTGATCAAGAGCACATATGATAAAAGACAAGCATTAAAGAATAAAGACCTACCGATCTTATTTATCGCCGGTAAAGACGATCCGGTCATCGGTGGCTTAGATAAATGGAATAGTAGTATTGCCTTTATGCGTGATCTTGGTTATCACGATATCGAAAAGATCATTTATGACAACATGCGTCATGAGATCTTGAATGAAGATGATCATCAAAAGGTCTATGATGATATCTTAGCTTTTATCGAAAGGTGATCGTATGAAGTGTCCATATTGTCAAAAGGAGATGCAAAAAGGCTTTATCCCCGTGCCACGTTTAAAAGGGCAACGGTTAAAAGAACATGATCATTTACCTTTATTTGATTTTGGTTATATCAAAGGGGCCAAGGTCTTAGTTGGCGAAGATAGTTTAAGCGCTGTATACAAGATCACTGCTTATCATTGTGAAGACTGTGGTATCTTTTTAGCTAAAGAAGATCGGTGAGATAGATTTACAAATATCGCTGTTTTATTGTAAAATACTCAAGCGATCCCTAAATGGCGGAATTGGTAGACGCGAACGACTCAAAATCGTTTGGTTAACACCATGCCGGTTCGAGTCCGGCTTTGGGGACCATTTAAACCTAGAAACTGTCGGAAATATCCGGCAGTTTTTATTTTTTGGTCGCAATTTGATCACAGTAGTATAAAAAAGAGCCCTCAGGCTCTTACAAGGAAAGAATGAATGTTTGGATGATATATATCATCGTCTTTATGATAACCATCTATCCTTAAAACAACTTTAGAAAATAAAAAAACTCGAAATATCGAGTCATAAACTAAATGGCAGGGGTGGCAAGAATCGAACTCGCGTCAGTGGTTTTGGAGACCATTGTACTACCATTGTACTACACCCCTATGAACTTGGTGACTAGTACGGGATTCGAACCCGTGAATGCCGCCGTGAAAGGGCGGTGTGTTAAGCCGCTTCACCAACTAGCCAACTAAGCTTTGTAATTCTACAATATTTATCGACATTACGCAAATTATTTTCTTTGATTTTTTAATAAAGTCTATTATCATTAGATTATAAAGAAAGGTGGATACATAAATGATCGATTATACAGAAGGTTCAGGAAAAGAATATCACATCGGTGTCGGTAAAGGTGATGTCGGTGAATATGTCATATTGCCAGGTGATCCTAAACGCTGCGAAAAGATCGCCAAATATTTTGACGATGCAAAGCTAGTTGGTGATTCAAGGGAATTTGTCACCTACACTGGTTATTTAAATGGCACTAAGGTATCAGTCACTTCAACAGGGATCGGTGGTCCTAGCGCATCGATCGCTTTAGAAGAGCTCGTTAAATGCGGAGCTAAGACCTTTATTAGGGTCGGTACATGTGGTGGTATGGATATCGATGTCATGGGTGGTGACTTAGTCATCGCTACTGGGGCGATCCGCTTTGAAGGTACATCAAAGGAATATGCGCCGATCGAATTCCCAGCGGTCGCTGATCTTGATGTGGTCAATGCGTTAGTCAAAGCTGCTAAAGAATCAGGCAAACGTTATCATACTGGTATCGTCCAATGCAAGGACTCCTTCTATGGCCAACATCGTCCTGAGACCTTGCCTAATAGCCACGAGCTTTTAAACAAGTGGGATGCCTGGGTCAAATTGGGTACTAAGGCTAGTGAGATGGAATCAGCGGCTTTATTTGTGGTCGCAAGCTATCTCCATGTCAGGGTCGGTTCGATCTTTTTGACCGTCGCCAATCAAGAGAGAGCTAAGGCTGGTCTTTCTAATACCCAAGCTCATGATACTGAAGATGCGATCAAAACAGCGATCGCCGCTTTGAAGATCTTGATCGATGAAGCTAAGGCTAAATAGGATCATCATCTATCTTGTAACCTACATCAGTATGATCAGTCTCTTTATCGGGGCTGATCTTTTTAAAGGCAATATCTCAGGATCGACTTCTGATCTTTTTTACCTTATACGCCTTTGGCTATTTGCACTAAGCTATGGAATATGCGTCTATCATGTCTTTAAAATGATCGATCATAAAGCTTCGATCATCGCGCTGATATCGATCATATTAGCGACCATCATCCCATACGATATCGATCTTGCCATCATGAGTGACATCCATGTCTTACTTGCCTATATCGGCTTTTTCGGTCTGACGATAACATATGTATACATCTTATTTCACTATCGGATATATGATCGTAGACTATCAGATATCCTCTTTAAGGTCATGGGTGCAATACTTGTCTTCATATTAGGCTTATATCTTTACTTTTTTGGCGTCAATGGATTTATGGAAGTCATCTATCTAACAGCTATGATCACAATCACTTTAATCATCGAGCTTGATTATGCTAGAATAAGCACCGGAAATAAGAGGTAAGGTCTATGAGTTTACAAGCAGGGATCGTCGGCTTACCAAATGTCGGCAAATCAACACTTTTCAATGCGATAACCAATTCGCGCGTCGAGGCGGCTAATTATCCGTTTGCGACGATCGAACCAAACGTCGGTGTCGTCGAAGTCAAGGACGAGCGTTTGATCGCTTTGAGTGAATTATATCAACCACAAAGGACTATCTTTACGACCTTTGAATTCACCGATATCGCTGGCCTTGTCAAAGGAGCTAGTAAAGGTGAGGGCTTAGGTAATAAGTTTTTGGCTAATATCCGGGAAGTCGATGCGATATGTCATGTCGTCAGATGTTTTGAAGACAATGATATCAGTCACGTCTATGATACGGTGGATCCGATCAGGGATATCGAGATCATCAACTATGAACTGATCATGGCTGATCTCAATACTGTGGAGAATCGGATCGGCAAAGTAGAAAAGAAAGCTCAAACCAAAGATAAAGAAGCTTTATTTGAATATACGATCTTGAAAAAGGTCAAAAAGGAATTAGATGAAGGAAGGCTTTTAAAGGCTGATGACTTCTCTAAAGAAGAATATAGCTATCTTAAGACTTTAAACCTATTGTGTATCAAACCAGTCATCTATATCGCCAACGTCAAAGAAGATGATATCAATGATCCAGATAGTAATCCTTACTATGTAAAGGTCAAGGAATTAGCTAGTGCTCAAGGCAATGAGGTCGTAGCGATCAGCGCTAAGATCGAAGAGGATCTAAGTGGCTTAGACAAAGAAGAGAAGACCGCATTCTTAGAAGATCTTGGTATCCACCACTCAGGCCTTGATGAACTCATCTTAAAGGCATACAAGATCTTAGGACTTAAGACCTTCTTTACGGTCGGTAGTGATGAATGTCGAGGTTGGACTTTCAAGGATGGGATGACGGCACCAGAATGCGCTGGTATCATCCACAGTGACTTCCAAAAGGGCTTTATCAAAGCGGAGGTCTTCACCTACGATGATATCATGACCTATAAAAACGAAGCTAAGCTCAAAGAGGCTGGCAAATTGCGCCTTGAAGGCAAGGATTATGTTGCCCAAGATGGCGATATCATGCATTTTAGATTCAATGTTTGATGAAACAAGGTGGTCATAGATGACTGCCTTTTAATAAGATGAGGAAGATGGATAAGGATAAAGAAGTTATCATCATCGGCGTATCTGGTGGCCCTGATTCAATGGCCCTATTAGATCTATTATATCGACAAGGCTTTAAGATCGTCGTCGCCCATGTGAACTATAAAAAAAGGGAAACGGCTGATCGTGATGAAAAGATCGTGAGGGATTATTGCCGAGATCATGATCTAGCCTTTGAAAAGCTAGAGCCGGTACATGATGAAAAAATGAACTTTCAAAAGTGGGCACGTGATGTGCGCTATGCTTTTTATAGTGAAGTAGCTAAAAAATACGGTACAGATAAGGTCTTTTTAGCGCATCAATTGGATGACTATATCGAGACGTTTATCATGCAGGTGGAAAGAAGATCATCGCATATGCATTTTGGCATTGCGAAGATAGCTAAATATAAAGATCTTACGATCTATCGACCACTGATATTATATCCAAAGAGGTATTTAGAAGCGTATTGTATCAATAATGCGCTAAGCTATGGCATCGATGAATCAAATCTCACCGACGACTATCATCGCAATTTCATTAGGCACCACTATATCGATGATCTATCCTATCTTGAAAAATTAAAACTCTATCAAAAGGTCGAAAAGATAAACGAAAGCCGTGACCGATATCTCAATATGATCAAGATACGCTATCAAAAAGACACTTATCGCTTTAGTGAATATCTAGATATCATCGATAAAGACACTTTTTGGCGCTTTAAGATCGATGAACTATTAAGTAAGGGCCAATTAAATGATCTAAAGGATAAGATGCTTAAAGCAGATGATCTTTACTTCAAGATAAAGGATAAGCTCATCGAAAAGTATCAAGATATGATCTATATCCGCAAATACGATCCAGATTATTGTTATAGCTATGATCATTTGATGTTAGATGATAAGTCGTATTATAGCCTAGTAAAGGAAGCTGATCGTTTTCATCAAGCGACATTAAACGAAGCTGACTTTCCGATCACGATCCGTAATTTTCGACCTGGTGATAAGATCAAGATGTCATATGGGACAAAAAAGCTCAGTCGCTTTTTTATCGATCACAAGATCCCAAAACACAGGCGTCAGTATTGGCCTGTAGTATTAGATAAACACGGTGAGGTCATCTTTGTGCCAGGCATTGGTCCAAATAAAGCACATTATTCTATAAAACCAAACTTTTTTATGATACAATACGGCAATATGGAGGATAGATAAGATATGCATGCTGATATCGAAGAGATCTTGATCAGTGAAGAAGAGATCATCAAAAGAGCTAAGGAGATCGGAGCTAAGATCAGTGAGGACTATCAAGGTAAAAGGCCGATCTTAGTTGGATTACTAAAGGGTTCAGTCCCATTTTTAGCTGAACTGATGAAACATATCACTGTCGATCTCGAGATCGATTTCATGGATGTCTCAAGTTATGAAGGGACAGAATCGACGGGTGATGTCAGGATCAATAAAGACCTAGAGAACTCGGTCAAAGATGATGATCTGATCATTGTTGAAGATATCATCGATACAGGTAAGACCTTAAAGAAGGTCATTGAGATCTTGTATTCTAAAGGGGCAAAGAGCGTCAAGGTGGCTACTTTATTAGATAAGCCAGAAGGGCGTTTAACTGAGGACGTTGAAGGCGATTACGTCGGCTTTGTCGTACCGAATCGTTTTTTAGTAGGATTCGGCTTAGACTACAACCAAAAATATCGCAACTTGCCATTTGTCGGCGTTTTAAAGAAGGAGTGTTATTAAGGAGTCTATAAATGCCAAATAATCGAAACAAATTCATATACTCGTTACCATATCTAGTGGTGATCATCTTTATCCTGTCACTGGCTTTTATGAATCCAAGTGGCAACAGGACTGATCAATTGAGCTATGGTGCATTCAATACCTTACTAGATAGTGGTGAGATCAAATCGGCCAATGTTTCTGTGGACTACAATACAGCCGATATCAGTGGTGTCTATATCGCACAAGATGGTACTGAACGTAATTTCGTCACCACGGTCCCTAATACCGAAAGCATCGTCGATGATGTGATGGTCCGTCTTGATGCATCGCAAAGTGAACAGATCACGATCAGCGATGCGAATGAATCAAATGTCTTCATCGACTTATTGACGAATTTATTACCACTTATCCTATTTGTCGTCTTTGGTTATATCATGATCAAGAGCTTCAATGGCGGTGGTGCTAATAAGCAAGCCTTTGATTTCTCTAAATCAAGAGCGCGCCTAGAAAACGACATCAAAGTACGCTTTGCCGATGTTGCTGGATGTGATGAAGAGAAGGAAGAGATGGCGGAGATCATCGAATATCTCAAGACGCCAAGGAAATTTGCCAAGATGGGTGCCCGTATCCCAAAAGGTATCCTCATGGTCGGTTCACCTGGTACCGGTAAGACCTTACTAGCTAAGGCTGTCGCAGGTGAAGCTGATGTTCCATTCTATTCGATATCAGGTTCTGACTTCGTTGAGATGTTTGTCGGTGTCGGTGCTAGCCGTGTCCGTGATATGTTCAAAAGAGCTAAACAGACTGCACCTTGTATGATCTTCATCGATGAGATCGATGCGGTCGGTCGTCAACGTGGTGCTGGTATGGGTGGTGGCCACGATGAACGTGAACAGACCTTGAACCAATTACTAGTTGAAATGGATGGTATGCAAGACAATAACGGTATCGTCGTCATCGCAGCGACCAATAGACCGGATGTCTTGGATCCAGCATTACTCAGACCTGGTCGTTTTGACCGTCAGATCACTGTATCTTTACCAGATAAGAAGGGAAGAGAAGCGATCTTGCGTGTCCACGCGCGTAATAAACACATTGCCGATGATGTCAATCTAGAGGCCCTTGCAAGCCGAACACCTGGCTTTAGTGGTGCAGATCTAGAAAATGTCTTGAATGAAGCAGCGATCTTAGCTGTTAGAGAAAATAAAGAGATCATCACGACTGAACATATCGATGAAGCGATCGATAGGGTCATGATGGGCCCAGCGAAAAAGAGTCGGACATATGATGAAAGGACCAAGAAGCTTGTCGCTTACCATGAGGCAGGTCATGCGATCGTCGGTCTAAACTTGCCAGATGGCGCGATCGTTCAAAAGGTCACGATCATCCCCCGTGGAAATGCCGGTGGATATAACCTCATCACGCCAAGAAAAGAGCGTATCTTGAATACCAAAAATGAGCTTCTCGATACGATAACATCATATATGGGCGGTAGATGTGCAGAAGAGATCTTCTTTGATGACATCACGACTGGTGCAAGTGGTGATATCGATAGTGCGACAAAACTAGCTAAAGATATGGTCACCCATTATGGTATGAGCGATCTTGGACCAGTCATGTATGACCATGGATCACAGAGCGTTTTCTTAGGTCGTGATTATAACTCACCGAGCAATGTCTCATCACAGGTCGCCTTCGAGATCGATCAAGAGGTCAGAAAGATCATCGACTTATGTCATAATAAAGCGACAGCGATCATCAATGAGCACAAAGACGATCTCATCAAGATCGCTGAAGCCCTGATCGTCAATGAGACGCTGACGGCTGAAGAGATAAGTGACATCTTGGCTGATAAACTTATCGTCAAAGATGGTAAATTAGTTAAACAAGAGGAAGCTGAATGATTCAGCTTCTTTTAAGGAGTAAGATATGAATAGTTATGGAATAAGAGGAATGATCGAAGATCATAATATCCGCATCCTTGCGTGCGATAGTAAAGATATCGTCACTTATGCACAAAAGATCCATGACACCTTCCCAACGGCGACCGCTGCCTTAGGTAGGGTGATGTCAATCAGTGCACTTATGGCGATGGATATCAAAGAAAGCGATGAGAAGATCCAAGTACAGATCGATGGCCATGGCCCGATCGGTCAGATCTTTGTCGAAGCTAAAAGTAGTGGTGATATCAAAGGATATGTAAGTGATCCTTCTATCTATCTAAAATACAACGATTCAAATAAATTAGCTGTTGGCTTAGCAGTTGGGACAGATGGTTATTTAAAGGTCTCACGCTTCAGTGGACTTACTGAGCCATTTTCATCACAAGTCGCCTTACAAACAGGGGAGATCGGTGACGACTTCGCTTATTACTTTGCGATGTCTGAGCAAGTGCCTTCGCTTGTAAGTGTTGGTGTACTTGTCGATGTCGATCATACACCAAAGGCTGCTGGTGCCCTGATCGCCGAGCTTTTGCCAGGACATACCGAAGAAGATATCGAATATCTTGAAGCGATCCAAAAAAAGATGCGCCCGATCTCGTCACTATTAAGTGAAGGCCTTACGATCGAAGAGATCGTCAAGATGTATTTTAGCGACGTCAAGATCTTAAAAAGACAAGAGCTACGTTATCATTGTGATTGTAATGAAGAGCGTTTTTTAAGGGGTCTTATGACCCTAAAGAAAGAAGATCTCGATGAGATCTTAGAGGACGAAGAGATCGTGATCAAATGTGAATTCTGCGATAAGATCTATCGCTTTAAAAAAGATGACATCATAGCATATCAAAGTCATGTTCAAGATCGGTGATATCACGATAAACTCCAAGATCGTCGCCGGACCGATGGCGGGCATATCTAATGCTGCATTTCGTGAGATCTTGTTTGAAAATGGTGCTGAGCTTGTCTATACCGAGATGGTCTCGGATAAAGCCATCGTCTATCGCAATGAGAAGACACTTAAGATGTGTGATATCGATGACCGCTATCACAAGGTCGCGGTCCAATTATTCGGCAGTGATGTAGGCTCGATGCGTGAAGCAGCTATCTATCTAGATCAAAATACCAATGCTGATATCATCGACATCAATATGGGTTGCCCTGTACCAAAAGTCGTCAAGACTGGTGCTGGTAGTGGCCTAATGAAAGATCCGGATCGAGCTGTTGAAATAACCAAGGCGATCGTGGAAAATGTCAAAAAACCAGTGACAGTCAAGATGCGTCTAGGAAGTACATTGGATGATATGAATTATCTTGAGCTAGCAAGGCGATTAGAAGATGTCGGAGTCAAAGCTATCACCTTACATGCAAGGACAAGGTCACAGATGTATGAAGGCAAGGCTGATTGGCATCATATCAAGGTCTTGAAGGAAAATCTCAAGATCCCAGTCATCGGTAATGGTGATATTAAAACACCAGAAGATATCAAGGCTAGATTAGCTGAGACGGGTTGTGATGCGATCATGATCGCTAGAGCGCTAGTTGGCGACCCCTTCCTCATCAAAAAAGGAGAGGATCTATTAGCTAAAGGTACATATGATGATGTCGATATCGATACGCGCTTTGCGATGTGTTTAGCGCATGCCAGAAAGCTCTGTGCGCTGTTCAGTGAAAAAAACGCGATGAAGATGATGCGTGAGATAACACCGCATTATCTAAGTGGCTTACCTAATAGTACTAAGGTCAAAGCTAAGACCAACCTCGTTGAAACATACGCTGAACTTGAAGAGATCTTAGAAAATTATAAAAATATCCTATCTTTAAGTTAGTGTTAAGCCAGGCAAGTTATCATATAGGTGTAGAGGTAATCACCTCTTTAGTATATATCTCCTTATTTAAGTCGGGCATTTGCTCGACTTTAGTTTTATGTCACCAATTTTCCCCAAAATAAGAAAAAAGCACTGGATCATCAGTGCTTTGTAGATAATGCATGGTGCGCGTGAAGGGACTCGAACCCCCAAGCTCGCGCAATAGATTCTAAGTCTATCGTGTTTACCAATTTCACCACACGCGCATGCTTTAGTATTGTACGATAATCAAATAAAAAAAACAAGTCACAATGCGTGTAAATTTTCGAAAGCTTGTACTATAATTGAAACGAAGAAAGAGAGGATTTGAAAATGGACAAGATCTTAGTAGAAACATCAGCACGCCACGTGCACTTAACAAAAGAACAAGTAAAGACTTTATTTGGTGAAGACCATGAACTAACGGTCAAAAAATACCTATCACAACCAGGCCAATTCGCTTGCGAAGAAAAGGTCGTCGTCAAAGGGCCTAGAGGTGAGATGAAGATGTCAGTCTTAGGGCCTGAAAGAAGTGCAGCCCAAGTCGAAGTATCACTCACTGATGCCAGAGCCTTAGGTGTTGAAGCAATGATCCGTGAATCAGGAGATATCGAAGGCACAAATGGTGTCACATTAGTTGGTCCTAATGGTGAAGTGAACTTAGAAAAAGGAGTTATCGCAGCTAAAAGACACATCCATATGACACCAGCAGATGCAGAAAAATACGGTGTCAGCAATGGCGATATCGTCTCAGTAAAGATCGACAGTAACGGTCGTAGTTTAGTCTTTGGCGATACAGTCATCAGAGTATCAGAAAAATTCGCTTTAGCTATGCATATCGATACTGATGAATCAAACGCTGCTGGCTTAAAGGGTAACGCTGAAGGCGAGATCATCAAATGAGCGAAAGCTACATCTTAGAAAACGACAAGATCAAATTGACGATCAGCACCGATGGTGCTCAGATCTATAACTTCATCTATAAAGAAGATGACAGTGAAAGGATCTGGAATGGTGATCCGACCTATTGGAAACAACGCAATCCGATATTATTCCCCCAAGTAGGTAATACCTATGATAAGACACAGGTCTTCAAAGGGAAGGAATATCATATGGGTAATCACGGTTTTGCCCGCTACAGTGAATTCAAATTGGTATCAAAAGACGAGAATAGTTTAGTGCTTTCTTTAAAGGATGATGATACGACTTATAGTCAATATCCTTATCACTTTACGATGGAAGTCAAATATACACTTTTCGATGCTAAAGTTGAGATCGCTTATCGGATCAAAAATGATGATGAAGAGACCATGCCTTTTGGCTTTGGCTTACATCCAGCCTTTAGATGTCCGATCTATGATGGTGAAAACTTTGAAGATTATAAATTGATCTTCTCATCAAATGAGGGTGAAGGATATCCTGAACTTGACCTCATCAAAGATCACAAGATCGATCTTAACTATGATATCTTCGATACTTTCCCAACGATCTGTTATCATGATCTTATAAGCAATACCATCAGCTTATCAAATGGCAAACACGGTATGCATGTAAGTGCTGTCGGCTATCCATATTGGGGTATTTGGACACCAAAAGCGCCATTTATCTGTATCGAGCCATGGTTCTCACATGGTGATGAAGAAGAAGTAAAATTACCATTTGATCAAAGGGAAGGAATCATCAAGCTCACAAGTGGTGACACTTTCTATTGTGCATATTCGATCGAAGCGTTCTAGGAGCATTATATTTGTCTTAGAGCGAAAGTACAGATACAATATGACCATAGAAAAAGGAGTGTACAATATATGCAAATCGTAAATAAAGATGAATTCCAAAAGATCACAAGCAGTGGTTATACCCTAGTTGATTTCTACGCTGATTGGTGTGGACCATGTAAGATGTTAGGACCGGTATTAGAAGAAGTCGATAAGGAATATCCTGATGTCGATTTCATCAAGGTCAATGTCGACAATGAAGCTGATCTTGCGGCTACATACAAGATCATGTCGATCCCAGCGGTCTTCTTATTCAAAGATGGCCAAGTGGTCGCTAAGACCGGTGGCTTACAACCAAAAGAAAGCATCAAGGCTTTTATCGATCAACACAAAGCTTAAAGATAAGATCCCAAAAAGCAGGGATCTTTTTTTATTGGGTATTGTTTTTTTATCATCACCGTATATAATATGTCTTGTTTATCAAACATTTAGTTTAGTATTGCTAAACAGATGGAAGGGGGGATCAGATGGATATCGGTAAACGGATCAAACAGCTGCGGATGAAAAATGGTTTGACCCTTGAAGAATTGGCTTCAAGATCAGAATTATCAAAGGGGTTTTTATCACAGCTTGAACGCAATCTCACATCACCTTCGATCACGACTTTGGAAGATATCACCGAGGTCTTGGGGATATCTTTGGCGGATTTTTTCAAAGACGATAAAGATGAGAGGGTCGTCTTTAAAAAGAGTGATTACTACATCGATATGAAGGATGATGCGACGATCACTTGGCTTGTGCCGATGGCGCAAAAAAACATGATGGAACCGATCCTTTATCGACTGATGCCAAAAGGGGAGACATTTGAAGTCAAACCACATGATGGAGAGGAATTTGGCTATGTCTTAAAGGGCAAGATCCAGATCATCAATCATCTAAACGATACAAATATCAATGTACGTAAAGGTGAGACTTTCTATCTTAATGGCAATGAGGAACATTACATCAAAAACAACAGTGGTGATGAAGCCATCTTCATATGGATCAGCACACCACCGATCTTCTAGGGGGTAATATGAAAAAGCTTATCGAATTTAAGAATATCGTCAAGAAATTTGACAATACACTGGTCTTAAAAGGGATCGATCTAGATATCTATGAAAATGAATTTGTGACCTTACTTGGTCCATCAGGTTGTGGTAAGACAACGCTTTTAAGGATGCTCGGTGGTTTTTTGACACCGGATGAAGGGCATATCATCTTCGATGGTGAAGTCATCGATGATGTCCCAGCTTATAAAAGACCGATCAATACGATCTTCCAAAAATACGCGCTTTTCCCACATTTAAATGTCTATGACAATATCGCCTTTGGCTTAAAGCTAAAGAAGATGCCTAAGGATATCATCGATGCCAAGGTCTCAAGGATGATCTCGCTTGTGGCATTAGAAGGAAGGGAAAAGGATGATATATCCGTCTTATCCGGTGGCCAACAACAGCGTGTCGCGATCGCCAGGGCCTTAGTCAATGAGCCTGATGTCTTATTACTAGATGAGCCACTTGCCGCCTTAGATCTTAAATTACGTAAGGAGATGCAGCATGAGCTCAAGCGTATCCAACAAGAAGTCGGTATCACCTTCATCTTTGTCACTCATGACCAAGAGGAAGCTTTGACGATGTCGGATAAGATCGTCGTCATCAAAGACGGCACGATCCAACAGATCGGTACACCGACAGAGATCTACAATGAGCCGGTCAATGAGTATGTCGCTAATTTCATCGGTGAATCCAATATCCTTGACGGCGTCATGAAAAAGGACTACCTCGTATCCTTTGATGACAAAGATTATGAATGTGTCGACCGTGATTTCAAAGAAAATGAAAAGGTCGATGTCGTCATCAGACCAGAAGATATCGATATCGTCCCTTATGGTAAAGGGAAACTCAATGGCGAGATCAAATCGGTCTTATTCAAAGGTGTGCATTATGAAGTCATCGTCGAAACAAGACGCGGTACATCAAAGACCGTCACGATGCATGTCTTAAGTGAAAGGGACATCACCAATGCGGAAGCTAATGAGATGATGCATGCTTCTGACTTCAGCATGGATATCGATGATGTCGAAACGATGACCGATCAAGATATCATCGCTAGGGCTAATGCCCAAGCTTGGGATGCGGAAACAGAAGAAGACATCCAGATATCGGAAGTCATCACCGATCTAAAGAAAGAGACCGGTCGCTATGATGTCACCTTCAAGACTCATGAAGGCACCTCGATCACCGTCAAGATCAGCGTTGTGGCGCCAAAATATGTCGAAGATGATAAAGACAATATGGGTATCACTGCCTTTGACTTCTACAAGACCGTCGATGAGATCAAGGAAAGTATGGCTATCTCTGTCGACCTTAAGACATGGGCTGATGCCTATGCGTGGTATATCGACAATGATGAAGAAGCGCCGATCACGGAGGTCCGCTTTGACTTTGATCCTAATGAGATCGTCGAAGGCGATTATGAGATCACCTTCTCGACCGAAGGACGAGAATACAAAGTCCATACGACCAAGTACTTTGAAGAAGGCCAAAAGGTCGCCATCGACTTTAATGGTGCTGATATCCATGTCATGAGTAAGATGGGAGGACAAGGATGAAGGAATTTCGCCGTTTAGTCTATCCATATCTCGTCTGGGGCATCATCTTTATCCTGGTGCCGATGTTTATGATCTTGATCTATGCCTTCACCGACGAAGGCAATAGTGTCATGACCTTCAATTTCACCTTCGACAACTTCTTGCGTTTCTTTGAAGATTCGATCTTTATCGAGGTCTTATGGCGATCTCTAAAGATCGCGATCGCGACGACGATCATCTGCATCCTGTTCGGCTATCCAGCGGCTTATTTCATCGCTAAATTAAGACCGAATAGCCAAAGCGTCGCTGTGCTTATCATAACTTTACCGATGTGGATCAATATGCTAGTAAGGACATACGCATGGCGTGGTATCTTGCTAGAATCAGGATTATCACCAGAAGTGAAGGTCTATATCGGGATGGTATATAACTTCTTGCCTTTTATGATCTTACAGATCTATACATCACTATCCAAGATGAACAAGGATTACCTTGTCGCCGCGACTGACCTCGGTTGTAATGCTCGCCAAGCTTTTATGAAGGTGACATTGCCGTTAAGTGTACCAGGCATAATCTCAGGTATAACCTTAGTCTTTTTACCAGCTGTTTCATCTTTCTTCATCCCAAAACTTTTGGGTGGAGGCTCATTTGTCCTCATCGGCAATCTCATCGAGAGCTACTTCTTGACCGCTGGTGATTGGAACTTCGGGGCAGCGATATCGCTCATCATGACCATCGTCATCTTAGTATCGATGTTTATAACGAGAAAATTCGACCATGAAAAGGAGGCTGACAATGCGTAAGTATCTACCGAAGATCTATTTAGCTTTAGTCATCTTATTCTTCTATCTACCGATCGTCTATGTCGTCTTTTTCTCATTCAACGACTCGCGTTCCTTGACTAATTTCACCGGTTTTTCCCTGCAGTGGTATGAAAAGATGTTTGCGAATCGGACGATGATGGAATCGATCTATTATTCGGTCGTCATCGCCATCATCGCGACGATCGTCTCGACGATCATCGGCACGATAACGGCGATCGGTCTATCGAAAAGCAAGCGTGTGGTCAAGGAGTTCGTCAATCAGATGGATAATTTATCGATGCTTAACCCTGAGATCGTCACCGCGATCGGACTCATGTTATTGTTTGTGACATTTGGTATCACGACCGGTTTTGGTACGCTATTATTAGCGCATATCATCTTCTGTATCCCTTATGTCATCCTTTCGATCATGCCCAAGATCCGCCAGCTCGATGATAACTTAGCAGAAGCGGCTTTAGATTTAGGTTGTACACCTTGGCAAGCCCTATATAAGGTCATCATCCCCCAGATCAAGCCAGGTATCTTCACCGGTGCTCTTACGGCTTTTACGATGTCCTTTGATGACTTTGTCATCTCCTATTTTGTGACCGGTCCTGGTATCAATAATATCTCGACTTATGTCTATTCAAGCGTCAGGCGGATCAATCCGAGCATCAATGCTCTATCGACGATCATCGTTGTCGGTATCACGATCGTCCTGGTATTAGCAAATGTGATCCCTCTGATCGCTACAAAACGTCATCAAAAAGCGGAAACTAATGAGATCTAATAAGTGGCTACGGCCACTTTTTGTATTCTTTTGGCTCCAAGTTATTTACATGGTCCTAAAAATATGTATAATTACTTTTGTTTTATAAAAGAAAATCTTTTGTTTAGTAATACTAAACAAATTAAGGGGAGGTATGTATGAAGAAGATTTTATATGTCGCACTTTGCCTATTGTTAGTATTTACCCTAAGTGGTTGTAGCTCTTCAACTAGCAATGTCGATCCGAACGAAGAGTATGGATGCGATGTCTTAAATGTCTATAACTGGGGTGAATACATCGGTGAAGATGTCATCAGCAATTTTGAAGATGCTTATAATGTCAAAGTCAATTACAGCTTATTTGACTCCAATGAGGCGATGTACACCAAGATCCTCGGTGGATCGCATTATGATATCTTAGTACCATCTGACTACATGATCGAAAGGTTGATCGAAGAAGACTTACTTCAACCACTCGACTACGATATCATCACCAATACCGATCTTTTATATGAAGGTACTTTGAATAAGGATTATGATCCCGATAATACCTATAGTATCCCTTACTTCTGGGGCAATGTCGGTATCGTTTATGATAAGACGATCGTCGATCCTAGTGACGTCGAAAGCCAAGGCTGGGAGGTATTTAAAAATACCAAATACAAAGGTCAGATCTACATGTACGATTCTGAACGCGATGCCTTCATGGTCGCTTTAAAAGCCTTAGGCTATTCGATGAATACCGAAAATGAGGATGAGATCAATGAAGCGTATGAATGGCTAGTAGATGTACAAAAGACGATGGAGCCAGCGTATGTCACCGATGAGGCGATCGATGGGCTTATCTTTGGCGAAAAGGCGATGGGCTTCATGTATTCAGGTGATGCTGCTTATATCCTGTCACAAAATGAAAATATGGCTTTCTTTGTACCGGAAGAAGGGACTAATATCTGGACAGATGCCATGGTCATTCCTAAGAATGCTGATTGTCCTAAACTCGCCAATGAATTCATCAACTACATCTTGACTTATGATGCTTCATATGACAATTCATCTACCGTTGGTTATGCATCTAGCAATGCTGAAGTTTTAGAGTCGATGTCAGCGGAAGATGGTGAGTATTATGGCAATGATGCCTATATAGCTAGGACCGATAATCCAAAAGATGAGGTCTTCCGCAATAATGAAGTATTAAGGGAAAAGCTCTCAGAGCTTTGGATCAAAGTAAAGAATAGCTGATCAAATGACTGGATAGTTAAAACTGTCCAGTTTTTAATTTTTATTGTGATTTTAACTATCTATATCAATTAAATATGTTATCATATAGGTATGATACACATCAGCGACGTCAAGAGGTATAAACGCTGTCAGCGCTTATATTACCTAGATCAAGACCAAGCTACAGTTTACCAACCATATCTACGCCATGATGAAGAGCTCACAAAACTCGTTGTCGACTACTTAGGCATAGACGGTTACTATATCGGACAAAGGGGCGACGCACCAGAACGTGTGATTAAGGAGCTCAATGATCACGAATGGTTCGTCAAAGCTCGCTTTGCTTATGATGATCTCAGGATCAAGGTCCCACTTTTGCATAAAGTGCGAGATGGGTATGAATTGTACTTTGTGATGTATGCCCCGTTCCCCAAAGATGAAGATGTTGAATTCTATCGCGATAATCTTTGGGTCTTAAGGGAAAACGGCATCAAGATCACCAAAGTATATATCGTCCATCTAAATGGCGAATATGTACGCGATAAAGATCTTGATCTTAAAAAGCTCTTTGTGGTCAGCGATCATCTTTACCATCAGGGGCGACCAAGCATCAAGTTAGATGACTTGATCGATGATGGCTATGATCTTTCCGACATCCTAGCTCGGATGAAGAAAGGATCACTCGCGCAACATCCGCCGATCAAAAGGCGTCGATGTAAGCTACGCGGTCTTTGCGACTTTTACGCGCAGTGCTTCCCGCAAGTTCTGCCTGATAACAGTATCGAATTCCTCGTATCATCAGCTAAAAAAGACCAGATGATAAACGAAGGTATCAAGTACCTTAAAGATGCAAGGATCGATCTGATCGAAGGGACGAGGGTCCAATATGCGCAGATCCAAGCCGATCGTAATGGTGGATCATATCATGATGATCTGGCGTTAAGTAAATGGCTTGCGAGCTTTAAAGATAAGACCTTAGTCTTTATCGATTTCGAGTGGGAGACATATATGATCCCACCGTATCGAGGTCTAAGACCATATGAACATGTGCCATTCCAGTATTCGATGCACATGCTCAAAAAAGATGGGACCCTAACTCATCGTGAGTTTATCCAAACGGGTGATTGTCGTGAGGATTTCATCAGATCACTATTAAAGGATGTCCCAAAAGATGCATACCTTATCGCTTATAACGCTAAGGGTGCGGAGATGCTCCGCCTCAGTGAATTAAAACGGCAATTTGAAGCATATGCTCCGTTTATCGATGAGCTACTGTCGCGGTTTATCGACATGGCCTATCCTTTCCAAGAAGGGCTAGTCTATGATACGAAGATGCGTGGTAACTTTTCGGTCAAATCCTTAGTCAAGGTCGTATCGGATATGGACTATGAGGAATTAGCGATATCGAGTGGTATGGATGCGGTATATAAGTGGCGGCTATTAGATCTAAATGACAAGTATGTCGATCTTGATGATGTGAAAAAGGATCTATCGGCATATTGTTCATTGGACTCATATAGCTTATACTTAATATATAAATGGTTGTTAGATCTAATGGCAACTTAGAAGGAGTTTTCTATATGAAATTTGAAATTTATGGCGAAAATATCACTATCACTGACGGTATGCGTCATAAGATCGAAACGAAGTTGAGCTTTTTGAAGAAGTACTTCATGATCGATGACGACACGACAGCACGTGTAGTCGCTAAGGTGTACCCAAATGGGCAAAAAGTAGAAGTGACGATCCCAACGAAAGTAGGACTATTAAGAGCAGAAGTCATGCATCAGGACTTCTATGCTGCGGTAGACCTAGCGATCGACAAGCTAGAAGATCAAATACGCAGACAGAAGACGAGATTATCTCGCAGACACAAGGATTCATTAGCCGAGAATTTCATCACGCTCAATGAAGAGCCAAATGAAGATGAAACCCTCGTAAAAACAAAACGCATCTATGCAGATGAGATGACTTTAGATGAGGCCATCATGCAGATGGAGATGCTATCACACAGCTTCTTCATATACAAAGACATCGATGCAAATAAGCTAGCAGTAGTTTACAAGCGTTTTGATGATAACTACGGTCTGATCGAGATCGACGAGTGATGGCCAGTAAGGAGAGTTATAACAAAGTACAGCACTAGGATCAACCGAGGAGTTGTTGAATTAGTGGTAGCGTGCTATCGAAGGCATAAGCTTTTGATCGATGCACACGTCGTAGGGACCTTGAATGTTGATCTTGACACATTACGACATGCTCGTGACACCATCCTTAAGATCGAATACGCTGTATCGACTTTAGATTCGAAGTCACGTGAGATCATCAAGCACATGCTTGAAGATGATGATCAAGATCCAAACTGGTTCTATGATCTTTACTCAGAGTCGACATTTAACCGTCGTAAGGCGATCGCCTTTGCCAGTTTTATCGAAGCTCTAAAAATCTGAATGGTAAGCCGGACATATGCGCCGGCTTTTAACTTGTGATATTGATGACAAAAAAATGTAAGCGTTTATTGAAGTTTTTATATAAATGCAATAAAATGATGACAGAGATTCAAATATAAAGGAGAGTGGATCAATATGTTAAAAGGAATCGCTGTATCAAGTGGGATCGTTGTCGGTAAGGTCTATAAATATGTCCAACCACAGATCGTCTTACAAGAAACAAGAGGTGAAACAGCTAGTGAATTAGCTAAATTCAAAGAGGCAGTCGCTAAGACTGAGGCTGATATCACCAAGATCAAAGAGAGAGCTACAGGTAAGTTAAAACCCGAAGAATTAGAGATCTTCGATGCGCATTTGACGATGCTACAAGACCCTGAATATCAGGGTCAGATCGAAATGAAGATCAATGATGGAAGTAACGCTGATGCTGCTTGTCAAGAAGTGACTGATATGATGGTCAATATGTTCTCGATGATGGAAGATGAATACTTCAAAGAGAGAGCGGCTGATATCAAGGATGTCGGACATCGCTTACTGTGCAATATCATCGGGGTCAAAGTACCTGATCTAACGACCATCGATGAAGAGGTCATCATCGTCGCTAGTGACCTTACACCAAGTGATACAGCTCAGATGGATAAAAACTATATCATCGGCTTCTGTACAGAAGAGGGTGGTAGGACTTCACACTCAGCGATCATGGCTAGATCTTTAGAGATCCCAGCCGTCGTCGGTTGCCGTGGCATTTTAGAAGGCACTAAAGATGGCGATATCATCGCGATGGACGCTACCACAGGTGATGTTATCGTTTCGCCTAGTGAAGATATCGTCGCTGACTATACAAAGCGCGGTGATGCCTTAAAAGCGGAAAAAGAAGCATTAAAAGTATTAGTCGATCAACCGAGCATCTCCTTAGATGGTCATAAGGTCGAGATCGCAGCTAATATCGGTACACCAAAGGATGTCGATGGTGTCATCAAGAATGGTGGTGAAGCTGTTGGCCTATATCGTACCGAATTCCTCTATATGGATTCAGTTGATGACTTCCCAGATGAAGAGACACAATTTGTCGCTTATAAAGAAGTCCTTGAAAGGATGAATGGCAAACGCGTCGTCTTTAGGACACTAGATATCGGTGGTGATAAGAAGCTAAACTACTTTGAGTTCCCAGAAGAGCTAAATCCATTTTTAGGATATCGTGCTGTAAGACTATGTCTTGACCGTCAAGATATCTTTAGGACCCAACTAAGAGCGATCTTAAGAGCTAGCGCTTATGGTAGAGCAGCGATCATGTTCCCGATGATCGCTACGATCGATGAATTCAAACGCGCAAAAGCCCTCTATGAAGAAGAAAGAGAAAAGCTCATCAAAGAAGGGTACAATGTCGGTGAAAATATTGAAGTCGGTATGATGGTCGAGATCCCTGCTAGTGCGATCATGGCGGAGAAATTTGCTCAATACGCTGATTTCTTTTCGATCGGTACTAATGACCTCACTCAATACACGATGGCTGCTGACCGTGGCTCTAAAGAGGTATCATACCTATATCAACCACTTAACCCAGGTGTCTTGACCCTCATCAAAAAGGCGATCGATGCCGCTCATAAGTATGGTAAATGGTGTGGTGTCTGTGGTGAACTTGCAAGTGATGTCGTCGCTGCACCGATCTTGCTTGGCTTAGGCCTTGATGAATTCTCGATGACGGCGCCATCGATCTTACCAGCACGTAAGATGATCAGAAGCCTCAATTACGAAGAGATGAAAGGCTTAGCGGAGAAGGTCTTGGATCTAGAATCACAAGATGAGATCCGTGCCTACGTTGAGGATTATCTCAAAAATAGATAAAAGTTAAGCTGCCGCTCAATTGAGTAAGGCAGCTTTTTTATTTATAATGGCAGAGTGAAAAAGATCGTATTTATCGCAAGTGGTGGTGGACATTTAAATGAGCTCTTACAGTTGAGCCCATTATTTTCAAAGTACGATAGTACTATCATCACCGAAAAGACCAAGACCACTGCATATCTTAAAGAAAGATATCCTAAGGTCAAATATCTTCTATATGGTACTAAAGATCATCTTTTTAAGTACTTATTCATCTTTTCCGCTAATATCATCATCTCTTTTATCGACTTCATAAAGATAAGACCGGATGTCATCATCACAACAGGTACCCATACAGCGGTACCGATGTGCTATATTGCCCATCTTTTTAAAAAGAAAGTCATCTATATCGAGACATTTGCCAACGTCTATCATCCGACTGAGGCTGGTAAGATGGTGTATAAGATCGCTGATAAATTCATCATCCAGTGGCCTGAACTTAAAAAGTACTATCCAGAAAGTGAATATTGGGGAGGTCTATTTTGAAGATCTTTGTGACATTAGGAACGCAAGACAAAGCCTTTGATCGTCTGATCGCTGAAGCTAAGAAGATCAAAGGTCATGACATCTTTATCCAAAATGGTTATACGCGCTGTGATGGCATCGACCATCTTGACTACATGGATCAAGATGCCTTTATCAAGCACATTGAAGAAGCGGATATCGTCATCACCCATGGTGGGGTGGGATCGATCTTAAGCGCACTTAAAAAACATAAGAAGGTCATCGCATGTGCAAGGCTTAAAAAATACCACGAACATACCAATGACCATCAACTAGAGATCGTCACTAAATTCAAAGATGAAGGATATATCCTCGCTTTAAATGAAGACGATGATATCAATGAACTGATCGAAAAAGCAATCCATTTTATACCTAAGGAGTATATAGATCATCAAAGCGATTTCATCCAAAAATTAGATGATTACATTTCCACATTATAGTGTATAATGTACAAGTTAAATAAAGGAGTGAGATTAAATGGGAAGAGCACATGAAGTGCGTGCTGCCTCAATGGCTAAGACAGCCGCAATGAAATCAAAACTGTATTCAAGATATGGCAAGGAATTATACATCGCTGCCAAAAGTGGTGTCCCTGATCCAGAGATGAACTTATCCCTCAAAAGAAAGATCGCTGAAGCGAAGGCTAACCAAGTACCTTCTGATGTCATAAAAAGAGCCATTGAAAAGGCAAAAGGTGGCTCAAACGAGAACTACGATTCTTTGCGCTATGAAGGCATCGGTCCAAGTGGTGCAACGATCATCATCGATTGTTTGACGGACAATTCTAACCGTACTGTAGCGGCGATGAATTCTTGTTTCAACAAGTCGCATTGCAAGTTAGGTGTCAAGGGTTCAGTATCTTTCAATTATGACAACTTAGCTGTTCTATCATTCAACTACGATGATGAAGAAAAGATGCTAGAGACGCTCATCGAAAATGATGTCAATGTGAATGACTTAGAAGTCGAAGATGGCATCATGACCGTCTATGCCGATCCAAGTGATCTACATAAAGCACAAGAAGCGATCGAAGCATTGATCCCAGGAGTTGAATTCTCAGTTTGTGCGATAAAGATGATCCCTCATGAGTATGTCAAATTAGAAAATGCTGAAGATAAGGAGATGTGGGAACGTCTATTAAGGCTTTTGGATGAAGTCGATGATGTCCAAGAAGTCTTCCACAACGTTATCGAAGATTAAGGAGAGCGATCTCCTTTTTTATTTAATTAAAGGGGATATTATGCTAGAATATTGACGTTTAAGAGAAAAGAAGAGGAAAGAAAGTAAGAAATGGCAAAAGAAGTATTTCATTTTGATCTAGAAGGAAGAAATCTTACTATTGAAACAGGCGAGATCGCCAAACAAGCAGGAGGATCAGTACTTGTCAGATATGATGACACCGTCATCTTATCGACTGCTACCGCATCTTCTGTCGCTAAAGATACGGATTTTTTCCCTTTGACGGTAAGTTTTGAAGAAAAGTTATACTCCGTCGGTAAGATCCCTGGTGGTTTCTTAAGACGAGAAGGTAGACCTAGTGAACATGCGACCTTGACGGCGCGTTTGATCGACCGTCCGATCAGACCACTATTCGCTGAAGGCTTCCGTAATGAAGTCCAAGTCGTCAATACCGTTTTATCCGTTGACCAAGATCGCTCACAAGAGATGGCAGCACTGTTTGGTTCATCATTAGCGCTATGTATCTCTAATATCCCATTTGATGGCCCAGTAGCTGGTGTTGTCGTTGGCTATGTCGATGGCAAATACATCATCAACCCAACAAAGGAAGAAGAAGAGCGTTCTTTGATCCATTTGACGATCGCTGGTACTAAAGAGGCGATCAATATGGTCGAAGCTGGTGCCAAGGAAGTCAGTGAAGAAGTGATGCTTGATGGACTGATGTTCGGTCATGAATACATCAAGAAATTATGTGCATATCAAGAAGAGATCATCGCTAAGTGTGGCAAGGAAAAGATGGAAGTCACCTTATATGAGATCGCTCCTGAAGTAAAAGCATATGTGGATGCAAATGGTAAAGCACGTCTAGAAGAAGCTGTCTCCATCAAACAAAAGCTAGAACGATATGGTAAGATCGATGAGATCACCGATGAGATGGCTTTACATTTCAGTGAGACGGAAGTAGAACTATCGATCGATAAAGAAAAAGCAGCTAAACAAGCTACAGAATACTGTACAGAGATCGTTGCTGGTGAAGTCAGAAGACTGATCAGCGTGGAAAAGATCAGACCTGATGGAAGAGCTCTTGATGAGATCAGACCATTAGATTCACAAGTCGATCTCTTACCAAGAGCACATGGTAGTGCTATGTTCACCCGTGGTGAGACGCAAGTATTATCTGTAACGACCTTAGGTCCACTTGGTGACAATCAGATCATCGATGATATCACTGATGTCGAAGAGAAGCGTTTCATGCATCATTATAACTTCCCACCTTACTCAGTTGGTGAAGTCGGTAGGATGGGAAATCCAGGACGCAGGGAGATCGGTCATGGTGCACTAGGTGAAAGAGCACTATTACAAGTATTACCAAGTGAAGAAGAATTCCCATATGCGATCAGGACGGTCGCTGAAGTATTAGAATCAAATGGTTCATCGTCACAGGCTTCGATCTGTGCTGGCACGATGTCTTTGATGGCAGCTGGTGTCCCGATCAAAGCTCCAGTCGCTGGTATCGCGATGGGTCTTATAACTTATGGTGATCACTATACGATCTTAAGTGATATTCAAGGTATGGAAGATCACTATGGTGACATGGATTTCAAAGTAGCTGGTACTAAAGATGGTATCACTGCTTTACAGATGGATATCAAGATCAAAGGTATCACTAAAGAGATCTTTAAAGAAGCTCTCGCTCAAGCAAAACAAGGTCGTCTATTCATCCTCGACAATATGCTACAAGTGATCAGTGAACCACGTAAAGATGTCTCTAAATATGCACCGAAGATGGATACGATCGATATCCCTGTCGATAAGATCAGAGAGGTCATCGGTACAGGTGGTAAGATCATCAACCAGATCATCGAAGAATGCGGTGGTGTCAAGATCGATATCGACGATGATGGTAAGTGTGTCATCTACCATCAAGATCGTGAGATGATCGATAAGGCTAAAGGTATCATCTACGATATCATCAGAGAAGTCCAAGTCGGTGAGATCTATGATAGTAAAGTCATCCGCTTAGAAAAATTTGGCGCCTTTGTTGAACTATACCGCAATAAAGAAGCGCTCTTACATGTTTCAAAGATCGCTAACAAGCGCATCGACAAACCAGAAGATGTCCTCAAGATCGGGGATATGATCAAGGTCAAAGTCATCGAGATCGATGACAAAGGTCGGATCAATGTCAGTGCGAAAGATCTCTTAGAGAAACCAAAGAAAGAAGAAAAACACGAATCAAGACCAACTGGTGAAGTTCGTTTCTTCGGTAAGAAAAAGGATGAGTGATCATCCTTTTATTAACAAGCTATGCGTATAAGAAAGAAAAAATGGGTAGCGCCATATCTCGCTAATGAAAAACACTATCTGATCAAAGATGTACTACCAGATACAAAAGCCTATAAAGCCATCTACCTTGAACTTGGTATGGGGATGGGTGATTTTATCTTGCACAGTGCCCAAAGGAATAAAGACATCCTCTATATCGGCTATGAAAAGGAGGAGGTCTGTGTCGCAAGAGCGATCATGAAGTTTGAAGAAATGGGTCTAAAAAATGTCTATGTCATCCACGATGATGTCAAAAAGCTTTTAAAGTACTTTTCAAAGATCGTCGATCGTATCTATCTCCAGTTTAGTGACCCATGGCCTAAAAAAGGACACGCCAAAAGGCGGATGACCTATAAGAGCTTTTTGGATATCTATGATCAAGTCTTAAAAGATGATGGGATGATATACTTTAAGACCGATAACAGTGCTTTCTTTGATTTTTCGATCATGAGTTTTTTAGATCATGGCTATAAGATGTGTGATTTTTCTACTGATCGTCATCGTGTCGAAAACGATGATGTCATGACTGCTTATGAAAAGAAATTTACCGATAATGGTCAACCGATCTATTATGCGGTTTTTAAAAAAGCCTAACAGGAGTATAATATCCACATGAAGAAAATATTGTCTTTGTGTTTAGCGTTATTGCTTATCCTACCGGTCAGTGGCTGTTCAAGTGATCGGACATATATAACTTATTCCGTCTATCCGGTCGGTTATCTGATCGATCGGATCGTCGGTGATTCTTTAGAGAGCTATTCGATCCAAGAAAATGAATTGGTCCAGACCGCCAATGTCGTAGCGAACTATCAAGAGCTATTAGATCACTCGTTATATTTCTTTCACATCGGTTCGCTTGAACCTTATCTTGAGTTATATAGCAATGAGATCGAAAGCAGTGGTGTCCAAGTCGTCGATCTAAGTGAGCTCAATGCGATCTATAAATTCCAACGGTATACTCTGGTCTATGTCGATGGTAATGAGAGCTATATCGAATCACCTTATTACAGTGGTGATTGTTTCAACGCGATCGACACCAATGAAAATGACCTAGCGCTTTGGACCGATCCGATCGGTATGCTATCGATGGCGGAGCGCATCTATAACATCTTTGCCACCAATTATGTTGAAAGGGCTGATGTCTTCAGTGCCAATTACGAGGCTTTAAAAGAGGACCTCATCCGTTTAGATGCTTCTTATCAAGAATTAGCCCAAAGGCTCAAAGACAATAACCAGACGATCAAATTCGTAACGATGACACCAAATCTCGGTAACTGGCAAAAGGCTTATGGCTTCCAGATATATCCAGTCTGTATGTCAAAATACGGGACTTTACCAACTGATCAACAATTACAGCTCATCAAAGAGCGTATCGTCGCCGATAATGTCCAATATATCGCTTATGAACCAAATATGACCGATGAGATGATCGCCTTGTTCAATGAACTAGAGACCGAGCTTGGTCTTACTCGTGTCAACATCAGCAATCTCAGCAGTTTGACTCCTTCACAGATCGCAGCTAATAAGGATTATCTTTCGATCATGTATGAGAATCTCAATGTCTTAGAGAATTTGACGACTGATGTCCTTATGACCCAACAGACAAACGGCAGTGTCGCTGAACTTATAGAGGAATAGTATATGAAAATGTTATTGATCGATGGTAACTCGGTATTATTCAGAGCTTACTATGCAACTAGTCACAACATGATGAAGACAAGCGATGGCGTTTATACAAACGCCGTCTTTGCGTTTGCCAATATGTTCAATAAAGCCTTGTCACTCATCCATCCAGAATACTGTGTTGTCGCTTTTGATAAGGGCAAACACAATTTTCGCCATGAATTAGACCCTGAATATAAGGCTAATCGAAAACCGGCGCCTGTTGAGCTTGTGCCCCAATTTAAATTAGTGCGGGAGTTTTTAAGTGCCTATCATGTACCATATCTAGAATATGATGATGTCGAAGGAGATGATATCATCGGTTCGATCGCTAAAAAATATCCTTCTGTTGATGTCTGTATCTTGACCAGTGATAAGGATATCTTACAGTTGCTTGATCGATCGACCCATGTGTATTTCATGCGTCAAGGCCTTAGCGATATCGATATCATCGATGATGAAAATCTCAAAGATATCTGGCCAGTAAGACCAGAACAGATCCCAGATCTTAAGGGCCTGATGGGCGATAAGAGCGATAATATCAAAGGTGTCGATGGCATCGGAAAAGTCGGGGCAATAAAGCTTTTGAGAAGCTATGATAGTGTCAAGGATATCTATGACCATATCGATGATGTTGATCCAAAACTCAGGAAGAAATTAGTCGCTGATAAAGATGCTGCCTTTTTATCGAGGGAGTTAGCCGTCATAAAGACCGATATCGATATCGATGTGAAACTTGAAGATCTAAAGCTAGCACTTGATGACTTTGGTGTCAATGAATTCTATAAGAAGTATGAGATGCGCTCTATGATCAAAAAGCTCGATGTCAAAGGGAGCAGTGAAGTAAAGGCGATCAGGACCGATAAGATCAGTGATGGATTATTAGATGATGATACTTTGATATTTATCGATACTGATGGTTTTAAATATTATAACGCCAGGATCTATGGGATGACATTTGCCAAAGGTGATAAGATCGAATATATCCCATATGAAGATCTACTTAATGATGAAAAAGCTATCAAGTATTTAGCTAGTGATAAACACAAGATCTTCTTCGATCTTAAATTCATCAAACACATCTTTAAGGATAATGGACTAGTACTTGGCGACAATAATGATGATATCTATCTCATGGCTTTCCTTTTGAACAATCTCAATGATTCGCTTGAAAGTATCTTAGCTTCAAATGGCATCATCATTGAAACGCTCACTGATATCTATGGTACACCGAAAAAACCAAAAGCGATCGATTCGATCGCGCAAACTAAAAGAGCGAGCACGATCGCTGGCTTTTTAGCGGAAAAGTATCAAGATATCACAACTGGCTTAAAGAAGGATGACCTATATAAGCTTTATACCGAAGTGGAATTACCACTAGTCGATGTCTTATTTGCGATGGAAAATGAAGGGATCATCTGTGATCAAAAGGTATTAGATGAGATCGGCAGCGAATTAAAGGTCCGCATCGACACTAAAAAACAAGCTATCTTTGATACTGTCGGTCATGAGTTCAATGTCAATTCTCCTGCGCAACTTGCAACTGTCCTATTTGATGAGCTTGGTTTACCAGCTAATAAGAAGCGTTCAACTAATGTCGAAGAGTTAGAAAAACTTGAGCTATATCATCCAGTCATCAGACAGATCATGGAGTATCGTAAAGACAATAAACTCTATACAACTTATATCGAAGGTCTAAGTAAGTATATCGATGAAGAGAAGAAGATCCATACGATCTTCTCACAGACCATGACGCAGACTGGTCGTCTATCATCATCAGAGCCAAATCTTCAAAATATCACCGTCCGTGATGAAGATGGTAAGATGATACGCAAAGCCTTCAAAGGTGTTAATGGTCACTATCTTTTATCTAGTGATTACTCACAGATCGAATTAAGGGTCCTTAGTTCATTAGCTGATGAAGAAAAGATGAAACATGCCTTCAACAATGATATCGATATCCACACTAAGACTGCGATGGATATCTTCCATCTAGAACACGATGAAGTCGATAGTATGCACCGTCGCAAAGCTAAAGCCATCAACTTCGGTGTCATCTACGGTATCAGTGATTTTGGCTTAGCCAAACAAGCTGGTGTATCCGTCATGGAAGCTAAGGATTTTATCAGTGATTACTTTATGACCTATCCCAATATCAAGGCTTTCTTAGATGAAGCCATAAAAGAATGCGAAGAAAACGGCTATGTCACGACGATCTTAGGCAGACGCCGCTATATCCCAGAGATCAGATCGAAAGATCACCGCTTACACGAATTTGCCAAACGGGCAGCGATGAATTCAAAAGTCCAGGGTTCAGCTGCTGATCTCATCAAGGTGGCGATGGTTAATATCGCTAGGATGGTCAAAGAAAAGGGACTAAAGTCAAAGATGGTCTTACAGATCCACGATGAACTGATCTTTGATGTGCCTGAAGATGAATTGGAAGTCATGCAAGAGCTTGTCCATGATGGGATGGTTAGTGCGATGGACCTCCATGTCAAACTCGATGTTTCGATGAGCTATGGCTATTCGTGGTATGAGGCGAAGTAATGCCAGAATTACCAGAAGTTGAAACGGTCCGTAGGACCCTATTAAATATGATCCAAGGTCAAAAGATCACTGATATAAAGGTCTTGTATCCTAATATCGTCGATGGTGATATCGATGCGTTTAAAAGTGCTGTCATCGGTAAGACGATCACTGATATCAAAAGGCGGGGTAAATATCTGATCTTTGAGATGGATGATGATGTCGCCTTTTATTCGCACTTACGGATGGAAGGAAAATACTATGTCCAACAAAGTCATGAACCATATGATAAGCATACCCATGTGATCTTTACGCTTTCTGATGCAAGGGAATTACGCTATCATGATACGCGCAAATTCGGTCGGATGGGCCTTGTCTTAAGAGATGGTTATAAGGTCTTCAGAGGGCTAGGACCTGAGCCTTTTAGTGATGATTTTGATCATGCGTATTGTAAAGCTTATCTCAAAAATAAAAGGACACCGATCAAAGGGGTCTTATTAGAGCAGGCTTTTGTTGCTGGGATCGGTAATATCTATGCTGATGAGATCTTGTTTAGGATGGGTATCCATCCAAATACCAAGGCTTCATCATTGAACGATGATGACATAGATAATTTGATCAAGTATACAAGAGAGATCCTACAAAAAGCGATCGATGAAGGCGGTACGACGATCAGATCTTATACATCATCGCTTGGTGTAACCGGTCGTTTCCAAAATGAGTTAGGCGTCCATACACAAAAGGTATGTCCGATCTGTGGTAGTGAGATCAAGAAGATCAAAGTTCAAGGAAGGGGGACATACTATTGTCCAAAATGCCAAGTACTGCGTTAAAGATCGCGATCACCGGATCGATCGCTAGTGGTAAATCGACTGTCTCAGATATCTTGCGCCAAGCTGGCTTTTATGTCTTTGATGCTGATAAATGTGCACATGACCTATTACTACCAAAAGCTAAGGGCTACGATAAAGTCAAAAGCTTATTTCCGACGGTATTAAATGATGGTGTTATCGATCGTAAGAAGCTAGCTTCGATCGTTTTTAATGACGAAGAAAAGATCAAGATGTTGAATGATATCATGCACCCACTCATCAAAGAGGTGATGTTAGAAAAGATGAATGAAATGACCTTCTTTATCGCCGAAGTCCCGATCTTATTTGAAGTGGGGTGGCAAGATCTATTCGATAGGACCTTACTAGTATGTGCAAGCGAGGATAAGATGATCGATCGTCTTTTAAATAAGGGTTATACATTTGATGAAGCTAAAGCACGTATCGCTAAACAGATGGATATCAAGACAAAAATAGCTTTAGCTGATGATGTAATATATAATAATGGTGATCTTATCGAGCTTAAAGAAGAAGTCGATAAGTGGATAAAAAGGATTACAGATGTTAAATAACGATATTATCAAGATCATCGGGACAAAGGAGATCACTAAGGATAGATTGAGGTCTTTGCTACTTTTGTACAAGGAGTTTTTAAGTCATGCCGTGATCGACTTATATCTATCTTTACTATGTTTAAAACACGATCACTACTATAAATGTGATGCCTTTTTAAAGACCATTGGTTTAAATGTCGAGCGGTTAGAAGATATGATGCATGACCTTGAGCGAAACGGTCTTATCAGGACTTATTATCGAACTGGTGAATACTTGATCGAATTGTTGGATGTAAAAAAGGTCAAGGATTTTTTTGAAGATGAAACATTAGTTTCATCAGCTTCCTTTAAAAATAAAGAGCGGATCAGTTTTTTAAAAGGTGTCATGATCGAAGATAGACCGAATTTAGAAGGTTATCGCGAGATCAGCGAAAAGCGCCTTAAGAAAGATGATCACGATGATGAAGGTGATGCGATCAAGGATGTCAAAGAACGTTATGTCTTCCCGATCCAAGAGCTTTTAGATACGACGAGCACCGTCTTATTACCTAAAGAGCTAAGGAATTTTGATGATCTTGATAAGATCGCAAAATATGGTGAATTATACAATATCAGTGTCGATGACATGCGCAAGTATCTCAATCGTTCGATCATAACAGGTAAAGACCTACACATCGACTATGCGACTTTAGAACGCTATTGCATCAAAGGTGAAGGGGATAGCGCATATGAAGGTGATGGCTACGCTATCTCACCGATGACCTTCCTTAAAAATTTACGCAAAGTCAAGAATCTGACCACCGATGATAGACGGATGATAAGAAATCTGGCATCAGATGAAAACTATGCCCTTAATAATAGTGTCATCAATGTATTACTAGAATATGTCTATGATCGCTTTGGTTCTAATCTCAATCGCAGTATGATCTATTCGATCGCTAATGAATGGCATTATAAAGATATCGATACAGCGGAAAAGGCTAAAAAGGCTTTAAGCGACTTTAAGACAGTCAACAAGACAAGCACAAAAGAAGATATCATCCCAGTATATGATGATTCACACAATCCTGTCATGAGCGAAGAAGACATGCTCAGATTTAAGAAGTATATCCAAGGAGATGACCATGAATAAGCTATTGTACGAAGGATTAGAAAAAAGGGTATTCGATACCGATAAAAAGCGTCAGGAATTAAAGGAAGATCCGATCATCATGAACTTTTTAGCTTCTAAAGGTCTAAAGATCGAAGATATCGACCGTTTATCCCTATTAGATGATTATCGTATCAGTGAAGCTAAATGCGCTAAATGCAAAGGTCTAGATACCTGTACACAAAAGATGCCTGGCTTAAAGATGGACCTTGTCTATGATGGTATTTTATATGATCGTCTTAAGGAGTGCCCTTATAAGGTGAAGGCTTCTTCACAAGATGCTTTTTTAAGTAATTTCTTATATTCAGATATCCCAACGCGCCTAAAACATCTGACCTTAGAAGACCTATCTAAACAATATGGCACTAAACCAGATAGTGCGACGACCCTTTATTACTATCTCATCATGGCAAGCGCTGGCGAGCGCAAACGCGGTTTTTATATCTATGGTGATCTTGGTGTCGGTAAGACCTATCTAAGTATCGCTTTTATCAATACGATGGCTAAAAGAGGCAAGAAATGTGCCTTTATGAAGGTCAATGACTTCATCAACAAGATGCGACGCTATATCGCCAATCATTCGGATGCCTATGATACGACGATGGATGATATCAAAAATGCTGAATATCTCATCATCGATGATCTAGGAACAGAATCGGTCAGTGCTTATTCACGCGATGATCTATTATTCAATATCTTAGATCATCGGATGGAGAACGACCTATTTACGATCTTCACCAGTAATATCCCGATCGATGAGCTCAAAAAAGTCTTTACTTATGACAAAAATAATAACCCTGATACCTTAAAGGCTAATCGCTTGATCGAAAGGATCAGATATCTAGGTGAAGAATATAACCTAAGTGGTGAAAATAAGCGTTTAAAACAAGGCGCTTTGTGATAGAATTAATTGGAGGTTTATTATGATACGTAAGATTGGTGTACTGACAAGCGGTGGTGATTCACCGGGTATGAATGCAGCGATCCGCGCTGTAACGAAATGTGCTCTTGGCAATGGTATCGAAGTCATGGGCATCAAAGATGGCTATCGTGGTCTGATCGAAAATAAGATCGTGCCTTTTGATAAATCGAGTGTATCGGATATCTTATCCCGTGGTGGTACCATCTTAGGTAGTGCTAGACTTCCTGAGTTCAAGGAAGAGGCGACGGTCATCAAAGCATGCGAGATCCTAAGAGCCAATGAGATCGATGCCTTAGTAGTCATCGGTGGTGATGGTTCATACCGTGGCGCTAAAGCTTTGACTGATAAGGGTATCAATTGTATCGGTCTACCGGGAACGATCGATAATGATATCAGCGGTACAGATCTTACGATCGGTTTTGATACCGCTCTTAACACCGTTGTGGAATGTGTCGATAAACTGCGTGATACTTCAAGTTCCCATCACCGTTGTTCGCTAGTTGAAGTCATGGGTAACCACTGTGGTGATCTAGCTTTATATTCGGGCATATCATGTGGGGCAGAGATCGTCATCACATCAGAGACTGGTTATGATGAAGAAGAGATCTTAGATCAACTAAGATATCTTGATAACCTTGGTAAAAACCATGCGATCATCGTCATCAGCGAAAAGATCTGTGATGTTGAAGGGCTAGCGAAGAAAGTCTCGGCATCAACGGGTTTCTCAGGTCGAGCTACCGTCCTTGGTCATATCCAAAGGGGTGGTTCACCAACACCTAATGATCGTGTCTTAGCTAGTAGGATGGGTGAAAAAGCTGTTGATCTATTGGTAAGTGGTATCGGTGGTCACTGTGTCGGTACTTTGAACAATGAGATCGTATCATTACCGATCACAGAAGCACTAGCTATGCCAAAGGCATCACGTAAAGGGCTATATCGCTTATTCGAGCGTTTAGTATAAGTAGGAAATACGGAAAGGTAGAATATGAACAGTAAACAAACAAAGATCGTCTGTACGATCGGACCAGCAAGTGAAAACTACGAGACGATATTGAAGATGGCCCAAGAGGGTATGAATATCGTCCGTTTGAACTTCTCTCATGGTTCACATGAGGAACATGGCAATCGGATCAAATTAGTCAGACAAGTTGAAAAGGAGAATCAGGTCAATCTTGGTATCATGTTAGATACAAAGGGTCCGGAGATCCGACTTGGTGACTTTGCTAATGACAAGGAAGAATATAAGATCGGCGAGATCGTCACGGTCTGTAAAGAGGATTTCTTAGGTACACATGATCGCTTCCAGATCTTATGTCCAGAGCTATTCGATGATGTCGTACCTGGTAACTACATCCTCATCAATGATGGTAAGATGAAACTTACGGTCTTAGAGAATAACGGTTCTGAGATGAAGTGTCGTGTTGAGGTCAATGGGCCTTTATCATCACACAAAGGATGCAATGTCCCAGGCGTAAAATTGAGTATGCCATTCATCTCGCAAAAAGATGAAGACGATATTCGCTTTGGTTGCGAACAAAATGTCGATTTTATCGCTGCATCTTTTGTCAGACGTAAAGAAGATGTCTTAGCGATCCGTAAGATCTTAGTTGAAATGGGTCAACCAAAGATCAACATCATCGCCAAGATCGAAAACCAAGAAGGTTTTGATAACTTAGAAGAGATCTTAGAAGTAGCTGATGGCGTCATGGTCGCAAGAGGTGATCTCGGTGTCGAAGTTGAGACAGCACTTGTCCCGATCTACCAAAAGAAGATCATCGAAGCTGCTAACCGCCATGGTAAAGCAGTCATCACTGCTACCCATATGCTCGATTCAATGACGGCTAATCCTCGTTGTACAAGAGCGGAAGCTAGTGACGTCGCGAATGCGGTATTAGATGGTTCTGATGCGGTCATGTTGTCGGCAGAATCAGCTAGTGGTGACTATCCAGTCGAAGCTGTTAAGACGATGGCACATATCATCGAGGCAACAGAGACGATCATCCCATATCGTAAGAACCTAGAATCACTACGCAACTATAACGATCAAACAGTCCAAGATGCGATCGGTATCTCGATCTCTGAGGCCACTTTGACCCTTGATATCGCCGCGATCGTCGTTTTCACGCAAGGTGGTACGACCGCAAGACGCTTGTCAAAGTACAGACCATCATGTCCGATCTTTGCAGTGACATTCACTAAATCGACACAAGCTAAGCTCGAACTATACTGGGGTGTCCATCCGATCTACTCTAAGGTCCAAAATGAGATGACTAACGATGACGAATTAGCTAGTGCAGTTGCTAAATCACAAGGTTTCAAACCAGGACAACTCATCATCTTATCAGCTGGCTACCCAACAGGTGAAGGCAGTGCCAATATGATGAAGATCATCGAGATCAAATAAGAAGACAAAAGCTAGACATAACGATCTAGCTTTTTTATTAGTGTATACCTTCTAATAGTTCATCGATAAAACGCAAGATATATATAAACTGCTTATCAAAGTCTTCCTTGATCTTAGTGGTATCATCATGATCGAAACTGATCTCAAAGTTGTTTTGATCATTGTTGACAGCGATATAGATAAAGCCACTATGATCAAAGCAGATATAGATATCATCACCTGCTAGTGCATTGATCCTTTCGATCCTTTCCATCATCTGTGGGGTAAGGATATAAAAGGCATCATGTTCACTTTCGCTTGTCACATTGTAGTTCTCATTAAAATGCTCACTTTCCATTTTGATATTGCCTTGGCTGAAGAAGCGGTGATGAGATACAGTGACTGATGAAGTGATCGTCTTATCAAAAGATATCGCGATATAAGGACCAGCAAATACCGTTACATAATGTGTCCTTGTACCACGACCATTAGATGTCGTTTGCCGCTCACTTAGCCTTAGATCACACATCATCAAGCGATGACCTTTATATGTGCCTTTGATGAGATCGTTGCTGTGGATACGGTCATAGTTTGGGAAGTCCATGTATATGCCATTGATGATGGTGGTATCAAACGATCCGTGAGGGTCATATATAAGATCATCGATATAGCGACCGATCACATCTTGTGCGATCTTAGCACCGATCTCTTCTTTGATCATTTTCTTACTACGTGAAAATAGAAAGGTCGCTAATATGATGATGATGAGACCGATAACAGGGATGAATAAAAAAAGGGCAACGCCGATCACACCGACGATGATGTAGGTGATACGTTTGCCTTTTTCTTTTTGTAATTGTCTATTGTATTCGTTATTAGTCATGATCAAAAGCTCATTTTGACATCTTCTCTTTTATGACCGGTGGTCTCATAAAAGCTTTGTGCCATCCTTGTACCTTTTAAAAGACTACTTGGGAACATAGCGATCGCTGTATTAAAAGCGCTAACATTAGCGTTATAGACGCGTCTTGCCGCTTGTAAGTGTTCTTCGGCATCACGGATCCCTTTCTCTAGTTCAACAAAGACCTCCGATGATCTTAGCTCAGGATAATTTTCCGCTACAGCGATAAGATCATTTGTCATTGTTCCCATTTGATCATCGGCTTTTTCAAGCTCCTTTAAAGACATACCTTTACGCAAAGCAATGACATCAGTAAAAGTCTTTGTTTCATGCTTTTGATATGAGCTTGCGACATCACGTAGTTTAGTTAAGGTATCATAACGTTTTTCTAATGCTACTTCGATACCAGAGCGTGCTTCATCGATCTTGATCTCAAGATGTTTGAATTTATTGGTCGTTGATATAGCCCAGATGATCAAGACTATGACAATGATGATGATCACTATGATGACTAGCATATTAGTTGCCTCCTTGATTCCTCTTTATCGCATCACGGTGATTCAAGATGACTGGGATGACGATCGGATTGCGGTTGGTCTTACGATATAGATAAGGTTCTAAGGTGTTGCGGATGGTGTTTTTAAGATCACCGAAAGTTACCTTTTGTTTCATAGCTTGTTTTAAAGCTTCATAGACTAGTAATTCAGCTTCTTTTAGTAAGGTCTGTGATTCTTTGATGAAGACGAAACCACGTGAGACGATACCTGGTCGACATAAGATCTTATTGCTTCTAGAATCGATACAGACGACGACAGCGACCATCCCGTTATCAGCTAAGATCTTTCTATCTTTGATGACCGATGTCGATAGACCGGATATATCATTACCATCGACATAGATAGCATCGGTCTGGATCCTAGTATTGGCACGATATACTTCACCTTCGTGTAATACTAAGGCATCACCATTAGCCATCACAAAGCAGTTTTCGCTTGGGATACCTGTTTCCATGGCTGTTTCAGCATGCTTTTTGAGCATCTTATATTCGCCATGCATCGGCATGAAGTACTTTGGTTTGATCAATTGGATCATGAGTTTTTGCTCCTCACGTGAAGCGTGACCGGTGGTATGTAAGCTAGCCAAGGTCGTATTCTCTAAGACGGTAGCACCACATCTTGTGAGCTGATTGATGATACCAGATACGTTGATCGCATTACCAGGCACTGGATTTGATGATAAGACAACGGTATCACCTGGGATGATGCGGACGAATTTGTGGGTGCCATTGGCGATACGTGATAGGGCAGCTAAGGTCTCACCTTGGGAACCAGTACAGACGATACATAGTTTTTCAGGTGGGATCGTACCCAATAATTCAGGATCGATGAAAGCTTCTTCGTCGATATCGATGGTCTTCAATTTAAGACCGATCTCGACGACATTTTGCATACTGCGACCAAAGACGACTACTCTTCTACCACAATCATAAGCGCATTTTAAGATCTGGGATAGCCGATCGACATTAGAAGCGAAGGTCGATACAAGTAAGCGACCTTTGGTCTTTTTAAAGATGTCACGGATCGATTGGATGACTTGCTTTTCGGAGATCGAAAAACCTTCGACTTCAGAGTTGGTGCTATCGCTCATGAGCAGTGTCACACCAGCAGCCCCGATATAGGCCATCTTTTGATAATCGGCATTAGTGCCGATAGGTGTTAAGTCAAACTTAAAGTCACCAGTCTCGACGATCCGGCCATTAGGTGTATTGATCAGGATGCCTAAGCTATCAGGGATCGAGTGGATGGTATTGAAAAAGCCGACGGTGAAATACTTGGTCTTGACCGATGAGTCACTGTCGATCTCGATGATCTTGGTCTTTGATAGACGCCTTCTTTCTGAAAGCTTCTTTTCGATCAAAGCTTTAGCGAATCTTGGTGCATAGATCTTCTCGATCGGACAAGATAATAGTAAGAAGGGGATACCACCGATATGGTCTTCATGACCATGGGTGATGATCAAAGCCTTGATCTTGTCTTTGTTTTTGATGAGATGAGTGTAATCAGGGATGACATAGTCGATACCTAAAAGGTCATCATCAGGGAATTTGACTCCTGCATCGACGATGATGATCTCATCATCATGTTCAAAACAATACATATTCTTACCGATCTCACCGAGCCCACCTAAGGCGTAGACCAATGTATCGGTCTTATTATTAAAATTTAGCGTTCCATAATTGGTGTAGTTATAAGTAGTACGATTTGCCATGTTTTCTCCTATTCGATACAATATGCGTTTTCTAATATCTTAAAAGGATCATCTCTATCGATATGGTCATAATATAAGATCCCCTTAAAGTGGTCTAATTCATGTTGGAAGACGATCGCCAAATAATCCCTAGCTTGGATGATCACCTCTTGATCGGTAAGTAGGTCATATCCTTTGACCTTGATCCGTCTAGCGCGATAGACATAACCTTCGTGCTCATTTGGCACTGATAGACATCCTTCACCACCAGCTAGATAGGCCTTTTCTACCGATTCAGAGATGATCTTAGGATTAGCCATCGCAAATTGATAGACGATATCACCGTCTTTATTCTTGATGACGATCGCCATCATCTTCTTATTGACACCGACTTGGATCGCTGATATACCGACTGCTGGTTGTAAATTCTCCTTTTCTGCTATCTCTTCATCAGTTGAATCTATGACGTAGTTGTACATATCCATAAGTAAGTCGCGATCTTCTTCACTCAGTGGCAATTTAACATCGACACTCTTATTTCTGATCGCAACATTATTGTCTTTGACTATTGTTTCTGCATTGATCTTCATGAGCATATTATAGGTGATTTTTTTCCATAGTGCAATTATGATAAAATACGCTTATGCAAAAAAAGCGTTTTAGTATCTTTTTAAAAAACAGCGATCGTTTTATAACGATGGCTCTACTTGCTTTGATGGTCTTTGGTACACTGATGATCGCTAGTGCCGAGATGGGCAATGCCCAAGGTGATACATCCGTCATCGCTGGTGTCATCATCAGACAGATCGTCTATTTGACCCTTGGTACTATCTTATATCTCTTTTTGAGCCGTTTTACGCTTTTTAAATTGCGCAAAAAGATCTTTGATGGTCTAGCTGTAGCGATGTTTGTCGTGCTTTTAGTGACGCGTTTATTCGGTGATCTAGGTGGTGCTTATGCTTGGATCAGGATCGGTAGCTTTACGATCCAACCATCGGAATTCGCTAAAGTCTTTTTGATCATCTATTATGCTAGATCTCTATCAGCCAATTTTAAAGATGAAGAAACTGAGCGGAATCAATTCCGTTATCTCATATATATGATGCTCATATACGCCGGGACCATCGTCGCTTGGGAGAAGGACACCGGTTCAGGTGTCATCCTATTTGGTATCGCTTATCTTCTTTTATTGATACCGAAGTCACCAGCTTTGAATAAATATCAATCGACGATGCGCCTGATCATGGTCATCGGGATCATATTTATCATCTTTCTTCTTTCGCCGATCGGCACGGCCATCTTGAATAGCCTAGGTGATAACTACATGATCTCAAGGTTCACATCAGCTGCTGACCCATTCGCCGATCAGTATTCGACTGGTTATCATTTGGTCATGGCCCTTGTCGCTTTTGCGACTGGTGGCCTATTTGGTGTCGGCTATGGTAATTCTGTCCATAAATACATGAATTTCCCTAACCCATCAAGTGATTTTATCTTAGCGGTCATCGTTGAAGAACTCGGCATCTTTGGACTTGTCATATTAGTCTTTTTATATGGCGTCATCATCATAAGACTAGCTAAACACGCTTCCAGTAAATATGCTGATCTAAGAGCTAAGATCGTCTTTTTAGGGGTCATCCTCTATTTTGGTCTACACTTCATCCTCAATGTCGGTGGCGTTAGCGGGCTTATCCCACTAACCGGTGTTCCTTTATTACTGGTATCAAGTGGTGGTTCTAGCTCATTAGCGGCCATGATCGCTTTAGGTATCGCCCAAAACGAGATCATCAGGATAAGGATGATCGCTAGGGAGAATACCAATGCTTAGGATAATAGCTGGTAAATATAAAAACATGCGCTTGATCGCCCCTGTGGATAAGACAAGACCGACAAAAGACATGGTCAAAGAAGCGCTTTTTTCTTCGCTTGGTGATATAAGTGATAAAGAGGTGATCTTAGATGTCTTTGCTGGAAGTGGTGCTGTAGCGATAGAGGCCTTGTCGCGCGGTGTCAAAAGAGCGATCGTCAATGATATAAGCAAGAAGGCGATCAAAGTGATAAAGGAGAATATCGCAAAGGTCGAAGAGGAAGTGATCATATACAACCTTGATCAAAGTGAACTTTTAAAGGCTTTAGATGAACCTATCGACATCATCTTTTTAGATCCACCTTATGAGTTTGCTAAACGCGATGAACTCATGATGGCGATAAATGATAAAAAGCTATTAAAGGATGATGGTATACTCATCTATGAAGTCGATAATAAGGCGAACTTAAATGATCACTATGGTGATCTTGTCGTGTATAAAAAACGATCATATGGAATAACTGATCTTTACTATTTTAAGAGGTGTGAATGAAAGCAATGTATCCAGGATCTTTTGATCCGATAACCATCGGTCATCTTGACATCATCGAAAGGGCGTCAAAGCTCTATGATGAAGTCGTCGTTGCCATCAATGAAAACGTCGCTAAGAAAGCGACCTTTAGCGCGAGTGAACGTAAAGTACTCATCGAAAAATGCGTTGCCAAGTTTAAAAATGTTAGAGTCGTCATCGGTAAAGGCCTGACTGTTGATGTAGCTAAAAAAGAAGGTTGTGGAGTATTGGTCAGAGGTATCAGAGCGATCGCCGACTATGAATATGAATTAGCTCTAGCTACAACGAATATGAAATTAGAAAAGGATATAGAAACGGTCTTTTTAGTGGCTAAGCCGGAATTTTCTTTCCTATCATCTTCGATCGCAAAAGAGGTCGCTCATTATGGTGGCGATATCAAAGCATTGATACCTGAAATGATCATCGATGAGGTCAAAAAACGTCTATCGTGATTTTTAGCAATTAATCCTTGACAGTGCTAGCACTTTATTGTAGGATATTAGCAGTAAAGAGAAAGGAGTGCTAAACAAGGATGTTGACAGCTAGGAATATCGAGATATTAAAAGCTATCGTCGAAGAGTTTATCCAAACGGCTGAGCCAGTCGGTTCAAAGACTTTGGTCGATAAATACGGTCTTCCTTATTCTAGTGCGACGATCAGAAATGATATGGCCCAATTAGAAAACCTCGGTTATCTAGAGAAGCCACATACATCAGCTGGTCGTGTTCCTAGTAATAAAGGTTACCAGTTTTATTGTGAAAACATCTTAGAAGCACATGAGAATAGCGATATCAAATTCGCTATCGCCAATATCTTTACTAATGAATCGATCAATATCGAAGACGCGATCAAAGAGTCATGTGAACTCATCGCCGATATGACCAATCTTGTCAGCGGTGTCTTAGGACCAGATGCATCACATCAAACATTAAAGCATCTAAAGCTTTTCCCTTTAGATCCAAAGACAGCTATCTGTGTTTTCATCACTAGTAGTGGTCATACGCAAAATAAGATGTTCAATTTCCAAGATGAAGTCTCTTTGAGTGACATCCAAAAGTGCATGGAGATATTGAATGACAATCTGTGTGATACACCGATCGCTGAGCTAAATCATAGGCTTAAAGACATCAGACCTCTGCTATGTGAAAACGTCAAAAGGCATGAGATGCTATTCAATGCATTCTATGCGGCTTTTGTGAAGTTTGCTTCTGAGACCTTATATATGAGCGGTACCAGCAATATGATGTATCAACCTGAATTCTCAGATATCGAAAAGCTCAAGGAATTCACCAAGATCGTCAATGATTCAAAGCTCTTCCGCAATCTTTTGAGTGAGAAGAAGAACGATGATAATGCGGTCGTCACCCATACGGAGTCAGGCACCGATCTCTTGTGGTTTGATGATATCGCTGTCATATCGTCGGATATCCAATATGGTGATAACGATACCGCTAAACTCATGGTCGTCGGTCCAAATCGGATGCAGTATGATAAAGTCATGAGTTTGCTAAACTATATCAAACGACAGGTAGATAGATATCGAGGTGATAAAGATGGAAAACAAGAAAAAGAAGAAAGATAAAGAAGTTATCAATCCCTTAGAAAAGGAAGTCGATAAACTGAATAAGGAATTAGAAACGATAAAAAAGGAAAACGAAGCGCTCAAGGTGGAAGTCGACAAATTAAAAAACGACTACGCTATGGCTTATGCCGATACAGAGAATACACGCAAACGCTTAAATGCAGAGGCAGAATTAGAAAGAAAATACCGCATCCAATCGTTTGCGAAAGAGGTATTACCTGCGATCGACAATCTAGAGAGAGCTCTAGCACAGGATACCGCGAATGAAGAAGCGCTTGGTTATAAAAAAGGGGTAGAGATGATCTACGCCCAACTGATCAAAGCCTTAAGTGATGAAGGCGTAGAGATGGTCGATGTCTTAGATAAACCATATGATCCAAATAACGCACAAGCGATCATGGTCGAAAAAAGAGATGGTTATGAATCAGGCATCGTCATCGAAGTATTACAGAAAGGTTACCGATTGAAAGATCGGATCTTACGACCTGCGATGGTCAAGGTAAGTGAATAAAGGAGGAAATAGATATGAGTAAGATCATTGGTATCGACTTAGGTACAACAAACAGCTGTGTAGCTGTCATGGAAGGAAATGAAGCTAAGGTCATTACAAACCCAGAAGGTAATCGTACGACACCATCAGTCGTTGCATTCAAAGATGGTGATCGTATCGTCGGTGATGCGGCTAAAAGGCAAGTAGTCACCAATAAGAATTCCGTCATCTCGATCAAACGTAAGATGGGAACTAAGGAAAAGGTCAATCTAGAAGGTAAGGATTATACACCAGAAGAGATCTCAGCGATGATCCTATCTTATATGAAATCATATGCTGAGGCATATTTAGGTGAGCCAGTCAATAAAGCAGTTATCACTGTACCTGCTTACTTCAACGATGCGCAAAGACAAGCAACTAAGGATGCAGGTAAGATCGCTGGCTTAGAAGTCGAAAGGATCATCAACGAACCGACAGCAGCTGCTTTAGCTTTCGGTATCGATAAGACCAACAAAGAACAAAAAGTTCTCGTATTCGACTTAGGTGGTGGTACATTCGATGTCTCGATCCTCGACTTAGCTGATGGTACATTCGAAGTCCTTGCGACAGCCGGTGATAACCGTCTTGGTGGTGATGATTTCGATAATGTCATCGTCGATTGGATGGTCGAAACATTCAAAAAGGACAATGGTATCGATCTAAGACAAGATCGGATGGCTTTACAACGTTTAAAAGAAGCGGCTGAAAAGGCTAAGAAGGATCTAAGCTCGATGGTCCAAACACAGATCAGCCTACCATTTATCAGCGCTAACGCATCAGGTCCACTACACTTTGATGCGACATTATCAAGAGCCCAATTTGATAAGATGACAAAGCACTTAGTCGATAGGACCTTAGGACCAGTAAGACAGGCCTTAAAGGATGCGGGTATGAGCGCAAGTGATCTTGATCAAGTATTGCTTGTAGGTGGTTCTACACGTATCCCAGCTGTCCAAGATGCAGTCAGGAATGAATTAGGTAAAGAACCAAATAAATCAGTCAACCCGGATGAAGTAGTTGCGATGGGTGCCGCGATCCAAGGTGGTGTCATCGCTGGTGATGTCAAGGATGTCTTATTATTAGATGTCACACCACTAAGCTTAGGTATCGAGACCTTAGGTGGTGTCATGACCGTCTTGATCCCACGTAATACGACGATCCCAACAAGTAAGTCACAGATCTTCTCAACAGCAGCGGATAACCAACCTGCAGTTGATATCCATGTCTTACAAGGTGAAAGACCGATGGCTGCTGATAACAAGACGCTCGGTAACTTCCAACTTACAGGCATCGCCCCAGCAAGACGTGGTATCCCACAGATCGAAGTCAAATTCGATATCGATGTCAATGGTATCGTCCATGTATCAGCGCTTGATAAAGCTACCAACAAGAAACAAGAGATCACGATCTCAGGATCAAGCGGCTTATCTGATGAAGAGATCGATAAGATGGTAAGAGAAGCTGAGGAACACAAAGCAGAAGACGAAAAGCGTAAAGAAGAGATCGAACTCAAGAATAAAGCTGAAAGCTTCATCACTCAGATCGATGATACACTAGCTAATGAGAATGCGAATGTATCAGCTGAACAAAAAGAACAAGTCAAAGCACTACGTGATGAACTACAAAAAGCGATCGATCAAAACGATTACGATACATTGAGGACTAAACTCGATGAGCTTGAAAAAGCTGCCCAAGCGATGGCAGAAGCGATGTATCAAAGCCAAGCACAAGGTGGTGCACAAGGTCCGACATCTGATCCAAAAGACGATGTCGTCGATGCTGATTTCAATCCAAAGAACTAATATATCCGACCCCTATATAGGGGTCTTAGTAAGTAAGGAGTCAAAATGGCAAAAAGAGATTATTATGAAGTACTAGGTATCAATAAAGGGGCGACCGAAGATGAGATCAAAAGAGCCTATCGTAAGATGGCCAAGAAATATCATCCTGATGTCAATAAAGAACCTGGTGCTGAAGAAAAGTTCAAAGAAGTCAATGAAGCCTATGAAGTATTAGGTGATGCCGAAAAAAGAGCGGCATATGATCGTTATGGTTTTTCCGGTGTCGATCCTAATGGCTTTGCTGGACAGGGTGGTTTTAGTGGCTTTGGCAGTGCTGATGATCTCAATGATATCTTCTCGAGTTTTATGGGTAATATGGGCGGTTTTGGCTTCAATTTCGGTGGTTCTAGATCGCAAAGAGCTAATCAGCCAACTAAAGGCGAAAACCGCTATATCCGCATCGAGATCGATTTCCTCGATGCTGTCCACGGTGTAGAAAAGACACTGACTTTAGATGTCGACAAGCGTTGTGAAAGATGTCATGGCACTGGCGCTTATAGCGATAGTGATGTAAGGACTTGTCCTACATGTCATGGATCAGGTCGAGTGACAAGGACCACAAGGACGATGCTTGGCATGATGCAACAAGTCGTCGAATGTCCTGATTGTCATGGTACTGGTAAGATCATCGATAAGAAATGTCCAGATTGTAAAGGTGAAGGATATATCCACACCAGAGAGGATGTCGAAGTCAAGATCCCAGCCGGTATCGCCTCTGGTCAACAGGTAAGGCTTGCTGGCTATGGTGAAAGAGGATATAATGGCGGACCTAATGGTGACCTATATGTCGAGATCATCGTAAGACCACATAAGTACTTCACAAGAGTCGGCAATGACGTGCATATCAAAGTACCAGTATCGATCGTCGATGCAGTCCTTGGTACCAAGATCGATGTCCCGACCGTCTATGGCGATGTTGAACTTACCATCCCAGCAGGCACACAACCTAATCAACAGCTAAGGATGCGTGAGTATGGTATCAAAGAGCTCAGATCAAATGCCAAGGGTGATCAGATCGTTGAGGTCGAAGTAACGATCCCGAAAAAACTCTCTCGTGAAGAGAAGGAGATCTTTGAAAAACTAAGAGCCACAAGTAAAGATAAGAAGGAATCTGTGTTTGACAAATTCAAAAAGAGTTTTAAGTAAGGCTAGTCCTTACTTAAAAAAGCACATGTGTTAGCACTCTAAATAAAAAAGTGCTAAGGAGGAAAATATGGATATTGAAAGATTTACAGATAAGACAAAAGAGATCATCTATCAAGCTGTCACATTAGCTAGTGAGAATAAAAATCCGGAAGTATCTAGTGAACATATGCTTTGGGCTTATATGGATGATGAAGATATCGTCGCTTTTGCCGATATCGATCCTAATAAGGCTAAAGAAGTGATCAAGGGGTATCTCGATCGCTTAGCGAAAACGGATAATATCACTGATGCTCGCTTTGATCGTTATACATTAAAAGCGATGAATGACGCTTATAAGATGATGGAAGATCGTCATGATAATTACTTAAGTGCTTTTCTATTATTTGTCTGTCTATTAGATAATGACAGCGGTGTCGCAAATGATATATGTAAAACATGCAATATCGATATAAAAGCATTAAAAGAGAAAGAAAAGAAGGAAAGAGGTGATAAGAAGATGGAGACAAAAGATCAAGAGAACAATCTCAACGCCCTTAAGAAATACGGTCATGATCTAGTGGCTGATGTCAAGGATGGCAAGATCGATCCGGTCATCGGCCGTGATGAAGAGATCAGAAGGGTGATCGAGATATTATCGCGTAAGACCAAGAATAATCCGGTCTTGATCGGTGAACCTGGTGTTGGTAAGACAGCGATCGTCGAAGGACTTGCTTGGCGGATCATGAATGGTGATGTACCACTAAGCTTAAAAGATAAGGAATTGATCGAGCTAGATATGGGATCTTTGATCGCTGGTGCTAAGTATCGTGGCGAATTTGAAGAGCGTCTAAAAGCGGTCTTAAAAGAAGTCAAAGAGAAAAATGGCCAAGTCATCCTCTTTATCGATGAGATCCATAACTTAGTTGGCGCTGGTAAGACCGATGGAGCAATGGATGCGGCTAATCTACTTAAACCAATGCTGGCAAGAGGGGAACTAAAATGCATCGGGGCCACGACATTCGATGAATATCGTAAATATATCGAAAAGGATGCTGCATTAGAACGTCGTTTCCAAAAGGTCCAAGTAGCTGAACCATCAGTCGAAGAGACGATCTCGATCTTAAGAGGTCTGAAAGATCGTTATGAGACCCACCATGGCGTCAAGATCAAAGATGAAGCGATCATCGCTGCCGCGACGTTATCCGATCGTTATATCACTGACCGTTTCTTGCCGGATAAAGCGATCGACCTCATCGATGAAGCATGTGCTTCGATCAGAGTCGAGATGGATTCGATGCCAAGCGAGCTCGATGAACTGATCCGTAAGATCAGACAATTAGAGATCGAAGAAGTATCGTTAAAAAAGGAAAGCGATGATAAAGCTAAGCGAAGACTAGCTGAACTGCAAGAAGAGATGCAAGAGCTTAAAGATGAAAAGGATGTCATGTACAATAAGTGGTCTTTTGAAAAAGGGCAACTCGAAGAAGTGAAGAAAGCCAAAGAAGACCTTGAGACAGCTAAACTTGATTTCACTAAAGCACAAAATGATGCCGAATATGAAGTAGCTGCTAAGCTAAAATACGAGACGATCCCAGATCTAGAAAAGAAGATCAAGATGTTACAAAATGAGACTAAAGATAAGATGATCAAGGAAGTGGTCGATGAAGAGGCGATCGCTAAGGTCGTATCAAAATGGACTCATATCGAAGTCACCAAACTCATGGCTACCGAAAGAGAAAAGCTCTTGCATCTTGGCGACATATTAGCGAAAAGAGTCATGGGGCAAGATGAGGCGATCGAAAGGGTCACTGATGCGATCCTACGCTCAAAAGCGCAGATCCAAGATATCGATCGTCCGATCGGATCATTCCTCTTTTTAGGGCCGACCGGTGTCGGTAAAACAGAGATCGCTAAGGCTTTGGCTGAACAACTATTTGATGATGAGACAAAGATCGTAAGGATCGATATGAGTGAATATATGGAGAAGTTCAGTGTATCGCGCTTGATCGGTGCTCCTCCTGGCTATGTTGGCTATGAAGAAGGTGGTCAACTCACGGAAGCGGTCAGACGTAATCCATACTCGATCGTCCTTTTAGATGAGATCGAAAAAGCCCATCCTGATGTCTTTAATATCTTGTTACAGATCTTAGACGATGGAAGGATAACCGATTCTAAAGGTGTGACGGTCGACTTTAAGAACACGATCATCATCATGACCAGCAATCTCGGTAGTGAATACGCTTTTGAAAAGGATAAGGTTAAAAAAGAGAAGGAATACGATGCGCTCATCAAACGCTATTTCAAACCTGAGTTCATCAACCGTATCGATGAGGTCATCATCTTTGAACCACTAGATCATAAAGTCATCAGAGATGTTGCGAAAAAGTTCATATCACAACTCAAAGATCGTCTCTTACAAAGTGATATGACCTTAGAGATCACCGATAAAGCTTTAGATGAGATCGCGATAAATGGATATGATGAAGCCTATGGCGCTAGACCGATGAAGCGTTATATCCAAAGAGCCATCGAATCGCCACTTGCGAAGATCATCATCAGTGATCCAGATAAGAAACACTTCAAGATCGACTATCGTGATGACAGATATATATTCGAATAAACAAGATCTGCCCTAGCTTATATAGGGTGGATTTTGCTATTATAGGGGCATGGAACGCTATTATAGAGAAGCTGATTTCAGTTATACCCTTGGAATGTCGATCACGATCGAACTTTTGATCAACCATCCAAATAGAGTCATCAAAGTCTATTATTCATCAAAGATCTATCAAAATGAATTCTTTGATAAACTACAAACTCTATGCAATAAGAATAATATCCCCCTGATCTTAGATGATCATGTGATCGATAGCTTATCAGTAAAAGAAAACTGCTATGTGATCGCTTATTTTAAAAAGGTGAAGGAAAAGTTAGCCTTAGATTCAGATCATCTGGTTCTCTGTGGCATTGAAGATGAAGGGAATCTCGGCACGATCTTAAGGACAGCGATATCATTTGACCTTAAAGATATCGTTCTTGTCGGTATGGATATCGACTACTTTGAGCCCAAGATCGTCAGAGCTTCGATGGGATCGATCTTCTTCGCTCGGATCAAGTCTTATCCTGATCTTGATACCTATCTTAGTGAATATAAAGATCATACACCATATATGTATGCCGATGATGGGATCGATATCCATAAACTTAGACCTGCTAAGCCATATTCGATCATCATCAATAGTCCTAAGGAGCTTAAAGACAAGATCACCATCCAAAAGAAAAGCGACATCTCACTTGAGATCCCGCTTGTATGTGGCATCATATTAGCTACTCTTTATGCCAAAGGTTGAGCTTATCGAGATTGTGTAAAGAGAGCTGGAAGTTCTCTTTTGCATGAGGATAGCGATGGTATATCTCATGCAGTAGCTCTTTGATATCCTGTCTTTTGGTAAAACCATCATTTGGACATCCGCTTTTGATCGACGGTAAAGCGACTTCTCTGGTCGCTTTTTTGATGTCTTTTTCAAAAGCGTAGATAAAAGGACGGATAAAAGTCACATCTTGATTGGTCAAATGCATCTTAGGATCAAAGGTGGCGATCCTAGCGCCATAGATCATATTGAGGAATAAGGTCTCGATCGCATCATCACTATGATGGGCGAATGCTACTTTATTACAACCGAGCCTTTTAGCTACTTGGATCACAGCACCTTTTTTTAGTGTTGAACAACGACTGCATTCGATCTTGTCATTTTTGCGATGGATATCGAGGATATCAGCGATCTTGGATCTTTCTGAAACGATATCGATCGGATATTTGCTGAACCAATCGGTGATGATAGAAAAATCCTCTTCACCGAAGTTGAGATCGATATGGATACCGACGATCTCAAAATCCTTATCGAAGGTATTCTTAGCTAAAAAGCGATATAGATATAGACAATATAGTAAAAGATTAGAATCTTTACCACCACTGATACCGATACCGATCTTATCACCATTTTCGATAAGACCGTAATCAAGATCAGCTTTGCGCATACTTGCAAGGACTTTTTTGACACTCATGTAGTCGATTATAACACCAAGATGATATAATTAAAAAGATGGATACAGTTTTATTTGTTAATAAAAAGCCGGGCATGACTTCCTTTGATGTCTGTTATAAACTAAGAAAGGTCTTTAATACTAAAAGCATCGGCCATACCGGGACGCTTGATCCAATGGCCGAAGGGGTCATGATCATCCTTATCGGTAAAGCGACCAAGATCAACCAATTCGTCGTCGGTCACGACAAGGAATATATCGCTACTTTAGAATATGGTTATGAGACTGATACCTTAGATAAAGAGGGAAAGGTCACAAAGACTTGTGATGTCAAAAAGTATACGGAAGAAGAGATCGTCAAGGTATTAAAAGCCTTTGAAAAGGCCTATGATCAACTTCCACCTCTAACTTCAGCGATCAAAGTCGATGGTAAAAAACTCTATGAATACCAAAGAAAAGGGATCGAGGTCGAAGTGCCTAAAAGAGAAGTGACCATCTATCGAAATGAACTTATCAAATGCGATGACAAAGGCTTTACTTTTAAAAGTCATGTTTCTAGTGGCACATACATCCGTGCACTTGTTCGCGATATCATGCAAGAGCTAGGAGGTCTTGGCACTTTGACAGCTTTAAAAAGAACTAAAGTAGCTGATATATCGATCAATGATTGTGATGATATCGATGATATCACAGAAGGTAATTATCACGCGCATGATATCTTAGATGTTTTAAAGATGAGCTATGCTACATATGAATATCCAGATATTAAGGATATCAAAAATGGCAAGCGTATCAAGATCGATAGTGATCAAAAGCGTTTGGTCATAACAGGCGGAGGAAAAGCATTAGCTGTATATGAAGCAGAAGATGATCGATATCGTTGTGTAAGAGGTTTATTCTGATGAAGATATATAAGGCTAACTGTGAAGGACATATCAATATCGACGAGCCGATCGTCGCCTGCATCGGTTATTTTGATGGTCTCCATCTAGGACATCAAGAATTGATCAAAAAGGCGAAAAAGATCGCTTATGAAAAAGGGGCCAAAAGCGCATTGATCACTTTTTACCCCGATCCAAAAGATATCATCACTAAAAAGAAACATCGTCATATCCAAAACTTCACCGACCGCCTAAAGATCGCACAAGAGATGGGTATCGATATTGCGATCGTCTACGATTTCACCCAAGAGATGTGCAAGATGCCAGAAGATGTCTTCTATCAAAAGGTCTTATGTAGTCTACCTTTAGTTGGGCTTGTGTGTGGTTTTGACTTTTCCTATGGCTATAAAGGTGAAGGAACACCACAAAAACTAAAGGATCATATCGCTGGTAAATATCCACTTTCGATCATCGATGAAGTCCTATATCAAGGCGAAAAGATCTCATCGACGAGAGTCAGGATCGCCATTGAAAAAGGGGATATCGAATTAGCCAATGAACTACTTGGCTATCCTTACTTCAATCGTGGTAAAGTCATCCATGGCAAACGCAATGGTCATAAATTAGGCTATCCAACAGCCAATATCCGTTTAGATGACGAAATACTATGCCCACGCACGGGGGTCTATATCGGTTTTGTCAAATACGCTGACAAGATATATAAAGCCATGTGCAATATCGGCAATAATCCTACGATCGCGATCGATAATGGCATAACCTATGAGGTCCATATCATCGATTTTGATGGTGATATCTACGATCAAGAGATCACCGTTTATCTTAAAAAGCGCATCCGCGATGATAAGCGCTTTGATAGCTTAGATGAATTAAAAGAACAGTTAGCTAAAGATAAAGAAATAGCTGAAAGGCAGAGTGAAGATGAACGACTTATATCGTAAGATCGTCGAAGATGTCTTTGCTGAACCTGAACTTTTTTATCAAAAGCTAAAGGAAGTACCAGAGCGAGCGATGACGATCAACACACTCAAAGCGGATGAAAAGACGATCTTAGATCTATGTGATCTTGAGTATGCTAAAACAGATACCGAAGGTTCATATACTTTCAAAGATGAAAAAGTCGGTAGTAGCATCGCTTATACGCTTGGACTTATCTATCCGCAAGAGAAAAGTGCAGCTAAGACGATCTTAGACCTTTCCATTTGTGAACCAAAGCTCATCGTCGATCTATGCGCTGCCCCTGGTGGTAAGACCATCGATATCGCGATCAAGACCCAAGATAAGGCACTCATCATCGCTAATGAAGTCGATAAAACGCGCTCTAAAGCCCTTTTGAGCAATATCGAAAAGACCGGGATATCGAATATCATCATCACACAAACGACCAGCAGTGACCTCGCTAAGAAGATCTGTGGGATTGCTGATATCGTCATCGTCGATGCACCGTGCTCTGGTATGGGAATGGCTAGAAAATACCCATCGATCTTAGATGATCTTAGAGCAGGTGATATCAAACGCTGTGTCAATGATCAAAAGATGATCTTAGATGATGCCTATAAGATACTAAAGAAGGATGGACTATTGATCTATAGTACTTGTACTTATACAAAAGAAGAAAATGAAGATCAAATACATGATCTGATAGCTCGCCATAGCGATCTAAAGATCATTCGAAAGCCACAACTTTTAAGTTTCATCGATGGATCAGAAGGGCAGTTTTCCTGTGTGCTTAAAAAGGAAAAAGAGACGGATATCATAGAACCTAAACTTATGAAAGAAAGCGATGATAAGATCATCAAAAGCTTCATCGATGAACAGCTAGATATTAAAGACTATTACTTATATAAAGTCGGTGATGATCACTATTTGAGCCTAATGCCCTTATATGATCTATCCGATCATGTCTTGCGTTATGGCATCCATATCGGCAAGGTCAAGGGTAAGGATGTCATCCCAGTCCATAGCTTTTATCGTGCTAACATCTTAAAAGGGCACTATAAAAAGGTCATCGACTTAAATGATGTTCAATACCATGACTTTATAGTCGGCCTTGAGATCAAGGTCGATGCCTTAGATGGATATAACCTTGTGACTTATAGAGGCTATCAATTAGGTTTTGGTAAAGCAGTCAAAGGTACTTTAAAAAACAAGTATCCTAAAGGTTTACGCATTCATAACTAGTCTAAAAGTTGGGATTGATATATAATTAGCGAGGAGGGATATTATGGCTAATGAATATTACTTATTAGATGATAATCCGAAATCCGGTAAAGCGATGATGAGTATCGAAGCGATCGCTAATATCGCTAAGACTTCTATCCGCAATGTCAAAGATGCCTTCACGATGAAGAAGGATACGGATACATGCCAAGTCAAGATGTTGAAAAACGGTGAGATCCAAGTCGATATCGATATCAAGATCTTGCAAGGCGCGGATGTGGCTAAGGTATGCGAAGATCTCCAAAGAGAGGTATATGACCATATCTTCGATATGACAGGGATCAGGACGAAAGCTGTCAATATCGATGTCATCGGATTTACAAGTAGTGATGAAGAAAAAGAGCTCAACTAGAGCTCTTTTTACTTGGTCAATTGATCATGATCCGGATGCGATCACTCAGTGACAACATCCCTTCATCATAATAACAGGTTATCGTATAAGTGCCAGATGATGAGAAGGTGTAATCGATGATATCATCGCCTTCGATCGTTACTTCTTCACCATTTCCACTGATGGTCCAAATGAAGTATTCATCGTCAGTATAATAGCTATTATTGACATCAGCTTCAAACCTGATCTCTTCACCGACGACACCGACCAATGGTCCGTCGATATCTAAGACGTTGCCAGCGCTTGGATAACCACCACTATCACTTTCAACGCTGACGACTTGACATACTTGATTTGAACCTTGACCACTTGGTGCACTTTCATAGCCATAATAGCCACAGACTTCGACTGTATCACCGATCGAGAAGTCGCTGTCGATCATCTGGGTCGTCTCTGCAGTTTCCGAAGTTATCGTCTCGACTGTTTGACCATCGACTTTGATATCAACTTTATAGCGTATCGGACCATAGATCCAAGAATAATCAAATAGGCGGGTACCAGTAGCTTGTCTGATGATGTTTCCATCACTATCCCTTAGGCTGATATCCATCGTTGAATCAGCGATGATGAGGGCATCAGGGTCAGGATATTCAGGCCAGGTAGCACTGATCGTATTATCGGCACCAACTGTTGCCTCAAAGCCGGTCGTATCCATATCTTCAACGGTCAAGTTCTGTGATGCATCGACTAGTTCAACATCTTCACTGTTGATATAGCCTCTTGTGATAAGTGATTCATTCATTCCTTCGATCGGCGTTGCGTAAGGGAAGGTGCCTAAGATATGTTCGATCTCAGAGACACTTGATGGTCTTGTAAGCTCTGAAGGTGAACCAAAGGTAGCTACGGTTTGATCTAATAAGAGGTTGGTTATCTTACCTTGGATATTAAGTAGATATTTACTATTTGATAAATATTCACCACGTTCACCACTACCACTATCATACTTGTCATAACCGACCCAAGTAGCTGTCGTATAATCGGTGGTCGAGCCGATCATCCAACCATCATGAGCAGTACCGGTTGGGATACCATATTGATTACCAGCTGAACCCCAGTCTGTCGTACCGGTCTTAGCATATACAGCATAATCATCTTGTAGCATGCCCATAAGATTAGCGTAGCCACCGTGGACATTGCTGTAAAGAAGATCGCTTACAAGATATGCACTACCTTCAGAAAGGATTTGATGTTGGTCATAGGTCGGTTCAACTGGATCATTGCCATTTAAGAATTCAACGCGTAAGATCGTATGTGGTTCAACTCTAACACCACCATTGAGCATCGTACTTTGTGCACTGGCAAGTTGTAGACATGATGCGGCAAAGGTCGAACCACCGATCGCATATTGTAGGTTGAATTCATCGATCGTGACATCAAAACCTAGGTTATTCATATATTCGACCACAGCAGCACTACCGATCTCATCGATGACTTGTTGCATCGTTTGGACGGCAGTCGTATTAAGGGAGTTACCTAATGCATCTCTTAAACGGACTTCACCGACATAGGTGTTGGTCGAATTGGAGATGACGACATCAGTACCTGCCCATTGTAGAGGTCGATCGACTAAGACATGCGACGTAGCCCAGCCGAGATTTTCAAAAGCTAAGGCATATTCGAGCATCGGTTTGATCGATGAACCTGGTTGGTTATATTGATCAGTTGCGTGATTGAGTAATAGTTCGCCACCATAGGAGTAATTCCTACCACCTAGGATACCGACGATCTCACCGGTCTCGTTATCGATACAGATCGAAGCGATCTCAAAGGCGTCATCTGGGAATTCAATATAACCATCGGTATTACCAGCTTGGATATCATCCATGAGCCCTTGGACATCGCGGTCCATGGCGGTATAGATGCGCATCGGTGTTGCCGTTGGATCATAACCGGTCAATTCGATCGTTTCGGAAATGACCTGGTCGATATAAGCTTGATATGGATTACCATCACCAGCTTCACCTTTATAATTAGGATCTACTAATAGGTTTTCGACTTTGACCGATAAAGCCATCTGATACTCTTCGTCACTGATATAGCCATGACGATTCATTAGATATAGTACTGTATTACGTCTATCTGTCGCTGCCTCAAGGTCATTGTGTGGATTGAATGCATTTGGCGCATTGATGATACCAGCGAGTAGGGCACTTTCGGAAAGGTTTAGATCGGTGACATCTTTATCGAAGTAGTATTGACTAGCTCTTTGAATACCACGGATATTACCTGTACCACCGAAGTTGATCTTGTTTAAGTAAAGTTCAAGGATCTGCTCTTTGGAGATGTTGTGTTCAAGTTCTAAAGCTAAAGCGATCTCTTGGACTTTTCTTTCAACTGATTTTACCGCACCTTGACCTGCTTCATCATCCATGAAGTAGGTGTATTTGACAAGCTGCATCGTAAAGGTACTACCACCTTGAGAAAAGCTCAAAGTCTTGAGATTTTCGATGATGGCTTGTGTGAACCTCGGCACATCAAAGCCATTGTGTTCAAAAAAGCGTGAATCTTCAGTCGCTAAAAAGGCATCGACTAAGACATTTGGCAAGTCTTCATAACCGATGTTTTCACGTTTGACTGAACCGATCTCGCCGAATTGTTCACCATTGCGGTCATAGATCAGTGTCGATTGTTCACTCATGAAGTCATTGATGTTTAATGTTGGTTTATCATTTAGTAAGATGGCAAATACGACTACTGCAGCGATGATACCGATCAGTTCGATCGCCACGATAACAGAAACGATCTTAGCCGGTAACGATAAGCGTTCCTTTGATCGTTTATTGATCTTCTTGGTCATCTAAATCCTCCTTGAAATAAATATCATCGATCGTCTTGATAAAGTCGACCGGGATCAAATAAGTATTCGCGATCACATAGCCATTCTCCTTGATCCAATCATAGGGGATCGACCGGCGATCAGTACTATTATAATACAAAAGAAAATCTTCAGCTTTAATTAGATAGTCGATGTTGTAATAAGTCATCCGGATGATGATAAAAGCGATAGCCCCATGTTCTAAGACATCAGCTAGATGTTTGATCTGATGAGCGTGGATACTAGAAAAGGGGAAAGCGGTCCTGCTTTTACATTCCTTGGCTTCAAAATCGACATATCGTCCTTTATAGATGCCGTTATAGTCAGTGGTCGAAGGGATCTTGAAGTAAGCTTCCGTGATCTTTGCCTTATTACGACTTGGATAGGAGACATTGACGATCGTGATCGGAGTCGGCTTTTTATGGATATTACATATCTTATAGGCAAGATAATATTCGTTTGACTTATTGATCTCGCTTTCTAATGTCATCCCTCGTCTTGAAGTATCGTGATGAGGTGCATCAGACTTTTTGGTGAACTTCTCGCTTGCTTTTTTACCGTTTGGATATTTCATATTAATAAATTATATTATGTTAAAAAGGTGATTACTAGCCAGTAAGCGTGAAATATGCTATATTATCTATGTTGAGAAATTAGAGGTGAAGGATATGAATAAACTAAATCTTACAGCCCAAGATATCTTAGACAAGGAATTCAATGTCGATTTCAAGGGTTATAGCGCTAGTGAAGTCGATAGTTTCTTGGATACCGTATTAGATGATTACCAAAACTATGACGAGAATATCGAAGAACTACAAGCGAAGATCAGTGAATTAGAAGCAGAGATCGAAGCTTTAAAACGCAAGAATCTCGATCTTGAAAGCAAGCAAAAGGTCATTGATCTAGCTAATACCACTTCGTACAGTTCAGTCGATCTACTCAAGCGGGTAGCGCGTTTAGAAGAAGAAGTATATCGTAAATAACATTGCTGAGACAATCGCTGGGAAACTAGAGGAAAGTCCATGCTCGCACGATCTGCGATGATCGTAGTGTTTGTGCTGATCGAAAAGATAAGATCAGGCAGCTTTAGCTGACGGCTGATGATGACCTAAGGGAAACTATGGTCTAGTCTATAAAAGTGTCAAAGAGACGAGTCTTTGGTAAACTGAAGATGTGGAACGTGATAAACCCCGCAAGCGAGAAACTCAAATTTGGTAGAGGAACTCTAAAGGGCGAATAGGAAGCCTGATAGGGACGGGAGACCGTAGATAAATGATTGTCCTGCGTAGCAGACAGAACATGGCTTATCTGCAATGTTATCATAAAAGGGCTGATATAGCCCTTATTTAAAAGAGAGGAATGGAAATGAACTTACCTAATAAACTAACTGTATTTCGGATCGTACTCGTACCGATCATCGTCCTTGTATGGCTTTTCCCATATGAGGAATTCGATATCGCTTTTTATGTCTTTCACTTTGGACAGACGAGTTTATCGGTACTCAATATCATCGTGTTAGCTTTATTCGCTATCGCATCGTTTACCGATTTTGTCGATGGTCAGATCGCCAGACGCAAAAACCTCATCACGACATTTGGTAAATTTGCTGATCCGCTCGCTGATAAGCTCTTGGTCAATACCTTATTCATCTTGATGGCTTATGAACACTATATCCCTGTTGTTCCAGTCATCATCATGCTCGGAAGGGATATCATCGTCGATGGTTGTAGGATGATGGCTTCAAAAAGCGGTGTTGTCGTCGCTGCTGGTATCTTAGGCAAACTTAAGACGGTCTTACAGATGTTTACGGTCATCTTTGTGCTTTTGAATAATCTACCATTTGCCCTATGGAATATCCCATTCAGTGATTTCCTCCTTTGGTTTGCAACTTTGATCTCTGTTGTAAGTGGTTATTCATACTTTATCCAGATGAAAGATTACATTTTTGAATCAAAATAATAGGAAAATCGAGATTTTAAGCCTTATATTAAGTGGGAGGTTAAATAATGACAAAAGAAGTCAATGAAAATCGTGATCGCTTATTAGATGAAGCGATCAAACAGATCGAAAAGCAATATGGCAAAGGTTCGGTCATGAAACTCGGTGAACGCAGCAATGTCGATGTCGATGTCATATCCAGTGGTTCACTAGCGATCGATAATTGCCTCGGTGTAGGTGGTTTTCCAAAGGGAAGGATCGTTGAGATCTACGGTCCTGAATCAAGTGGTAAGACGACCTTAGCCTTACAAGCGATCGCTGAATGCCAAAAAAGCGGTGGTAAAGCTGCTTTCATCGATGCAGAACATGCGATCGATCCTAAGTATGCCAAAGCATTAGGCGTCGATATTGATGATCTCATCTTGTCACAACCTGATTCAGGTGAACAAGCTCTTGAGATCACGGAAGTATTAGCTAAGTCAGGAGCGATCGATATCATCGTCATCGACTCAGTAGCGGCTTTAGTACCACAAGCTGAACTCGATGGGGAGATGGGTGATCAAAATGTCGGCTTACACGCTCGCCTTATGTCAAAGGCGATGCGCAAGCTTGCTGGAACGATGTCAACGCATAATTGCCTTGCGATCTTCATCAACCAATTGAGGGAAAAAGTCGGAGTCATGTTTGGTAACCCAGAGACGACGACTGGTGGTCGTGCATTGAAGTTCTATTCGACGATCCGCCTTGAAGTCAGAAAGTCAGAATCGATCAAAAACGGTACAGAGATCATCGGTAATAAAGTCAATGTCAAAGTATCTAAAAACAAGGTCGCTGCCCCATTTAAGAGCACATCAGTTGAGATCTACTATGGTGAGGGCATCTCACATACATCAGAAGTCGTCCAACTCGGTGTTGACCTTGGCATCATCGATAAGAGCGGAGCTTGGTTTAGTTACAATGGTGAAAAGATCGGTCAAGGTAAAGAATCTGTCCGTGGTTTCTTAAAGGAAAATCCGGCGATCGATGAAGAGATCACCGCTAAGATCAAAAACGCTCTATTCAACAAAGATTAAGACCTTCGGGTCTTTTTTTGGACAATTATGGGAAATTCTTGTGATTGACCTTAAAATGGTTTAATATTATATAGAAGTTAACGCTTCAACAAGAATAAATAAGGAGGTCATAAAATGAACGATTTATTATCTCCTTCTCTCATTATTGCATGTTTGATCGGTCTTTTGATTGGTGTCATTATCATGGTGATAGTTGGCAAGATCGGTCTAAATAGAGGTAAGGCCTTAGCCAAGCAGATCGTTGAAGATGCGGAAGCTAAGTCTAAAAATATGGTCAAACAAGCTATACTTGATGGTAAGACGCAAGTCTACGATTTAAAATTGCAAGCAGAAAAGGAATTGAAGGATCGTAGAGCTGAATTGACAGATCTAGAAAACAAGCTATTAAGAAGAGAAGACAGTTTGAATTATCGTGATGAAACGATGAATCAAAAGGAGAAAAAACTAGATAACAAATTAAAACAAGCTGAGGAAAAAGAACAAAAGCTCAGCAACATGGAACAGGAACTTCAATCGCGTATCGACGGTCAGATCGCGCTCCTTGAGAAGGTCTCGAATATGTCTGAGGCTGATGCCAAGGCGGAACTGATGGATGTCGTTGAAAAGAAGATCCAAAATGAAGTAGCTGTCTATATCCGTGACAGCGAAGAAGAAGCAAGACTAAAAGCACAAGAGATCGCCAGAGAGATCATCGCAACAGCGATCCAACGTTACTCACAAGAAGAAGCGATCGAAAGAAGCGTCTCGGTCATCTCGATCCCAAATGAAGAGATGAAGGGTCGGATCATCGGTCGTGAAGGTAGGAATATCCAAGCATTTGAAGCAGCTACTGGTGTCGATCTCATCATCGATGATACACCAGAGACGATCACGATCTCTTGTTTCAATCCGATCAGAAGAGAGATCGCTCGTGTATCTTTGGAGTCACTTATCCGCGATGGTCGTATCCAACCAGGTAGGATCGAAGATGTCGTCAAAAAGGTCACCAAAGAGATCAATGACGAGATCTATAAAGCTGGTGAAAATGCGATCTTCCGTCTCCAGATCGGTAAGATGAACAAGGAATTAGTCCAACTCGTCGGACGGATGAAATATCGTTATTCCTATGGTCAAAATGGTCTTGAACATTCGATGGAAGTTGCTTTCATCGCTGGGATGATGGCAGCTGAGCTCGGCTTAAATCAATCGTTAGCTAAACGTGCTGGCTTACTACATGATATCGGTAAAGCGGTCGATTTTGAAGTCGATGGTACCCATGTTGAACTCGGAGCTAAGATCGCTAAGAAATATGGCGAAAATGAAGTCGTCATCAATGCGATCGAATCACACCATGGTGATAAACCGGCCACTTCACTGATCGCTAACCTTGTCGCTGCTGCTGATACATTAAGTGCAGCAAGACCAGGTGCTCGTAATGAAGGCTTAGAAAACTACATCAACCGTCTAGAAAATCTTGAGAATATCGCTAAGAGTTTCGATGGCGTTGAGAAAGCCTTTGCGATCCAAGCAGGTCGAGAAGTCAGGGTCATGGTCATGCCGGATAAAGTAGATGACGCTAAGTGTCATTTGATCGCTCATGATATCAAAGAGAAGATCGAAAATGAGCTTACATATCCAGGTCAGATCAAAGTCACTGTCATCAGGGACATGCGCGCTAGTGAAATAGCTAAATAATGAAGATCTTATTTCTAGGTGATATCGTCGGCAAAGCAGGCCGCGATATCATCTTTCATTATCTACCGATCATCAAAAAGGAAGAAAAGATCGATCTTACGATCGCCAATGGTGAAAATAGCGCGCATGGAAAGGGCATCACTCGTAAGATATACGACCGCTTCAAAGAAGTAGGGATCGATTGTGTGACCTTAGGTAATCACGCCTATTCTAAAAAGGAGATCATCGAACATGTCGATGAATGTCATGATCTCGTCTTTCCTTATAACTATGCAAACGATCTAAGAAAAGAGCCAAAGATCTTAAAGGTCAAAGGTCTATCGATCTGTATCTGTAACATCTTAGGCACGGCTTTTATGGCGGAAAATGCCTTTGATCAATATAGAGCGATGGATGAGATCTTAACTAAGTATAAAGCTGACCTCTACTTTGTGGATCTACATGCAGAAGCGACGGCGGAAAAGATCTTGTTTGCCCACTATTACAGTGACCGTCTTGTAGCGGTATGTGGTACACATACGCATGTCCAAACAGCTGATGAACGTCTTATAAATGGTTGTGCCTATATTACCGATGTCGGGATGAATGGGGTCTATGACAGTATCATCGGTCGTGATATCGAAGAGATGAAGGCGGCGATGATAAAAAAAGAAAAGACGCGTTTTACCGTCGCTAGTGGTCCTTCGATCTTCTGTGGGGTCATCATCGAGATCGATGAAAAGACAAAAAGAGCGATCAGTATCAAAAGATCACAAATCCGTCCACATATCGATCAAAATATTGTATAATGTTTCTGTTCAAGGAGGTTTTTTGAAATGCCAGTTAAGGTAGATCAAGATGTCTGCATTGGTTGCGGAACATGCTGTGGAGTTTGCCCTACAGGTGCTATCACATTGAATGGTGATGGTAAGGCTGAGTGTGATGAAAACACATGCATCGATTGCGGTGCTTGCGTATCATCATGTCCTGTTTCCGCAATTAATCAATAAAAACCAAGTTCAACTTGGTTTTTTTCTGGCATAATAAATATATGAAGAATAACACGAATTTTATATTACCATCACAAACAAGCGCCCGTAAACGAACCAAAAACATCTCAGCGATCGAAAGAGATCTCTTTGTGATCGACGACAAGATCAAAGGCATCGGTAATGGGCGGACTTATTTTGTCAGGACGTATGGCTGCCAAGCCAATTTTCATGATTCAGAGACGATATCTGGTATCTTAGAAGATCTTGGCTATACTAAAAGCGATGATATCGAAAAGGCTGATCTCATCTTATTAAACACCTGTGCGATCAGACGCAATGCGGAAGAAAAGGTATTGGGTGAGATTGGCAATCTCAAGAAGTTAAAACGCAATGATCCCGATAAGATCATCGCGATGAGCGGTTGTATGGCGCAAGAAGAAGAGATGGTCACTCATATCTTAAGCAAGTATCCACAAGTCGATCTCATCTTTGGCACCCACAATATCTATAACCTACCAAAGCTCTTATATCATGCCTTATTGAATAAAGAGAAAACAGTTGAAGTTTACTCTAAAGAGGGTGATATCGTTGAAGCACTACCGGTCAAACGCGATAATCACCATAAAGCTTGGGTCAATATCAGCTACGGTTGTGATAAATTCTGTTCATATTGCATCGTGCCTTATACCCGAGGCAAAGAGCGATCCAGACATATCGAAGATATCTTAGATGAAGTCAGATCTTTAAAGGATGAAGGCTATAAAGAGATCACTTTACTTGGCCAGAATGTCAATTCATATGGTCTTGATCTTAGACTCGATTATGGTTTCTCTGATCTTTTGAGAGAAGTCGCTGAGACAGGTCTTGATCGGATCCGCTTTATGACACCATATCCATCTAATTTCGATGACGAGACGATCGATGTTTGTGCTAGATATAAAAATATCATGCCATCGATCCATTTACCACTGCAGTCAGGTAATGATGAGATCTTGTTTAAGATGAATAGGCGCTATAATAGCGAGGAATACCGTATCTTATTCGATAAGCTCAAAAACAAGATCGATGATTGTGCATTTACCACTGACATCATCGTCGGCTTCCCTAATGAATCTGATGAAGCCTTTGATGATACACTAAAGATGGTCGATCATTGTAAGTATGACAATGCTTATACCTTTATCTACTCCAAAAGAGAAGGAACACCGGCAGCTAAGATCGAAGATCATATCGATATGAAGGTCAAGGAAGAAAGGTTGCAGATCTTAAACGCAAAGATCGCAGAATATGCCAATATGCATAACCAAAAATACCAAGATCAGACCACAGAAGTCTTGGTCGACGGTCCATCGAAGAAGGATAAAGATGTCTTTGCTGGATATAATCCCCAAGGCAAACTCGTCAACTTTACTGGTCACGATATCAAAGAAGGTGACATCATCAAAGTCAAGATCACAAAAGCTAAATCTTTCTCACTTGATGGTGAAGCCATTGAAGATTAAAGGATATTTATATATAATTAAGCTAATGGAGGAATTACTCAAATAATGCAAAAGATCCGTTTAATGGCCCTTGGTGGTCTAGATGAGGACGGCAAAAACATGTTTGTCGTCGAAATAGATGACAATATCTATATCGTCGATGCTGGACTCAAATATCCAAATGAAAATGAACAATTAGGTATCGAATATATCATCCCTGATTTTACCTATCTTGTCGAAAATAAAGAACGCGTCAAAGCGGTCTTTATCACCCATGGTCATGATGATGTCATGATGGCTTTAGCACACTTCCTCAAAGAGGTCGATGTCCCTGTATATGCGACACCTTTGACATCTAAGATCTTACAAGATCGTTTCAAAGAACAGAAGATCAAAAAACAGATCAACATCATCAAGCGCAAAGACATCATCAAGATCAATGATCAGATCATCCATGCCTTCCCAGTGATGCAGTCGATAGCTGATGCGATCGGTCTTTCTTTTGAGACTGAATATGGTCAGATCGTCTTTACGGGTGAATTCATCGTCGACTATGACTTCCAAAACCCTGCTTTCACGATGGATATCAACTCCTTCTTTGAGATGGGCCAAAAGGGTGTCTTGTGTTTATTATCGGAATCAGGTGGTGCTAATCGTGTTGGCTATACATCACCAAGACACCGCATCACCGATAAGATCGAGCCGATCTTTGAGACCTGTAAAGACCGTATCTTGATAACCCTATACAAACAGAATCTCTTCAGGATCATCGAAGTATTAGATCTTGCGATCAAGTATGGTCGAAGGGTGATGTTTTATGAGAGTGACCAATATCGCATCTTACAATATGTCGAGGAATTAGGCTACTACAAAGTCCCTAAAAACCTCATCGTCAGACGTGAGGATTTCAATAACGAAGATGATGATATCGTCTGTGTCATTTCCGGTAGTGGTAATGAAGTATTCAAGCTCATGAACAAGATCGCTATCGATGATGATCCATATATCGAATTAAAAAGCACTGATACGGTGATCATCGCTTCTCCTGTTGTACCAGGTACTGAAAAAGAAGCCAGCAATATGGAAAATGACCTTTATAAAGAGGTCGTAAATGTGATCAAGATCAATGCGAAAGAAGTCTTATCGATGCATGCGTCGATCGAAGATCTGAAGATGATGCTATTTATGCTGAGGCCAAAGTACTATGTACCGGTCAAAGGTGACTATTCAAGGCTCATTGCCAATGCCGATATCGCGACATCGATGGGCTATCGCCCTGATAAGATCATCGTCTTAGATAATGGTCAGTTTGCGACATTTGAAGATGGCCGATTAGTATCGACACGTGATTTTATCGAACTAAACGATACGATGATCGATGGTAATGACAAACTCGATGTGCAAGGCATGGTCTTAAGAGACCGTGAGACTTTGTCGACAGAAGGAGCGATCGTAGCTGGTGTCTTCTTGAATTTTAAGACTAAAGAGATCTTAGGTGGTCCTGATGTGCAATCAAGAGGAGTCATCTACTTGAAAGATGCTGACTACATCGTCAATCAAGTCGGCAATATCTTGATGAATACGATAAGTGAAGCGGTGCAAAATGGTACTTATGACAATATGCAAACACGGATGGAAGCTAAAGAGCGGATATCGCGTTATGTTTTAAAGGAGACTGGTAAAAAACCGATGATCTTACCAGCTATCGTCGAGATCAACTTTAAAGATTAATTATGGCGACGAAAAAAAGAGAACAGAAGACTAAAGTGACAAATGATGATCTGATCATCAAGATCATCGTCAGTATCGTCATCGTGACGATCTTACTAGTGGCGGTGTTTCGCTTAGGGACGATCGGGATCATCTTTAACAATTTCTTGCGTTATATATTAGGTGAACTGTATCTTTTGACCGTTTTATCGATCATCTTTTTGTGCGCTTACTTTGTCTTTTTAGAAAAGAAGTTCAAATTATCAGCTAAAGTAGTGATCGGGATCATTTTATTGAATATCACGGTGATCTTGGCTTTTGCGCTCACTAAAGCGGGTGATAGCACCGGTACAGGTGTTTTCGACGCTTATTTCAGTATCGATCCAAAACTATTATCGGATAATGGTCTATCATATGGTGGTGGTCTTATCGGCATGTTTCTATATGCTGGGATCTCGGCTTTATTTGGCAAGATCGGAACGATCGTTTTGATCGTTGCGCTAGCGATCATCGATGCGATCTTGATCGTACCTTTAAAGTACTATGAGCGCCTATTTATCAAAGTCAAAGATACTAGTGGCGATCTAAAGATCAAACACCAGGAAAAGAAACTGGAAAAAGAGATGACCAAGGTCAAAAAGGATACCTACCTTGATGTCATCAAGACCGAACAAAAGAAAGAAGAGATCGATCGACCGGTCAATAATCACGCTTTTATCGATATCGATGAAAGACCATTCAAAAACGAAGTGATCAATGAAAAGGAAGAAGATCCTCGCCAAACAGTCGAAGAGACGCGCATCTTAAAAAAGAGCACTAATTTTAAAGGCTATAAAAGACCATCGATCAGTGTCTTTGAAGATGTTGCCAATACAAAGGCGAGCAGTATCAATCGCTCAAGCGCTGAGATAAAAGGGGCGACGCTCATCAAGATCTTGAAGAACTTCGATATCGATGCAACGCTCATCGCTACACATATCGGGCCTAGTGTCACTAAATTCGAACTCAAGCCGGACAGCAGTGTCAAGGTATCGAAGATCTTGAATATCCAAGACAATATCAAGATGGAACTAGCAGCGCGCGATATCAGGATCGAAGCGCCGATCCCAGGACGAAGTGCAGTCGGTGTTGAGATCCCTAATGCTGAAGTTATCCCTGTAAGGATGAAAGAGCTCATCAAGATGGACAAAAATGATAAGGAAAGCATCTTGACCTTTTATCTTGGCAAAGATCTGATGGGTCGACTTGTGACCTGCGAGATCGATAAAATGCCACATCTTTTGATCGCTGGTGCTACTGGTAGTGGTAAATCAGTCTGTATCAACGCGATCATCACTTCACTTCTTTATCGGACCGATCCTAGTGAAGTTAAGATGGTCTTAGTCGATCCAAAGAAAGTCGAGTTTACCCCATATCACGATGTCCCACATCTATTATGGCCAGTCATAACCGATGCGACGATGGCTAATAATATGCTCAAGAAGGTCGTCGTGATGATGGAAGAAAGATATGATATCTTTGCGGAATTCGGTGCTAAGAATATCAAAAGCTACAACCAGATGGTCGATGACTTCAACAGTCAGAATAAAGATCCTGAAAAGACAATGGTCCATCTTCCGTATATCGTCGTCATCATCGATGAGCTAGCTGACTTAATGATGATAGCTGGTAAGGAAGTTGAAGCTTCGATCCAAAGGATCACCCAACTGGCAAGAGCTTGTGGCATCCACTTGATCGTCGCTACCCAAAGACCTTCGACCGATGTCATCACCGGCATCATCAAATCGAATATCCCATCGCGGATCAGCTTCTCGGTTGCTAGCAGTATCGATTCAAGGACGATCTTAGATCAGACGGGCGCTGAAAGGCTATTAGGCAATGGTGATATGCTCTACTTCCCACAAGGAGAACCATCACCGATCCGTCTACAAGGTGTCTTTGTGACTGACCAAGAAGTACGCTCGATCACAAATTACGTCAAAGCTCAGGCAAAACCAGAATATGATGATACTTACTTCGCCTTTTTGAATAACGCTAAAGAAGGGGGCATGGTCGCCTCTACAAAAGGTGAAAGAGATGAGTTATATGAAGAAGTAAAAGCATATGTCATTGAAGTCCAAAAAGCTTCGACAAGCTTATTACAAAGGCGTTTTGGCATCGGCTACAATCGGGCGGCAGGACTTATCGAGTCATTAGAAGACAACGGTATCATTGGTCCAGCACAAGGTTCTAAACCTCGTGAAGTATATATCAAAAACGAAGCAGAAAAAGCAGAAGAAGATGAATGATGAAAATTCTTTCATCTTTTTTGTTTATATTTGAAAATAACTATAGCTCTTACAATTTGATTTCATTATGAAATCTATCTTAAATCATTGTTAAAGAAGGGTAATTTTCCTATAATTATGATGTAAGTTTGCTTACGAGAGGAGAAAAAATGAAGAAATTATTCAAAATGGCATTAGTTGCTGTATTAGCTCTAAGCTTAGTAGCTTGTACAAGCAGCACTGATGAACCAGCTCCTACTGGTTCAACAGCTACAACTGGTGAAACATCATCAGTCAAGATCGGCTTTGTAACTGATACAGGTGGTATCGATGATAAGTCATTCAACCAAACTTCATATGAAGGTATCAGAAAATTCGCTTCAGAAGCTGGTCTAGTTGAAGGTGCTTTCGAAGATGGTGGTAACTTCACATACTTACAATCAGGCAATGAAGCTGACTATGTTCCAAACCTATCTGCTTTCGGTGAACAAGGTGCTAACCTTGTCGCTGCTGCTGGTTACTTATTCCAATCAGCTGTTGAAGAAGTCGCTGCTGCATATCCAGATGTCAACTTCGTAGCTATCGACGTTGCTCCAATTGATCTACCAAACGTTCAAACTGCTAACTTCATGGTCAACGAAGGTTCATACTTAGTAGGTGTTGCTGCTGGTACTAAGGCGATCGAAAATGGTTCTAACCATGTTGGTATGGTCATCGGTGGTGAATCAGCTTCTATGAATATGTTCTGGGCTGGTTATCAAGAAGGTGTCTGGTCAGTTTGCCCAGAATGCACTATCTCATACGATAACGCAAACAGCTACACAGACTCAGCTCTAGGTAAGACATTAGCTCAAAAACAATACAACGCTGGCGCTACAGTCATCTTCGCATGTGCTGGTGGTACAGGTAATGGTATCATCCAAGAAGCTGCTGAAAGACGTACAAACGGTGAAGATGTATGGGTAATCGGTGTTGATACAGACCAATACTCATTAGGTACATACGGTGATGGTAGCCAATCATGTGTCTTAACATCAATGTTAAAACGTGTTGATACAGCTACATACAATGCATCTAAGCAAGTTGCTGAAGGTAACTTCCAAGGTGGTAATATCGATTACACATTAGCTGACGAAGGTGTTGGTATCCCTGCAGAAAATCCAAACTTAACAGAATCAGATCTAGCTGCTATCGAAGAAGCAAGAGAAGCTATCATCTCTGGTGAAGTTACAGTTTCTACAGAACCACAAACAAGCGAAACTAACCCACTAATCATCGGTTAATTATAGCTTCTAAAAAACACGATCTCTCAGAGGTTGTGTTTTTTTATTGCCTTTACACAACAATATACATTGTCAATTTAAGGATGACAATGTTACAATGATAAAAAAGAAAGGGAGGGCTTACATGTGGCGTATGCTATAGAAATGCTCCATATTACAAAAGACTTTCCTGGCATCAGAGCTAATGATGATATCACATTACAGGTAGAGGAAAATACCGTACATGCATTGTTAGGTGAAAATGGTGCTGGTAAGTCGACTTTGATGTCTATTTTGTTTGGTCTATACCAACCGACTTCTGGGACGATCAAAGTCAATGGTAATGAAGTACATATCACCGATCCAAACGTTGCTAATGATCTTGGTATCGGTATGGTCCATCAACACTTTAAATTAGTTGAGTGCTTTACGGTCACGGAAAACATCATTTTAGGTAAAGAACCAAGGACCAAATTAGGGACAGTCGATATGAAAGCGGCAAGGGCTAAAGTCGTAGAACTATCAGAACGATATGGCTTACAAGTCGATCCAGATGCAAAGATATCCGATATCACCGTCGGTATGCAACAGCGTGTCGAGATCTTAAAGATGTTATATCGCGATGCGAATATCCTAATCTTTGATGAGCCGACAGCTGTCCTTACTCCACAAGAGATCGCTGAACTTATGGATATCATCCGTAACCTCATCAAAGAGGGAAAAACGATCTTACTTATCACCCATAAGCTCAAAGAGATCAAAGCAGTAGCACAAAAATGTACTGTTTTAAGAAAGGGTAAATCAGTCGGTACGATCGATGTCGAGACGACTTCGGAAGAAAAGATGGCAGAGATGATGGTCGGTCATTTTGTAAGCTTCATGGTCGATCGTCAAGATGCTACACCTGGTGATGTATATCTCGATATCGAACATCTAAATGTCAAGGGTGCTAAAGGTGTATTAGCAGTCAAAGATTTCAGCTTAAAGGTCAGACAAGGTGAGATCGTCGGTTTAGCCGGTATCGATGGCAATGGTCAAACGGAACTAGCCTATGCCCTTACGGGTATGACGAAGATCGAAAGCGGAACAGTCAAATTCATGGGCGATGATGTCACCCATGAGAGTATCATGTCACACTACAGGCATGATATGTGCCATGTGCCAGAAGATCGTCATAAACACGGCTTGATCCTCGATTTCAAACTCAAAGAAAATTACATTGTGCATTCTTATACTGATGAACCATTTGCAAAAAATGGTGTCATCCAAATGAAGGCTGTTGATGAATATGCTGAGCGTTTATCACAAGAATACGACGTCAGAAGCGGTGAAGGTAAAGAGACGATCACTCGTTCGATGTCTGGTGGTAACCAACAAAAAGCGATTATCGCTAGAGAATTCGACCGCAACAGCAAGATCATGATCGTCGTTCAACCGACACGTGGTCTTGATGTCGGTGCTATCGAGCTTGTCCGCAAGAAGATCGTCGAACAGCGTGATAAAGGCGCTGCCGTCTTGCTTATCAGTCTTGAACTAGATGAGATCATGAATCTATCTGACCGCATCGCCGTCATCCACAATGGCGAATTGACAGGTCTTGTGATGAATAAGGGCATCAGTGAGAACGATATCGGTCTCATGATGTCTGGTGGCCTAAGTAAATTTGATGAGGAGGCTAAAGTATGACAAGAAGATATAGTAAATTGACCATTTCTTTGATCGCGGTCGTCCTCGGTATCCTCGTCGGTTGTTTGATCTTGGTCATCACTGGTAGAAATCCGGTCAACATCTTTATCGCTTTGATCAGATCATTGACTGGTTTCAGTGTCAATAACCCAGCTCGTGGTATCAATATCATGTATCCACTCAACTGGTTATTGAGCTCTGTACCGATCATCCTCACTGGTCTATCGGTTGCCTTTGCATATCGCACTGGTATGTTCAATATCGGTGGTGAAGGACAGTTTATCGCTGGTTCTTTGGCTTGTGCGACAGTGGCTTTACTAGTTGATCTTCCACCGGTAATCCATCCGATCGCTTGTATCTTAGCTGGTGGTATCGCTGGTGCATTATGGGCGTTCTTACCAGGTTTCTTAAAGGCCTTTAGGAATATCAATGAGGTAGTCATCTGCGTTATGATGAACTATATCGCCCTATACTTCAATGATTGGTTTGTCAGATCATTCTTACCGATCGATAAACTTACACTAGCTAGAACAGTTGCTTTCCCAGAAACTGTATCACTTGGTGACCTCAGTTTTGGCACCGCATCGCAATTCAATTACGGTGTCATCTTCGCGATCCTCGGTGTCATCATCTTCTGGTTCATCATGGAAAAGACGACATTTGGTTATTCATTAAGAGCTACTGGTTTTAACAGTGAAGGTTCACGTTATGCTGGTATGAAAAATAGAAGGAACACTGTATTATCGATGATGATCGCTGGTGCTTTCACTGGTGTCGCAGGTGCGATCGTCATCATCGGTAGCTATGGTTATGGACGAATCTTTACCGCCTTTGATAATTATGGTTTCGATGGTATCTCCGTTGCCTTAGTCGGTGGTTCTAGTGCTGGTGGTGTCTTAGCTGCCGGTCTATTATTCGGTTTGATGAATGCATCAGAAACACAATTCCAGATCCTCGGTATCCCAAGTGAGGTTTCTGATAATATCCAAGCAGCGATCGTCTTCTTCGTTGCGATCCAATACGGTATCAAGATCGTTCTTGATCTCATCGGTAAACACCGTATGAATAAAAAAGTAAAAGAGGAGGTGGCATAATATATGTTAGATCTTATCTATGAAATGTTTCCTTTGGCTCTGACATCATCGGTGCCTCTTATCATCACCGGTCTTGGTGGCGTCTTCTCCGAGCGAAGTGGTGTCGTCAATATCGCCTTAGATGGCTGTATGCAGATCGGTGGTTTCGTCGCTGCGGCTTTACTTGTCATCCTTGATGGTATGGGTGTACCAGGTGCTATATGGTATTCGATCTTAGCTGCTATTATCGCCGGTGGTGTATTTGTAGCGATCCACGCATTTGCATCGATCAATATGCGTGCTGACCAAACCGTATCCGGTACAGCTCTTAATATCTTCGCTGGTGGCCTTACTATCACCTTGTGTGAGATCATCTTCGGTCATAAGAGTACGACAGCATATAGCTTAGGTGCTATCTTCCCACGTATCTCGATCCCTATCCTATCGGATATCCCGATCATCGGTGACTTGTTCTTTACGAATAACTATCCATTCACTTATTTCACATACGTCTTAGCGATCTTCGCTTGGTTCATGTTATATAAGACAGCATTTGGTCTAAGGCTAAGATCTTGTGGTGAATATCCGCAAGCCAGTGCTTCAATGGGTATCAAAGTCCAAAGGACAAGATGGATCGCTGTTTTGATCAGTGGTATGTTATCGGCATTAGGTGGTGCTGCTCTTGTCTTAACGACACAGACATACTTCCACGGTGGTTCGATCAACGGTCTTGGTTTCGTTGCTATCGCGACGATGATCTTTGGTAGATGGCATCCGATCGGTTGTTTATTCACCGGTATGTTATTCGGTTTCTCCCAAGTTCTCGGTTACTACACCAACAGCTTACCATTATTAGCAGGTATTCCATCACAGTTTTTCAGTATGTTCCCATACATCTTGACGATCATCGTCCTTGTACTTTTCAGTGGCAAGAGCTTTGGTCCTAAGGCGAGTGGTGAGATCTACGACCCAGGTAAACGTTGATAATGTGGCTAAAATTGACAGTTTATTGACATATATTCGATTGGAATAAAACTTTAAACCTCCTTATGATAGTAATCGTAAGGAGGTTAAATGTTAAATAGCTTAAATCTAGTAGGAATCGTTTCTGAGCCATTAGTAGTTAAGGAGACAACTAGCGGTATCCAATTTGGCCATATCATCATCGATGTCGAACGCTCTTTCAAGAAACAAGATGCAGTTAAAGAGAGTGACCAATTCTCGATAACTGTATGGCGAAACCTTATCGACTCGGCGATGGACCTCAAAAGAGGGGATATCGTATCGTTTCAAGGTCGATTGATCGATAATAATTTTGTCAAAGATGACGGGTCGATCAGTTATAAGGTCGATCTAATAGCTGAAAAACTCGATCGTTTGAACTAATGGTGCTATAAGTCCTCTTCAAGAGGACTTTCTTTTATGGTAGAATATCACTCGAGGTGTTTTTATGGCATTTGATTCATTACAGGAAAAACTAACTAAATCTTTCCGTAATCTGCAAGGAAAAGGGAAGATCACAGAAAAGAATATCGAAGATACACTGCAAGAAGTGCGTGTAGCATTACTTGAAGCTGATGTTAACTATCGTGTTGTCAATGACTTTTTAAAGAAGGTAAAGGAAGACTCCTTAGGTAAGGACGTCATCAATGCGGTCGAACCAAGTCAGCTCATGATCAAGATCATCAATGATGAATTGATCGAACTTTTAGGTAGCGAATCGACTTCTTTGAATTATTCAACTAGTGGTGTCAGTAAGATCATGGTCGTTGGTCTACAGGGTACAGGTAAAACCACTCATGTTGCTAAGATCGCTAAATATATCAAAGAGAAACAAAATCGCAAGCCACTCATCATCGCGGCTGATACATTCCGTTTAGCAGCTATTGAACAATTAAAGACCTTAGGTCAAGAGATCGGTGTAGAGGTATATAGTTCTGACCTTGATAAAAAAGTCATCGATATCGTCAAAGAAGGTATCGACTATGCACAAAAAGGGTCATTTGATACTGTCCTTATCGATACAGCAGGTCGTTTACATATCGATGAAGCTTTGATGGATGAACTAAAAGAGATCAAAGACAAGATCGAACCTAATGAGATACTCTTGACTGTCGATGCACTCACTGGTCAAGATATCGTTAATGTCGCTAAGTCGTTTAATGATCTATTATCAGTCACTGGTCTTATCGTCACCAAATTCGATGGTGATTCAAAAGGTGGTGGCGTCTTATCAGTCAAGGCGATCACTGGTGTACCGATCAAATTTACTGGTGTCGGTGAGAAGGTCGATGATCTAGAAGTCTTCTATCCTGATCGTTTAGCACAAAGGATCCTCGGCATGGGTGATGTCGTCACTTTAGTTGAAAAAGCCCAAGAACAGATGGATATCGAAAAGGCGGAAAAGAGTGCTCAGCGTTTCATGTCTGGTAAATTCACGATGGATGACCTATTACAACAGATCGAAGCTACTCAGAAGATGGGACCACTTGCATCACTTGTCAAAATGTTACCAGGTATGGGTGAATTATCAAAACAACTAGAAGATACAGATGCGGATGCCCAACTAAAGAAGGTCAAGGCGATGATCCAATCAATGACTAAAGAAGAAAAAGAAGATCCATCGATCATGCGTAACTCACATAAAAGAAGGATCGCCAGTGGTTCTGGAACGACGATCAATGATGTCAATCGTTTGATCAATCAATATGAACGCACAAAGAAGATGATGAAACAAATGTCTTCACTTAGAGGATTATTCAAATAGTTAAAAAAGAGGTACTAAGATCGGCAAGATCTATACCTCTTTTTCTATTTTGTTTAATATATCAGTCATATGTGATCTACGATATGATGATATCTAGAGATCTAAAGTGTAAAGATCCAAAGCTTTAAGATCTTGAGTCTTTACACTTCTTTTTAATGTAGTTTAAATCGATCGAAGTAAATGACTTCTGGTCTGATACCACGAGCAGTAGTCACATCTTCAATACTATAGTTTGCGGTTTGGATCGCTAGATAAAGATCGCCACTTAAACTAAGTCCTGTTACAGGTACTATATTACCGTCTTCATCATGATAGCGAGCCAAGCGTACTTCACCACCAAAATAACCGGTGCTCGCATCAAATTGTGGGCTTGAAAAACTGATGAGTTCCATATATGGTACATTCGGTTTTTCGATCCTTTGTTTCTCATCAACTCTGATCACATAGGTGGAGTAACTGCCACTAGGTTTGTCTACTTTTAGATATTGACCATAGATAAGAGAGCCCCAATTTTCGATGACATCGCCATTTTTGATGATCTCTTTTGATGATAAGACAACACCATTATCATCAAATGGTCTTACATTACTAGCTTTATCGATATTCGCGTTCAAGGTGATTGATAGATCATAAGGGGTGATCTTATCATTCAATTTGTAGTGGTTATTTTGCATCAAGACATTCATGTAGTTGATATCATTGATGATCGAACCTAAGATGACCTCAGCCATATCACCATCGATCGCTACCATTTGCGGATGCATCTTTTGAGGATCATATATTACCGCATCAGCGCGATCGATCGCTTTTTTAAGAACGGTCTCGATATCATTTTTGATCTCATCAAGATCTGGATCGATATATGTCTTATCAAAGTAAAGCTCAAATTCTTCACCATTTTTATTCTTTGATGTCGGGATCAGTTCGATCTCAACAGTCGTCTTTGTAAAGGATTCATCGATCCCTTTCGAATTTATGAAGTGCGTGTCCTTTGTCGTGATGAAGATCTCGGTCGAATTGATCCAAACATTATCGAAGTGATCAGCTTTGACGATCGCATCCATGACTTTGGTCGCTAGCACATCAAGACCTTGCCCATCTGCACCGATCTTAGTATATGCACAAGGATCTCCATCATATAGTTCAAATGGTGGATTATCAATCTTTTGCGCAACCTCGATCGCTTCGTCGATCTTATTGTTTATTGATTCTTCATCATCACTAGCTAGTACTTTAAAGGAACTAGAACCACGATGATCTTCATGGTCGACATAGATATTGACGATCAGATCGCGATTGTCGGTATAGCGATTAGTCTCTAGTTTGTTGAGGACATAGAACAATTGTACTGATCTTGTCCTTACATCGATGACTTCGTAGTCACTTACAGTGCTTTTAGCTAATAAATCACATACTTTTTTGATCATCCTAATTTGACCCTCGCTTTCAAATATGGTCCACCATCTGCGACATAGACCCATTCTTTATGACCTTTGCCACAAGTTCCCGAGCCGATAACTTCATATTTATCTGAGACCATCGAGATCGACTTTAAGACATCAGGGACAAAACCACTGATGATGACTGGTGATACGATCTTGCCGGTGAATTTACCATCTTTTATCTCAAGGCCATATTGGGCTGTGCATTGGATATTCCAGTTTTTAGGATCTTCCATACCGTTATTCGTCTTACACAAATAATAACCATGTTCTATCGATTTGAACATATCTTCAACTTTTGATGTGCCTGGCATAAAGAAGGTGTTGGTCATCCTTGTATAGGCCTTCCTTCTTGTGGATTCTCGTCTTGAATTACCACTTGGTGTCTTTTTAAGCTCAAGTGCAGTCAAGACATCAGAGATACCATCTAATAAGATGCCATCTTTGATGATCGTTGTATCATTAGCTAAAACACCATCATCATCAAAGAAATAAGAAGCAGCACTAAGAGCAGCGGCAGCACCATCGTGCATCTCAACTAATCCACTGGCAACTTGTTTGCCGATAAAGTCTTTGGCTTTAGCTCTGTTTTTGACAAACATATCCATCTCAACGCCATGGCCAAATGCTTCATGGGCGATAAGACCAGTGATCGAAGGATCGGTTATAACATCATACACACCCGGTTCGATCGGCTTGGCTTCTAATAATTTGACGCTCATCTTAGCGATATCTTCTTTCTTTTGATCGAAAGCTTCGATCGCTTCTTTTGATGTACTACCATAGGTGACGTCAAAATTGCTTTGGATGTTTTCACCATCACTAACGATAACTTGTGACATGCAATTGTGCCAGATATAGTATTGTTCTAGATCGCGATTAGGACTTATAAACATCGAAGATGTCTCCCGGCGACTAAAGATCGTGGTGACATTTACGATCCTTGGATCAAATGCAGTGAGATGATCTTTAAAACCTTCGAGTTTTTCTAAGATCTCATCATTGCTTAATGGTTCTTTATCTTCGCGGATAAAGCTTTTGTGTAGCGGTTCATCACTTAAGATGCCGACATCGACTGTATCTTGATCAAGATCTGATAGAGTGATCGCTTTTTTAAACTCTGTTATATCAAGATCGTTGATATCATCTAAAGAATACTCACTATAGTGATCACCGTTGAAGACCTTGATCACAAAACCAGCTTCTGAATCCATGGCGTTTGTCGAATCACCGACTTGGATCATCTTTGAGTTTACTAAGAAACGCTTACCTATGGCGTGCTTACCAAAGATCGATACATAAGGATATTCTTTAGCGAGTTCAGTGACGATCTTCTTAGCTACTTCTTTTCTTTCACTTAAAAATGTACTAAACATGATCTTCCTCCTTGCTAATGATTATAGCGCTTTTTTATAATATGTTTATGCAAAATAGTCTATATAGAAAGGCAGATCTAAAAGATCTCGACAAGTTAATATCTTTAAAGGATGAAGTCAAAAAGGAGATCATTAAGAAAGATCTTGATATATGGCAAGATGACTATCCAAATCGTGATCTATTAAAAAGCGACATAGTAAATGATTATGGCCGTATCATAACGATAGATGAAAAGGTCGTTGCCTATATGGCTCTTATTGAAACATCGATCGATTATGAAGGAGATTTCTATCAAGGTCACTATCTTTTGAGCTTTTCTCGGATCATGACTTCACCTTACTATCGTAATATAGGTCTAGCGAAAAGGCTGATAAAGGAAGCGATATTAGAAGCAAAAGATAGAAGGTATGACGGATTAGCTATCACCGTTGATGCGATCAATGAAAGGGCAGTAAGCTTATATCGATCATTCGGTTTTATAAATGTTGGATATATCGATATACCAGAGGCTAAGAACACGCTAGATAAGTATATTTTGCTGTTTTGACGAATTTTTGCGTAAAATTTCGATCAAATACTTTAAATTTAATTTAAAAGAGTCTATAATATCATCACTCGCCAATAGGTGATACATCTGTTGGTGGAATGTCTGATCAAAAAGTTTAAAAAAAGTTAAATTTTTGGTTGACAATAATAATACGATCAGGTATTATTATTAGGCACGCTTGAGGAACTTGAGTGTGCGTATCGATCTTTGAAAACTGAATAAGAATCAATTAAACCAAACGTCAATTCATTAATTTTGGATAATAGATATCATAGATATCTAAGATATATTCCATAAT
>CALVBC010000025.1 GCA_944325685.1 uncultured Erysipelotrichaceae bacterium | reverse complement strand
AAAAAAGAAGTATCCAAACTTCTCACAAAGTCTAAATACTTCTTTGATCTTCTCAATATAACGATTAACGTTTTGAGAATTGTGGCGCTCTTCTTGCACCTTTAAGACCGTATTTCTTACGTTCTTTAGCACGTGCATCACGTGTTAGGAAACCTGCTGCCTTTAACGTTGGACGATATTCTTCACTGACCTCTAATAGAGCTCTAGCGATACCATGACGCATTGCACCAGCTTGTCCTGTGAAACCACCACCGTAGACATTGATATATACATCAAGAGTATCTTGAGTATTTGTAAGTACTAACGGTGATTTGACGACCATGCGCAATACTTCTTGTGGTAAGTAATCTTCTAATGTCTTATTGTTTACGGTAATAACACCAGTACCTTGTGTCATGTAGACTCTTGCGACTGATGATTTACGTCTTCCAGTACCTAAATATGTGATATTTGTCTTTTTCTTAGCCATTGTCTATCCCTCCTACTTGTTTACCTTTAACTCAATTGGTTTTTGAGCTGTATGTGGATGTTCAGCACCCTCATACACGAAGAGATGTGTACGGATACGATCACCGAGCTTGTTGTGAGGGATCATACCTTTAACAGCTTTCTCGACTAATTCGACTGGATATTCTCTTTTCATAAGACCGATACTTCTTGTACGTAAGCCTCCTGGATACATTGAGTGATTGTAGTAGAATTTCTTCTCTTCTTGATCACCTGTATAGACGACTTTTGAAGCATTGACGATGATGACATAGTCACCACAGTCGACATTTGGTGTGAATGTTGGTTTGTGTTTACCGCGTAAGATCGTAGCCGCTTGCGTAGCTAATCTACCAAGTGTTTGACCTTCAGCATCGATAACATACCATTCCTTTTTGACCTCTGCAGGCTTTAGCATCGTTGTTTGACGCATGTTTTCTGTACCTCTTTTCTATATGTAGTTTCCGGGGCTACCTATAACAAAAGGTGTGCTCAATAATTCTAGATGAAACGCTTGAACTTTGCAATCAAAATATCACGCTCTGGTGAGTTTTTTTAGTGCTTTTTCCAGTTTTAGTCTGATAACGGTACTTGCAGAGCCAAAATCGAGGACTAAACTGGTCTTTGACTCGGTGATCTTCTTAGCACCGACCTTCTTGATCTCATCATAAGAGACCTTTTCTGTTTCATATAATTCCACTGTCACACTGAACAAAGCACTAGAGATCGACTTGATATTATCACTACCACCGACCGCATCAAATAAACGGCTGCAGATGATATTAGAGCGATTTGAGCCGATCACATCATAAGCGAGATAGCGATAGTAGACAATGGTCATCAAAAAGTAGATGATCGCAAAGATGATCCCGATCATTAAGATGATAAGGATCGTATGGCTATATTCTGGGATCCTGATATTGATGAGGTAATCGACTAGTGCTCCTGGCATCGCACTGACCGTCGATGAGCTGTAGTCAAAACCTAAGAATGCATTGTTTAGTGAGAGGATCCCAAATAGTGATGCGCTAGCTACTAGATGGAATACTAATAGTAATGGTGATGTGAATAGTAGTAATAGTTCTAAAGGCAGAGGATTACCACATATTATCGATACAAAAGAAGCCCCGATCAAAAATAACAGATGACGATGTCTTTCTCTTTTGTCGGATATCGTAAAATACATCCCTAGATACATCGCTGGTAAGGCGAAGATATTGATGACATAGTATGGTGTTATAAAGCGTCCTGCACCATTAAATGTCAGCAATGCTTCTGGCATATAAGCCCAGATATTCACATCGCCTAATACCGTAGCTCCTGATATCGCTGCATATGTACCACCACTTGCCCCATACCAGAAAGGATAACGGATGAGATTACCAAGCCCTAAGATCGATAGTGATCGATCTAAGATCCCATAGGTAGCTAGACGATATGGGTCACTGATATCTTCAGCGATCCAAGTCATGATCGATACGATGATATCGATGAAATATGGCCATACTAATACCGTCACAACACCTAATAAGCCACATAAGACGACATTGTATAAGATCGCCCTAGAATCTTCATTCATAAAACCAAAGAAGCTGTAGATGCTCTTTTTGCGTGAAGTAAGAAAGCTATATCTTGTGATAAAAGCGACCACAAAAGAGCCGATCATGCCAGTCTGGATCGGGTAGTAAGTATCTGATGACATCTGATAGGATAGTCCTAAGACATTGGTATAAGCTTGCGATACTAATGAATGGTCATTCAGAAACATCGTCGTCACTAAAAAGGTGGCATAACCGATGATGGCAAGTAAAGCCGGCATCCCGCTATTGGCCCTTTTAGCGACTAGATTGATCATAAAGATCAAAGGCATATTGATGACTAAAAAGTGTCCGATCCTAAATAATATCTGCCCTAATAATAGGACATAAGAGTTATTTATCGTATAGAAGACATTGAGATTATCGTTTTGGATCAAGTAACCGATAGCTAAAAAGACAAAGGCCACAAAGATGATCCTGATCGGTAATCGACAGTTGTCATATAACATATTCCATCTTTTCATGCCTATATCTTACCACATTAAGATATAATATTAGGTATTAAAAACATAACGTTTAGGGGTGCTCATGAAAAAACTATTTGTCGTCATTGTTGCTTGTATAATGCTTTCTGGTTGTGCAAAGAAAGATCTTATCGATGCGCAAAATATCAAAGGAGCGACGATCGAAAAAGATCATCCACCATTCTCTATCTATGATCTAAGTGAAGAAGAGACAAATAGGGTCATCGACTTCATAAATGATATGGATAGATCAAAGGAAGTGGAGAATGTATATGTCGGTGATCCGATCACTATCAACTTAAAAGGTGATGAAAAAGACTATTCACTTTCTTTCTTAGATATGAACGATCACTATCTTGTCGGTTTCGATGATGGTCTATATCAGATCGAAGATCTTGTGGTCGACGACATCATCGATAAATACATGAGTAACGATATTTCGATCAAAGATGTCTTTTTCTATCACTTAGAAGATCTAAAAAGGGACAATACGCTGATCGCTAAGGTCGAACCTTATAAGCCGATCGGTGAATATGCCCTCAGCTCTCTAGATGAAATCAAAGAAGCTTTTATCAAATATACCGATAGTCTAAAGCACACCGATGAAAAGATCGATGATGATAAACTGTACTTTACCATCAGAACTTCAAGAGAAGATGAAGTCATAGAAGCTAGGTTCTACACTGATCAAAAGATCGTCTTCACCGATGGCTTTGATGAAGAGTGCTATGCGATGGATATACAAGACTATACCGATATGATGCTTGAATATGACATCGCTATAAATGATCATGTCGTAAGTCTTCGTGCCGGTCTATTTGATACTACGGATATGTCAAGTGTTGTAAATGGTCTTGATGTGAGCGATGGATTTAATATATCGATGATCGAACTTGAAGATATCAAAGATATCAAACTCAACTACGATAAGTCGATCACCTTCACGAGTCAAGGTAGTTTCTTAAGTCCAAATAGTGATACCGTCAAAGCTGATCTCTATGAAGAACTTAAAAATATCGACCTAACACACTACGATGGTGATATCCGCGATACTGCACCTCCTGGTGCTGGTGGTCCCCCTTCCACAAACGCTATCATCTACCTTGATAGTGGTGAAAAGATCACGATTGAAGAGTTATATGGTGTGGGTTACTATATCCTTTTGACTGATGAAAACGGAAAGACTTACTATAGAGACAACTATATAGGCGATGATCCAAGATGGTTGTATAACTTCAAAGATGGCTTATTAGAGAGACATCTAGGTATCAATCACGATTTAACGCCGATCGAGTTTACTGATGATGAGATAAAGATCGAAACGATCCCTGTCATCGATCGCTTTATAACGGTGATAACAGAAGATGAATTAGATGATCGTGGCCTAAAGGTTGATCAAAAAGGTGGTAAAGTACCATACTATCAGATCTATTACTACAGCGATATAAATGGTAATATATTTGAATCAGGATATGAATATTAACTATGAAAAAACACATCGAAAAAGAATACAAGATAACACTTGATAAAGAAACATATCACCGACTTTTAAATGATCTAAGGATCGATAAGACCTATATCCAGATCAATCACTATTACAGTGCCCCCAAGGATACAGGGATAAGGATCAGAGAAAAGGAAGGCAAATACGAGTTTACCATCAAGGTCAAAGATAAAGACAGGAAGATCGAATACAATATCGACCTTGATGATAATGATATAAACGATCCTAAAGTAAAAGCCTTATTAAAGGAACTAGATATCACTGATATCAGGTATCTTGGTGATCTAAAGACCACAAGATCTGATATCAACTTACCAAAAGCGATCTTGTCGTTAGATAAAAGCGAATATCTAGGTATCACTGATCATGAACTAGAATATGAATTAAAGGATGCCGATATAGATGACATCGATACACTAAAGGAGGTATTAAAGATGACGGATATCAAAGTAAATGAAAACACCAAATACGGTAACTTTATCAAAGCCATGACTGGCAAAGTAGCGATCTTCTGTGCTGATGGCCTAGAAGAGTGTGAAGCCCTGATCACGATGGATCTGCTTAAAAGAGCTGGCTTATATGTCGACCTCGTCTCGATGAATGAGACTGATGAGATCTTATCAAGCCATGACTTAAGGTTCAAAGCCGATAAGAACTTCAGGGATATCGATGGGGATGCTTATGATGTATTGGTATTGCCTGGTGGCCTAAAGGGCACAAAGACCTTAAGCGAGAATAAAGAGCTCATCACTTTATTAAAGAAATACAAAGATGAAGGTAAGATCATCGCCGCGATCTGTGCTGCTCCTAGCATCTTTGTGGATAATGACCTTGTAAGAGATGATCACTTCACCGTCTATCCAGGTTTTGAAAACGGCAAAAGATCGACCGGTGATAAAGCTGAGATCGATGACAATGTGATCACCGCTAAAGGTGTTGGTGCTGCTTTTGAATTCAGCTATGCGATCATAGCTAAGCTCTTAGGTGAAGATAAAGCAGAAGCTATCTATAAAGAGACCCAGCATATCTAATGAAGATCATCATCTCACCAGCTAAGACGATAAATGATCATAATGACTTTAACTATCATTTATCATCAAACCCTTTATATCTTGATCAAGCCAAAAAGCTATATGACTATTTAAAAGGTCTTGATAGAGATATGATGAAAGACATCTATAAGTGCTCAGATAAGTTAGTCGATAAGACGATCGAAGATCTAAGAAGGTATGATCTTGATAAAGGTCATATCAATGCCTTATTTGCCTATGATGGGATCCAATATAAAGCGATGGCACCATCGGTCTTAGATGATGATGCCCTTATATATCTAAATGATCACCTTTGTATCTTATCAGGCCTATATGGCTTATTGAGACCTTTTGATCTTATAGTGCCTTATCGTTTAGAGATGGGCTTTGATCTTAAGGGCTTTAAAGAGCCTGATCTATATAAATACTGGCAAGTACTAAATGACTACTTTAAAGATGAGATGATCATCGATCTTGCCTCTAATGAGTACAGTAAAGTCATCACTAAAGACAAGATCAAGATCGACTTCATAAACGACGATAAGATCAAAGCCACCTATGCCAAAAAAGCCAGAGGCGCCTTTGTCCGCTTTTTAGCCATAAATAAGATCACATCGATCAGTGATATGGAAAAATTCAATGATCTGGGTTATCATTTAGATAAGGAAAGATCTAATGATCATCACTTAGTATTTAATGGAGGTTAAGATGGCTCTAGTATTATGTTACCCAAAGTGCACGACTTGTAAAAAAGCCCTAAAATATCTTGATGATAAAGGGATCGCATATACATATCGTGATATATCTATCGATAATCCAAGTTTTGAAGAATTAAAGTTTTGGCATGAAAGATCACATCTTGATATCAAACGCTTCTTCAACACTTCAGGCAATTCATATCGCGCATTAGATAAAGAAAAGCTCAAAGATATGAGCTTAGAAGAAAAACTTGAACTATTGTCTAAGGATGGTATGCTAGTGAAGAGACCGATATTGATCGATGGTGATAAGGTCTTAGTCGGTTTCAAGATCGAAGAATGGGAGGCATTATATGGTCAAAAAGCTTAGTATCTTTTTAAGCATCTTGATCTTATCAACAGTATCGATCAGCGCTAGTAGCCAATCGATCGCCGATTCGATCAAGATGGTCTATCCGATCAGTGGTTTTATACCTTATGTCACAAGCTTTATGGTCTACTTATTCTTGACAGTGGTATACCTATATATCGTCATCATGTATGAAGTAAACCGCAAAAAGAGCCTAGCTATCGCGACAGTAGTCTGGTTATGTGCTCTTGGCGCGCTAGCTTACTTCTTCAATAGCTACACTGCTACTGATGTCACGATCTGGATAGCTATCATATCCTTTATGGTCATCGCCTTTAAGAGCTTACTTAAATCAAAAGAAGAACTACAGAGTGAATAAGTCATCTTATATGAGATGGCTTTTTATTTAGCCAGGGAAATTGCCCCACTCAAAAAGGCGCTAACTGCGCCTTATGATAGATCAAATGTAAAGTTGTGCTTTTCTTTGACGATATCTAAGATCTTGTCTAGGTCATCGATGTAGTTATTGGCATTAGCTTCCTTTAGATCATCGATCCTCGCTTTATTGAAGATATAGCCAATTGTATAAGCACCACTAGCTTTACCAGCTTCGATATCAGTGACACTATCACCGACATAGATGAGCTGATCTCTTGTCCACTTGTTTTTGAGCAAGATCTTATTGATCCCTTCAGGATCAGGCTTTTGTTTTTTGACTTCATCAGCCCCGACGATATCATCGATATAACCATCAAGGTCAAAAACTTTAAGATCTTCTAATACCGTTTCCTTCATCTTCGTTGATACGATACCGATCTTGTATCCTTCATCTTTCAAAATCTTTAAAGTCGTTTCGACATGCTCCATCGGCTTATTGCACTCTTTGAAGATCTGACGATTATAATCACGATATTCCTTTAAGAGGTTATCCATATCTAAGTCACTGAAGTACTTGCTGAAGATATCCTGTAATGATGGTCCTAATACCTCAAGCTCGACTTCCTTAGTGAACTTCTCACGACGGTTGTATTTGATAAAGAGATAACGGTAAGTCTCAATGATGCCTTTTTCTGTATCCAGTAAAGTACCATCAAGATCAAATAAGATCGTCGGCTTCTTCTTTTTAAAGAATAACTTATCTAAGACACCAAAGAAGCCTAATAACCCGATCACAAGATAGATGATACTTGTAAGTTGTGCCATCCTGATCGGCCCTAACATTAGTGAATCTTGACGATGTCCTTCGATAAAGAAACGGATGACACCATACCACATGAGATAAGCCCACACAAGATCACCACGCTTGTTTTGGAACTTCTTTAATAAAAACCCGATCACAAAGAAACCGATGATACATAATACGCTCTCATAGAAAAACATCGGCTCATAATAGGTACCACCGATATGCATCCCTTCCTTTAAGAAAGAAAGGGCACCATCGAAGTAAGATGGTGATACTTCAAATCCATAACATTCCTGATTGAAGAAATTACCCCATCGACCGATACCTTGGGCTAATAAGACACTTGGGACGATCTGATCAGCTGCTCTTAGAAAATCGATATTCTGTTTATGGGCATAGTATAAGCCATAACCTAAAGCGGCGATAAAACCACCCTGGATCGCTAAACCACCATCCCAGATCGCAATGATCTCAAGCGGATTTTGGATAAAGTATCCTAGATCATAGAAGATACAAAACCAAAGTCTTGCCCCTAAGATACCAGTGACCAAGACACCAAAGAAAAGGTCATCGATATAAAAGGCTGGATATTTGATCTTCTTGAAATTGTGACCACTGATGACATAGGCGATCAGGGCACCAGTGATGATGCATACTGCATACCAGGTTATCCGTAGGTCACCGATCTGTAAGAAGATCTGATGTGTTGGGAAAAATTCGATCATAATGCTCCTTTTTCATTCTTTTCGATCAAGGCTTGTAGGCGTGTTTGGAATTCCTTAGCGCTATCAGTGCCTTTTTGTAGTAAACGGAAATTGGCTACCGCTGCTTCGATGATGACACCTAAGGAACGACCTTCTCTTACTGGGACGATGATCAAAGGCTTCATTAAGCCCATGATGTCGATCGTCTCGGTGACGCCTAAGCCTGTGCGATCGATATTCTCATGGCTTGAGAATAGTTTAAGTTCGATGACAAAATCGAGATTCGATGTATCAAGACAACTGACAGCACCGTATACCGCTGTCATATCGATGACACCGACTCCTCTTATCTCAAGCATATTCTTTAATAATTCTGGGGCTTTACAGGTGAGATCATTGTGGATCCTGTATATCTCAACACAATCATCTGCCACTAGCATATGTCCCCGTCTGACAAGGTCCAAAGCTAATTCGGATTTACCGATCCCGCTTTCACCTTTAAGTAAGACACCGATACCGTAGATATTCATCATGACCCCATGGAAAACCTCACATGGTGCTAACTTCTCATCGAGATATGACATGATCTGGACCGATATCCTCTGTGTCTCTTCATCGGTGTGGAAGACTGGGAAGTTACGTTCATGGGCGATCTGTAATAGGGCCTCAGGTACTTCTTGGTTCTTGGTGATGATGATACATGGCGTATAGGCATCGGTTATGATACCAAAACGGGCATATTGGGTATCATGATCTACTGTACTCAAGAACTCTAATTCCTTGGTCCCGATGATCGTGACCCGCTTTAAGTCATTGATCCGCATATAGCCAGCTAACTCTAGCCCTGGTCTATTGATATCAGGGGCAACGATCCAGCGCTCTAGGCTCTCTTCGTTGCCGGTGAGTTGCGTGAGGTTGAACTTCTCTTTGAGATCACGGACAAATACTTTCCGATCGTAGTTGATATTATCGCTCATGGGTTTCCTCCAATACCTTCTTCAGATAGATGCCTGTATAACTATCAGGATCTTTACTAACTTCTTCCGGTGTGCCAGTCACTAAGACTTGACCTCCACCATCACCGCCCTCTGGTCCAAGGTCGATGATGTGATCGGCACATTTGATGATATCGAGGTTATGCTCGATGACTAGTACCGTATCACCATTATCCACTATCTTCTGGAAGATATCAATGAGCTTTTTGACATCATCGGTATGTAGACCTGTCGTTGGCTCATCTAGTACAAATAAGGTCTTACCGGTCGCTTTCTTCTGTAGTTCACTGGCTAGTTTGACCCTTTGGGCTTCACCACCAGATAAGGTCGTTGCACTTTGACCTAATTCGATATAGCCAAGACCGACATCGTACATGACCTTTAGTTTGTCTCTGATCTTTGGGATCGCATAGAAGAACTCTAACGCTTCTTTGACACTCATCTTTAAGACATCGTAGATATTCTTGCCTTTATAGGTGACTTGTAAAGTCTCGTCATTATATCTTCGACCATGACACTCTTCACACTCGACATAGACATCAGGCACAAAAAGCATCGATATCTTCTTAACGCCATCACCCTGACATGCCTCACATCTTCCTCCTGGCACATTGAAGCTAAAGCGTCCCTTATCATAGCCTCGCTCTTTAGCGGCTGGTGTCATCGCAAATAGCTCCCTGATATCATCAAAGACGCCGGTATAGGTCGCTGGATTTGAACGCGGTGTACGACCAATCGGGTCTTGCGAGATCTCGATGATCTTGTCGATATTCATAAGACCTCTGATCTTTTTATAAGCTCCTGGATGGATCTTAACGCGACCAAAGCTCTTTTGGATCGCTTTAGTGATGATGTCATTGACTAAGGTGCTTTTGCCACTGCCCGAAACACCAGTGACACAGGTAAAGGTCCCTAAAGGTATCTTGACGTCGATATCTTTTAGATTGTGTTCTTTAGCGCCATATACTTCGATATATTTGCCATTCCCTTTGCGTCTTGTATTAGGGATCGGGATATATTTTTTATGTGACAAGTATTGACCGGTGATCGACTTATCATTAGCCATCACCTCTTCAGGTGTACCAAAGGCTACTACCTCACCACCATCCTTACCAGCACCAGGTCCGATATCGACGATATAGTCACTCTCTAGCATCGTCTCTTCATCATGTTCAACGACGATCAGGGTATTGCCAAGATCGCGCATATTCTTAAGTGATCTGATGAGTTTGGCATTGTCTCTTTGGTGAAGACCGATACTTGGCTCATCTAAGACATATAGGACACCTGTTAGGCCACTACCGATCTGGGTGGCTAGTCTTATCCTTTGCGCTTCGCCACCTGATAGTGTCATCGCCATCCGATCTAAGGTAAGATAACCTAAACCGACATCGATCAAGAACTTGAGGCGATCTTTGATATCCTTTAATAGGAGGAAGGCGATCTCAGCGCGCATCTTATCAAGCTTTAGATCACATATCCACTTATAGGCATCCGTGATCGATAGCTTAGTAAACTCATAGATATTCTTATCACCCACATAGACAGCTAAAGCCATCTCATTGAGCCTTGCCCCGTGACACTTAGGACATACTGATTCACGCATATAGGTGCCAAGATATTCCTTCATCATGCTTGAAGTGGTTGAACGATAACGACGGTCGATCATCACCTTGACCCCTTCGATAAACTCCGTCTTTTCGTATTTGGTCCCACCACTTGTCTCCATCAGATAAGTGATCGGCTCTTTAGCACCATAGAGGATGATATCCATCTCTTTTTTACTAAAGTCTTTGATCGGTTTATCGCGGTCGATATGATAGTGATCACATAGGAAAGTAAAACGTTGCCAATCGACACGATCAGTACCGACCATATTCTTGTAGTATCTTAAAGCCCCTTTATTGATCGATAGCTCTTTATCGACAAATAAGAGGTCATCATCTACTTCTTCGGTGATCCCAAGGCCATTACACTTATCACATGCCCCAAGCGGCGCATTGAAAGAGAAAAGCCGTGGTTCAAGTTTAGGTATCGAGAAGCCACATTCAGGACAAGCGAAGTTGCTGGAAAAGATGATCCTCTCTTCATTTGTCTTACAGATCGCGATCCCATCCGCTAGATGTAATGCCGTCTCTAAAGAGTCCGATAATCTAGTCTCGATATTTGGTCTTTTTTTAAGACGGTCGACGATGACTTCAATATCGTGCTTTTTATTCTTCTCTAGTGGTTTGACATCTTCGATCATGACCATCTCGCCATCGATATATAGACGCATATAACCATCTTTACGCAACTTATCAAAGAGATCTTTAAAGGTCCCTTTTTTATTACTGACCACCGGCGCTAAGATCTCAAGGCGCATCTCATCATCTAACGCCATGATCCTTTTGACCATCTGGGGGATGGTCTGAGCGACGATCGGCGTATGGTGATTAGGACAATAAGGTATCCCACATCTTGCATATAGTAACCTCAAATAGTCATAGATCTCAGTGACCGTACCAACGGTCGATCTTGGGTTATTGCCAGTGGTCTTTTGGTCGATCGAGATCGCTGGTGATAGACCGCTGATCTCATCGACATCAGGCTTTTCAAGACCACCTAAAAACTGCCTTGCATAAGAGCTCAAGGATTCGACATAACGCCTTTGTCCTTCGGCGTAGATCGTGTCAAAAGCCAGTGATGTCTTACCACTGCCACTTAATCCCGTCATGATGACGAGCTTATTACGGGGTATCGTTAAGTCGATATTCTTTAGATTGTTGACCCTTGCCCCTTTGATCACTATTTCATCTTTCATACTTTCACCACTTCATTAAATGCACTGAGGAAATATAGAGAACCACAGACGACGATACAGCTATAACGACCATATAAGTAGTCATAGGCTTCCTTCATATCCTTGATCACCTTGATATCTAGTTCTGTACTTTCCTTTTCGATATCCATTAGTCCTTTAGGACTATCAAATGTCGTCAAGACCACTTCATCCGCGTTATCTTTGAGTAGTCTTAACATCTTATCATATTCCTTCCCTTTTATCGCACTGAATAAGATCCCTTTTGGTAGATCGATATCAGCGAGACTAGAGATCAAGGCTTTGGTCCCTTCGATATTATGAGCTCCATCAATGATGACTAATGGCTCTTCTTTGATGATCTCAAAGCGCCCCTGCCAGATGGTCTTTTTAAATGCTTCATAGATCTTGTCTTCATCCATCTTGATCATCTCGATCTCATCAAGATAGTATAGGGCCTCTAAAGCCACTGAGGCATTGTGCTTTTGGTATTTGGCATAGGAATAGAGGTCATATATATGATCACGATAGATAAAGGAGCGATCTAATAGGTCGATATAGGGTAAAGTCTCGATATATCTTGCGTTATGCCTTTTAGCTTCTTCTTTGACGATATCCTTTAGATCGCTATCTAGATCACCGACTAAGACCGCACTTTCATCCTTGATGATCCCACACTTCTCATAGGTGATATCTTCTAAGGTGTCACCTAGTACTTCCATATGGTCATGACCGATCGTGACGATGATGGTTAAAAGAGGGTGTCTTACGACATTAGTCGAATCAAGCCTTCCACCCATCCCGACTTCCGTGATCACAAGATCGACCTTTTCCCTTTTGAAGTATTCGCACATGATGAGATAGTCCATCTCAAACATATTGAGGTCATGATCGATAAAGAAGTCGACCTTTTCATTGAGGATATCTAAAAATGACCTTTCATCGATATCGACCCCATTGATCCGGATCCGATCAAGATGCGTTTTATAATGAGGTGATTGTAAAGTACCGACCTTATATCCTAAAGCCATCAAGCCATCCCTGATATAGGTGACACAGGAACCTTTGCCATTAGTGCCAGCGACATGGATCAGTTTAAAGTCCTTTTCTGGATGACCTAGATCTTCGATGACCTCTGAAAAATGCGCAAAGCCCTGGGCTTTACGCCTTTGCATGATCCAAACTAATGCTTCATCGATCTTTTTAAATTGCACCTCGCTATTATAAAACAAACATCCCCTAAACTAAAGAGCCATGATCTATGCAAATAGTCTATAATAAAGCCATGAAGATCATCGGCAATGATTGGGATGAAGTATTAAGTGATGTGTTCACATCTAAAGCGTATCAAGACTTACGTCACTTTTTAGATGAAGCCTATAAGACCAAGGTCATCTTTCCTAAAGCCAAAGACCTCTACAGGGCTTTGCGTTTGGCCTCTTATAAAGACACTAAAGTCGTCATCTTTGGCCAAGACCCCTATCATGAGATAGGTCAAGCGACCGGCTTAGCTTTCAGTGTCGATAAAGGTGTGAAGATCCCACCATCACTGATCAATATCTACAAAGAGATCAAGGATGAATATGGCTATGATATACCAAATACCGGTGACCTTACCGCTTGGGCTAAACAGGGCGTCCTTTTGCTTAATACCGTCTTGACGGTAGAAGAGCACAAAGCTAATTCCCATAAGGATATCGGTTGGGATATGGTCACCGATACGATGATCAAAGCCTTAGATCAAAAGGAAGGACCTTTAGTCTTTATCCTTTGGGGTAGAAATGCCAAAGGAAAAAAGGTCTATCTTAAAAATAGTAAACATCTGATCCTTGAAGCTGCTCACCCTTCACCACTAAGCGCTTATAATGGCTTTTTTGGTTGTGGCCATTTTAAAAAGACCAATGCCTATCTCATCAATAATGGTCTTGATCCGATAGACTGGTCTTTACATTGACTATTCGATCTGGCTTTTTAAATAAGCGAAGATAAAACCACTGATATCACCATCCATGACCTTATCGACATTGCCTTCTTCGTAGTTGGTCCGATGGTCTTTGACTAGGGTGTAAGGACAGAAGATATAGGACCTTATCTGTGATCCCCATTCAATGGACTTCTGTTCACCCTTTAAGGCTTTCATCTGATTTTCCTTTTCGATGATCGCCCTTTGGTATAGCTTACTTTTGAGCATGTTCATGCAGCGCTCACGGTTCATGATCTGTGATCTTTCCGTTTGCGAGAAGACGACGATACCCGTTGGGATATGTTTGATCCTCACGGCACTGTCGGTCTTATTGATATGTTGGCCGCCAGCGCCACTTGAACGCATGGTCTCAACTTCGATGTCTTTCTCATCGATATTGATCTCGATCTCATTGTTGAATTCGGGGACGATCTCCACCGAGGCAAAGCTCGTATGTCTTCTCCCTGAGGCGTCAAATGGTGAGATCCTGACTAAGCGGTGGACACCTGTTTCCCCTTTTAGATAGCCATATGCTAGATCACCCTTGATCAGCACTGAGCATGACTTCATACCAGCTTCATCACCATCTTGATAATCCAATACTTCAAAGCTAAAGCCATTTTTAGCCGCATATCTTTGATACATCCTATATAACATCTGGGCCCAATCCTGTGATTCGGTACCACCAGCACCCGGATGGATCTCTAAGATGGCATTAGAGTGATCATAGTCATTAGACAGTAGTACTTTGATCTCATAATCTTCAAAGTTCTTTAAGACATCACCATACTCTTCATTGAGCAGGGCAAACATATCATCGTCATAGGTCTTATTGAGCTCTTCACAGGTGACAAGAAGATCTTTGATCGCTGCTTCGTTTTTGAAATAGTCATCATAGAGCTCTTTTTTGGTGTTAGCTTCCCGGATCAAGTGTTGAGCGCTTTGAGGGTCATCCCAAAAGTGCTCATCAGCCTGTCTTTGGTCAAATTCATCGATCTCTTCCTTTAATTTATTGAGATCGAGTGAATTACCAAGTTGGGTGAGCTTTTGTAGGTTATCTTCTAGTGTTTGTTTGAGCTCGTATAATTCCAAGACTACTTCTCCTTATCTTCTTCTCTATCCTTGATGATGATCCTGACATTGAGACAGAAACGGACTGTTTCCTCGGATATCGTATTCATCATCTCTTCAAAGAGGGCAAAGCCTTCTTCGACATATGCTTGAAGCGGATTGTTTTGGGCATAAGACCTTAACCCGATACCCTCTCTTAACTTAGACATGATATCGATCTGGTTGATCCATGCCCTATCCATGACCCTTAGGGCCATCGTCTTTTCCGCTGGCAAGATCTGCGCTTTGACCGGCGCGATCTTATCTTCGTAGTATGACCAAGCGATATCCTTGCATTTAGCACTGGCTTCTTCAACACTTAGACCTTCAAGGTCTTCTTTTTTGATCTCACTATTTAGACCCATCGACTTTAGGGCATTTATCAGTGACTCAGTATCGATCACATCTTTATTGTGATCTTTAGTGGAGTGATTTAAGACGAGGTTGTGGATGACCCTTTTGAACATCTCTTCGATAACACCATGGACATCATCATTCTCAAGTAGGAAATTCCTCTGTCCATACATCGTTTCACGTTGTTGGCGAAGGACATCATCGTAATCTAATAAGGTCTTACGGATATCGAAGTTGATACCTTCAACACGCTTTTGCGCTTGGGTGATCGATTTAGTGATCATCTTGTTTTCGATCGGCGCATCAGTGCCCATCATATCAAACATGCCCTGCATCCTGTCACTACCGAACCTGACCATCAGATCATCTTCTAAAGAGACATAGAAACGCGAGAAACCTGGGTCACCTTGACGACCTGAACGACCGCGTAACTGGTTATCGATACGCCTTGATTCATGGCGTTCACTACCGAGTACCGCTAAGCCACCTAGCGCCCTTGTCTCATCACTGAGCTTGATATCAGTACCACGACCAGCCATATTAGTAGCGATGGTGACCGCTTTAAATTGACCAGCTTTAGCGATGATATCCGCTTCACGCGCATGGTTTTTCGCATTCAAGACCTCATGGCGGATGCGTCTTTGTTTGAGCATCTTAGAGATGAGTTCTGATGTTTCAACGGCGATCGTACCGACTAATACCGGTTGACCTTTTTCGTATAATTCCGCGACTTCATTTACCAAAGCCTCGTATTTAGCCTTCTTATTGCCGAAGATGAGATCAGGATAGTCGATACGAGCGACTGGTCTATTTGTTGGGATCTCAACGACGCGCATATTGTAGATCGATAAGAATTCCTCTTCTTCAGTCTTAGCTGTACCAGTCATACCAGCGAGCTTGTTGTAAAGACGGAAGAAATTCTGATAGGTGATCGTCGCTAGAGTGGTTGATTCTTGACGGATATTTAAGCCTTCCTTAGCTTGTAAGGCTTGATGGAGACCATCAGAGTATTCTCTTCCTGGCATCTTACGACCGGTATTAGGATCGACGATGACCACTTCACCTTCTTCAACGACATATTCGACATCCTTCTTCATGATGTAGTTAGCCTTTAAAGCTTGATTGATATAGTGGACTAAGCTCGTATTTTCGACATCATAGAGATTTTCGATACCAAAGGCTTTTTCACCCTTAGCGATACCAGCTTCTGTTAAATGGACACTGCGGTCTTTGACATCGATCTGATAATCTTCATCCGCTTTAAGGCGTTTGACGAAACGGTCAGCGTTCTGATAGAGATTAGCGGTCTTTCTTTCACCACCGGAGATGATCAGTGGCGTCCTTGATTCATCGATCAAGATCGAGTCGACTTCATCGACAAAAGCGACATTGAGCTCTCTTAATACTCTATCCTCAACTCTTGTGACCATGTTGTCACGAAGATAGTCAAAACCGACTTCACTGTTTGTCGTATAGGTTATATCACAATTGTAAGCCGCTCTTTTTTGTGCTGGTGTAAGCTGTCTTAGGTTAAGACCGACAGTCAAACCTAAGAAACGGTGGATCTGTCCCATCCACTCCGCATCACGGCTAGCCAAGTATTCATTGACGGTGATGACATGTACACCTTTGCCCTCTAAGGCATTGAGATATACCGCCATGACACTGGTAAGGGTCTTACCTTCACCGGTCTTCATCTCGGCGATATCGCCACGGTGTAAGACACAAGCACCTTCTAATTGACAAAAATAAGGATATTCGCCGATGACCCTGCGCGCTGCTTCCCTTGCGACCGCAAAGGCCTCACACATGATGTCATCTAAGGTCTCACCCTTAGCTAAACGTTCTTTGAATTCTGTGGTCTTCGCTTTAAGCTCTTCATCGCTTAATGCTTCCATCTCTTTAGAGTATGATTCAACTGGTTTTACTGCTTTTTCGACCTCTTGTAAGATCTTCTTATCGGGGTTGAATAAGTTAGAAATAAAGCCCATTTGTGACCTCCTTTTTAATAAACGTGGTTATTATACCACATATAGATCACTTGACGACTTTTATATTTGTCGCTCTAAGTCCGTTATCTGTTTCGATGATATCGAAAGTCACCTTTTTATTCGGTCTGATCTTGCGATATCCCTCCATCACAAGATCACTATAATGAAAAAAGACATCTTGGCCGTCATGATCGATAAAGCCATAGCCTCGCTTATGGTTAAAGCTCTTTACTGTTCCTTCCATAGTATCGCTCCTCATATATCTGAATTGAATATCTATAGTGGTTGGATGTTAGATATTACACCTTAATTATAACTGAAATTTGTCTGAATGAGCGTCTTTGTTCACAAAACATAAAGTGATGGCTTTAAGTTTATCTTTACCTAGTGCTTTATAAGCTCCTAGTAATGTTGACCCTGTGGTGATCACATCGTCGACTAATAAGATCTTATCAGGTATCACTATATCTTCTTTGACCTTTATATTATCGATCATCCGCTTGCGTTTTCTTTGGTCTTTATTTACTTGTGATATATCATCTTGCATATATAGGCAATCTAAGATCGGCATCTTTAAACATCCACACATCGTGACCATATGATCAAAGCCTCTTCTTTCTTTTTTTGACCTAGAACTAGGACATGGGATCAGTGTATAGCCATGATACAAAAACCTTATCTCATCTTTGATATGATGAAAAAAGACATCGCACAAGGCTTCATCAAAGCATTCCTTGTACTGTAATAATAGATCCTTTATCAGTCCTTCATAAGGATAGTAAGATGTGACTTTTAAACCATCAAGCTTGGTCCTTTTCCTTTTGATGATAAGTTCACTACGACATTTAGTACACAACATATCATCACTTAGATACATGTCGATAAGACTATTATTGTAGTCATACTTTTCGTCACAATAGATACACCTTGTTCGCATCATCGATCTCCTTTAAAGCTCCTTTGATCTCTTTATCATTATCCTTAGTCAAGATATAGACCTTACCATAGGGGTCTTTAAATGATCTTCCTGCCCTTCCAGCCATCTGGATGATCGCGGCTTTATTGAAGATCTTATCAAAGCGTTTGAAGATCACGATATCGACCCCTTCGATCGTGATCCCTCTTTCTAAGACTGATGTCGCAATGATGAATTGATACTTCTTAGCTTTAAAGGCTTGGATATTGATATTCCTTTCCTCTAAAGAGCTATAGACTAAAGTCACCGAGAAAAAGAGCTTTAAGATGTGATACAACTTCTTACATGATCTGATCGATTCAACGAAGATGATCACCTGTTTCTTTTCCTTATACATGATATAGACTAGTACCATATACAATATGACATCTGGTCCAACGATGACCTTAGGTCTTACTAGTGGTTTACCATGTGGTCTTCGGTCTAAACGCAAGACCCTTAGTGGTCTTTTATTCATCAGCTTTTCGATCTCTTCATCGATAGTGGCTGTTGAATAGACGATCTTACCATCACTATTCAATGCATTTAAGGCGATATTGTTTAGTACTTCATCACCACGAAAGGGAAAGGCATCGACTTCATCTAAGATGATAAGATCAAATAGCTTTAAGTAGCGATATAGTTGATGTGTCGTACAGACGATAAGATCACCATATAATTCATCGGTATATCCTTCGCAAACCTTGACGACCTTACTGCCTTTAAAAGCCCTTTTATAGCGCTCAGCTAATTCGATGACCACTTCTCTACGGCTGATCGCATAACAGACCCTTTTCTTCTCTTTTAGATATTCACTGATAAGTGGGATCACAAGATCTCCCTTACCAGCGCCGGTTATGGTATAAAGTAGGACATCTGTTTCTTTGACCGAGGTGATCAGATCTTTGACGACTTCCTTTTGAAAAGGCGTAAGTTCAAAAGCTAATTGATATTCCCCATCACCGCTTATCGTATATGGTTCAGGTTCGATCTCTTCTTTGATCAAAACTCTTTTAAAAGCTATGCACTTACGACAATAATAACCTCTTGACCCTTTATAAAAATAGTTAGGATCGGTATTTGAACACCTTGGACACTTCACATATCTATATAAGGGCCAAATATCTAAAATTCCTAACTAAAGTTTTCTAAATAAGCATTTAATTCATCGCGATCTCTAAAAATGTGGATATCTTTATCGTCGTATTTGGTAAGTAAAGCGATGATCTTAGGTCTTTCGACTTTATCAAAAGCTTTGACTTGATCGACTAATTCTTGATCTAGCTCATCTTCGATCCAAGGCATATCGACGCGCTTTTTACCGATACGCTCATTTATACTATCAAGACAAGTCTTAGTATCGATATCAAGGAAATAGACCGTATCAGCTTCCTTGATCCTTGTTTCCATCGTCCTTAGATAATTTCCATCGATGATCCAAATATCTTTAGCTAATATCTCATCTAATCTTTGATCAAACTCATCTCTTGTGATCGTGGTCTTATCCGCTTTCCAATATATGTTGTCTAAATGATATATCGGGATATCCAAAAGCTTTGATAACTTCAAAGAAAAGGTACTTTTACCACTACCAGGACAACCGATGATGATGACTCTTTTCATAGGTATCTTAGATCCTCTTTATAGGTGATCTTATTATTTAAGCCATGACTTTCAACGACCTTGATCTTGATGTCATAAAAGGCATTTAATACCTGGGTATCATCGGTATATATATCACTGCTTTTGATCGCTTTGTCATAAGCGTCTTTGATGATATCAGCCTTGAAAGCTTGTGGTGTTTTAGCTAGATATAGGTCACTGCGATCGATGGTCTTTTCGATATAACCGTCTTTGACCTTTTTGACGGTATCTTTTACTTTACTGGCTAATAGACACGCGTCATCTTCCTTTAGAGCTTCTTTGATATTGATAAGGTCTTCGATATATATATCAGGTCTAGCTCCATCATGGATCATGACATAGTCTTCTTTGACATATTTAAGAGCTTCATACACGCTCTTGTATCGTTCATCACCACCATCACAAAAGATGATCTTTTGATCCTGGCTTATCAAATGACGGGCTTTCTCTTCTAAGACGACAATGATCTTTTGACAATCATCATCTTCTTTAAAAGGGTCTAATGCTTTATCTAAGACGGTCTTATCATCAACCTTATATAGGACCTTATTATAATCAAGACCCATCCTTTTTCCTTGCCCATAGGCAAGTACGATCGCATCATATCTCATAAAATAAGTATAGCACAGATAAAAAAATAGGGACATTGCCCTATTCTTCGTTGTATTTGATGACTAAGCGTCTTTCTTTGCCTTCGCCTTCAGACTCCGTCTTGATGTTTTTCATGCCTTTGAGATATTCATGAATGACTTTACGTTCATCATTGCTCATAGGATCTAAGGCAACATCGATATGGGTCTTTTGGACTTCTTTAGCTACGCGCATCGCGATCCTTTTGACCTTGCGATAACGGTCTTCTCTGTAGTGACCGACATCGACTAGGACATCGATCCTCTCTTTGAATTCCGTATTGACTGCTGCCCTTAAGACCGTGGAGATCGCCTTTAGTGTTTGACCACCTTTACCGATGAGGATGGCATTATTCTCACCTTCTAAGATGACCTTGAATCCACCTTCATCACGAGTGATGATCTCAATGGATACACCTTGATTCAATTCACTGAAGTAACCACCTAGATAATCGAAGATGAACTCTTTGATATCTTGTTTAGTATAGGCTTCGATCGTGATCGAATTACCGATACCGAATAGGTGTTTTGATTCTTCTAGGACATTGTATTTGATATCCTCTTTTTCACACCCCTGTGCACTAGCGATCTCTTGTAAGACCTCATCTAATGTCTTTCCTGTGTACTTCTTCATAGTGTAGCTTCCTCCTTCTTTTTAGAGCGATCCATGATGTATTGGATGAGTAATGTCTTCACGATACTGATCGCACTTGAGATGATCCAATAGAATGACATCGCTGTTGGCCACATGAGGGCTAATATGAGGATGACTGCCATCATGATATACATCGATGACATCATTGGATTCTTAGTCTCTTTATAAGGACGATGATGTAGTTCAGCTTCTTTCTTCGCTCTGCGCTTATTTAACCACTGTGGTAGTAACATACTAGCCACCTGGAACACTAACATGACCGCAAAGAATAAGATATATACCCATTCACCCGATTGGATACCTTCGATCGGTGTCAGCTCAAGTGATACACCCATGAACGTACCATAAGCTACGGCATAAGCCCTTTGGACAGCTTGATACATCGCGATGATGATCGGGAATTGGATAAAGGTGACAACTAATGAACCAAATGGATTGACATTGTACTTCTTGTATAGTCTTTGGATCTCGGTCGACATCCTGAGCTGTGATGCTTGGTCGGTCTTACCTTCGTATTTCCTTTGGATCCTTTCAACTTCTGGTTGGATCTGTTGCATCCTCTGCATCGCGACATTCTGCTTGAAAGTCACAAGTAATAAGACACCATTGATCGTCAAAGTGACAAGTAAGATCGCGACACCGACATTGGTATATGGTGTTAACCAGTTGATAAACTGAGAGATCGGATAGATGAAGATCGCTGAGAAGAAACCTTCTTTATCCCATACTTCGCTAAAGGATGTAAGGACGGTATTCTTGATACCTTCTACTTCATCTAATGCGAAGAGGACATTTAAATCGTTTTCTCGTGGTATCGAACAACCACTCATCGTGACCAGCAATACTAAGATCGCCAGTAATAATAGAACTTTCTTTTTATTCATCTTTTCTTTCCTTTTAAAACACTAAACAATTTTACAAGCTTTTATAGTCTTTTCCAAGTCTTTTTTATTGTCACCAAAGCTATTATCGAGAAATCCCTGTTTGATGATGATGATGTAGTCAAGTGCACTATCATCAAAGTCGATCACCATCCGGACCATCTCCCTGAGTTGTCGTTTCAGTTTATTCCTGACGACCGCATTGCCGAGCTTTTTAGATACACTGATACCTACTCTTGTATGGTCCTCTTTTTTAAGGTCATAGTATACGACAAAACACCTTGAAGCCTTGGAATGCTTCTTGGTGATGATCCTAGTGAATTCTTCGTTTTTACGAACACGATAAGCTTTTTTCATGGCTTTAATAAAAAAGTCACCGAAGTGACTTATTAAGCTGACAATACCTTTCTGCCTTTTTGGCGTCTTCTTGCTAGTACTTTACGGCCACCAGCTGTTTTCATACGAGCTCTAAAACCACAAGTTTTTTGGTGTTTACGCTTACTAGGTTGATATGTTCTTTTCATTTTATACGGCTCCTTTCAATAAATCGCTATATAATGATAAAGATTTAACACCTTTTTGTCAAATAATGTAATAATATATCATGCATGGACATCAAAAAGTTAGGGAAGTTATTCGTTACGTGTTTCTACATCAGCGCTTTTACCTTCGGAGGTGGCTTTGTTATCGTGACCTTCATGAAGAAGAAGTTTGTTGATGAATTAAAGTGGATAAGCGATGAAGAGATGCTTGATTATGCAGCATTAGCGCAATCTTCACCTGGTGCGATCGCGGTCAATGCGGCGATATTAGTTGGGTGGAAAGTGTGTGGTTTGATCGGGATGCTAGTGGCAGTACTGGCAACTATCCTACCACCGATGATCATCATCAGTATCATCTCTTTCATCTATGACATCTTTATCACCAATCCGATCGTCAAATTAGTCCTTGAAGGGATGCAGATCGGTGTTGCAGCGGTGATCTTAAGTGTTTCGATCGACCTTGGTATCAATGTCGTCAAACAGAAGAATATCCTGTTTATCCTTATCATCGTCGGTGCTTTTATCGCCGATATGGTCTTCAATGTGAATGTCATCATCACGATCTTATCATGTGCCCTCATCGGTATCATCAAGATCATCTATGATAAAGTCAAAAGGGAGGTGATCGAATGATATACCTAGAGTTATTATGGTCATTTATCCAGATCGGTCTCTTCTCGATCGGTGGTGGCTATGCTGCGATACCTTTGATCCAAACACAGACCGTTGAGATCCACAATTGGCTATCGATGAGCGAATTCACTGATCTTGTGACCATTGCTGAGATGACTCCAGGTCCGATCGCTGTCAATTCAGCGACCTTCGTCGGGATCAGGATCGCCGGGCTTCCAGGAGCGGTGATCGCTACGATCGGTGTCATCTTACCTTCGATCTTCATCGTATCACTACTCGCTTATATCTATCGCAAATACAAGAGCGCCAAAGGTCTTGATTCGATCTTATCATGTCTTAGACCAGCCGTCGTGGCCCTTATCGCATCAGCTGGTATCGCGATGCTTATAACGGCGGTAAGTACTGGTGAAGTCATGATGTATGGCATCAGTATCACTTCGATCGTGATCTTCATCTTAGCTTTCTTCTGTTTGAGGAAGTTTAAATTCAATCCGATCTTAGTGATGGTCGCCTGTGGCATCATCAATCTAATAGTAAGCTTTATCTTTTGATATCAGGAAACTGATATCTTTTTTTAATCAAAACGATAAACACCAGTGACTCCACTACCGATATCGATCGTCTCAACGACGGTATTATCCCCCATCCAACCACCATGGACTGCTTCATCATTGCCGATATATACCGCAACATGCGATACACCAGCCCCACCATCAGCGTAATATAAGATATCACCAGGACGCATATCACTGATATTAATACTTTGACCTAATTCAACAAAGTTCTCTGGTGATAGTTTAGACATCGTATAATAACCACCATCCACATCGATCCGATCAGTGGTCCATGCGCTTTTACCAACGGCATTGATGGCGATCTCAGCTAGACCACTACAATTATTATGGCCACCGACTTCCGCTAAGGCTGCCTTGACGATCGGTGAATCAGATACGACTGGCTCTAGGCTTGGTGTAGGTGCTTGTTCTGGGGCTTTTGTCGTTTCTTTGATAGGCGTTTCGATAATTGGTTCAGGCTTTTCTAGTACCGTCACTTCAAAAGATCCTTCATCTTGATTACCATTTCTATCATAAGCGATGACCTTTATCTCATATGTACCTGGTATATCTTTGTCAAAGTCTGTTAAGTCGATATTAAAACCATCCTTAGTGATCTTTTCTTCATGATATTTGATATCACCATCTACTTCATCACGACATGATACATTAGCGATAAGATCGATATCATTTCCCTCTTCGATCTCGATCTTATCTTCTTTTATCTTGATCTCAGGACCTTTAGTATCTTTAACTTCAAGATAGACATCAATTTCTTTATCTATCTCACCATCAGTAAAGGTGATAGTGACTGTTTGTTTGCCAACAGCCATATTATCAAAACCTTGGATATCCTTGATACTGATTTCATCCGAACCTTGAGCTATAACTACATCATCGCTTAGATCATCACCATATTCGATAACGATATCATCATTTGCGATGACATTTAATTCTCTACTACAGCCAGCCAACATAAGGATGACTAAAACGATCATTATCCAATGTCTTTTCATATTGTCCCTCGCTATGTATATATCTAAAGTATACCTTAATTCTAAGTCATTTAGTATCTCTTGATATATTCATAAGCAAGTCTTGGATCACCATCTAATAGGTAGATGATGCCACAATATTTGAATCCATGTATCGCTAATAGATGTTGCATGATCTTATTGTCTTTATGGGTATCGATACGAATATGATCATATCTTTCTTTGACATAAGAAAACATTTGATCAAAGATATGCTTACCACTTCTTTTAGCGATCCGATGGATCGTTATATAAGGGCTATCGCTTTGCCATTTGCCATCGATAACTTTATATGTCGGATCTTCACCAAGTTGTAAGACAAAACAAGCATTGATCTCTCCATCTTCGATCACATATAGTTGACCTTTATCGATGTCGCTTATTAGTACTTCATCTTGTGGATAGCCATCATTCCATTGCAGCATATTACCATCCTGGCGCATGATCTTCTTAGCTTCTTCAAATATCTCTTTGATCTCTTCTAATTCTTCGATCTTAGCCTTTCTGATCATCTTAAGATCCTCTTTAATTCACTTAGATCATTGATAAAGAAGTCCGCTTCACTTTGATCAAAACCAAAGGTGTCATCTCTTTTAGCGATGACCTTCATCTTAGCGTTCTTACCTGCTTTGATCCCTAAAGGTGAATCTTCAACTACTAGACATTCATCGATATCGACATTTAGTTTGTCCTTGCAATAGAGATAGATATCAGGTTCAGGTTTTGGCCTTTTAAAATCATCACCGGTGGTCTTTAGATCAAATAGATGATCGATACCATTTGCCACCAGCATCCTTTCCACATAGTCGATACTAGAGCTAGAAGCGACAGCCGTCTTGATCCCCTTTTCTTTTAGATATAAAAGGGTCTCTTTCGCATCCTTGAATCCTAAAGTACTGATATCATACGCATTAAATTTATCTAAGCGATATTTGACGATCTTCTCTTCAAACTCCTCTGGTGTTAGACCGATATCATAACCTTCGATGACCTTTCTAAAAGGATCCCATCTTTTATGGGAGCCGATCAAAAGATAAAACCTTTCTACAGGGATATCATAATGAAACTCTTGGATAAATTCTTCATATATCTTTTGTGATAGGTGTTCTGAATCGATAAGGACACCATCTAAATCAAATAATACTGCCTTGATCATGTGGCCATTATAATAAAAAAGATACAGATTATAAAGGCCTGTATCTTGGTGGAGAGAACGTTTATAATGCGATAAGTGAGAACGCATCTATTTTTACATCTATATTATCGCAAGCAATTATGTGATTTTTGTGTGATAATAATGAACTCTATGTGAATTAGTTATTTATATTCACTATCATCATTATCTTTGTATTGTCTATTTTGAATAATTCGAATGATTTGTTTAGGATTTTTCGAATATCGAGTATCACTCATCATCGACATCGATATCTTTTAAGAGGTCTTTTAATGGGGTATTCTTGGTCTTGGTATTTTGGATCGGATGATCTTCCTTCATCCTTCTTATCTCATCAAATAGTGCCCTTGATGATTTACGATAAGCACCAAAAGAGAAGATCGCAACTTGGATCAATTTATCCGATGTGACGACTGTGATACTATACTGATCTTTTAATTCACGGACCATCCTTTGGATATAGGCATCAGCTGTCTCATCTTTATCAGTATAGATGACCTTTAGATCATGACCTTTATTAGATGGATTATCGACTTTATAGGCATCAAATACTACCCACATGGTGACGTTTTTCATGCTTTGATAGTAGCTAAGTTCATCTAGTAACCATTCAATGTCACCATTCATATCGGGATCTTTCTTTTGCGTATATAAGGCATTATAACCATCGACGATATAAAGCGGTGGTTTCTTTACTTCCTTAGAAACATACTTACTATCTTCCTTCTTGGTTTTTCTGATATAAGGATCCTTCTTTTTTGGATTTGACCTTTCAAAGACCCTTTTGACCTCTTCATCATCGATCTTTAGACGATTATAACTATAGGTCGTCGTCTCTTTATGATCGATCAAAGGCTTGATATGGGCAAGCTCATAGGTGTCATCAAGATCGACATAATAACCAGCCCCATTTTTAAAGAAGATCGAGCCACTCATCTCATCAGGATCATTATATGGATCATAGCCTTTTTCATTTATGATCATATCCATATTTTTAGCGATATCATAACCATCAAAGCTATGCTCGATATAGATGTTTTTGCGTTTTATCACATCGGTCTTCATGAGCTCTTGGATATCGATGGCACTCATCGTGCCACTTATATCATCACTGACTTTATATGTTCCCCCTAGCTTTTCGATATTATATATGACGCTAGATAGATCACTAGTATCGACCTTGATCCTAAAGCGCTCATAAGGTTCAAGTAATATCATCTCATTATCTAATAGGGCATTACGAAGCGCAAAGTCACAGGCCTTTCTGATATCATCATTAGTAGTATGACTTAATGAAGTCTTTATAGCTAATATCGCGATCTCGATATCGATGACTTCCGCCCCAATTAGTACACCTTTGATCGTCTTACTAGTCAGATATTCGCTTATGACCTCAAAGTGATTGCCCCCGATCTTATTTGGATCGATGACACTTTTTCCTTGTCCTCTTTTTAATGGTCTGACCTTTAGATGGACCTCACAATAATGCCTTAAAGGTTCATAGTGACCGATACCATAGCTCTGTCTTGTGATCGTCTCTTTGTAGGTGACCTTACTATCACTAAAGGATACATCGATCCCTTCTTCTTTTAATTTAGTCGTTAAGACTTCCATTTGGATATCACCCATAAGGGAGACCGTTATACGGTCATCATCGCTTCTTACATTCAATAAAGGGTCTTCCTTTTGCATAGCTAATAGACGCTTATAAAGGATGGCCTTATCGGTATTAGGACTAGATATCTCACGGTCTAAATAAGGTACCATTACTTTAGCCTTATCTTTTTGATCATCATTGATATATTCACCGATAAGAAGTGTATTAGGACCTTTTAAAGTCACTAAATCACCGGCTTTAGCTTCATTTAAGGCTTTATATTCTGGCCCATTATAAACCCTTATCTCATCGACCTTGTCATTTAAGATCTTGTCTTTGACCTTTAATATGCCACCATTTATCTTGATAGCTGTCAGCATCTCTTTTCTTTTATCATAGCTTATCCGATAGACATAAGCCTTAAAGTCATCAGGATATTCCTTATCGATATATAAGTAGTCTAGAGTATCTAATAGTCTTTGGATATTGGTATGCTTTAGGGCTGAACCATGGATACAGGGAAAGAACTTCCTATTTATAAATGATCTTTTGATATCATCTTTAGTTATCGTGACACCATTTAAGTACTTATCAAATAGCATCTCATCTAAAGTCGCGATATCTTCTTTTATCTTATCTTCATCACTAGTGAAGTCAATTATCGCATCACTTAGCTCTTCTTTGACCTTTTTATAGATGTCTTCTTTTGTCGTATAGGCTAGATCAAATTTATTCAAAAAGATGATCGTCGGTATATCATAGGCCTTTAAAAGAGAAAATAGCCTTTTAGTATAGGCTTTGATATCACTGGACACATCGACTAATAAGATCACCATATCTAATATCGGTAATACCCTTTCCATCTCCATCGAAAAATCGATATGCCCTGGTGTATCTTCAATGATATAGGAATGATCACTAGTATCAAAACGCGCTTCCTTATTGAAGATCGTGATCCCTCTTTTCCTTTCGATCGGATCATTATCTAATAAACTGGTCTTTTGATCGACACGACCTAATTTAGTGATCGAACTTGTCATATATAGTAAAGCTTCACTTAAAGTCGTCTTACCAGCATCCACATGCGCTAATAGACCGACGATATTCTTCTCGGTTTTCATCGCCATATTTTAGCATATTTAAAAAGTGTCATCATCTAAGATAGAGGATGACACTTTGTTATTACTTATCGCGGTGGATATGATACTTGGATGTATCGATATCGCTTTTGAGCAATGCTTCATTGATTTTGAGCACATGTTTTTCGTTTTCCTTGTTCATGCGCTTCCTTACTTCAAAGGCATCACTGATCGTTGATGGACCACCGATACAACCACCATCACAACACATACCCTCTAAGATATCATAGGTGAATTTACCAAGCTTCATCAGCATGAGTTGTTTCTTACATTCAAAGGCACCATCAGCGTAGTATGCCGTGACCCCTTCTTCTCCAGCTTCACTTGCCGCTTGGATGACCGCTTTAGATACACCACCACCTTGGGCAAAGTTTCGGCCATAGATCGATGCTTCCCATTCATCGTTGTCATCAGCGTAATCCTTGAGGTAGATCTTTTGTGAGATAAACATCGCGGCTAGCTCTTCAAAGGTGATGACATAGTCGATATTGGTATGCTCTTCCATGGCTTCTTGTTTTTTAGCGATACATGGACCGATAAAGACGATCACTGAATCAGGATCTTCCTTCTTTAAGATCGCAGCTCTAGCCATCATCGGACTGACCATCGTCGAGACGTTTTTCTCATAAACGGTTGGAAAGTGGATCTTAGCCATATTGACAAAGGCTGGACAACAAGAAGTTGTCATTGGGATACCTTCTTCCTTGTGTTTCTTTAATTCCGCATATTCTTCCTTTGCGACGACATCAGCACCTAAGGCTGCTTCAAAGACATCCGCAAAGCCAAGCTCTTTGATACCAGCTTTGATCTGGGTCAATAAGACGTTGTCAAATTGTCCTTGGATCGATGGTGCAACGATGGCATATACCTTCTTACCAGCGACGATATCTTGGATGACCGGCACGATCCAAGAGATATCTTCGATGGCGCCAAATGGACATGCCGATACACAACGACCACAGTTGATACACTTCTTTTCATCGATAACGGCGATATCATTCTCATTCCATGAGATCGCATCGACTGGACATGCTGCTTTACATGGCCTTTGTGTCATGACGATCGCACTATATGGACAAGCTCTTGCACAAGCACCACATTCAACACACTTGTCATAGTCGATCGTCGCCTTTTCTGGACCGATCTCCATCGCCCCAAACTTACATGCGCTGCGGCAGGCTTTAGCCATACACTTGCGGCAGTTGTCAGTGACGTGGATCTTTTTGATACTACAACCATCACAAGCTGCTTCGATGACCTGGACGACTTGACGCATGTTTACTTCTGTCTCATCATTGGCCATCTTGCCACAGACTAAACGTCCTCTTTGTCTTAATACTTCTCTTTCCTTATATATACAACAACGGAAATGCGCTTTGCCATTTGGCACTAATTGCTTATAGAAAGCTTGTAATTTCTCATCAGTGATCTCTTCTTTGTCATATGCTAGTTTAGATACGTAGCGTAAGACATCGAATTTGAATAACCTTGCATCATGTGAAAATAGACCCATATATATTCCCCTTTTTAACACTAGTATTATACTGAAAAAGGCTTGTTAAGAGAATAATGAATTTTAAACTAGAAGTTCAAATAGGGCTCGATATGTATCGTAGTCCTTTTCACCGATCAAAGTATCTAGCACTTTGCCATTTTTGATACAGGTGACTAAAGGTAGTCGGATCTCTTTTTCACCATTTTCATCTTCGGGTAGATGATCATAGAATGTAGATATTAGCTCTTCTTTGACTGGCGATATATCATTGGCGGTATTGATATAGTTGATGGTCATATCCATATCGGTAGCTACTTCTTCTAAGATACCGACGATATTTTGACAATGGACACAATCGATATTGCCCATATAGAAGATCCCTGATCCTCCTTCGTCTTTCGCTTCCAGCATCTCTTCTGGCATGATGCCGACAAAGTGGTCATCTTTTATATCCTTCATAGCTATATAGCCACTCATATCGATATCATAGGTGAGCATATCGACATAGACTGTCTTTTCATCACAACCCACAAGGATAAGACACAATAAAATGATCATTATCTTTCTCATAGTTTAGCTAGCCTTTTTGATATAGATGAGATAAGGGATAAATTAGTAGTCCGATCATGCCAACCACAGTAGATGATATAAAAACTCATGATCGTCATAAAGATCGCATACATCCCATAAAGCATCATCGCCCCATACATATAGATGATACTGGTGACCCATGATACTTGAGCTATCCCTAAGATCATAAAGATGATCATGACGATAGTCACATAGATAAGAGGGATGAATAAGTTGATGATCAAATACTGGAAGTTATAGTAGATGACCTTCTTTGATCTCTTCTCTAAGATGATCAAAAAGACCGGGATGATCGCGATAAGCAGCTCCCACCAATTGATATAGATCGATAGATAAGCACTCAATCGATCGATAAAACCATATTCAGCAAGATAACCACTGTTGAATAAAAAGATCACGGTCCTTATAAACCTAAATAACACTAAGACCACAAAAGGCAAGATCGCAAGTATCTTGGCATCGATATCATATAATGAAGACTTTTCTTCTTTAAAGTTATAAATTTCCATATAACCAATTATAATCAAAGTGACCTATGATAAAATAGGGAAAGAGAAAAAGAGGTATGTGACATGCAAGAAGAAAAACAAGCGATACAGCTAACGCTAGATAATGGACCTGTCCAAGAAGAGGTCAAAGAAGAAGAGGCTAAAGTCGTTACGACTGAAGATATCAAAAAGACCAAACTCTCACCTGAAGAAGAGAAGATGGTCGATGAATTTGCCAAGAAGATCGATATCATGGAAACCAATACGATCTTACAATATGGCTCCACTGCCCAAAACAAGATGGCTGATTTTTCCGAGAACGCCCTAAAGAGCGTCAAGACTAAAGACCTTGGTGATATCGGTGATATGATCAGTGAACTCATCGGCGAACTAAAAGGCTTTGAGATCGAAGAAAAAGAATCAGGGATCTTATCCTTCTTTAAAAAGGGCGCTAATAAAGTAGCTAATCTAAAGGTAAAATACGATAAAGCCAGTGACAACGTCGAAAAGATCGCTAATGCCCTAGAGGATCATCAAATCACTTTGATGAAAGACATCGCTCTATTAGACCAACTATATGAAAAAAACCTCATCAACTATAAAGAGATATCGATGTATATCTTAGCTGGTCAAAAGAAGCTTGAAGATGTCAAAAACAATGAACTAGTCACTCTTAGAAACAAAGCCCAAGCTAGTGGTCTTCCTGAAGATGGTCAAGCATTGAATGACCTTGAGAATGCGATCAACCGCTTTGAAAAGAAATTACATGATCTAGAGCTCACAAGAGTCATTTCGATCCAGATGGCACCACAGATCAGGCTTGTCCAAAATAACGACACGATGATGGTCGAAAAGATCCAATCGACCTTAGTCAATACGATCCCACTCTGGAAGTCACAGATGGTCATCGCAATGGGTGTATCCCACTCACAAGAAGCGATCAAGGCGCAAAATGAAGTCACTGAGATGACCAACAAGCTCCTAAAACAAAATGCTGACATGCTCAAGAGCGCAACGATCGAAACAGCTAAGGAGACTGAACGTGGTATCGTCGATATCGAGACCTTAAAAGAGACCAACGCTAAGCTCATCGAGACCTTAGATGAAGTCAAACGCATCCAAGAGGAAGGAAGAGCTAAACGCGCTGAAGCCCAAGTTGAACTGCGCAAGATCGAAACAGAATTAAACCAAAAAATGACAGATACAAGAAAGGAACTGCAAAAGAATGCTTAAAGGGATCATCTTTGACCTCGATGGTACACTGATCGATACGATCGATGATATCGGTCTTAGTACTAATCTCGCTTTAGAAAGCTTAGGTTATCCGACATATGACCTAGCTGAATACAAACAAATGGTCGGCAATGGCTTTAGAAAGCTCTGTGAAAGAGCACTACCAGAAGGTGTAAGTGAAGAAGAAGTCGATAAGGCCTATGCTGGTTTTGTCGAAAATTATGATAAACACTATATGGATAAGTCACATCCTTATGATGGGATCAAGGAATTATTAAGAAGGCTCAATGAAGCTAATATCATGATCGGAGTCAATTCCAACAAGCGTGATGACTATACCCATTCACTTATCAAACATCTCTTTTCTGATATCACCTTCAAAAAGGTCGTTGGTCAGATCGATGGTGTACCAGCAAAACCAGCACCTGATGGTGCTTTGATGATCTTAAAAGAGATGGGCATCAAAAAGGAAGATGTGATCTTTGTCGGTGATACTAAAGTCGATATCGCTACTGGTAAAAACACTGGTTTAAAGACGATCGGTTGCCTTTGGGGCTTTAGAGATCTAAAGGAATTAGAGGAAGCTGGCGCTGACTATATCGTCAAAGACCCAAGTGAGATCTTTGATATCGTCACAAAATGAATATCCGTCTGATCAAGGTAAATGATCCCAATCTCTTTATCAAGTGTTTGGCTTTACGTAAGCTCATCTTTATCGATGAACTACATATCGATCCTTATACTGAAAGAGATGGCTATGACAATATCAATCTCAGAGCTGATCACTTTCTTATTGAATATAATGGCATGAATATCGGTAATATCCGTGTCATCAAAGAAGATAAAAAGACGATCGATATCAGTCGCTTTGGTATCTTGAAAGAATATCGAGGTCAAGGTATTGGGACGATGACCTTAAGGATGATCGAATACTTCTACTACAATCGCTCCTATGATCATATCATCGCTGATGTCTTCGTGAGTGCTTATGATCTATTTGCTAGATGCAGCTATACCAAGGCATCAAAGGAGATGAGCTTTACGAATATACCTTATATCAAGATGGAAAAATACCTACAATAAAACAAAAGCCTTTATCGAAAAGATAGAGGCTTTTTTAGATCATAATGTATGTTTTATAACTCCATCTGCCATAGTATCACATGATAATTGAATTAAAAGATTGTTTTGTTTTGATTTTATCCTTACCATATTATTGAAGGAGATAACTGTGATCATAATATGTTATATTCCATCACGATACAAGAGCGGCAAAGTCGAATAGTTGAAACTGCTCGTGTTTTATATGCATTAGCTTCAACAGATGACAGTTGAATCTTAAAACATATGGCTTATCGCAAGAGAAAGGATCTGCAACGTAATATGAAAAGAATAGTTATATTGTGTCTTATGATCGTAATGATCACATCATGCACCACAAACAAGAAAGAGGAAATGATCAATTATTATGAATATTCCATTCCCAAAAGCATGCTTTCGGAAGAAACGATCGAATGGCTAGAGAAATTCAACCCTTTGCCTGATAGTTCTAAGATCGCTGTTAGTTATATACCGTATGATCTAGCACAAGCTATCGAAGAGATATACGGACCACTTGAATGAATACTTAAATAAATCATTCCAAAACCTTTCCAAGCAAAATAAAAAGCCTTCGTAAATAAGGCTGTAATGACATATGGAGCAGGTGATGGGAATCGAACCCACCTTTAAGCCTTGGGAAGGCCTCGTTCTACCGATGAACTACACCTGCATGCCCTAATATTATAAAACATGTCATCCTTATTGAAAATACCTTTTGTATTTGGTCATGATGAGATCGTAGGTCTTAGGATGAAGTGATGTTTTTGTGTCTTCTAAGTTCGCTCTTATATCGGTCGATGATATATCAAAGAGGTCTTCTTTTAAGATGATTGCTTGATCATAGTATTTACTATCCCTTATATCGTAGCCACGACGTGGATAGACGACTACTTTGATCTTTGCGAATAATTCATCAGCTTTATACCATTTATCCATATACTTAAAATTATCAGCCCCGACTAATAGATAGTTAGCCTTGTTATAGTCTAATGTCTCGACCGTCTTAGGTTGATGTCCTAATATATCTAATAAGCGATATTCGATGTCGGATACTTTTAGTCTTTTGATACCTTCTATCGTCTCTTTGATGAGATCATACCTTACACAAAATGGTGTCAATAAACTATCCTTCCTATAGGCGTTAGTTGCCGGGATAAAGATCACTTCATCATCAAAATGATCAGCCACCCGTTTGGCGATATCGATATGTGCTTTAGTAATCGGATTGAAACTACCGGGATATAGGATACTCATAGCTAGATGATACTTCTTTTTTTCTTGTTGTGAAACATTTTTTGTTATAGTTAGAGTATGAAAAAGATACGAAGGTTTATTATCGCTATTATATTGGTCATCTTTCTTTTGATATATGATCTTTGTAGTCTTTTTAATTATGCGCCACCAGTAGAAATTGAAAGTAATCGCGAATATATCGCTTTTATGAGCTTCTTGAATGATCTTAAAGGTGGTGATATCGATGCAGTATCGATCTTATTGATGAATTTGATCATCATCGGACTATTGATATACATCATTATTAAGAGAAAAAAAGACTAAAGTCGGTTCATCACTGAAACCTTGAGATCATCGTTCTATTAAATACCTATTTTCTTTCCTTCACATTTACGATCACCGTTTTTGTAATGCGTTGTCCATACTTATCTTTAACGATCACATTGACGCTTTTTGTACCTGTGGTTTTTGTGCTGATTTCAGTATGGGTCAATTTGTTGCCAGAATAACTTTTTACCAATTTTAGATAATCTAATTCATCACCGACCATAACTTCGACATGATCTAAACATTCTAACTGTAGGCCCTCTTTAGACTTCTTTTTAGATTCATGAAAGCTATGTACAGAAGCGATAGCACGTTTACATGTTTCTTGGATATATTCGCGATATTCAGTTAAAAGGCCATTTAGTTCTTCTTCACTCAATACTGATAATATACCTTCTCTAGTTTGTTCGCCTATGATACGATAACGAGAAATGATCCTAGTATGTTTAAATAACACAATGGAATCATCGATATTTAGCTTATAGTGATATTTCTCTGTTGTTCTTTTTTAGAAGTTGTAGTCGGGAATGCGAGAAAAAGATCTCGATCTTCTGTACTTATCAAAACACAGTAGTGTTTTAATCCGAATTCTGGATTGATATTCCCTTTAAGATCTATCAGGTATAAACCACCATTTCTTATTTTGTTTCTATCCATTTTACACTTATTTGACATGTACAAAAAAAGGATACCAAGGTATCCACTTCTTCGTAGATCGCTTTCACGATCTATAGTTGCGGATCGTTTTCCGCTTCAAGCAACGATCACACCATATGATATGATCGCTAGGTGTTACTCGAAGGTAACTCTTCAAATAGATCTCTCTATTTCTTGACATAATACTATCATAAAACGCTATTTTGTCAATACGAGATATGTTGTTTAACTAAACAATCCCGATCTATGATCGATTACTTACTAGTCTTATTTACAAATTTTATTTATCTAGACAATCGATCTTTTCTAAGATGCGATTTAAATCATCATCATCGGTGAAACTGATGGTGATCTTGTGTTTTTTGACTTCGACTTTAGTCGCTAGTTTTTCTTCCATGATCCTTCGGACATTATCAAGGTAGATATCAGGCTCTTCTACTTTAGGTCTTTCATCCTTTCTACTAGAGGTCATCTTTTCGAGTTGTCTTACTGTAAGACCTTCTTTGACTGCTTTTTTGGCTAAAGCGATGGCTTTTTCTTCATCATCGATCGCTAGGATGGTCCTAGCTTGACCATAGGATAATTTACCATCACTGACCATTGTCTTGATCTCTGGTGGTAGTTTTAATAGACGGAGCATATTGGTCACATGGACCCTTGATTTACCGATACGCTTTGCTAGTTCATCTTGCGTATAGCCAAGCTTATTTATAAGACTATCATAAGCCTCTGCTTCTTCGATCGCTGATAGATCTTCCCTTTGGATATTCTCTAATAGGGATATCTCCATCATCTGGGTATCATCCATCTCGACGATGATCGCAGGGATATCTTTCTTATCTGCTAGTTTACTAGCTCTAAGCCTTCTTTCACCGGCGATCAGTTCATAGCCGGAGATATTGCTTTTGCGGACGATGATCGGTTGGAAGACACCGTGTTCTTTTATCGAATCGGCTAATTCCTTTAAGCTCTCATCATCAAAATGCTTACGCGGTTGATATGGGTTAGGTCTTATATCATCGACCTTGATATTGGTACTTCCTGTATCGTGATGATCGATATCGTTTAAGACACTATCGATATCACTACCGAAGATCGCCTCTAATCCTTTACCTAATTTTTTCTTTCTCTCTGCCATCTTAACCTCTATTATTCTCTATGACTTCTTTGGTAAGTGCTGCATATGATCTAGCCCCTTCACTTGTAAGGGCATAATCGTAGATCGATTTACCCTGTGATGGTGCTTCTGATAACTTGATATTCCTCGGGATATAAGTCCGATACGCTTTTTCTTTGAAATGACGGTGGACATCTTGTTGGACCTCGACGGATAGATTGGTCCTTGCATCAAACATCGTTAGTAACACCCCTTCGATCCTGAGATCGGGATTAAACAATTTTTGGACTAGTCTTATCGTCTGGAGTAATTGGGTGACACCTTCTAAGGCATAGTACTCACATTGGACTGGGATGATGACTGAATCCGCTGCTGTTAGGGCATTGGTATTTAATAGACCAAGTGATGGTGGACAATCGATGATGATGAAATCATAATCGTCTTTGACCTTTTTCAATTCGTTTTTGAGTAATTGTTCTCTACCATCTTCGATCGTTGCCATCTCAAGATCGGCGCCAGCTAATGTAAGTGATGCTGGTAATAGATCAAGTGGTGGCTTTCTTAAGTGTTTGATACAACCCTTGATATCTTCATCACCTAAGATCACATCATAGACGGTCGTCTCACTATTCTTCACTGAGTATCCGATCCCTTGGGTGGCATTACCTTGGGGGTCAAAATCGACTAAAAGGACTCGCTTATTGAGATAGGCTAAGCCAGCTGCTAGATTGATACTGGTAGTCGTCTTACCGACACCACCTTTTTGATTAGCTATCGCGATTATCTTTCCCATATATTACCCCACCTTATTGAATCTGATCGTCACTTTGACTTCATTTTGATATTCTGTCTCATTCCATGAGACATCAAGGCCACTTTTCTTACATAACTCATAAGCATCCTTGATAGTATTAACACCTAAGATGACACTATTGGTCACTGGTTTAAAATGCCTCTCATCCTTGGTCTTTAATGCTTTGAGATACTCTTCCGTCTTTTTGACATTATAGCCACGTCTAAGTATCGTCTCAAAGGCGTCCTTTTGTTTATCAGGATCGACATTTAATAGTGCTCTACCATGTCTTTCTGTTATCTCACCACTGGCGATCGCATCGCGGATATAATCAGGTAGTTTCAAAAGCCTTAACTTATTGGCCACTGTCGATTGATTATAGCCAAGCTCTCTAGCGATCTCGATCTGGGTCTTCTTTTGCGTTTCCATCATCTTTAAGATCGCTAAAGCCTCTTCGATCGCATTGAGGTTCTCCCTTTGAGTATTTTCGATGAGGGCCAAATTGGCGCTCTCATTATCATCCTTGTCGGCGATGATCGCTGGGATCGTCTCATATCCTAAGGTCTTATAAGCTCGATATCTTCTTTCCCCGGCAATTATCTCATACTGATCATGGAATGGTCTAACGGTGATCGGTTGGATCAAACCGTTTTCCATGATCGAATCGGCTAGATATTTGATCGAATCCTCACTGAACTCTAATCGTGGTTGATTACGATTAGGGATGATCTTGTTTATGTCTATTTCTCTTATCTCTCTCATAATGGTTTACTCTTTATAACACTATAGTGTCTTGGATATTTCTTATTGGTCTTTTCCGTCTTCTTATATATGGCGATGACCCTTTGGTCACCATTTGGCAGTTTATCTTCATAGATGCCTTCACTTTGCATATGCAGTATCTTTAAGGCATTAGCTGCTTCATCGATCTCCTTTAAGCCACTGCTTCCCTTTAAGATCACAAAATGACCATCGACTTTTAATAAAGGGATACATAGCTCACTGAGTATATCTAAGCTTTTGACCGCTCGCGCAGTGACGATATCATAGCCTTCTCTTTTTTCGCTATACTCTTCAGCGCGTTTATTGATGACTTTTATCTTGTTGAGCTTTAATTCATCGATGACGCTTTGTAAGAACCGGCATCTTTTTTGTAGGGGCTCTAGTAAAGTCACCTCTAGATCAGGATATGCGATCTTTAAAACGATCCCGGGAAATCCTGCCCCGCTACCAACATCGCACAATGACCCTTCATACTTGAAGTACTTGACTGATAGTAAAGAGTCATAGAAGTGTTTTTCATATATCCCTTCATCATCATCGATCGCTGTGAGGTTCATCGTCTCATTGGCTCGCTTTAAAAGATCTTTGTATCGTTCATACTTAGCTAACTTATCATCATCAAGCGCTAAGCCAAGATCCATTGCTTTTTCTTTGAAGATCATTGCATCCATCTAAGCCATTATACTACAAAGCTATATCGTTATGGGAAATATTTCCAAGTCAAATGAAAAAAGGAGCTAAGCTCCTAATAACCACTAGCGTAATTGAAGATGTTGTGGTTGTTTATATTGATCTGATCATTGGTCACATACTCGACATAGTATGGATTTAGATCATCAGTCGCTTTTTCAACTTTGGCGATATTACCACTGAACAGTTCGAAGTTGTTGTAGTTACCAGAACCGATCAGACCATTACCTGATAGCCCAAAACTGTCTGATGCCTTGGCATAATCAGTATCGACGACAAACTCGATGACACTGCCATCGCTTAGGTGGTAACAGCCATTCACTGTATCGCTATCCGCCTTTTCTTCGACTTTGACAAGCGGCAAGACGACGCCACTTTCAAGTGTCACATAATAACGATCACCGATCTCACCATAGTATGAACCTAAGGCAACACCGATAAAGCCATCTTCATCAACGAGGAAGCCAGTCTTTTCATCGATGACCATCTCCTCTTGGATAAAGCGATATTGGCGTGATCCTTTAGCGGTGATAGCCCGATAATCCATATAGGTCTTTGATGAACTGACAGCACATACACCGACATCTTCACTTTGGTAGACCTTTTGATAATCAACTAAGGCATCAAGATCTAATATATCATCGGTAGCTAATTCTTGGACACTACCGGAATAACCACTCAATAAGATACTAGCTAAGAGCACAAGAGCGATCAGAAATTTATTCTTCATTCCCTTCCTCCTTGGGTCTAGTGCATATTATAACACCATCTATCTGATTCGACAAATCTGACCTAACCAAGATCTAACCAAACTAAAAGATCTCTTATCATCGATAGAGATCTCTTTATGATCATTCGCCTTGGGCGTCTTTGGTGATCAGTTCTGCATGCGGTAAAGTCAAGATCCAATCACAGAACGCTTGCCACTCTGGTAAACGGTGGTGACGTCTTTGTTTATAGATGGTCTTGAGTTGTCGATAATTAGTGGTCATCTTAGCCGTTAGTCTAAATCCACAAGGGTTGGAATATAAGATCTCAAGATACATCTCTTTGAGCCTTGGATCGTTTTTATCCTTAGCTTCTAATTCATTATAGCTATTGACCTTTTTCTTCATGATATCGATCATCCGTTTATCGACATACTTGATATAGGCTTTATCAAGGTCAAAGCGACAGATGCGATGCATCGTCGATTGACTAGAGATGAAATCTAAAAAGTGATAACGCTCTGCTTCGACCCACGCTTTATTAGATAATGTAAGATCAAATTGAACTAAGATGCCATTCAAGAAATTATCATGACCTTCACCTAAACCACATTGGGCTAGTTTGATCTGGGTCGGCTTCAATTCATCAGTGACTTTTGATAGATCGGTAGCCATTGGATATTTACTGCCTTTGATCGCTTCTTCTAGTCCATATACATGGACATTAGATATCACTTCATTTATTTCCATCTTTTCTCTCCTTCATATAGATCGCTAATACCTGGATATCACTAGGGTTGATCCCTGATATACGACTGGCTTGACCGATGGTGAGCGGTCTTGCCTCATTTAGCTTCTGTCTTGCCTCTAAAGATAAGTTATCGATCTTAGAATAGTCGATATCTTGATCTAAGCGCATCTTTTCCATCTTGACCATCCGATGGGCTTCCTTTTTAGCTTTATCGATATAGCCCTCATACTTGATCTCGATCTCATTCTGTTTAGCGATGACATCTGTCATCCCTAGGTCATAGATACGGTTGATATCAGTAAGCTTTACCTTAGGTCTTTTGATAAGGTCAAATAGGTTGGTGCCATTTGTGAGTGCTGATTCACCGATACTATTTAAATAGTCATTGATCTTTTGATCAGGACTGATCTTATATTCCTTTAAGCGTTCTTTATCTAAAGCTAGGGTCTTAACTTTATCATTTACCTCTTTAAAGCGTTTTTGATCGACTAGATGATAGCGATAAGCATATTGCGTGAGCCTTTGATCAGCATTGTCATGTCTTAATAATAAGCGATATTCAGCCCTTGAAGTTAAAAGACGATATGGCTCTTTAGTCCCTTTGTATATGAGGTCATCGATCATGACTCCGATATAAGCTTCATCACGTCTCAAGACAAAAGGTTCATCACCATTTAGTTTATTGGCACAGTTGATACCAGCCATGACCCCCAAACCTGCTGCCTCCTCATATCCTGATGTCCCTAAGATCTGACCAGCGAAGAAGAGGTTTTCGATATACTTTGATTCTAAATTGATCTTGACATCTAATGGATCGACTGCGTCATATTCGATGGCGTAGGCATATTTATCAAAGACCGCGTTTTCTAAGCCGATGATACTATGGACCATATTCTCTTGGACATCATGTGGCATCGAGGTACTAAAGCCTTGGATATAGGTCGTATCTAGCTCTAAGCTCTCTGGTTCTAAGAAGATCTGATGTCTTTCCTTATCCGCAAAGCGGACGATCTTATCCTCGATCGATGGACAATATCTTGGTCCAACTCCTTTGACGACCCCTGAATACATCGATGACTTATCGAGGTTTTCCCTGATGATCTTTAATGTATCATCCGTCGTATAGGTCAAATAACAGGGCAATTGTTCATCAAAAGACCTGATCTTCTTTGTGCTATCGGAAAAGGTGATAAAGTCATCAGTGCCCCTTTCTAAAGAAGTCTTACTGTGATCGATCGAATAGGTCTTGATCCGAGGTGGTGTACCGGTCTTTAATCTAAATAATCTAAGACCATTAGCCCTTAAGGAATCACTGAGCTTTGATGTGGTCCTATCACCATCTGGTCCCATCTTAGTGACGTTTTTAGATACGAGGATACTACTATCAAGATAGGTCCCTGTCGTTAGGATGATGGCTTTACAATCGATGATACCACCTTTCTCTAACTTGACCGCTTTGACCCTGTTCTCATCTACTATGATTTCCTCGGCAATGTCTTCTACTAAATCGATATTATCTATCGCTTCGATAGCTTTGCGCATCTCCCTTGAGTAGGCTAGTTTGTCATTTTGGGTGCGTAATGACCAAACGCCTGGTCCTTTAGTCGTATTCAGCATCTTGAATTGTAAAGCTGTCTTATCAGCGATCTTAGGCATCAGACCACCTAAGGCATCGATCTCTCTTACGACGATGCCCTTAGCTGGACCACCGATACTTGGATTACAGGGCATCTTAGCCACATGGTCTTTGTCGATGACTAAAAGGGTGACATGATAGCCATTTTTACTTAGGGCATAAGTTGCCTCAACACCCGCATGACCAGCACCAATGATCACGACATCAGTCATGGTAAGCCTCTTTCAATCTCTTGTATTCTTGATACATCGCTTCATAGTGTTCTAAGACATGGTTATACTCTTCATATTCAAGATCTTCATAAAGATCTAATAAACGATCATATAAGCCAAAAAGCGCTAGTTCACTAGCTAAGATATAAAGGCCTTTAGTCGCATCTTTCGCTAAGGCATAATCTTCCTTTTTTAGATAATCACCGATGCCTTCAAAGAATTCATCTTCTAGATATGCTTTGATGACCATTGGATCAGTCTTTTTATCTAGTACGGTTATATCATCTATAATATCTCTCATTCATTCACCTTCTCTATAACGTTAAATATTATATTCAAATTATATGGATATAGTTCATCAAATGATCTTCGATATAACTCTTCTTGACCTAAGATGATCCTTTTTTCCATCATCTTGTCTTTGAGATCGAAAGATGGCATCGCGATATAAAGGTCATCACGATCGATCTTATAAGCGTCGGTCTTACTATCGCGGATATATTTATAATCATCATCTTTTTGGATCAGTTCTTTGATGAGCTTACGCGCTTTGGCTTTATCAGGATAGTCGATGGCGATCTTGTCGTAGATCGTAAATAGGCTATGACGGATAGCTTCTTTCTCTAATAAAGAGACATCTTCACTACCACTCCATACATCTAAGACATCCTTGGCTTCTTCTAGGATGCTGATCGTCGTTTCACTGTCGATATAAAGATAGCTCTCAGTGGCTTTGGATATCTTTTTACCATGATCGCTCAAGTAGATGGGACTTGAGAAAAAGACGACATCTTCAAGATAGATCGAGCTGATCTTGCGTGGAGCTTTATGATCTTTGGTGACTTTGATGATCGCTTCTTTGAATTCCTTTAAAGATAGATAGCCATTTTTAGCGCCGTATCTTTTCCACATTGTTTCGATCGATGCACTGTGGAAGTTTACACAGCGACCATAACCTAAGATCCCCTTTTCTTTATGCCTTTGGTATTCCTTGTCCTTACTTAAGAAGAATAAGAGGTCACCATTTTGAAAGGCACTGAAATGAAAATTCGTTGCTAGACGCCAAAAATTCATCTCGTGGTTTTGATTGAGACGGTGGTATTCAAGTAATTTAGGGTCGGTTATATATGCGATACTAGCCATTTATGATCACCTTTTCATAGATATATTCATCATTGAAGATCTTCTTTAAAACTAAAGGAACAGTGTTATTTTTGATCATTGTCTTGTCGATGATCGCGACATCCAATTCCTGGGCTTTCTCAAAGATCGGTGGATTATTGATATTTAGATCATCGGCGGTAAAGACGATGGCTTTTGATAGGTTGCTGCCAAACATCAGGTTGTGGACCTTGATCTCATTTAGGGCAGTAGTATCGACTTTATTTGACTTGCAAGAGATAAAAGCGGTGTGATTATTATAAGCGACGATCATATCGATCTCACAAACGACAGGGAAGTAATCTTCCCTAGCTGAAAAATCGATACTAGCACTCATGATACAGTCATCGAATAAGCCACTTTCTTTGATCAAGATATAAAGATATGACTCTAACCAACTACCGACATTGATGAGTTGTAATTTAAAGCGCTTATCGATATTGAGCATGCCCTTATTGATGTCGATGATGTGTAAACTATCAAACAAAGGATAAAACGGTGATGTCTTTAGGGATGCTTGTTGTTTCTTGGATAAGGTCGCTTTATCATTACCTCTTAGCGCCTGCATGATCCTTGAGATGAAGTTTGCAAACAAGCCATAATCATCGATAGCTTCTTTCATCACCATCTTTATTTTATAGATAAAGTCTTGGTCATTAAGATCAGGTGCTGTATGCATCGTCGTCTTGATCTGACCACCAGCTAATTCGACCATCTCTTTGATCGAAAAGCGATAGAGATCCTTTTTATAGACCTTGTGGCTTCGATAGTCTTTGATGACATTTTCTCTTTCATCATAATACAAGATGGTATTACCAGCATTTATCGCCTTTTCAAAGAGATAGAAGTTTAGATAACGATTGCTGGAAATATCGACGATGATATCAGGATAGACTTTAAAGATATCCTCAGCTTCTTTATCATCATCACTTAGGGTATGGATATCAACTTTGATGCCATGATCTTGGAGTAATTTGATCATGGCTTCTTTTTGTTTAGGATTTAACTTATCATGCGTGACAAAAATAACGTGTTCGATCCCCAAGGATAAAGGGATGATGACGTTATTTAGATATTTCTCAGTATCATAGACTTTGATGAGTTCCATGATCAGAATAGACCGATGATCTTATCATCGATGATATCGATATCGATCGCATTTGGATGAGCTGGTAAACCAGGCATAGTCAAGATATTACCGGTGTAGATAACCAAGAACCCAGCACCTGCGCTCAAGCTTATATCGCGCACATGGATATCGAAATCCGTTGGTCTACCTAAGATCTTAGGGTCATCAGTCAAAGAATTTGGGGTCTTTGCCATACAGATCGGTAAGGCAAGATCTTCATACATCGCGATCTTTCTTTCCGCTTCTTCACTATAGACGACACCTCTTGCCCCATATATCTCTCTAGCGATCGTTTCGATACGCTCTTTTATCGGTGCATCGATATCATATATCGGATGATAGTGAGTCTCTTTTTTACATAGTTTGACGACCTCTTGGGCAAGCTCGATCATCCCTTCACCACCGCGCATATAGCCATCCGCAAAGACGACATCAACACCTTGGCTTCTTACATGATCGGCTAAATAGTCGATCTCTTTTTGGGTGTCGCTTTCAAAGTGATTGATCGCAACGCAGATCGGAACGCCAAATTTGCTCATCGAATCGATATGCTTATCGAGATTACCGATACCTTGGGCTAATGCTTCAAGGTCTTCTGTTTGTAGTTCATCTTCTTTTAAGCCACCATTGTATTTAAGAGCTCTGATCGTAGCGACGATGACGATCGCATCTGGTGTTAGACCACCGATCCGTGACTTGATATCGAGGAATTTCTCTGCCCCTAAGTCACTACCAAAACCAGCTTCAGTGACGACATAGTCAGCGAGCTTTTGGGCTAATCTTGTCGCGATCAAGGAATTGCAACCATGGGCGATATTCGCAAACGGACCACCATGGACTAAGACTGGCGTATGTTCAAGGGTCTGGACGAGGTTTGGTTTGATCGCATCCTTCATTAGGGTACATAAAGAACCAGCGATATCGAGGTCTTTGACCGTCACTTCTTTTCCTTCATAGGTATAAGCGACGATACATCTTTCGACCCGCTTTCTAAAATCTTCAAGGTCTTTACTTAAGCATAATATCGCCATGATCTCAGTGGCGACGGTGATGCAGAAGTGATCCTTCCTTTCTACGCCATTGATCTTTTTACCTTGACCGATCGTTATCTCTCTTAAACTTCGATCATTTAGGTCAAGACATCTTGACCAAACGACCTTTTCGGGATCGATATTTAAAGGATTGCCTTGATACAAGGAATTATCTAATACCGCTGATATCAGATTATTGCAAGCGCTGATCGCATGCATATCACCGGTGAAGTGTAAATTGATATCTTCCATCGGCATTACTTGGGCATAACCACCACCGGTAGCGCCGCCCTTTCGACCAAAGACCGGTCCCATCGATGGCTCTCTTAGACAAGCACATACGCGCTTGTCGATCTTACTTAGGCCATCCGCAAGGCCGATCGTGACCGTCGATTTCCCTTCGCCGGCGGCGGTTGGGTTGATCGCTGTGACTAAGATGAGTTTGCCATCTTTATCATCAAAATCTTCCGCCTTCAAGTTCACCTTCGCTTTGTATTTGCCATATAGGTCGATGTCACTTTCACTGATGCCGAGTTTTTTAGCTACCTCGATGATCGGCAACATCTCATTTTCTTGTGCTATCTCAATATCTTTCTTCATGACTTCACTCCTTTATCGAACGACGATTATTCAAAGCTTGGATAAGCGTTAATTCATCAGCGTAATCTAAGCTAGCTCCCATCGGTAGACCGTGGGCGATCCTAGTGACTAGAACATCGTATTTGGCTAGGATCTTTTCTAGATACAAGGCTGTCGTTTCCCCATCGATCGTCGGTGATATCGCGATGATGACCTCTTTGACCCCATCTAGACGATCTAATAATGAGGTGATATTAAGGTCTTCTGGATATATCCCCTTCGATGATGAGATGACCCCTTTTAAGACATGGTATAGACCGTGATATGTATCGGTCTTTTCCATCGCGATCACATCTTGATCATAAGATACGACCATGATCGTGGTATGATCGCGTAATAGATCATCACAGATCATGCATCTGCCCTTTTCACTGATAAAACCGCACTTTGGACAGCTTATGATCTCTCTTTTTACATCCCTTAGATCTTGGGCAAGGGATTCGATAAAGAGATGATCTTCTTTTAAAAGTGAAAAAGCATAGCGTTGGGCTGTCTTTTCACCAACACCTGGTAAATGTTTAAGGTCTTCGATAAGACGGCCTAAACTCTTTGGATAGATATCACTCATCGATCACCTCCACCTTGCCAAAGGTCTCTTCCAATTTACTGACAAGGTCTTTATTTTCGCGCTTTGGGTAGCGGACCACTTCATAAGGGATAAACTCTTCATCAGCACTAGCTCTAAACGATCTAATTACTGTTTCTTTTTCGCTTGGTCCTAAAGCATAGACCATCTTGTCGATACCGAATTCATCGATCAAGAAATAGTAAAGATCCTTATTATTGTCGATATCATTGATCTGATGGGCACCACTTTCAGTATAAGCACCAAAGACGATCATATCTTTTGATGAGGCAAAGATCTCAGTATCCTTTAATAAGGCGAAATATCTGCGTTTATTTTCATCAAAGCTAAAATCGCGTAGTCTTTCATAGATGATGACATCTTGGGATTTTTGTTCACGGCTTGCCGTCTTTAAAACAGCGATGATATCATCCTTTTTCATCTTGACTTCATCAAGCTCTAATTTGACATCTGGTTTCTTTTCAACTAGTTTGATCTCTTCATCGAAGACACTTGATGTCTTAGGTCTTTCCTTTTTATCTGTCTTAAGATCAGCGATCTTTAAGATCACGATCTCAAAATAAGACAATTGGTCTTGACCTTTACGATAGACCTCTAAAGCTCGGATCAAGATATCGATGGCTGTCAAAGCTTCCTCATTGGTATAAACCGTAGCTAACTTATCCGCATCTTCTTTTGCGATGGTCACTAGTAGTCGTTCGCTTTGAGTCTCGTTATAGATGACAAGATCTTTGAAGATCTTGATGAGATCTTGGGTAAGAGCTTTGATGTCGACACCTTCACGATATAAAGCTTTCGTCTTAGTTATCGCATCATCGATGCGTCTTGAGCGCATATCGATCAAAAGTTCAACTTTCGCATCCTTAGTAAGTAAACCAAACATCTGGATGAGATCGGCGGTCTTTAATGTATAATCACCATAAGCTAAGGCTTCATCTAGATATGACAAAGCATCTCTAACACAACCATCCGCTAGATCACAGATGATATCTAAAGCTTTTTCTTCATATTCGATCTTTTCTTTTTCTAATATCTCTTTGATCCTTCTTTTCATATCTTCATCAGATACTTTGGTGAAGTTATAGCGTTGGCATCTTGAAAGGATCGTCGGTAGTAATTTTTGGGGATCAGTGGTCGCTAAGATGAAGATGACATGAGCTGGTGGCTCTTCTAGTGTCTTTAATAGCGCATTAGCGGCACTCGCTGACAACATATGTACCTCATCGAGGATATAGATCTTATATCTCCCTTGAAGTGGTTGATATGATGCCCCTTCGATGAGATCACGGATATTGTCGACAGAGTTATTGCTAGCCGCATCGAGTTCAAAAAGATCAGGGAAACTACCATCAGCGATCGCTTTACAATTTTCACACTCCCCACAAGGGATCTTATCTTCGCTTATACAATTTAGAGCTTTAGCGAAGATCTTAGCGATCGAGGTCTTACCCGTACCCCTTGGACCACAAAAAAGATATGCATGTGATATCTTGTTTTTGTGGACTGCATTTAATAAAGTCTTGACGATATGATCTTGACCAACGACTTCATCAAAAGTCTGTGGTCGATATTTACGATATAATACTTGATATGCCATATGGACAATTATATCATAGCTAGCTTACTTGTGACGCTTGCCTTTGAAATAATCCTTGAGGATGGCACTACACTCTTCCTTATTTACTGGACCAACTATCTCAGGATAGTGATTGATCCCTTTGATCTCATTTAAGCGGATATTACTGACAAGAGCGCCCCCTTTAGGATCTTCTGTACCATAGACGACCTTTTTGATACGACTGTGGATGATCGCTCCTGTACACATCATACACGGTTCTAAAGTGACATATAGGGTGCACTCTTCTAAATGCCAGGTCTTTAATACCTCTTCAGCCTTTTTGATCGCTAAGATCTCAGCGTGGGCGATCGTATCTTGGCGCTTTTCTTTTTCATTGTGCGTCATAGCGATCACTTCATCATTTATAGTGATGACACAACCCACTGGCACTTCATCTTCTTCATATGCCCTCTTCGCTTCTTTGAGGGCTAGTTCCATATAATACTTATCTTCCATAACTAAATAAAAAGGTACACACAACTAGAGGGTCGTATGGCTGCTTCCTTCCGGACCTGACCAGATTAGATCATAGCTGTTGTACCGCTAGAAATCATAACATATTTCTACTATCTAAGCAAATAATGATTTTCGATCGACTTCATCGAAATCATAGACGATCTGGATGATGCCATCTTTTAGTGATTTGGTTTTAAAACGATCGATTAAGATGACTTTAGCGCCAGCCTTGATCGCACATTCTGCCCCATAATCGCTATCTTCAAAGATCAGACAATCTTTGATATCGACACCGATATTAGTTGCTGCCTTTTGATACATGATGACCTTATCATGCATCGATCCATCATCGTAGACGACAAGATCTTTATCAAACCAATGATCGACATGGAATTCTTTAAAGAAGAAATCAATATTGGCTTTGATCGATGCACTGCATAAGTTCATCTTAAGACCGCGATCTTTGATCTCATCCATCAGCACATCAGCGCCTTTGATCAGATGACATAGATCATGATCAATAGAATACTCCCGATACATGGCTTCCTTACGCTCAGATAGACGATCATTTTCTTCTTCGGTAACGGTCTTACCAACACTTTGATACATCTTATCGATCAAAGTCTTATTGTGGGCACCTAATAGATCTTTCGAAAACTCTTTATAGTCACCTTTGTGATCGGTAATCTCATCATAGAGTTTCTCCCAAATCTTGATGTGGATAGCACTATCATCGAATAATGTGCCATTAAAATCAAATATCACCGCTTTAAACATCATTTTTCCTCAATGTTTCACGTGGAACATATTGTTGGTGATGTTACACGTGGAACATATTCATAAGGATAACTATTTGATGATCTCTTTACCACCCACGTAAGGTCTTAAGGCCTTAGGGATGTTGACTGAGAGATCTGGATTGAGGTTGTTTTCAATAAATGGGATCAGCATCCTTGGTGGAGCGACGACGGTATTGTTTAGTGTATGGGCAAAGTACTTCTTACCATCCTTGTCTTCGATACGGATCTTGAGACGTCTAGCTTGCGCATCACCTAAGTTTGAACACGAACATACTTCTGCATATTTCTGTTGTCTTGGTGACCACGCTTCAACATCACACGACTTGATCTTAAGATCAGCTAGATCACCACTGCAGCACTCTAAAGTCCTAACTGGGATATCCAAACTCAAGAAGAAATCAACAGAGTTCTTCCATAGGGTGTCGTAGTATTTCATCGACTCTTCTGGTCGGCAGACAACGATCATCTCCTGTTTTTCAAATTGATGGACACGATATACACCACGCTCTTCGATACCATGAGCACCGACTTCTTTACGGAAACATGGTGAATAAGAAGTTAAACGATATGGTAATTCATCCTCTTTGATTATCGTATCGATAAAACGACCGATCATTGAGTGTTCTGATGTACCGATCAAATAGAGATCTTCCCCTTCGATCTTATACATCATGTTTTCCATCTCTTTGAAAGACATGACACCTTTGACGACATCACCATGGATCATATACGGTGGGATGACATAGGTAAAGCCACGATCGATCATAAAGTCACGAGCATAGGATAGGATCGCACTATGTAGTCTTGCGATATCACCAGTCAGATAATAGAAACCATTACCACTGGTCTTTCTTGCACTATCAAGATCGATACCATTTAACTTTTCCATGATCTCTGTATGATATGGGATCTCAAAATCAAAAGTTCTCTTGGTGCCGAATTGTTCGATCTCGACATTTTCTGAGTCATCCTTACCGATCGGTACTGATGGATCGATGATATTAGGGATGACCATCATACGCTTGTTGATCTCCGATTCAAGCTCAGTCTCTTTCTTTTCGATCGCTTCGATCTCACTGCCGATCGAAGATACTTTGGCTTTAGTCGCTTCTGCTTCTTCTTTTTTGCCTTCGCGCATCAAAAGACCGATGTTTTTAGAAGCTCTGTTTCTTTCACTCCTTAAGTCATCTGCCTTTTTGCGGATGCTGCGATACTCTTCATCAAATGCTTTGACTTCATCGACGAGGACTAATTTCTCATCTTGGAATTTTTTACGAATGTTTTCTTTGACAAGTTCTGGTTCTTGTCGGATCAAATTGATATCGATCATATTACCTCCAAATAAAAAAGCACCTTTTAAAGGACGATATTAACCGTGGTGCCACCTTTTTTACTTCTTAAGTCGATAACGGGACGATCCGTGACCCTTTTTGATGAGGTCATGCTCGAAAGTGGTTCAGTGAACTTGCTCTGATGATTTACACCAGCCATCATCTCTCTATAAGACCAACGATCACTTACTATCCTTCGATCTGCACGTCTGTATTTTAAAGTAATAACCACCAAAAGACAACTATATCTTCTTCTCTAAAGCGTAGTTTTTGATCGAAAAGCCGATATGGTCATAGAATTTGATCGCTTCAGCATTAAAAGCCCAGACCGATAATTCTAGTCGATCAATACCATTTTCTTTGATCATATCTTCTAGTGTTTTGATCAATTTATGACCAATACCCTTGTGACGCATATCTTCTTCGACATAGATCTCATTGATATGAAAACCTTTTAATGGCTTGAGTAGTTCATTTCGATATTCAAAGTAGGATGCCGTGATATAACCGATGACTTCATTATCTTTCTCATATACCAAGTAGATGAAACGATCATCTTGTATCTTCTTTTGATATGATCCATAGGGTAATGGATCACCATTAGTGAAGATATCAGGTCGATTTAGACGATGGATCTTTAATAATTCATCTTCAAAGTGTTTGATGGTATCAAAGTCTTTTAGTTCTGCTTTTCTTATCATATGCATAGAGGAGGCTTATTCAGCCTCCTCTTCCTCCATTTTATCGATGATCGTTACTTCACTGACGACCGTACCAGCTTGTGGTTTGATCATCCTAACACCTTTAGTATTGCGTGATAGAGTTGATACATTGGACAAGCTGATCCTAATGATAATGCCATCATTAGTCATGATCATACAATCCTCATCACCATGAACAGCCTTTAAGCTGACAAGATCACCGATCGTCTCAGATAGATTGATCGTCTTGACGCCCTTTGTACCACGGTTGGTCAAACGGTAATCTTCGATATGGGATTTCTTACCATAACCATTCGATGATACGACAAGGATATATTCACCATCTTTATCCGTACATGCTCCGATGATCTCACTGCCATCGGTGTTCATTGCTTTGACACCACTAGCGGTCCTTCCCATCGCTCTGACATCATCTTCTTTGAAGCGGACAGCTTTACCATTTGATGCCCCAATGATGATCTCATTGTGACCATCAGTCAATAATACCGATACTAGTTCATCCTCTTCCCTTAGGCTGATCGCGATCTTACCGTTTTGGCGGATATTCTTGAATTCTTCGATCGATACGCGCTTACACAAGCCTTCTCTTGTGACAAAGAATAAGTACTTACTATCATCGACATCATCCTTATGGATATTGATAAAGGCTTTGACCTTTTCATCCTTTTCGATATTGAGAAGATTGATGACAGGTAGACCTTTGGCATTCCTCGATGCCTCAGGGATCCGATAACCTCTTGTGCGATAGACCTTACCTTTATTAGTGAAGAATAGTAAGTCATCATGTGTTGACATTGTGATATTGAGATAAGCGACATCATCTTCATTTAGTCCCATACCCTTGATACCGCGACCACCTCTATTTTGGGTCCTATAGGTATCGATCGGTTGACGTTTGATGTAGCCGTTATTGGTCATAGATATGATGATATCTTCAACCGGGATGAGATCTTCATCTTCAACATCCACATCACCATCGATGATCTCTGTCATCCGCTTATCACCGTATTTGTCTCTGATCTCAGTTAGTTCTGTCTTGATGATCTCAAGGACACGACTGTGATTAGCGAGGATATCCTTATAATCGTTGATCGCCGCAGTCAGTTGTCTTATCTCATCGAGGATCTTATCGCGTTCTAGACCAGTAAGCCTCCTTAGTTGCATCTCTAAGATCGCCCTTGCCTGGACTTCATCGAGACCAAAGCGATCCATGAGATTATGCATCGCATCCGCATTATCCTTAGAAGTCTTGATCGTATTGACGATCTCATCGATATTATCGATGGCGATCTTTAGACCTTCTAAGATATGACATCTTTCTTGCGCTTTCTTAAGGTCATAACGTGTCCTTCTTTCGATCACATCGATCTCATGATCGATATACTCTTGGATCAATCCTTTAAGACCTAATAAGACTGGTTTATTTTTAACTAGAACGACGTTGTTGACATTGAAAGATGATTGAAGTGGGGTCAAACGATATAGTTGATTGATCAAGACATCGACTTGAACATCTTTTTTGACACCGATGACGATCCTGATCCCATCTTTGTTTGATTCATCAGATAGATGGGCGATACCTTCGATCTGCTTGTCTTTGACAAGCTCAGCGATCTTAGAAACAAGATTAGCCTTATTGATCTGATACGGGATCTCTTTGACGATCAGGGTCTTACGACCATCTTTATGTTCTTGGACATCGATCTTTGAACGACAAACGATCGTTCCTCTTCCGGTTTCATATGCTTTTCTGATACTAGATCGACCAACGATATAAGCACCAGTTGGAAAATCTGGACCACTGATATAGTTATTGATAAGTTCATCAACTGTTATTTCAGGATCATCGATCATCGCGATCGTCGCATTGATCGCTTCTGTTAGGTTGTGTGGTGGCATATTAGTAGCCATACCAACAGCGATACCCATTGAACCATTGACTAAAAGATTAGGGAACTTACTTGGTAAGACATCCGGTTCTTTTTCTTCGGCATCGTAGTTATCACTGAAATCAACAGTATCTTTTTGGATATCACGCAATAGTTCAGCAGCGATCTTACTCATACGCGCTTCGGTATAACGCATCGCTGCCGCTTCATCACCATCAAGGCTACCAAAGTTACCATGACCGTCGACTAGTGGATAACGATATGAGAAGGTCTGTGCCATCCTGACCATCGATTCATAGACCGCTGAATCACCATGTGGGTGGAAACGACCTAAGACGTCACCGACAATACGCGCTGATTTCTTATGTGGTTTATCACTGGTGATACCAAGATCATACATATCATATAAGATACGTCTATGGACAGGCTTTAAACCATCACGCACATCAGGCAAAGCCCTTGATACGATGACGGACATCGAATAGTCTAAGAAGTCTTTACGGATCTCTTTGGCGATACTGACCTCTTCGATCTTACCGTGATTGAAATTCTCGATATAGCTATTATCATCTACATAGTTATTATCTGCCATAATACCTCCTAGATATCCAATGTCGCAAAGTGCGCATTCTCAACGATGAAATTGCGTCTTGGTTCTACTTCTTCACCCATCAGCATGCTGAAGGCTTCATCAGCTTCCATCGCATCTTCGATCGTTACCCGTTTTAAAGTCCTGACTTTAGGATCAAGGGTCGTTTCCCAAAGTTGTTCCGGATCCATCTCACCAAGACCCTTATACCTTTGGATCTTGAAGTTGGTAACGAATTCCTTTTTATATTCTTCACATTCTTCATCAGAATAGGCATATCTGACCGCATTGCCCTTTTGCACCTTGAATAGTGGTGGCATCGCGATATAGACATAGCCACCTTCGATGACTGGTCTTAAGAACCTGAATAAGAATGTCAACATCAGTGTACAGATATGAGCACCATCGACATCCGCATCAGTCATGATGACGATCTTGTGATATCTTAGTTTATTGATATCGATATCATCACCAACACCACAGCCAAAGGCGGTGATCATCGATCTGATCTCCGCATTATCGAAGATCCGATCGATCCTTGCCTTTTCAACATTCAAGATCTTACCCCTTAAAGGCAAGACAGCTTGGAAAGTTGAATTTCTTCCCATCTTAGCACTACCACCAGCGGAGTTACCCTCGACAATGTAGATCTCAGAGATCGTTGGATCTTTAGATGAACAATCAGCTAATTTCCCCGGCAATGATGAACCGACATCTAGTGGGTCTTTTCTCGTCGCTTCTCGCGCTTTTCTAGCGGCGATCCTAGCTTTTGATGCGAGTTGTGCCTTTTCAATGATCTGCTTAGCTTCTTGTGGGTGTTCTAATAAGAATCTCTCAATCCCTTCACCTAAGATATTAGAGACGACCTTTCTGACTTCACTGTTACCTAGTTTACCTTTAGTCTGTCCTTCGTATTGTGGGTTAGGATGTTTGATCGAGATGACAGCCGTTAACCCTTCTTTTAAGTCATCGGTCTGGAAATTTTCATCACTATCCTTTAAGAATTTATTGTCTTTAGCGTATTTGTTGATGACCCTATTTAAAGCTAGTCTAAAACCTTCTTCATGTGTACCACCTTCAACGGTGTTGATATTGTTGCAGAAGGAATAGATGTTTGCGACATAAGAGTCGTTATATTGCATCGCTACTTCAACAGTGATATTGGTATCTTTATCAAGTTCATCGACGTAGATCATATCTTGATGTAGGACGTTTTTATTGCGATTTAAGAAGTGGACATATTCCTTTAGACCACCGGTATAAAGGAAGGTATGTTCCTTCTTTTCACCATCTTTATCTTCAAAAGTGTAGACGATCTTGATCCCTTTATTCAAAAAGGCGAGCTGACGAAAACGCTCATAAAGGGTCTGATAATCATAATCTGTACCTTCTTTAAAAATCTCTGGATCAGCCTTAAAACGCACTTCTGAGCCAGTGACTTCTTTTGGACATGTACCGATCACTTTAAGTGGTTCTTTAGTATGACCACCATTTTCAAAGCGGATATAGTGGATCTCTCCACCTAAATAGACCCTTACTTCTAGCCATTCACTCAAGGCGTTGACGACTGATGCACCGACACCATGAAGACCACCAGATACCTTATAAGCACCACCGCCAAATTTACCACCGGCATGCAATACCGTAAAGATCGTCTCAACAGTAGAGACGCCAGTCTTTTCATGGATACCCACCGGCATACCACGACCATCGTCACGAACGGTCACGACACCTTCCTTGTCGACGTTGACATTGATCGTTGTTGCATAACCAGCTAAAGCCTCATCGATCGAGTTATCGACGATCTCCCATACTAAATGGTGTAACCCTTTTTCTGATGTAGAACCGATATACATACCCGGTCTTACTCTAACAGCTTCTAAACCTTCTAAGACCTGGATATCAGAATCGGTATAGTGGGCATTCTTCTCATTGACCATTCTCGTTCCTCCTTCTTTCTAATTTAAACAAACGATGATCTTCCTTTAGGTCGATATCTTTGATATCAGTCGCAGTGATGATCGTTTGGATATTGTTAGGTAATATCGATAATAACCGTCGTTTATTATCGATATCTAATTCTGATAAGATATCATCTAATAATAAGATCGGTCTTTCATCAGTCCTTTTGATGATATAGTCGACGATACTGAGTTTAAAACTAAGCATCAATAAGCGTTTTTGACCTTGTGATGCATAATTGATCACTTCTGAGCCATTGAAATAGAAGATATAGTCATCCTTATGTGGACCAGTTACTGCATAGTGATAAAAGAGATCACGACGATGATTATCATTGATCATCTTCTTGATACTATCATAATCTGCTTCTGAACATTTCTTATATTCGATCTTGATATCTTCATGATGACCACTGAGTTTGGCATAGTATTCTTTGATATTATGATCAAGGTGATCAATTAATAATTCCCTTTCTTTTATGATCACCGATATCGGTTTTATCATCCTATCTTCTAGAGTATTTAAATAGATATCATCGATGACATTTTCCTTTAATAGCGCATTTTTATCTTTGATGAGCTTATTATATGTAAGGATCGCATTTAAGTATTCTTTTGATATCTTACTAAGTTCAAGATCGATGGTCTTTCTTCTATATCTTGGTCCATGACTAAATAGTTCAAGGTCATCCGGTTTAAATAACACCGCATTGATATGACCGATAAAGTCACTGGCTTTTTTGATATTGGTATTATCAATAAAGAGGTTTTTGCCGTTTTTAGTTATGATCACTTTATAGTCATGACCTTCAGTATTTATGATGACCCTAGAGCTCTCTTCTCCCTTTAAGATCATCTCACTATCGTCATTCGCCCTAAAAGAGCGTGTATTTGCCACTAAGTAGATACTTTCTAAGATATTGGTCTTACCAGTACCGTTATTACCGATGATAATATTCTTGGAAGGATATAACTTGAGGTTGGTCCTTTTGTAGTTACGAAAATTAGTCAGATCGATATTATCTATCTTCATCAGTGACCTCATATCCTTTACCATCGACTTCGATGATATCACCAGGATATAGTTTCTTACCTCTTCTCGTCTCTCTTTCGCCATTTAAAAAGACATCATTCTCCATTAAAAACCACTTGGCTTCACCACCAGTGGCGATAATATCGACAGCCTTTAATAATTGGCTCAATGTTATATAGCTTTCCTTAATAACAACTCTTTCTCTTTCCATAATATTATCGAAGATATTATACCATAAAACGCACGATCTATACAGTAATAGTGGGATACTTATATTATAAAAGATCGCTTATTTTGCCTAAAAAGGGGCTTATAAGCGATCTTGTGTCTAAAATGATGATCTTATTACTAACTTCTGATCGGTGATATCAATTGGATCAGTGATTCATCATCCTTACCATTGATGACGATCGGTTTTAATTCACCACTGAAGGATAGGATGACGATATCAGAATCGATGGTCCTTAAAGCGTCATATAGATATTTACCACTGCATGAGATCGTCAATGTATCACCTTTGAAGGATATGACATCGATCGTTTCGTGTGATGAGCCGATCTCTTGTGATGATGATGAGATATCGATATGATCACTATCGATCGTCATCTTGACGACATTCTTACCTTCTGATTTGATGAAGCTTGTCCTATCGACTGCATCAAGTAGTTCCCTTCTATTTATCTCTAGAGTATAGGAATAAGCCGGTGGGATGAGCCTTGATACATCAGGGTAGATATCATCGATAAGTCTACCTCTTACGATCGTGTCATCGAAGATGAAGGATACCTTAGTCATATCGATAGCCATCTCAAATTCGAGGTTATCACTTAATATCGATGAGACGCTTAATAAGGTCCTCGCTGGGATCGTGATATCAAAGTTGAGTGCTTTATCTAAGATGATCTTTTTAGTTGCTAGTCTAAAAGAATTAGTGGCATTACAGGTCAAGACATTACCACTCGCTTTAAAATTAACACCCATCAAAGCTGGCTTAGTTTCCTTATCCGAACAAGCAAACGTCGTCTGTCTAACGATCTTTTCAAAAGTTGAGACACTCATCTTATTTTTTTCAGTCGTGATATCAAAATCGATCGTTAGATAATCATTAGCTCTGATCCCATTGATCTTAAATTCAGCGCTATTACCTGATATTTTGATGAATGTACCATCGACTAATTCGAATTTGACGATATTACTATCCATCCTTTTGACGATCTCATTGATATAGCGAGCATCTAAGACGATACTACCAGTTTCGATGATCTCAAGTTTATTTTCTTCATCTTTGGTATATAAAGTCTTTAAGATCGAGATATCTGAATCTGAACCAGTTAATTCGATCCGATCATCATATATATCGAACTTGACACCACTAAGAGCAGGTATCGGTGCAGTTGATGAGATAGCCTTAGAGACAGTATTGAGCGCACTAGCGAGAATTGAAGTTGAGATCTGAAATTCCATGACGGTTCCTCCTTTTTTTTACTTTTTATAGTAACTATTATCATTATTATTAAGGCTGTTGATATGTGGATAACCACATATATGTGCCTTATAGATAATGACATAACGCGTGTTGATAAACTGTGTATAGATAGTGGATATATGTGGATAACTATTTGAGTCCTTTTTCGATCTCTTGGATCGCCTTTTGGTATAAAGGCTCTTTTCTGATCATCTCCTCGACTCGATCACAGGCGTTGATGACAGTTGAGTGATCGCGTTTACCGAAGTTATATCCGATATCCTTATAAGGTAGATCAAGATATTTACGACAGAGATACATAGCGATCTGACGTGGGATCGCGATATTCTTGGTCCTGATCTTTGAGTTTAGCTGCTGTTTGGTGACACCATAGTAATTGCAGACGGCTTTTTTGATGATATTGATATCGATATCATCATTACTATCAGTTACCTGTCCTTGGAAAGCCTCCATCGCGATATCTAGGGTGATGTGGTTAGTAGAAGCAAAGTCGATCGCATAGAATAGTAACCTATTTAACGCACCTTCTAATTGGCGGACATCTTGGGAAAAATTAGTAGCAATATAACTCAAGACATCATCATCGATACTTTGGATAGTGGATAAGGTCAATTTCTTTTTTAAGATATTGATACTAGTCTCATACTCCGGTGCTTCGATATTGACATTTAGACCTTGATTGAAACGGGAGATGATCCTTTCTTCTAATCCTTCGATATCCTTTGGTAATCGATCACAGGTCAAACAGATCTGCTTTTTGGCGTTGACAAGACCATTGAAGATGCTAAAGAAGATCTCATGCGTCTTTTCTTTACCAGCGATAAATTGGATATCATCAACAAGTAAGATATCAAGATCTTGGAATTGCTTTTTGAAGTCATTGATCGTGTGATTCTTGATCGATGACGCCACTCCTTCCACAAAATCTAACCCTGATATAAATCCGATCTTAAAATGGGGGAATAATTCCCGGACTTTATTGCCGATCGCATTCAATAAATGCGTCTTACCTAAGCCAGAATTACCATAGATGAATAGTGGGTTATAAGCAAGCCCTGGATTATTGGCGACAGTAAGTGCTGATACTTGGGCTTGGATATTACTTCTTCCGACGATAAAGTTCTCAAAGTTGTAATTCTTATCACATTGTGTGTGATAAAAGACTTCGATATTATCGATCTTCTTATTGGTGTTGCGATTCATATCATCACCCTTGATGACTTTGATCGTCACTGGATGATGGACGACTGAAGCTAGTGCTTCTTCAAACTTTTCTCTGTGTTCATTGATGATAAGTTCGGCCAAGAAGATCTGACAAGATATCACGATAGTGTTCTCGTTCAAAGATAAGATATAACTATAATCCGACACCGTTTGTACCATCGAGTCATTCATGATGACTCCATGATCGATCAACCATGCGATCGCCTTGCGCCACACATCAGTTAAATAATAATCATTCATAGAAACTTTCCTTGTGCTTTTTTATTATATTGAAATCACCCGATAATAAAAGAGTGAATTTTCTCCATCAACAAGACATCGCCTTATCAATGTATGTAAAATAATAGTTAAAATAGACTTATCCACACTTATCCACAACATTTATACGTGGATAAAATGTTGATAATTTTATTCACTGTGGATTGCGTGGATTTAAATGTGTATATCCACGTTAAATGTGGATAAATATAATGCCATATTTATTGAAATATCAAGGAGAAATCGACTTATCCACAATTATCTACATATGTTGATAAGTGGCTTTTGTGGATGTTGATAAGTGTGCTATTTATCCACATCATAAATTTAAATAATAAACACGATTATCCACATCATCGTAAGATAAGTTATCCACATATTTTCTAGGCAATATAGATCATCAATTTATATAGGACTTAACATAACACACCACATCTTAACGATATCTTAACCAAATACATAGATATAGAAAGGGACCATTTGATCGATAAAATAAGCAACACCTATTGACAACTAAGTTAGCTAGTGCTAACATACATTTGTTAGTTAAGACTAGCAAAGGAGGAATATGATGCCACTTACACTTGCGAATATCGGTGAAAAGAACACGATAAAAAAAGTCGGTGGTTCTTCATCGCAAAAACAAAGACTTAACGAACTTGGTTTTGTGCCAGGTGCTATGGTGGAAGTCGTTTCCAAGATCCAAGGCAATGTGATCGTGATGGTCAAAGATAGTCGGATCGCGATCGCTAAGGATGCCGCGATGAAGATCATGATCTAAGGAGGGAAAGATGCGAAGGTTAAATGAAGTAGGGATAGGTGAAACAGTCACCATCAGTAAGATCACTGGTGAAGGTGCTACCAAAAGACGTATCATGGACATGGGACTTGTCAAAAACGTCAAAGTGTTAGTGAGAAAAGTCGCACCACTTGGTGATCCGATCGAACTTACAGTTAGAGGATATGAACTCTCCATCCGCAAAAAGGATGCTGAGCTTATCGAAGTCCTATAATTTTTTTACTTATATGTTAGGTATAACTAACTAGGAGGGGTTTATGAGAATTGCATTAGCAGGTAATCCGAATAGTGGTAAGACCACCCTATTCAACGCCTTGACTGGTTCTAATCAATATGTTGGTAACTGGCCAGGAGTAACGGTCGAAAAGAAAGAGGGTAGATACAAAGGAAACAAAGAGGTCACGATCATCGACCTACCTGGTATCTACTCATTATCACCATATTCATTAGAAGAAGTGATCGCGAGAAATTACATCTTAGAGGAAAGACCTGATGGTATCTTGAATATCGTCGATGGTTCAAACTTAGAACGTAACCTATATTTGACCACCCAGATCAAAGACCTCGGCTTACCGATGGTCGTCGCTATCAATATGAGCGACGTCATCGAAAAACGCGGTGATAAGATCGATATCCAAAGCTTAGAAAATGAATTAGGGGTCAAAGTCGTCTTGATCAGTGCAGCTAATAAAGACAATATCGAAGCACCGATCAAGAGTTTGATGGAAGCTATCAATAAAAAGAGCACACCGAAAAACAGTGTTTATCTAAATGGAGATATCGAAAAAGAGATCAAGGATATCGAAGATGCATTAAGTGTCAAAGATTTTAAACGCTTTTATGCGATAAAACTATTAGAAAGCGATGAGAAGATCTTAGAAAAGGTCAATACAAATGATACGATCAAAGCTAAGACTAAAACATTAGAGACTAAATATGATGATGATATCGAATCGATCATCACATCTAGTCGCTATGACCTCATCGAAAAGATCACTAAGAAGTGCTATACAAAGAAAAGCGAACACAAGGATACGATCTCTGATAAGATCGACCGCATCGTCACCAATAGGATCTTAGCTTTACCGATCTTTGTGGTCATCATGGGCCTTGTCTACTATATCTCCGTGACAACGATCGGTACGATGGCTACTGACTGGGTCAATGATGTCTTATTCACAGAGATCATCCCACCAGCTATCGAAAGCTTCCTAGTTAGTATCAACTGTGCTAGTTGGTTACAAAGTCTGATCTTAGATGGTATCGTTGCCGGTCTTGGTGCTGTGCTTGGCTTTGTACCACAGATCCTAGTCTTATTCATCTTATTAGCTATATTAGAAGAATGTGGGTATATGGCTCGTATCGCCTTTATCATGGATAGGATCTTCAGAAAGTTTGGTTTAAGTGGTAAGTCATTTATCCCGATGCTCATCGGTACTGGTTGTGGTGTACCAGCGGTCATGGCATCAAGGACGATCGAAAATGAAAGAGATCGTAGGATGACTATCATGACGACGACCTTTATCCCATGTAGTGCAAAACTGCCGATCATCGCAATGATCGCTGGTGCTTTCTTTGGCAATGCTTGGTGGGTCGCAACTAGCGCCTACTTCTTAGGTGTCTTCTCGATCATTATCTCTGGGATCATGTTAAAGAAGTTCAAGATGTTTGAAGGTGAAGCAGCACCATTTGTCATGGAACTTCCTGAATATCACATCCCTACGATCGGTGCTGTCTTAAGATCGATGTGGGAGCGTGGTTGGTCATTTATCAAAAAAGCTGGCACTGTCATCTTCTTATCGACGATCATCATCTGGTTTGTCACTAATTTTGGTTTTGTTGATGGGACCTTCAGGATGCTTGATCCACTTGAGATCGAATATAGTATCGGTGCTGTCGTATGTGGCGCTATCGCCTTTATCTTCACACCACTTGGCTTCGGTAATTGGCAATCAGCACTTGCCACCATCATGGGCCTTGTCGCTAAGGAAAACTTAGTCGCTACCTTTGGTATATCAATGGGTATCGCTGAAGCTAGTGAAGCAGGCGAAGAATTCTGGAGCCTATTACCAGGTATGATGACAGCTGTCGGTGCTTATTCACTTCTTGCCTTTAACCTATTATGTGCACCTTGCTTTGCGGCGATCGGTGCTATCAAAAGAGAGATGAACAATGCAAAATGGACTTTATTTGCGATCGGTTATCAATGTCTATTCGCATATGTCATATCATTGATCATTTATCAACTCGGAACATTAGCTATTTATGGCACATTCAACGTCTTCACTATTGTGGCGATCTTACTTGTAGCGGTTATTATCTACTTACTAGTAAGAAGACCAGCTAACACAACAAGCACAGTGAAAGGAGCGATCAGAGCTTAATGGGTACAGCTATCATCCTTATCATCTTGATCGCCTTAGTTGCGATCGCGATCAAAAACGTCCTTAAAAAGAAGAGTTGTGGTGGAAATTGTAGTGGGTGTTCCGGATGTAAAGCCACTGATTTCAAAAACTCCTTAAACGAACTAAAACAAAATCATCTATGATCAATGAAGAGGTTGCCAAACGGCAACCTTTAAAAATATAAGAATATATATATGAATTTATTTGGTCATCTGTTATAATATAAATATAAATATGACCAAATAAAACGGAGGAAACATTATGTATGTAGAAAATGAAAAGAATGAACTAAAAAAAGATCTATCAGAAGGTGTTAAGAATGCTATCGTTGCTTTCTTAAATACTATGGATGGTACCATATATGTCGGTGTTAATGATGATGGTAGTCTTTATGAACCATTTATCAAAGAAGACCAAGATATAAATGATACAAAGATAGATAATTGGATGCATGATGTTATTTATCCACTACCAACAGGACTGATCAAGTATCGCTTTAATAGTGACGGTGTTTTGGTTATTGATGTTAAGATGGGGAGATCTCGTCCTTATTATTTAAGAGAAAAAGGACCTAGACCAGCAAGTGTATATGTGCGTCTTGGAAGAAGTACTAGAAAAGCTTCTGAAGATGAAATATTAACAATGATCATGCAATCTAAAAATTACATCTATGAAGAAGATGTATCGCAAGAGCAAGATCTGACATTTAAAGCATTAGACAGAGCTTTTAAAGAAAACAATATTGAACTAACTGATAGGAATATGGTTTCTTTAGGGATAAAAAAACATGATGGGAGATTTTCTAATTTGGGCTTTATTTTATCAGATCAATCAGATGTGACTGTTAAATTCGCTGAATACGATAAAGATAGGAACTTTATTCTGAAAAAACAATTCACAGGATCACTTATCGATATATATGATAAAGTAAAAGAGCAAGCAGATAGATTAAATAATATCTCCGCCAAGATCGATTTTAGGACCTTTAAAAGAAAAGAAATAGCGTCATATCCAGGAGCATCACTAAGAGAAATGATCTTAAATGCTTTTGTACATGCTGATTATTTTATAAGGTCAAATATCAAAATAGAGTTTTATGCTGATCACTGTAGGATAATGAGCCCAGGTGGGATCTTTAATGCTACCATGGAAGAAATAATGAAAGGAACACAAACATACCGCAATCATAAGTTGGTAAATATTTTTGATAAGTTAGGTTTGATCGAAAATTTTGGAACTGGAATACCTAGGACACTTGATGCATATAAAGATCAAGAAAAACAGCCAATATTTGAAGCAACACATAATTTTTTCTATGTAACATTACCAAATTTATTGTATTCAAATGGTGACCAAATAAATGACCAAATAAATGACCAAATAAATGACCAAATAAATGACCAAATAAATGACCAAATAAATGACTTCGATCTCAGCATCCTAAAGGTGATATATGAAAACCAAGGAATAAAAGTTTCTGAGATCAAAAATAAGCTCGCAACAGAAGGTATAATTGCAAGTGAAGATAAAATAAGAAATTCGATCAAAAGAAAGATCAATGATAAGATCGAATATAGAGGATCTAAAAAGACAGGAGGATATTTCTTCACTATCTGATCGCTATATTGATGAATGATCAAAAAAGAAAAGAGTGAGAAGATCGGAAATGATCTTATCTCACTCTTTTGATATTTAGTGATTAGTAAAGTTTAGCACCTGCTGGGATATCATCATCAAGCATGATCAGATGTAATCTTTCTTCCCCTTCTTCATGGTGGATAGCACTGATAAGCATACCACATGAATCGATGCCCATCATCTTGCGTGGGGCAAGATTGGTGATCGCTAATAATGTCTTACCGATCAATTCTTCTGGTTCATAGTAATCGTGGATGCCACTTAAGATCGTACGATCATTACCACTACCATCATCTAAGGTGAAGGCTAGTAATTTCTTACTCTTTTCGACTGCTTTACAATCCTTTACTTTGACGACACGATAATCGCTCTTTGCGAATTCATCATAGTCGATCATAACGGTATTTAGATCTTCGACTTCTACTTTACTAAAGTCAGTATTAGTCTCTTTCTTTTCAACTGTTTCTGATGTCTTAGCATTACGATCTTTCATATGTGGGAACAACAATACTTCCCTGATCGAATCAACTTCTGCTACTAGCATCACTAGCCTATCGATACCAATACCGATACCACCAGTTGGTGGAAGACCATATTCTAATGCTTCAACATAGTCAGTATCCATATCACCAGCTTCTTGGTCACCTAAAGCCTTTAGTTTTAATTGCTCTTCAAAGCGTTCTTTTTGATCGATCGGATCATTTAATTCACTGAAGGCATTGCCATACTCAGTGCCGTTGATATAGAGCTCAAAACGGTCGGTGAACCTTGGATCTTCGCTGTTCTTTTTAGCTAATGGCGAGATCTCAAGTGGATGACCATAGACAAATGTCGGCTCGATCATATCTTCTTCACATAGCTCATCAAATAACTTAGCGATGATATGACCAACGGTCATCTCATGTTTCTCTAGTTCAACACCCTTTTCTTTAGCTACTTCAACAGCTTCTTCTAAGGTGATATTCCTAAAGTCTTTACCGGTCTTATCATTTACCGCATCGGTCATATTGACGCGTCTGAATGGTGCTTCGATCTTGATCTCTTTACCGTCGACGGTGACGGTATTCCTTCCGATCGTCTCTTTTAGAACATAGGTGAATAAGCCTTCGGCAAGCTCCATCATGCCATACATATCACTATAGGCGATATAAGCTTCAACGGTCGTGAATTCAGGATTGTGTTTAGTATCCATACCTTCATTCCTAAACAAGCGACCGATCTCATATACACCTTCCATACCACCGACGATAAGCCTCTTTAGTGGTAATTCAGTAGCGATACGAAGAAAGAAATCACGATCTAAGGCATTGTGGTGGGTTATAAATGGTCTAGCAGCAGCACCACCGTTTGTTGCCTGTAATACCGGTGTCTCTACTTCCACAAGTCCTAGACCATCAAGATATCTTTGGACCGCTCTGATGATCCTTGGCCTTAAAAAGGCGATCCTTTTAGCATCCTCATTCATGATGAGGTCAACATAACGTCTCCTGTATCTTTCTTCGACATCTTTAAAGCCGTGATATTTCTCAGGTAATGGTCTTAGTGCTTTAGCTAAATGAGTATATTCATTAGCTTTGATCGATAGTTCACCACTATCCGTCTTGACGACTTGCCCTTTGATACCGATGATATCACCGATATCACTAGCTTTGAATATCTCATATACATCATCACCGACGACCGCCTTGTTGACGACGATCTGGATCATCCCCTCTTTATCTTGGATGTGCATAAAACCAAGCTTACCCATCCTTCTTTTAGACATGATCCTACCAGCTACACTGGTGATGATATTTTTCTCTTCTAATTCTTCTTTGGTATTTTCACTGTATTTATCTTTTAATCCTTGGCTGTGACTTTCAACTTTGTACGCATGACCAAAAGGATCGATACCTTTGTCTTTGAGGTCTTGCATCTTCTGTCTTCTTACTAACTGTTGGTCATTTAATTTCTCTTCCATAATATACCTCTCTTAACCCGTATATTATACCTAAGAATCTTGATGATAGCTTGTAAAGTGATGTTAATTCAGTAAAATATTAGTGATGAAACATATCTTTTTAGACATCGATGGAACGATCGTTGATCATTCTTTGCACTGTATCCATCCCAATACTTTAAAGACGATCGAGGCTTTAGCTAAAGATCACGATATTTGGTTTTGTACAGGACGGGTATATAATTCAGCTCAATTAGACCTAGGTCTTAAATTCAATAACTACATCTGTTCATTAGGGGCGATGATATATCAAGATGCCAAGATGATCTATCATCGACCATACAAGTATGAAGAGATGCGTGAACTATTAGATGAGATCAATACCTTAGGTCTTGATGTGACCTTTGAATGTGCTGATAATGCCTATTGTCACAAGAGCTTTATCGAAAGGATGAAACAAAGACCACACCAAGCTTTTGAGACCAATAGTGAATATTGGAAGGATAGAAGTGAATATAAGGGTGAATATATCTATAAGATGATGGTCGAAGCCAAACACAAGGAAGAATTCATCGAATTCATCGAGCTATTCAAAGATCGTTATGAATTCTGTCGTTCAACGAATAAAGCCTTGTATTTGACAGAAGTATCACCAAAGAATGTCTCTAAAGGCAGTGCCATCAAGAAGCTAGCTGATATGGGTATCATTGATATAACTAACACCATCTGTGTTGGGGATAGTCCTAATGATGTCAGTATGTTTGAGGTATGTGCTTATAGTATCGCCATGGGTCAAGGATATGACTATGTCAAAGAAAAGGCCACCTATGTGACTGATGATATCAGTGATGATGGTTTCTATAAAGCCTTTAAAGCAATAAAGATGGTCGACTAGAAGTTGAGGGGGAGAAGGAAAGTCTAACCATCTTCACTTCTATATAAGGCATGAAATTACGATATTCCTAAAAAAAGATCCATTTTTGGATCTTTTTAGCTTAATTCTGTGCCATCTACTAGTGAACAGTAGACGATATATCTTTGGCTTGCTGGGTAAGCATTTAGTGGATAGCAAGTATAGAAGATGAGTTGTGATCCACCACCTTGACCATAGGTGATGACATCAGTACCACTGAAATAGATATTACCATCCATCGCATCACCGACCGCAAAGCCAGTTACTTCATAGATGAATTCACCATAGCTTAGATCAAAGTAGATCTGACTACCTGCACTCAAGCCACCAAAGCCACCAAAGACACCGATGTTGTTGTGGCCAGCGACGACAGCTGGTGAACCATCGACACCGATGATACCACTCCAATCAAGGACTTCTGTCGCATAGATATTGGCATCGATATAAGTTGGATCAGATGACCTGTATAGTGAAGCACTGTAGACATTCGCATCAGGGATGGTCACTGTACCGATGTAGCCACTTGTATAAGCATTTGATAGTGAACCAGTCTCTGTTTCGATGAATGTTGCAGGATCGATCGGTTTATAGGTGACCTTAGTGCCACTGGCTTTATTGATGACCTGTGCTAGGGTCCCTTCTGTTTCCTTATTCTTATAGACGATCTTTTGATCTAGACGGACTGTCTCATATAATTCTTCATCTTTACTAGCTTCAACTAATTCATTGAAGGCATTTATATCTGCACTTATGACTTCAGCTTTTGTGCTGTTATTACTCAAACTCATGCTGCCATAAGCGATGATAGCCGATACAGCGATGATCACACATAAGCCGATGATCAAGGTCTTCTTTTTCATATGCCCCCTCCTTATTTGTCGGTGATATTATAGACCAATAAGCGGTCTTTTTTCTAAAAAATACTGTAAAAAGCCTATAATATATAGAAGAAGGAGGATCGAAAATGCTTGAATATAGATATGATACACAACTGCTCATCGAAGGTGAAGGCTTAGATGAGGATGAGATAACCGATTACTTCAATGAGCACTTTGAAGGTGATTGTTTGCTTGCGGTCGGTGATGAAGATCTCATCAAGATCCATTTCCACACTAATAAGCCATGGGAAGTACTAGAGTATTGCAGTACATTAGGTGAGATATATGATATCGTTGTTGAGGATATGGATCGTCAATCACGCGGATTAAAGGGATAAAAAAGAGGATGGCAATTTACCATCCTTTTAATTTAGTCATGATCATTCGATGCTGATCGTCTTTTTAGTTTCGATCTTCTTTGTCTCTTTTGGTATAGAGATCTCTAAGATACCATTGTCAAACTTAGCTCTGATATCTTCTTCGGTGATCTTATTACCGACATAGAAACTTCTTGAGCAAGAGCCGAAGTATCTTTCGTTCCTGACGACATTGCCCTTAGCATCTCTTTCTTCATCACTGGTCTCGTGTTTAGCACTGATATTAAGATAACCATCTTCTAGGTCGATCATAACATCTTCCTTCTTATAACCAGGTAGTTCAATATCTAATGTATACCCATTTTCATTCTCATGGATATCGGTACGCATAGCGGTGTTGGTGGAAATAAATGGTGCATTAAAGAGATCATCAAACATCCCATCAAATAGATCATAACTTCTTCTTGTAGGTTGATACCTCATAACAATTACCTCCTGAAGATATCCTTATTTCTATCTTCAATTGTCATTATAGTCCCTTTTCTAGCACTGTCAAGTATAGAGTGCTAAAAAGTTCATCTTTTTTTACATGGTCGTTTTTTTTGATATCATAGATATATAAATGAAGGAAAGACCATAAAGAAGAAAGTGATAATAACGCTTGTTTGTATATTCTGGGCATTTGTCATCTTGGTACTGATATTACCAAACCTTTATAATGATGAAGTCGATATCAAAGTATCAGCTGATGAAGTAAGTCGTGATGAAGATATCGTGATGTTATTTGAGGCGGATATCACATATGATGGTAGGCCTTTCTTCTTGTCTAATAATAATTTTGAGCTTTCTTGGTCCGATGGATTTGAACCATATGATACAAAACTAGTCGCTTATTATGGTGATAAGAAGATCGAATACGATAACTATGAGATCACAGGATATGAAGATGTACGTGGTGTCTTGTATAGTGAGATCAAAAGTCGTGATGGTCTTGATGCGATCACTAAAGTAGAGATAAAGGCATATGCTAAAAAGGATTATACAGGTCAAAGAGGCACAGCTAATGCTGCTTTAAATTATCACAATAGTTTTCTAATAAATAGGACACAAAGAGCTGGTAATACCTATTTTGAATATTGATCATTAAAGATCGATCGATAGCAAAACTTTGATATTGGTGTATCATATAGTCATGGCTAATCGTAATCATGTTGATATAAAGACCAAAAGAGAAGAAGTGCCTGTTGATAAAGAATTCCCCTATAGTAAAGAAAAGGTCATCTTTTTTGATGGTCACGATGAAGTAGCTTGGCATTGGCATCCTTATTTTGAGCTTTTCTATGTGGATGAAGGAAAAGTCGAATATACGATCGAAGGGATGGGACCGGTGATCTTCACACAAGGTGATGCTGGTATCATCAATACTAATATCCTCCATATGACCAAGGCTTTAGAAAAGACGACACAAGAAGTCCATTTATTCAGCCCATACTTTCTTGATGATATCCAAGGGATCATCTATAAGCGCTATATCTCCCCTTTTATAAACTCTAGTATCAAGTATATAAAGATCACCGATCAAAAGATCACTGATAAGATCAAGGATTCATTTATGATCGATGATAGAGAGATCGGTTATGAGATCATCTTGCGTGAGTATATAGCTGATATCTATCTAGACCTATATAAAGATAAGATCATGGATAGTAAAGACCTTAGACACAATGACACCAAGATCAAAGAAGTCTTGTCATATATCTATGCCCATTTTAGTGACGATATCGATGTGGATGATATGGCTATGTCTTTAGGTATCTCTAAAAGAGCTCTATATCGTCTATTTAAGACCTCATTAGATATGACGCCAACGAGCTTTTTGAACCTCCACCGGATCAAAGAAGCACGAAGGAGACTTATCGAGACCGGTGATCAGATAACCGATATCGCCATCGATTGTGGTTTCAATAGTGTCAGTTATTTTTGTAAGGTCTTTAAGGATGATACAGGGATATCACCCCTTAAATTTAGAGAAATGGCACGATATCGATAAAATATGACCTTATATTACTATTTATGATCTTTAAGATGTCATAATATTTACTCGAAGGATGACCTTCAAATAGATTACCTCAGAAAACATTGCATCAAAGGAAGAGCTCAGGCTCTTTTCTTTGTTTTATACATCTATTTTTAAGGTAAATAGAGTACAATTAAGGAAAGAAAGAGAGGATCGAAAATGAGTATTCCTGTACCAGCAAAATATATCGCTGATTTTGAAAAACGCGGCTTTGGTATGTTTGTACACTATGGCTTATATTCAAGCCTAGCTCAAGGTGAATGGACCTTAGATCTGCATCATATACCAAAGGATGAATATCGCAAGCTTTTTGATAATTTTACCGCTTGTGATTTCGATGCGAAGAAACTAGTGGCTGTAGCTAAGAAAGCAGGTATGAAGTATATCACTTTGACTACTAAGCACCACGATGGTTTCTTCTTATATGATACCTGTGGCTTTAGTGACTATGATGTCATGCATACGCCAGCTAAAAGGGACTTAGTAAGGGAGTTTGTCGATGCATGTAGAGAAGAAGATATCTTACCGATCTTCTATCATGCGACACTAGATTGGTCAAGACCAGAGTTTGATACTGATTGGGATGCATACTTAGAGTATATCCGTAAGTCAGTAGAGATCTTATGCAAAAACTATGGCAAGATCGGTGGTATGTGGCTTGATGGTAACTGGTCAAAGAAAGAAGCTGATTGGAAGTTAGATGAACTATATGGCATGATCAGAAGACTGCAACCAGAAGCGATGATCATCAATAATACCGGCTTGTCACAACAGGGTAAAACAGGTCATCCAGAGATCGATAGTGTCACCTTCGAACAAGGACAAGCGACACCGATGAATAGAGAAGGCATGGATAAATATGTCACGGCTGAAATGTGCCAAACGATGAATCGCCACTGGGGTATTGCGGATAATGACCTTGACTATAAGAGTCCAAGACAGATGATCGAAAGGTTATGTCATGCTAGAAAAGTTGGGGCTAACTACCTTTTAAATATCGGTCCTACCGGTACTGGTGGTATCACAAAGATCACCGAAGCCTTACTTGAGATCATCGGTAAATGGACTGATATGGCTAAGGAGTCACTATATGAAGGTAAACCATGTGATATCGGATGTAACCACGAAAAAGACTTTGTCTTGATGAAAGATGGTACAGCCTATGTCTATGTACATGATCTACCACTACTTGGACCAAAAGATGTCGTCGTCGCTTATGAAAGTGAAGATAAAGGTCATTCACTAACTGGTGTCAAAAAGAAAGTTAAGTCAATGCACTGGGTCGACAATGATGAAGAACTCGTCTTTAGCCAAGATGGTGATAAAGTTGACTTCAGAGCTACTGGCTTCTACTACGGTACGCATCTGATCGTCAGGATCGCCAAAGTCGAATTTGAGTAAAATAAGAGCTGTGTTCAAAATGCACAGCTTTTTAAATTGGTTTTATAGATCACCTTTGATGTAATAACCACCGGTTTTACTTGGTCCGACAAATTCAATAATATCTGAAAGAGCCCTTAGTCGCTTATATAAAATATTCTCATTGATCGATGGATCGATCTCTTTTACTATCTCTAAAAGTTTAGGTGTCCTAAGACCAGGATAAGCTTTAACGACTTTATATATCGTCGTATCCCTTTCACTTAATTCCCCTTTGTTTACTCTGCCATTTACTCTGCCATTTAGTCTGCCTTTTATTGGCGGAATAAAAAAGCTCAAGGGAAACCCAAGAGCTTTAGTATATCTATTTATCTTGTGCTTATTATAATAGAGCTAATAAGACAAAGTTTAAGACAAATAATAAGGTGCATACCCATAAGATCGGATGGATCTCTTTAGCTTTACCTTTGATGATCTTAACGATGCAGTAAGTGATAAAACCAAAGGCGATACCATATGAGATGCTGTAGCAAAGAGCCATGAATAGGCCAGCGAAGAAAGCAGGTACAGCTTCCGACAAGTCATCCCATTTGATGTCCTTGAATGATGATGTCATCATGACACCGACGATGACAAGCGCTGGTGCTGTTGCTGCATATGGGACAGCACTGATGAAAGATGCAAGGAATGCCGATAAGGCAAAACAGATAGCTACGACTACTGATGTAAGACCTGTCCTACCACCAGCACCGATACCTGATGCTGATTCAACGAAAGTCGTTGTATTAGATGTACCGAAAATAGCACCGATACTAGTAGCAGTCGCATCAGCGAATAAGGCTTTATCTAGACGTGATTTGAAGCCAGCTGATGTCTCCATCGTTCTTTCATCTTCTTCACTGAAGATACCGCTTCTTCTACCAGTACCGATAAATGTACCGATCGTATCAAAGGTATCAGTGATCGAGAATGAGAAGATCGTGATGAGGACAAGTGGTAATTGACCCATATCATTAAATAAGCTTGGGATACCAGCTTCAGTGAAGATGGCACCAAATGTCGTTGGTAATAAAGCCACAGCTTCTGAGAATGATGTCGTATCTTGCATTGATGTGACACCGAATGGGATACCGATGATCGTCGTGATGACGATAGCGATAAGGATACCACCTTTGACATTCTTGACTGTTAAAACGATCGCTAATAATAGACCGATAAGGAAGACCCAGAATGATGGTTGGTTAAGTGTTGATAAAGCAGGAACACCACCATCGAAGTTGATAAAGCCGACATTTAATAGACCAATATAAGCGACAAAGATACCGATACCACCACCGATCGCATTTTGTAGACTTAATGGGATCGCTTTGATGATATACTTACGGATCTTAGTTACGGTGATAAGGATATTGAATAGACCACAGATAAAGACCATCGATAATGCTTGTTGCCAAGTAAAACCTAAGCCAAAGCAGACTGTATAGACAAAGAAAGCATTAAGGCCCATACCTGGTGCTTGCGCATAAGGAACATTTGCCACAAGGCCCATGATAAGGGTACCGATGATACTAGCGATGATCGTCGCTAAGAATACTGCACCCCACTCCATACCGGATTGTGACAAGATGCTTGGGTTGACGACGATGATGTAAGACATCGCAAAGAAAGTTGTGAGACCAGCCAAGATCTCAGTTGAGACCGTTGTACCATTCTCCTTCAGTTTGAACAGTTTTTCCATTTTCTCCTCCTAAAAAATAAAATGCGGGCTATACACGATATATAGTCCGATTTACGCGTATATAATAACACAATAATTAGGATATGCCAGTAAATAATGTGATTTTTGTGTGATATTGTCTTTAATATCGTAGTGGCGCTGTTCAAATCACTATAGAAATCGATCAAAAAACAAAGCAAGAAGCGATATCTTGGTGGTGAAAGTCCACTGTGAGAGCGTATCATCGTGACCGCGTTATCACTAGCTTAGTCCAAGGGTGTCCATAGTAATGTGGAATCTGAAAGAAGGACAAGGCAAAGCTCCGATCTGACGAATAGAAATCACATATAAGGCTATAAGTGAAAGGCGAGTGTGCTAAACAACACAAACCTTAAATAGTCACGGATATCACTTATAGTAAATGTGGCAGATAGATGGAGCGAAGGATATATGATCTTACCCCGGGAGATCCTCTAGATAGTGAAGCCCAAAGAGTCTTTTAAACGGTGATGGTACCACTGCGTCTTAACTTCATGCGCCAAAGAAGATATCGATCCATTATACTTTGTTCGACGGGATATCGCTGAATCGCAAGACTATATCGCTCCTGAGATATTAGACCATCCAGAGTTACTCATGTCTGATGATT
>CALVBC010000024.1 GCA_944325685.1 uncultured Erysipelotrichaceae bacterium | reverse complement strand
TGATCATAGCCGAGTGGTCACACCTGGTCCCATCTCGAACCCAGAAGTTAAGCACTCGCACGGCGAAGATAGCCTATGGTGAAATTAGCTCGTTGCCGGATAAAGGACTCCCTGAGGGGAGTTTTTTAATGTTTTATGGAAGATTAAAGCTTATTGACAACTTTTATAGATAATGAATCTCTTTAGTCAAACTCTGTCTTGCCACTTCCGGTAAGAACTCCTATCTAACCATGTGGGCCGATGCCATCCTATAGATCTATTAATATAAATATCGATTCTAAGATTTTCAATTGGGCGATTTACGAACTTTCTATCAAAAATCGTAAACTAATATTGATCTTAATGTTTATATAGAGGTTTTGATATTGTAAAAATAAGGATGGATAAAGGATCTATCAGGGTATAGAAAAGCTAAGAGGCAGATGACAAATTTTTTGCGCAAAAGAGTAAATGCCACTTTCTATAAGCTATTGATAGGCGATGGTAGGTGCTTTATATAGAGAAGTCTATTTCTTAAACTTCTTTATAAGCCATGGCTTAAGGATAACTTCATCCTTTGGTATCTCTCTAATGTCAAATGCCTTAAGTCTCTCATATAAGTCAGGATCTAGAAAGTGTACGAGTTCTAAAGGTGACTTATTATTCAAGCGAGGCCTTGGTGAAGAATTGACATTGGACAGTACTACGTTCAAGACCTCTTGTGATGTAAGGATAATATCTTCAATTTATTGAGTATTAAAAAAGATCTTCAATTAGTTAAGCTATATGAAGATCTTTATATTCGATCGCTCATTTAATGATCATCTAAGCCAAGATACTTTACCTTCTTTACCTTTGATGATCTTAATGATATTTGAACGATGACGATAGATGACAAAGATCGCTAAGATAAATAACATGATCACATATGCAATATTGCGCTCAGTGAAGCAAGCGATGATCGCTGCACTTACTAGCATGATCATACTGCTGATCGATACCATCCTGGTAAGCGATAGGACTAATAAGAAGATCAAGATCGGATAGACGAAGACAAACCAGATATCCATGACTCCAAAGATACCAAGACCTAATAAGTAACCAACGGCACTGGCGACACCTTTACCACCACGGAAATTAGCGAATACTGGGAAACAATGCCCGATGATGACAGCTAAGCCACCATAAGCGATCGTGAATGGTGCGATAAAATGCAAAGCGATCATATATAGTAAAGCTTTTAAAGCATCCAATATGATGACCGCGGCTCCTGCTTTAGCACCTAATACTCTACCGGCATTTGTGCCACCAAGATTACCAGAGCCATATTCACGGATATCCTTACCATAAAAAACTTTACCGATGATGAGGGCCCATGGGATCGAGCCGATTATATAACCGATAACGACCGCAACGATCGTGATCAACACTTGTACAAACATCTATGTATATCCTCCTAAACAAATATAATTTTACCATAATCTAGGGGTGCTTTATGTTATAATTCATGAGTTGTAAGGAGAATTATGAACGAAAAATACGATGCAAGTAGTATAAAGATATTAGAAGGATTAGAAGCTGTCAGAGTTAGACCGGGCATGTATATCGGTTCTGTCGACGCAAGAGGCCTTCATCATCTACTATGGGAGATCTTAGATAATGCGATCGATGAAGCTTTAAATGGCTATGGCAAAGAGATAACCGTGACCTTAAATCAAGATGGTTCTTGTACTGTTAGTGACAATGGTCGTGGTATGCCATGTGATATCCATGAATCAGGTAAAAGTGCACTAGAGGTCATCTTCACCGTTTTGCATGCGGGTGGTAAGTTCCAAGAAGGTGCTTATAAGACAGCTGGTGGTCTACATGGTGTTGGTGCTAGTGTTGTCAACGCCCTCAGTGAGTGGGTCGAAGTCGATGTCTTCCGTGACAAGAAGCATTATCATATCCGTTTTGCGGATGGTGGCACAAAGACATCGAAACTTGAAGTCGTCGGTAATACCAATAAAACAGGATCGACTGTCAGATTTAAACCTGATGCCAAGATCTTTTCCACGACGACCTTTAATATCGAAACGATCACAAGTCACATCCAAGAAGAGGCTTTCTTATTGAGTGGGACAAAGATAACGGTCATAGATGAGATCAATAAGAAGGAGTATGTCTATGAATACCCGGATGGTCTAAAGTCTTTTATCGAATATCTCGATGAAGATAAGGATACACTTCACGATCCGGTCGTCTTTGAAAAATCCTTGAATGGGATCGATGTCAAGATCGCTTTTCAATATTGTGATTCTTATCAAGAGAATACCTTTTCCTTTGTCAACCTCGTTAGGACCAAAGATGGAGGTACTCATGAGGTCGGTTTTAAGACCGGTTTTACTAAAGCCATCAATGACTTCGCAAGATCTGAAGGCATCTTAAAAGAAAAAGACAAGAATTTTGAAGGTGTCGATGTGAGAGAAGGCTTAACCACGATCATCTCACTATCGATCGGCGAAGATAAACTGCAATTTGAAGGACAGACCAAAGGTAAGTTAGGTACACCAGAAGCGAAGAATATCACCGAAGCGGTCACCAGTGAAAAACTCTCTTATTTCTTGCAAGAGAATAAAGCGGTCGCTTTAAAGATCATCAAAAAGATCAAAGATGCGACAGCAGCTCGTGATGCGGCGCGAAAAGCTAAAGAGGAAGTGCGCAAAGGCAAGAAGAATGACAAGCGCTCTGAAAAGGTCTTAAGTGGTAAATTAGCCAATGCCCAAAGTAAAGATAGCTCAAAGCTTGAATTATTCTTAGTTGAGGGTGATTCAGCTGGTGGCAGTGCTAAAAAATGCCGTGATTCCAAATATCAAGCGATCTTGCCTTTAAGGGGTAAGGTATTGAATACTGAACGTGCCTCGATCAATGAAGTCGAGAAAAATGAAGAACTCAATACCATCATCCATGCGATCGGTGCTGGTGCTGGTGCTAACTTCAGTATCGAAGATATCAAATACGACAAGGTAATCATCATGACCGATGCGGACACCGATGGTGCACATATCCAAGTCCTACTACTGACGTTTTTTTATCGGTATATGCGTGAACTGATCGAAACAGGTCATGTCTATATCGCTACACCACCTTTATATGGGATCAAAAAGAATGGCGAGATGCATTACGCATATGATGAAAGAGAACTCGAAAAGTTAAAGAATGATCTTGGTAAAACTGAGATCAAACGCTATAAAGGTCTTGGTGAGATGAATGCCGATGAGTTATGGGATACGACGATGGATCCATATAAGAGGACTTTAGTCCAAGTCACCTTAGAAGATGCGACAGCGTGCGAAAGAAGGGTATCAGTCCTCATGGGCTCAAAAGCTGAACTCAGAAGGGAATGGATCGATGAGAATATCGATTTCACTTTAGAAGAAAGTTATCAGGTAAGTAATTAATGGCGAAGAGGGAAGTTATACAAGATAGATCAAAGAAGGTCGAACTAGGTCTTGACACACTGATGTCAGACCGTTTTGGTCGTTATTCTAAATATATCATCCAAGAAAGGGCCTTACCTGATGGTCGTGATGGATTAAAACCGGTCCAAAGAAGGATCTTATATGCGATGTGGGAAGATGGCAATACCTTTGATAAGCCAACGCGTAAGAGTGCTAAAGCGGTCGGTTATATCATCGGTTATTATCATCCGCATGGTGATTCATCGGTATACGATGCGATCGTCAGGATGTCACAGGACTTCAAGATGAATATCCCTCTCATCGATATGCAAGGTAATAATGGTTCGATCGACAATGACCCAGCAGCGGCGATGCGTTATACTGAGTCTCGCTTAGCTAAGATCGCTAAAGAACTATTAGCCGATATCGACAAGGAATGTGTCAATTTTACCAATAACTATGATGATACGATGGTCGAACCGACGGTCCTACCGCTTCGCTTCCCTTTGCTTTTAGTCAATGGTTCAACAGGTATCGCCTCAGGTTATGCGACTAATATCGCGCCGCATAATCTCAATGAAGTCATCGATGCGACGATCTATCGTCTCCATCATCCTGGATCATCGGTTGAAGAGCTGATGGAATATATCAAAGGACCTGACTTTCCAACCGGTGGTATCGTTCAAGGTATCGATAGTATCAAGGAAGTATTTAAGACAGGGCGTGGTAAAGTCGTGCTTCGTTCACGTTGTACGATAAATGAGACGCGATCGATCAAACAGATCATCGTCACTGAGATCCCATATGAAGTAGTCAAGATCGACCTTGTCAAAAAGATCGATGAGATCAAGATCAACGGTGATATCGATGGCATCTTAGAGGTACGTGATGAATCAGGCAAAGATGGTTTAAGGATCGTCATCGACATCAAGAAGGAACAAGATCCTGAACTGATCTTGAATTACCTCTATAAGAATACCGACCTACAGGTCAACTATAACTACAATATGATCGCCATCATCGATCATCGACCGGTACTGATGGACCTTACTAAGGCTTTAGATGCGTTTATCGCTTTCCGCAAGGAAACGGTCTTAAGGAGGACTAAATACCTATTAGATAAGAAAAGCGCAAGGTTACATATCATCGAAGGTCTTATCAAAGCGATATCGATCTTAGATGATGTGATCGAGATCATCAGGCGAAGTAATGATAAAGCTGATGCCAAAAGACGCCTGATGGAAGCGTATCTATTTACCGAAGCGCAAGCCGAAGCGATCGTCAATTTGCGCTTGTATCGTTTATCAAACACCGATATCACGATCCTCAAGCAAGAATACGCCACGATCACCAAAGAGATCCTCGAATTGCGTTCGATCATCGATTCAGATACCGTGCTTATAAATCTCATCGCCACGGATCTAAAAGAGATCAAGGATAACTATCCGATGCCAAGAAAGACCACGATCGAAAGGGATATCGAAGATATCAATATCGATAAAGAAGCGATGATCATCAACGAACCATGTGTGATCAGCGTATCAAAGACCGGTTATATCAAGCGGATGTCTTTAAGGAGCTATAATGCCAATCCTGATCAATTACCTGGCTTTAAAGAAGGGGACGAATTGGTCGGATATAAGGAAGTTGAGATGCTCGATACATTGTTGCTATTTACGGATAAGGGGAATTATGCCTATATCCCTGTATATACGATCGATGAAACGCGTTTTAAAGATATCGGTAAACACTTCACTAATATCGTAAGGTCAGAAGTTGAAGAAAAGATCGTCAAAGCGATGATCGTCAAGAATTTTGCAAGCTATGTATATGTGACTATGGTCTCAAAAGATGGAATGATCAAAAAGACACCGATCAAAGACTTTAAGGTCCTAAGGTATTCTAAAGTCATGAAGGCGATGTCGTTAGCTGATAATGATCAAGTCGTCGATGTCACGATGACTTTAGCCCATGATGATATCATCGTCTTATCTAAAGCAGGCTATTATAACCGCTATAGCAGCGATGTGATAAGTGATAGTTCACCACGGTCAAAGGGCATCAAAGCGATCGGCTTACGTGATGATGAAGTAGTAAGTGTCATATCGATAAGCGATGATAGTGATGACCTACTTGTGATCACTGAGTCAGGCCAGATGAAACGGATCCATACTAGTGAACTTGAACTTACAAGTAGAGCTACGAAAGGATCAAGAGTAGCTAAACTGATGCGCTCTAAGCAGATATATGATAAAAAAGCGATGCTGGTACGTTCCTTTGATGAGCTTATCATCTATGATGGTGAAAGAAAGAAACTACCGGTAAGCAATATCCCCATCATGGCTAAAGAAGCGACATATTCTTCACCGCTCGATCTAAATGAAGGATTCTTTGTCCTTTTAAGCAAAGATACAGGTATCATCGAGTTACCGATCATCGATATGCCAAGCGATATCCAAGAACACAAGGTAGAAGAGATCGGATTATTCGAACGATGAGCAGTATATTTCAACCGCGTATGTATCTTGAAGATCTCAAGGATCTTCCACTAGCTTACTTTAAAGAGCGTGGTTATACAGATATCATCCTCGATCTTGACAATACGATCGGTGCTTATGATCAAAAAGAGATCGATGATCGATATTATGACATCTTAGCGACGTTTATAAAGGAAGGTTTCAATATCACGCTTGTCTCTAATAACACCGAAAGAAGGATCGCTGGCTTTCTTAAAGATCTACCGATCAAGCATATCAGTCTAGCCATAAAGCCTTTTAGTTTCGGCTATAAGCGAGCTGTCGAACGTTTTGATATCGATAAAGATAAGACGATATCGATCGGTGATCAGATCTTAACAGATATCTTGGGATCCAATATGATGGGCATATATAGTATACTAGTCAAGCCATATTGTAAGCGTGATAGTCTAAGCACGCGGATAAATAGACATATAGAGAGCTTTTTGATCAAAAAAGGAGTAGTCAAACTCAAATGAAGAAATGTGTAGGATGTGGAGCTACGCTCCAAACAGAAGATAAGACCAAGATCGGTTATGTCAGATCATTAGAGATGGACCTCTGTGAACGTTGTTTTCGTTTAAAGAACTATGGTGATCTCACGATCGATATGCGAAACGATCTTAAGGAAGATGATGTATTTGCCATCTTAGAAAATGAAGATGGCGTTATCGTCATGGTCGTCGATATCTTAAATGCTGAGTTTGCCTTTAACGAACGGATCAAAAAAGCTTTCAAAGGGCGTAAAATGATCGTCATCTTCAATAAATTGGATATCTTACCATCTAACACCAATATCGATCGTTATGAAAAGTATCTGACAAACCTCGTCAAAGAGCGTTTAAAAGGCATTGATATCTTAGCTATCTTATTAGCCCATAAATTCGACAACGGCTTCAAAGATCTATTCTTTGATACGATCAGAGAGTTAAATGAGAAGCGCTTTATCTTCATCGGTTATTTCAACGCCGGTAAAAGTACGATCTTCAATCGATTGATCGATAAAGACCTAGCCTTAACTTCTTATTATCCATCGACGACAGTCGGCTTGAATGAAGTCAAGATCGATGACATCACCTTTATCGATTCACCAGGTCTGATATATGAAGACAATATCTTATTTACCCTTGATAAAGAAGATATCAAAAAGGTAACGGTCAAAAAGGCGATCAAACCGAAAGTTTATCAACTATATAGTGAACAGGCTTACATCATCGATGATCTTATCGCTATATCTTTGACCCCTAAAGACAATAAAGCCAGTGTCGCTTTCTATATCGATCAAGGTCTTGATATCCATCGGACCAAAAAAGAGAATCTCGATGTTTTCATCAGGGAACATCGACCGAAATTAAATGCTACAGATATCGTAAAACACTATACAATAGATGTAGCCAAGACTGAGCTTATCATCAATGGTCTTGGTGTCATCAGTATCAAAAACATCAAGGAAGTAAGGATCAAGATGATCAGTGATATCAACATCATCGAAAGGGAGTGTGTATTTTAATGCTTACAAACAAACAAAAAGCCTATCTGAGATCGCTTGCGAATAAAGAAAGAGCGATCTACAATATCGGAAAAGAAGGGATCACGGAGAATCTGGTCGAAGGCATCGATCTTTATCTCGCTGCGCACGAACTTATCAAAGTCAATCTATTAAAAAGCGCAACAGTCAGCGCTAATGAGGCAGCGATCGATATCAGTGTACATACTGGCAGTGATGTCGTTCAGATCATTGGTCGTGTGATCATCCTCTATCGTAAAAGTAAAAAGGAGCTCATCACCTTACCATGATCAAGATCGATATCGATAACTTCCATCTCTTATCTAAAAAACGTAAAGCGGAGATCTTTAAAGAACATCCAGAAGATCTATTAGAACTGATCGAGCCTTTGTTGGATAAAAAGCGATTTTTGCACACTAAAAGCGTTGCTGAAGTAGCGGTCAAACTAGCAAAGATCCATCATGTGGATGAGAATAAAGCTTATCTTGCGGGTATCCTTCATGATATCACTAAAGGTCTAAGCGATGATGAACATATAGCGATCCTTAAGGCTTATGATCTTATAAGACTTAAAAACCCTAAACCGATCTGGCATAGCTATTCAGCTGTATACTATATCAAAGAAAAACTAAACCTGTATGATGGTGATATCCTAAATGCCATCTATCATCATACTGATGGTCTATCAAATAGTAAGCTTGCCATGATCATCTATATCGCTGATAAAAGAGAACCATTAAGGAAGATCGACGATCATATATTAGAGCACGCCTATGTAGACTTATATAAGGCGTTTAGAGAATTGAAGATCGATGTGATGAGGTATGTACATGATAAACAAAAAGCTAACTAAAGTAGTCGATATATTAGACAAAAGACTTGCCGAAGATCTGACGGTTATCGATTTTGAAGGTAAAAGTTCGATCGCGGATATGTTTTTGTTGTGCACGGCTAAAAATGATCGCCACGCTGATTCATTAGTCACTTATCTAAAAGAAGATCTAGAAGGTATATATGATATCTATCATATCGATGATGCTGATCTAAGTTGGGTCATCGTCGACCTTGGTGATATCATCATCCACATCTTCGCAAATGAGATGCGACAGAAGTACCAATTGGAGCGTTTATGGTCAGATCAAAAGATAGTCAAACTATAGATAACTATGCTTTTTTAGCAGATATCTATGATGATCTTATGATCATGGATAAAAGCAATTACGATATATGGCGTCCATATATCAAAAAGTATATAACTGGTAAAAAGATATTAGAACTTGCCAGTGGCAGTGGTGTTTTTGCTGAGATATTAAAAGAAGATGGCTATGATGTACTAGCCAGTGATATCTCTAAAGCCATGCATCAAAAGGCAAAAGAAAACTTTGATGGCTCTTATATCGAGCTTGATATGCGTGATATAAAACTCAATGATACTTTTGATGGTATCATATGTATCCTCGATTCTTTGAATTATCTAAAAGATGAAGATGAGATACTTGCGACTTTTAAAGGTGTACATGACCATTTGAATAAAGGTGGTGCCTTTATCTTTGATTGTCATGCCTTAGCGCGCCTTGATGAATTTAAAGATGGCTATATTGAAGAAGATGAGATCGATGGTATCGAGTATCAATGGACGATCCAAAGTGACTTGATCACTAAGACGATCAGTCAGAATTTCGTCTTTTATCTAGATGACAAGATATTGAAAGAAAGTCATGTCCAAAGGGTATTTGAACCTGAGATGTTGATCAGGCTATTAAAGAAGGTCGGACTAGATGTGATCTATATCCCCGACTTTATCGAAAAAGAAAAAGATCTATATATAGGAGTGAAAAGATGATCGTAATATTAGCGGCAATGGATGAAGAAGTAGATGCTTTAAAAGGATCGATAAAGATCAAAGAAGAAAAGATGATCCACAACACTGAATGCATATTCGGCGAATTAAAAGGCAAAGAAGTGCTACTTGCCAAAAGCGGTGTCGGTAAGGTCGAAGCGGCGATCAGGATGACGATGATCGCTAGTCTTTTTGATGTTGAATATCTGATCAATATCGGCTCAGCAGGCTCGCTCGATGAAAATATCCCGGTGGGATCAGTTATCATCCCAACGATCTTAGGCGTGCATGATTTTGATGTACCAGATGAAGAATGGTCAAAGGATTTCACTGATGAGCGTCATACCTTTTATCCGACTGAAAGGCTTTTAAAGATCGCTAAAACGATCAGCGATGATAAGACATTCTTTGCCCCGCATGTATCTGGCGATTCTTTTATCTATCGTGATGATCAGATCGAAAAGATCAAACGTGAATTTCCAAGGGCTAAATCATGTGAGATGGAAGCGGCAGCGATCGCCAATGCTTGTGAGGTAATGGATATCCCATATATTATCATCCGCTCGATCAGCGATGTCACCGTCAAAAAAGACAGCGAGATCGATTATGATAACTTCTTAAAAAAAGCTGCTAAAAATAGTGCGCTATTCTGTGAGCGTTTTATCGCTAAGGAGAGTCAAGATGCGCTTTGATGATCATCCATATATCGATAAAAATAAATATATCCTCTATCATCTTGAAGATCTAAAGATGACTAAGACGCAAGCTCTTATCTGTCTTCTCATCAATTTTTATGATGAGATCAAACTTGAGCTCTCTTATGAAGATATCGCCAATAAATTAGCGATCGACGTCAGTAAAGTCGATGAGTGTATCGATGAGTTAGTCGATATGGGATATCTAAAGGTCAAGGTCGATGGTCATATCAGTTATGATCTTAGTGGTATCTTTGAAAATGATGGACCAAAAAAGGTAGATAATAACTTTAAAGCCATCCTCAGTGATTTTGAAACGGTCTTTAATCGCGCTTTGAACACGACAGAGCTTACGATCTTATCAGAGCTTGTCGATACCTATCCTAAAGATAAGATCATCTATGCCTTAAAAGAGGCAGAAGTATATCAAAAAGGAGCACCGAATATCTTCTATGTGCGCTCGGTATTAGAAAATGACCAAAAAAGCTGATATCGTCTATGACATCTTGGATAGGACTTTTCCGGATGCCAAGTGCGAGCTTATATATCATGATACTTTTGAGCTACTAGTAGCTGTTTCTTTAAGTGCGCAAACGACAGATAAAAAGGTCAATAGTGTCACACCTATATTGTTTAAGAAGTATCCTGATGCAGCATCCTTAAAGGATGCCGATATCGATGAAGTGATAGAAATCTTGAGACCTTTAGGTCTATATAAAAATAAAGCCACGAATATCATCTCCTTAGCTAAAGATATCTGTGATAAGTATGATGGTAAAGTGCCTAGTAAAAAAGAAGATCTCGTCAAATTGAGTGGTGTCGGTATCAAAACAGCCAATGTCGTTTTGGCAGAAGGATTCAAGATCCCGGCTTTTGCGGTCGATACCCATGTCGCTCGTATCGCTAAAAGATTGGGGTTTGCGAAAGAGAGTGATGATGTGACGGTCATTGAAAAAAAGCTCATGCGAGCTTTTAGTAAAGATAAATGGATCAAAAGCCACCACTTGTTCATCTTCTTTGGTCGCTACCTATGTAAGGCGCGAAATCCTGAATGTGCTAATTGTCCACTGCATGACTTTTGTAAAGTCAAACTTTCCTGATGATCCCGATCGGCGTCGATTCTCGATTCTGACCTAGAGGATTGTCTTTTAATATCCTGACCACAAGATCATTATCGATCGAATGATCACTGCTTCCTAAGATATTGCCACCTAGATCATTGATATCGACGACAAAGACCGGATGTTTGATCTTTTGTGATATCTTCAGCGCTACACCATCTGGATCTTTCGGTCCTAAGACGACATATTCGTTATATGGTGGGATCGTGTTTGGTGTAGGTCCATCGATAGATGCAGCTTTACGACCAGCAACGATATAAAACCATCCTTTCTTGCCGATCAGTTTACCGATAGCGCCACAGGCCGCAGCGACTAAGATCTTGAAAGCACCGCATTCTTTTATCGCATAATGCATCGTCTCTGGCATACCAAGGCCGATGCCATGTGGCGTCTTAGTGACAAAGCGACTTAAAAAAGTAGCCAAGCGGCTCGGTTTGATATCTTTTAAAGGGATGGCACGGTCTTTTTGTGTACAAGCGACACTTTTCTCAGAGATGAAGACCCAATCACCATCTTGTAGTTTGTCTTTGGTATAGCGATCGACGACTTCAGTGATATCGTCACCTAATTTGATGACATGTGTTTTGACTGGTATCCGAGCATATTTGACACCATCGACTTCGATATAGAGCTCTTTTTTCTCATCTGGGTATAATTCTTTTTCCATATGCGCTATTTTAGCATGAGTTTGTTATAATTGATGCATGAATTCAAATTATTATGCCGAAATACTCAAAGAGATCGAAGATCTATATATAAAGGGTGAAAGAAGTGAAGCGGATCGACTTTTAGCTAATGAACTCCATATGCCTTATATCCCAAGTGACGTTGAAAAGAAGCTCTTAGAGCTTAAAGATAAGTATAAAAAAGAAAATGATATAAGAAAGTCACTTGATGAAGATGAACTATATGATTATCTATTAAGTGGTGATGATATCAAAGAACTTATAGCATGTAATGAACTTGATAAGATGAACTTGCGTGATCATCATGATATCATCCAAAAGTATCTTTTAAATGCAAAAAACGAGAATGCTCGCGCACTACTTATCGCATCCCTGATCGATCAGGGCATAAGAGAAGAATATAAGGTCGTCAAAGATGGGATCGAATATGACTTCATCCCTCTTTATTGCGATGAAGTCCAAGTGTCAGATGGCTATATCGAAGGCTTTGGCTTTATCGATAAGACGATCGCCAATGAGAATATATCTATCACCAAGATGGCAAAGTCGCTATTGACTAAGGTGTGCTTTGATGCCTTGCCACTTTCATTAAGTGAAAGCGAAGGGCTCTTATACGCTAAAAGTATAATCATCTATATCTTTGATCTATTGGGTGATGAAAAGGGAAAAGAAATATTTATGGCTAAAAACATCCAAGATGATGATATATTGATCGAAAAAGAGCGACTAGATGAAATATTTGGAGCGTAAATGTGCAATATCATAGGAGATTTGCTATAATATCTTGGCATTAGGAGGAAACATGGCAGAAGTAAATAAGATCGCAGATGGAAAAGTAGAAATAAAAGTAACAGTTGAAGGTGAAAAATGGACATCTGCGCAAAAGAAAGCATTTAATAAATTAGCAAAAAACGTCGAGATCAAGGGCTTTAGAAAAGGACAAGCACCTGCGAATATGGTCCGTGCTAGACTATCAGAAGGAGCGATCCTAGCACAAGCAGCTGAAGACATCGCGAATGATGTATTCAAAGATGCATTAAAGGAAACGGGTGTTGAACTTATCGATAGAGCAGATCTAGATATCACTGGTATCGATGAGGCACATGTCGAATTCAAGTTCGTATGCCCAGTCAAACCGGATGTCAACTTAGGTGAATACAAAGGTCTTGGTTATGCACCAAAAGAGGCAACTGTCGAAGACGGAGAGATCCAAGAACAGATCGATCAGATCTTAGAGCAAAAAGCTGATCTAGAGATCAAAGAAGAAGGCGCTGTTGAAGAAGGTGATACAGCTGTAATCGACTATGAAGGCTTCAAAGATGGTGTCCCATTCGACGGTGGTAAAGATGAAAATCACGAATTAGTCATCGGTTCACATACTTTCATCCCAGGCTTTGAAGAAGGTGTCATCGGTATGCACTCAGAAGAGACAAAGGATATCGAACTCACTTTCCCTGAGGATTATCATGTGGAAGAGCTCAAAGGGCAAAAGGTCATCTTCAAAGTGACTGTCCATGAGATCAAGCGTAAGGTCTTGCCGGAGTTAAATGATGAACTAGTCCAAACATTAGGTCTTGAAGAAGTCAAAACACCTGAAGATCTAAAAAACTACATCAAAAACTCATTGCTTGAAGGTAGAAAACGTCAAAATGAAGAAGCTGCTACTAATGAGCTATTAGATAAGGTCACGGGTAATGCATCAGTCAATATCCCTGATGTCATGATCGAAGATGAGATCGATCAGATATTGAACGAGATGGATCAAGATTTCCAAAGACAAGGATTCAGCTTAGCTCAATATATGAACATCCTCAAGATGGATATGACTAAGATCCGTGAGAACTTCAAAAACGATGCTGAGAAACGCGTCAAATTGCGTTTAGTCTTAGAAGAGATCGCTAAAGTCGAAAACATCGAAGTAAATGATGAGGATATCGATAAAGAGATCGATGATCTAGCTAGCAAATATCAGATGAAAAAAGAAGATATCAGCAAGATGGTCGATCGTAAGCTCATCGCCAATGACTTACGGATGCAAAAGGCTTTAGATCTGATCAAAGCTTGATAAAAAACATTAAAGGCGCTAACGCGTCTTTTAAAAAAGGAGGTCAAATGGGAGAAATTTATACTGTACCATTAGTATGTACAAGAGGCCTAGTATTCTTTCCAAATCAACAATATACGATCGATATCGGTCGCAAGGAAAGCATCCGATCGATCGATCATAGCCAGGATCATAATACTTATGTCTTTTTCTCAGCCCAGAAGGTGATCACCACTGATCATCCTGGTATCAATGATGTCTTTGAATATGGAACTCTATGTCAGACCCTAAAGATCAATAAGCGTACACAGGGAGAAAACTACTATCAAACGACATTATTAGGTATCGCTAGGGCTCATATCATCAGATATTTGACATTGGGTGATGGAACGAGTGCTGTTGAAGTAGAAGTGATGCAAGACTACTACCAAGATGAAGATATCGTCAAAGAACTGATGTTTAAAGTCATCGCATCGATCGACAAGATCAAAAGACACGCCAATGGTGTTTTCAATATCGATTTCATCAAAAACCAAAAGATCGGTGTCGCTGCTGCTGAACTAACTGATTACTATGCGGATAAAGTGTTATTTGACTATACTGAACGCCAAAAGTTCAGTGAACAGTCGGATGTCACTGAACGCTTGAAGATGACTTTAGAGAATATCGGTCGTCAAGAAAAGCTCGATGAGATCGATGCTGAGATCGAATCAAAGGTCCGCGAAAGCATGGAAGAATCACAACGCGATTACTATCTGCGTGAAAAGGTCAAACAGATCAAGAGCGAACTCAACGATGGTGGTTCAGCTAGCGATGAAGATTCACTAAGGCAATTAGTCGAAGAGAATCCATATCCAGAACATGTCAAAGTCAAGGCTTTAGAAGAGATCGACAAGCTTGAATTATTACCACAAGCTGGTGGGGAATACGGTGTTGTCCGTAATTACCTCGATTGGTTATTAAAAGTCCCTTGGTGGCAAAAAAGCGTCGACAATGAAGATATCAATGTCGCTAAGAAGATCTTAGATGAAGATCACTATGGTCTTGAAAAGGTCAAAGAGCGGATCTTGGAATATCTAGCTGTCAAACAGATGACATCTTCACTAAAGAGTCCGATCTTATGCCTAGTCGGCCCACCAGGTGTTGGTAAGACATCGCTAGCTAGATCAGTCGCCAGAGCTTTAGATCGTCACTTTGTCAAGATATCTTTGGGTGGTGTTCGTGATGAAGCGGAGATCAGGGGCCATCGAAGGACCTATCTTGGCGCATTACCAGGCAGGATCATCCAAGGTATGAAGAAAGCGGAGACCTTAAATCCAGTCTTCCTTATCGATGAGATCGATAAGATGGCTTCTGATTATAAAGGTGATCCATCAAGTGCGATGCTTGAAGTGCTCGATCCAGAACAGAATTCTGCTTTCTCTGATCACTATCTAGAAGAGCCTTATGATCTATCGGATGTGCTATTTATTGCTACTGCAAACTATATCGAAAATATCCCAGCAGCTTTAAAAGACCGTCTTGAGGTCATTGAGATATCATCTTATACCGAATATGAAAAGCTTAATATTGCGAAAGCACACCTCATTCGCAAGCAATTAGAAGCTAATGGCTTAAAAGATAGCCAATTCAAATTGACCGATGATGTGATCTTATATCTGATCAGACATTACACAAGAGAAGCCGGTGTTAGACAACTTGAAAGGGTCATTGGATCACTTTGCCGTAAGGCTGTCTTACAGATCTTATCAGAAGGTAAAAAGAAGGTAAGTGTAACTAAAAAGACCGTTAATGAATGGTTAGGTCCAGAGATCTTTGAATATGGCACCAAAGAGAAGAAGGATCAAGTCGGTGTCGTAACTGGACTTGCCTATACATCGTTTGGTGGCGATGTGTTACAAGTTGAAGTTAATTACTTCGCTGGTACTGGTAAATTCATCGTTACTGGTCAACTCGGTGATGTCATGAAGGAATCGACAAGGATCGCTCTTGACTATATCAAAGCCAATGCCAATAAGTATCATATCGATCCTAAATTCTTCGATGAACACGATATCCATGTCCATGTGCCAGAAGGGGCCGTACCAAAGGATGGACCAAGCGCTGGTGTAACCTTAACGACAGCGATCGTCTCAGCGATCACTAAAGAAGCGGTCCATGCCGATATCGCGATGACTGGTGAAGTCACCTTAAGAGGTAATGTCTTACCGATCGGTGGCTTAAAAGAAAAATCACTAGCCGCTCATCGCAGTGGCATCAAGACGATCTTATTCCCGAAAGCGAATGTCAAAGATCTAAAAGATGTACCTGATACAGTCAAAAACGATATCGAATTCATCCCTGTTGAAAATGTTGAACAGGTCTTAAAGCGAGCGATCATCCATGGTTGAGTTCATCAAAGGGGCAATTGCGAAAGATGGTTTTCCCCAAAGCACATGTGATGTTGTCTTTGTCGGGCGCAGTAATGTCGGTAAATCATCATTGTTGAATGCCATCTATGGCCAAAAGATCGCCTTTGTCGGCAAGAAACCCGGTATGACCAAGATGATCAACTTCTTTGATGTCGATCATAAGTATCTGGCGGTCGATGTCCCCGGTTATGGCTTTGCCAATCGCAGTAAAGCGGAGATCATTGCTTTTAGTAAGATGATGGATGATTACTTTGATCAAAAAGATAGGATCAAACTCGTTGTCATGATCGTCGATAGTCGTCATAAACCATCAAAAGATGACCTCGATATGATCGAATATTTAAGACACCATCATTTAAAGATCTGCATCGTCGCTAATAAGATCGACAAATTGAATCAAAGTGAGCTTCACGCCAGTGGCAAATTGATCCAAGAAGTACTTGGTGTCGATGAAGCAAATATCTTTAAGACAAGCACTCTTAATAAAAAGGGTATCGAAAAACTAAAAAACTATATCGTCACTTGTGTTTCTTCAGACACTCTGTTATAGTTTTAGTGGTTAAGAAGGGAAGGAAAGTCAAGATCTGTGACATAAGAGATATCTTGGTCGCTGAAAAAGATACGCAAGATCTTGAAGAGGTCATCCTGGAGCCGGTGACTGAAATAAAGTAAGTCATCCCGTATATCTGCGTTAAAGATAATGAGGTATCAAAAGATACGAAATAAGGTGGTAACACGATCAAGTCGTCCTTTAGGGCGACTTTTATTTTTTAGGAAGGAGTCAAGATGCTAGACAATAAGTACGATTTTAAAAAAGTTGAAGAGGGAAAGTACGAAGGTTGGCTAAAACACGGCTATTTCAGCTGTGGTGATCTATCAAAGAAACCATATTCGATCGTCATCCCTCCACCAAATGTCACTGGTAAATTACATTTGGGCCATGCGATGGATAATGCGATGCAAGACCTATTGGCGCGCTATCATCGTTTAAAAGGCGAAGATGTCTTATGGGTACCAGGTATGGACCATGCAGGTATCGCGACCCAAGCCAAAGTCGATGAAAGGCTTAAGGAGCAGGGTATCTCGCGTTATGATATCGGTCGTGAGAAATTCTTAGAGAAAGCTTGGGAGTGGAAAGATGAATATGCTGACCACATCCATAAACAATGGGCGCGTTTTGGTATATCAGTTGACTATGCTAAAGAGCGTTTCACTTTAGATGAAGGTCTTTCTAATGCTGTCAAAAAGGTCTTTGTCGAATATTATAAAGAAGGCCTTATCTATCAGGGCAAGCGCATCATCAACTGGGACCCTGAAGCTAAGACCGCTTTAAGCAATATCGAAGTCATCCACAAAGATGTCAAAGGTAAGATGTATTATTTCCTATATGATGTCGTCGATAGTGATGAGACTTTTGAAGTTGCGACCACAAGACCAGAGACGATGTTTGGTGATGTATGTGTCGTCGTCAATCCAAATGATGAAAGATTGAATCACCTCATCGGTAAAAAGTGTATCAATCCAGCCAATGGTGATATCCTACCGATCATCGGTGATGAATATATCGAGATCGGCTTTGGTAGTGGGGCGATGAAATGTACGCCAGCTCACGATCCAAATGACTATCAGATCGCTTTACGTCATGGTTTAGATATGCCGATCTGTATGAATGAAGATGCGACGATGAATGAATTAGCTGGTGAATTCAATGGTCTTGATCGCTATGAATGCCGTGAAAAAGTCGTTCAAAGGATCAAAGATGAAGGTCACTTCATCAAAGAAGAAGAGATCATGCACAGTGTTGGTCACTCCGAAAGGACTGGCGTCATGGTCGAACCATATCTATCTAAACAATGGTTCGTCAAGATGAAACCATTAGCTGATGCGGTTTTAGAAAAACAAAAAGATCCTAAGACAAAGATCAATTTCTATCCAAAACGCTTTGAAAAGACCTTTATCGGCTGGCTTGAGAATATCGAAGACTGGTGTATCTCAAGACAGTTGTGGTGGGGACATCGCATCCCAGTATACTATCACAATGAGACTGGTGAGATCTATTGTGAGATCGATCCGCCAAAGGATATCGAAAACTGGCATCAGGATGAAGATGTCCTCGATACATGGTTCTCTAGTGCTCTATGGCCTTTCAGCGTCTTTGGTTGGCCTGAAGAAACAGAGGATCTAAAACGCTATTTCCCAACATCTTGTCTTGTGACCGGTTATGATATCATCTTCTTCTGGGTTGCTAGGATGGCCTTTAGTGCTCGTCATTTCATGGATGATGTCCCATTCAGGGATTGTTTGATCCACGGTCTTATCCGTGATGAAAAGGGTCGCAAGATGTCAAAATCGCTTGGTAATGGTATCGATCCGCTTGATATCATCGATAAGTATGGTTGTGATGCTTTACGTTACTATATCTTGACCAATGCTGCCCCAGGTCTTGATACTAACTATTCAACACAAAAACTTGAAGCAGCTTGGAATTTCATCAACAAGCTCTATAATGCAGCACGCTTTGTCCTAATGAATAGGGAAGATAAAGATATCAAGATCGAAGCTAGACCACATACGATCTATGATCACTGGATCTATGATCGCCTCAATAAGACGATCGATCAGGTCACGATGAACCTTGATCGTTATGAATTCGGTATCGCTGGTAATGAACTATCTGACTTCATCTGGAACGATTTCTGTAGTAACTATATCGAATTCGCTAAGAGCAGTCTAAATGATCCTAAATTAAAGGAAGATACGCTCAAAAATCTCATCTACATCCTCGATAAGATCACGATCTTGATCCATCCATACTTGCCATTTGTATCCGAAGAGATCTATCAAGAGATCCATTCAAAAGAAGAGTCGGTATGTATCGCTCATTGGCCTGATAAGATCGATGGTATCGATCAAAACCTAGCAGATAACGCCCAAACGATCATCCAGATCATCAAGCAAGTTAGAGAATTACGCAGTGAGAATGATATCAAGCCGAGTAAAGATCTCCATATGCAAGCGACTGTTAGCTTCACTATCGATCAGAATATGAAGGATACGCTATATAAGATGTGTCATGTCTTAGTCGTCGATAAGATCGAAAACGAGACTCTAGTCCGTCCGATCGGCGAAGACAAGATCGAGTTTGCGATGGAAGAGATCGTCGATGTCAAAGAAGAGATCGCTAAGATCGAAAAAGAGCTTGAAGGTCTAAAGGCTGAACTTGCTCGAAGCAACCATATCCTCGCTAATCCGAGCTTCTTAAATAAAGCGCCAGCATTCAAAGTCCAAGAAGAAAAGGACAAGCAAGCTAAATATCAGGCTTCTTATGATACGCTAGTCGCAAAACTTGAAGAATTGAAGGTACGTATATGAAACTAAAGAAAGCGATAATTTTAGGCGCAGTAGCTGCTGGATTACCACTTGCGTATATCCAAGCCAGTAAGATCAAATTCGATCAACTATTCAAGACCAAAAAGGATATCGATATCGAGGCTAATAAACCAGATGGCATCCCTTTAGATCTTTTCAAGAACACGCTATTAGTCGACCTTAATTGGCTCAAGGATACTGAGTATAGTGACTTTGATATCACTTCGTATGATGGCTTAAAATTACATGCGGTCAGAGTCAAAAATAACGATCATAAGCTTGTCATCTTATTACATGGCGTCAATAATGATCACTATGGTATCTTACATCAAGCTCATATCTTCTATGATCTAGGGTTTGATGTCTTGATGTGTGATCTAAGGGCGCATGGTAAAAGCGAAGGGGAGTATACGAGCTTAGGCTTTAAAGAAGGCATCGATCTAGCTGAATATGTTAGTGCCCTCATAAAGGAAGATCCAAGTTTAAAGATCGGTATCTATGGCATCGGTCTTGGTGCCCAAGCGGTCTTACAATATCTAGCCCATGATGTCAAAGAAAATGTCATATTTACGATCATCGAAAGCGCCTTTATCGATGCGTATGACCAATTAGCCAAAAACTTCAGCGATAAGCTCTTGTTTAATGGGATCAATGATAATTACCGCCGCTATATCGGCCTTAACCTCGATGAGATCAGTGGCTATGATGGTGTGATATCAAATCATACCCCAACGCTATTCTTACACAGCGCCAAGGATCCGATCGTCGATGTGAAGAATACAGTCGTCTTAAGTGAGGCAAATAGTGGTCCTAAGGATATCCATATCTTTGAAAAAGCGACGCATATGGGCAACTATCTCGATGAAGATTATCCAAAAGTCATCGAAAATTTTATCAAATCGCTCTAATCGATATTAGTTGTGTTAAAATAGTTTCAACATAGAGGAGGAAATATGAGCACAAAATACGTGTATATGTTTACGGAAGGTAACGGCGGTATGCGTGAACTGCTCGGTGGTAAAGGTGCCAACCTCGCTGAGATGACCAATCTCGGTATGCCTGTACCACAGGGTTTCACCATCACTACGGAAGCCTGCAATCGTTATTATGAAGATAACGAAAAGATCGCTCCTGAGATCTTAGAACAGATCGCTCAAGCTAAAGCCAAACTCGAAGAGATCAGTGGCAAAAAACTTGGCGATAAAGAAAATCCACTATTAGTATCAGTAAGATCAGGTGCGAGAGCATCCATGCCAGGTATGATGGATACCATCTTGAACCTCGGTATCAACGATGAAGTCGTTGAGACGATCGCCACGAGAACAAATAATCCGCGTTTCGCTTATGACTCATATCGTCGTTTCATCCAGATGTTCGCCGATGTTGTCATGGGTCTACCTAAGAGTGAATTTGAAGTCATCATCGATGAATTAAAAGAGAAGAAAGGTGTCAAATTAGATACTGAATTAGATGCTGATGACTTAAAGGAAATGGTCGTCCGTTTCAAAAAGTTCTATCATGATAATCTTCATGAAGATTTCCCTACTGATCCAAATGTCCAAATGGAAAAAGCGATCGAAGCTGTCTTCCGTTCATGGAATAACCCAAGGGCGATCTTCTATCGTAAAGAAAATGATATCCCATCATCATGGGGTACAGCTGTCAATGTCCAGATGATGGTCTTTGGTAATATGGGTAATGACTGTGGAACTGGTGTTGCTTTCACTCGTAACCCAGCTACCGGTGAAAGAAAGCTCTTTGGTGAATTCCTTATGAATGCTCAAGGTGAAGATGTCGTCGCTGGTATCAGAACACCACAAACGATCGATCACTTAAAAGAGGTCATGCCACATGCATATGATGATTTCGTCAAGATCTGTGATACCCTTGAACATCACTACCATGATATGCAAGATATGGAATTCACGATCGAAGGTGGCAAACTATACATGCTCCAGACCAGAAATGGTAAACGTACAGCAGCAGCTGCTTTAAAGATCGCTTGTGACCTAGTTGATGAAGGCCTCATCGATCCAGATCAAGCAGTTATGATGGTCGAACCAAAAGCGCTTGATTCACTATTACACCCACAATTTGATGATGAAGAACTAAAGAAAGCGACACCGATCGCTACTGGTCTCGCTGCTTCACCAGGTGCAGCTTGTGGTGAGATCAGATTCACCGCTGAAGATGCGATCGAAGCGGCTAAAAGTGGTCACAAAGTCGTCTTAGTAAGACTTGAAACTTCACCTGAAGATATCGAAGGTATGGCAGCAGCTGAAGGTATCATGACTGTCCGTGGTGGTATGACATCGCATGCGGCAGTCGTAGCTCGTGGTATGGGTGCATGCTGTGTATCTGGTTGTGGCGATGTCGTTGTTGATGAAGATAAGAAAGTCATGCGTGTCGGTGGTGTTGAATACCATGAAGGTGACTTCATTTCTCTTGATGGTACAACTGGTAAAGTATATGGTGAAAAGATCAAGACAGTGCCAGCTAAGATCAGCGGTTACTTTGAACGCTTCATGAATTGGGCTGATGAAAGAAGGAAGCTCCAAGTCAGGACTAATGCCGATACACCAAGAGATGCAAAACAAGCTAAGGAATTCGGTGCTCAAGGTATCGGTCTTGTCCGTACAGAACATATGTTCTTTGAAGGCGAAAGGATCAAAGCAGTCCGTGAGATGATCGTCTCTAAGACCACTGAACAAAGAAAACAAGCCCTCGCTAAGATCAGACCGATGCAACAAGGTGACTTCGAAGCGATCTATGAGGCGATGGAAGGATTACCAGTCACGATCCGTTACTTAGATCCACCTCTACATGAATTCTTACCTCATACTGATGATGAGATCAAAGAGATCGCCAAAGAGATGAATATGACCTTTGATGAGCTCAAAGATGTCGTCAATTCACTCCATGAGTTCAACCCGATGATGGGTCACCGCGGTTGCCGTTTAGCAGTCACATATCCTGAGATCGCAGAAATGCAGACAGAAGCTGTTATCCAAGCAGCGATCAACGTCAACAAACGCCATCCAGAATACGATGTCCATCCTGAGATCATGATCCCACTTGTCGGTGATCGTGCTGAACTCAAATATGTCAAGGATATCGTCGATGCTACAGCGAAACGCGTCATGGAAGAAAATGGTGTCACCTTAGAATACAAGGTCGGTACGATGATCGAGATCCCAAGAGCAGCACTACTCGCTGATGAGATCGCTGAAGAAGCAAGCTTCTTCTCCTTCGGTACTAATGACCTCACGCAGATGACTTTCGGTTTCTCTCGTGATGATGCTGGCACATTCTTAAAGGATTACTATGATCGCAAGATCTACGAACAAGATCCATTTGCTCGTCTAGATCAAAAGGGCGTAGGTAAGCTCGTTAAGATGGCATCTGAACTAGGTCGTAAGACCCGTCCAGATATCAAGCTCGGTATCTGTGGTGAGCACGGTGGTGATCCAACGACGATCGACTTCTGTCATCGTGTAGGACTAACATATGTATCATGTTCACCATATCGTGTTCCGATCGCAAGACTTGCAGCTGCACAAGCAGCGATCAGAAATAAATGATCTTTAAAGCGTATCTTCGGGTACGCTTTTTAAAACCCTATACTTGTGTTAAAATGGGCGCATGCTATATCTTTTGGATGTTTATGTCATGCGCTCTAATCTCAAGATCGACCGCACTTTTACTTATTACAGTACGACTTTTGTAAAACCATATACAAGGGTCTTATTAAAGTTCAATCGCGCTGATATGATGGGCTTAGTATATGAAGTAAAAGCCGTGGATCAAAAGATCGAAAGTATCGAAAAGGAACTTGGCTATCACATCTTACCGATCGAAAAGACCATTGATGATGATCCGATCATCACTAAAGATATCATTGATCTCGCTAGCTGGCTTGCCAAGACGACGATCAGCCCCTTTATGACATGCCTTAATATCATGCTGCCAAAGGCTATCAAGATCAAAAAAACCCAGACGAGCGTCAAGATGGCTTATTTTGTAAGGAAAATGGACACTCAAGTGCCGATGACCACAAGACAAAGGGAAGTATATGACTTGATCATCGATGACATGCGCTATAAAGATGCACGGATGATATCAGAAGGTATCGTTAAAAAACTAGTCGATATAGGTGCGATCGAAAAATATGCTAAGGAAGATACATCATTGGTCCAAAAAAAGGTAGCAATGACATCATTTAAAAAGCTGACTTCAGATCAAGAAAGTGCCTATCGTGATATCTTAAATTCTGATCATTCAGTCGATCTTTTATATGGTGTCACCGGTAGTGGTAAAACTGAAGTATACTTGCATCTAGCACGCCACTACTTAGATCTTGGTAAACAAGTCTTGATCTTAGTCCCTGAGATCGCCTTGACACCACAGATGATCGAAAGGGTCAAGGAGCGCTTTGGTGATGTAGCTATATATCATTCATATCTGACTGACAATGAAAGGTATCATGAATATAAAAGGGTCCAAAATAGGGAGGTCGATGTCGTCGTCGGCACAAGGTCAGCCATCTTTTTGCCTTTTAAAGATCTTGGTGTCATCATCATCGATGAAGAACACGATCATTCCTATAAACAAGACAATACGCCCTGTTATAATGCGAAACAAGTCGCTTTTAAAAGAGCTAACGACTTTAAAGCTAAGGTCTTATTAGCTAGCGCTACACCGAGTTTAGAGACTTATTCACGCGCCTTAAAAGGCGATTATGGCTTTTTTAAGCTAGCTAAAAGGATCAATGAATCAATGCCTAAGATCGAAGTTGTCGATCTTAAAGAAGAGATCAAAAACGGTGGCTCATATATCATCACCTCTAAACTCAAAGATGAATTAAAAAGAGTCTTGGATACTAAAAAACAGGCCATCATCTTGCTCAATCGCCGTGGCTATTCACCGATCATCAGATGCGCAGATTGTGATAGTGTCTTGATGTGTGAAGATTGTGAGACAGCTTTGACCTATCATAAGGACACCGATGAGCTCAAATGCAATATGTGCGGTAAGACCTATAAGATGGTCGATCACTGTCCAAAGTGCGGTAAAGACCATCTTGTAAGCTATGGCCTTGGTACCAAAAGGGTCGTTGAGACTTTAGAGAAGATGTTCCCTGGCGCCAAAGTCGGGCGGATGGATGCCGATAATACCCATGTCAAAAATGGCCACGCAAAGATCTTAGAAGCTTTTGGCAATAAGGAATTTGACATCCTTGTCGGTACCCAGATGATCGCTAAGGGCCTTGATTATCCTGATGTCATCTTAGTCGGGATCTTAAATGCTGATAGCGGCTTACTTAGGACATCTTTCAATAGCCCTGAGACGACATTTGACCTTCTTATGCAGGCATCAGGGCGAAGTGGTAGGGCTAAGGATGAAGGTAAGGTCATCATCCAAACCTTCAATACCGATCACTATGTGATAAATGCCGTCAAAAAGCAGGATTATAACTACTTTTACAATATCGAGATGAATTATCGCTACCGTGCTGAATATCCACCTTACACACATTTCATCAGTATCATCATGACTGATGAAGACCATAAGCGGATCAAACGCTCAGTCAAACTATTAGATGAGCTCATCATCGATATCAAAGACAAACACTATCGACCCTATAAATTGGGCAAAGTGATGAAAAAAGAGCGTTATCGCTTTACCTTTGTCTCTAAAGACCTATTCGCATCGATCAATGCCTTAACGAAGATCATCGATCGATATCTATCTACTAATAATGTCTCATCGATCAAAGTCGATGTTGACCCTTTATATATGGAGTGATCATGGAAAGAGAAAGAGCTTATCAAATATTAAAAGAAGTCTTGATCGATGGTAAATATGCCTCCCTGACTTTAAAGAAGACCTTAAAGAGTGTCCCTGTCGAAAGAAGGGGTTTTATCACTGAGATCGTCAACGGAGTCCTTCGTCATTACTACTATCTTGAATATCAATTCAAAGATGATATCCGCCCTAATACGAAGATGGATCTAAAGATCTTATTAGCCATGGCCTTATATGAGCGCTTTTATATGCACAAAAAAGACTATGTCGCCAATGAATATATCAAGATGATCGACGGTAAAAGCGAGCGTGGTTTTATCAATGCCCTAATGCGTAAGATCGTATCTTTAAAAGAGCCAGATATGGAAACCGATGAAGGAGTAGCGATCAAATACAGCTTACCACTTTGGATCTATAGGATGCTAAAGGCACAATATCCTAGTGAAACTTTAAAGATGATCTTATTAGATCTTGATAATATCCCGAAGGTCTACTATCGACTCAATCATCATAAAGCTACATTTGATGATCTTAAAGACCTCAAAATCACGATCTTAAATGAAGATAGTTTTATCGCTGATTCTTCTTTAGTTGAAGAAAAGCGTTTTAAAGAAGGATATTTCTATATCCAAGATATCAATAGTGCCAAGATCTATAAAGAGCTCGACTTAAATGAAGATGATATCTTCTTAGACCTATGTGCAGCACCAGGGTCAAAGCTTTTCAATGCATTAGATATAATAAGACCCGAAAATGCTTATGTGAATGACATCAATCCAAAAAGGGCTAAACTCATAAGTGATAAGGCTAAAGCGCTTGGATTTGAACTTGATAATATCTATACGATGGATGCCAGTGAGCTTGATGAAGTGATCATCCAAAAGGCAACGAAGATCTTGATCGATGCTCCGTGTTCCGGTTTAGGTGTCATCAAAAGAAAACCTGAGATCCGCTATCGTTTGCAGAGCACCGATATCGATGATCTTTGTGATATCCAAAGTAAGATCTTAGATCATGCCTTAAATAATATGAAAAAAGATGCTGTCTTAGTCTATAGTACCTGTACACTTAACACCAAAGAAAATGAGCGCCAGATCAAAAAAGCCCTCAAAGATCATCCTGATATCAAACTATTAAATGAAGTGATGTATTTTGATGAGCCATCTGCTGATCGCTTTTACAGCGCTAAGCTATCAAAAATATCCTAAATCGATTATAATTACTCTTATGGAAGAAATATACAGCTTAAGTCTAGAAGAATTACAAGCTTATGTCCAAAGTATCGGTCAAAAGCCTTATAAGGCCAAACAGATCTATACTTGGCTTTATAAAAAACGCGCCTGTAGCTTTGATGAGATGACCGATATCAAAAAAGAGGTCATCGAAGATCTCAAAGGTCGTTTTTATATCGAGAATATGCGCCTTGTCGATATCCATATCGCTAAAGACAAGACGACGAAATTCTTATTTGAATTAAAAGACGGCAATCTTATCGAATCAGTGCTCATGGTCTTTGATTATGGCTATAGTGCTTGTATATCAACACAGGTCGGCTGCAATATGGGTTGTAAGTTCTGTGCAAGTGGCTTACTAAAAAAGGTCCGTGACCTTTCTTTAGGTGAGATCATAGGTCAAGTCATGTACCTACAAAAGTATCTTGATAAAGAAGACAAACGACTAGCAAATCTTGTCGTCATGGGCACAGGTGAACCTTTTGATAATTACGATACATTAATGAAGGCTTTAAAGATCATCAACGATCCAAACGGCTTAGAGATCGGTGCTCGACATATATCGATATCGACTTGTGGTATCGCCCCGATGATAAGACGTTTCGCCAGTGAAAATGTCCAATATAATCTGGCGATCTCTTTGCATGCATCGAATGATACCTTGCGTGATAGTTTGATGCCGATCAATAAAGCCTATCCATTAAAAGAGCTCTTTTCTGCTTTAGATGAATACAGTAAGACCAATAATCGTCGTATAACTTTAGAATATCTTCTATTAGATGGCATCAATAATTTAGAGAAAAACGCTGATGAATTAAAAGAGCTAGTAAAAGGACGCAATGCCTATATCAATCTGATACCCTATAACACTGTTGAAGAAAAGGATTTTCGCTCTTGTTCAGAGCGCAAAGCCTTAGAGTTTTATGATATGCTTAAAAAAAGAGATATCGCCGTCACCCTAAGACAGAAAAAGGGTGATGATATCAATGCTGCCTGTGGCCAATTAAGAGCCATGGCTATTAAGGAGAGAAATGCGACTAGTTAGTTTGAGTGATATCGGCCTTGTCCGCAAGGTCAATCAAGATAGTTATATCAGTGTCTATAATAAGAATCACGACTTATTGCTTTTGGTATGTGATGGTATCGGTGGGGCGAAAGCCGGTGAGGTAGCATCCTTAGAGATCGTTAAGTACTTTGGTGAAGTATTTGCTTCTAATCACGGTTTTAAGGATGCTGATGAAGCGATAACTTATTTGAAGTATCAGGTACGCCAAGCATCAAATCACGTCTATAAGATGTCTTTAACTAGTAAAAAATACGAAGGTATGGGTACGACGATCGCTGGCCTTCTCATCTCTTCGGTCGGTAATTTTGTCATCAACGCTGGTGATTCGAGGGTCTATGGTTTCCATGATCATCAATTACGTCAATTAACTACTGATCATACTTTAGTCAATGAACTACTCGATCGCAAATTGATCAACGAGGAAGAAGCTAAAGTACATCCAAAAAGGCATTATCTGACCAAGTTTTTGGGTGTTTATGAAGATGCGACTTGTGATGTGTATGCTGTCAGTAGCTTTAATGAGTACTATCTATTATCATCAGATGGCCTTCATGGCTATGTATCTAAAAGCCAGATGGAGAATATCATCGACAACAATGATTTTTCTCTAGAAGAAAAAGCCCAGTTTTTACTAAAGAGCGCCTTAGCTAAAGGTGGCTATGACAACATAACTTTGATATTGGTCAAGATAGGTGGTGATGATCATGAGTAAGGTGTCTTTGATAGCTGGCCGTTATCTGATCATCAAGCATATCGGTAAAGGTGGCATGGCTGATGTCTATGTCGCTGTCGATACGGTCTTGAATCGCGAAGTCGCGATCAAGATCTTAAAGGGTGAATTATCAAGTGATCCAGTGGCCTTAGAGCGCTTTAAAAGGGAAGCACAAGCTTCAACACGTCTAAGTCATCCGAATATCGTCGATATCTACGATGTCGGTGATGATGGTATGAGCCATTATATCGTCATGGAATATATCAAAGGTCAGACCTTGAAGCAACTGATCCAAAAACGAGGACCACTTTACTATACAGAAGCGATATCGATGATGAAACAACTGTGCAGTGCGATCATGGAATCTCACCGTAATGGCATCATCCATCGTGATATCAAATCGCAAAACGTCCTGATCAAAGACGATGGTACGGTCAAGATCGTGGATTTTGGTATCGCTTTAGCGAATAATGCCATGCAGATAACAAGCCAAGACAATGTCTTGGGTTCAGTGCACTATATCGCACCGGAAGTCGCCAAAGGCGAGACGGCTTCGATGCAATCAGATATCTACTCCTTAGGTATCGTCTTTTATGAGCTTTTATGTGGTGATGTCCCATTTAAAGGTGATAGTGCTGTCCAAGTCGTCATGCAAAGCATCAAAAAGCCGATCCCATATGTCAAAAACTTCAATAAGAAGATCCCACAATCCGTTGAGAATATCATCCTAAAGGCGACAGCTAAAAATAAGCTCAACCGCTATGAGAATGTCGCTGATATGCTTAAAGATCTCAATGTTTGCCTAAGTGATAAGCATCAAAATGACGAGCGCATCGTCTTTGATTATCCAGAAGATCTAAATCTAAGCGAAGAGGATATAGATAAGAAAAGACCGAAACCAAAAAAGGCCACTAAGAAGAAAAAGAAAGCTAAAAGTAAGAAGACCAATGTCATGATGGGCATCTACTTGGGTTGTGTCACCTTAGTCACTGCCATCATCGTCTTTGTGATCTTATATCTCGGTGGTATCATCAACTTTGGTACCAATATGATCGTCGTGCCTGATATCATCGACCATAAGGTCTTAGAAGCTAATGAGATCTTAGATGCAAAGGGGCTACTATTAGATCTCGATGATATCGAAAGGGTCTTGACGGAGGATGTTGAAGAAGGACTCATCATCAGCACCGATCCTGAGGTCGGCAGTGAAGTCGAAAGAGGCACCGTCATCAAGATCACCGTATCTGATGGCATCTATGCTGTCATGGATAACTATGTTGGTCGTACATTTGAAGATGCGCGCGATGAATTGACTAGTACTTATGACAATATCAGGGTCGTCGGTGAAGCATTAGTATCTGACCAAGCACCAGGTACGATCATCTCCCAATCGATCGAGGCAGATACGCAATTTGATCCAACTAAGAGTCAAACGATGACCTTCACCTATAGTGCTTATGTATCTGAGATCATCCCGATGAGTATCATTGGTATGGATATCACTAGTGCCCAAAATACCTTAACGGAGATGGGCATCGAATCGGTAGCGCAAGCGATATCCTTAGATGAACTCGATGAATATACGGAAGATGAAAAAGCTGATCTTGTAGCAAATACCGTTGTCAGATGTGACCCTGATGTCGGTACATCCTATATGCAGATGCAAGACACTTTTGTCACATTATACTATCTCGCATCATGAATAAGGCCCTGATCGTCAAGATCATATCAAAAGACTATACGATAAGGCTTGAAGATGGTAGTTTAAAGCTAGCTTCTTTAGCTGGCAAGATGCGCAAAGGCGATCATCCGGTCGCCGGTGATATCGTCGATTATCGATATATCAATGATCGTTATATCATCCAAAGCTATCAAAAGCGCAAGAACTATCTGATAAGACCAAATCTTGCCAATATCGATCAGGTCATCATCGTCATGTCGATGCAAGATCCTAGCTTTTCCTATGAGCTTTGTAATCGGATGATCATCCTTATCGAATATAACGATATCACGCCGATCATCTGTATCACTAAAAATGACTTAAGTGACCCACTAGAAATATATAAGATCAAATCTTATTATCAAAAGATCGGTTATCAGATCTTTGATACCGGATCAAATGATGATGCGGATTTTCTCAAAGATCTTTTAAAGGATAAGGTCACGGTCTTATGTGGCCAAAGCGGTGTTGGTAAAAGCACACTTTTAAACAAGATCGATCCGATCTTAAATATCAAGACGCAAGCGATATCCAAAGCTTTGAATAGAGGTAAACACACTACTAGACATGTTGAACTGTATCCTGAATTCGGTGGTTTATTAGCCGATACACCAGGCTTTTCATCTCTTGATCTGACGAGTGTCGATAAGGATGTCCTCGCAAGTAAGATCACGGCTTTTAAGCCTTATATAGATGGTTGTCGTTTCCTTGATTGTAAACACTTGAATGAGCCTGATTGCGCTTTAAAAGAGGCTCTAGAAAAGGGTCTAATACCTGAATCTTTTTATGCCACTTATAAAGATCTAATGCAGTTTTTGATAAGTGGTAATATATATGGTGATCGTCATCGCACACTAAAGTAAGGAGGATGATATTATGAAGATAGCACCATCGCTTTTAGCCTTTGATTTCGCTAATATCGAAAGACAGATGTCTGAGATCGAGAAGTACGCTGATTGGCTCCACTATGATGTCATGGATGGCCATTTTGTACCCAATATATCCTTTGGTCCTGATATCTTAAAAGACATCAAAAAGACCACGAAGTTATTCATCGATGTCCATTTGATGATAAGTGATCCATATGCATACCTTGATCGTTTTATCGAAGCGGGTGCTGATCTTATCACCTTCCATCAGGAAGCTGTCGATAATGAGACAGCTAATAAGATCATCGATCATTTAAAAGAGAAGGGCATCAAGGTCGGTATGTCGATCAAACCCAATACCGATCCAACTGCCTTGATCCCATATCTTGAAAGGTTAGATCTTGTGCTTGTCATGAGCGTTGAACCGGGTTTTGGTGGTCAAAGCTTTTTAGCTAGTGCCTATGATAAGATAGTTTACTATGATCAATTCCGTCATGAATATGACCTTGACTATCTGATCGAAGTCGATGGCGGCATCAATGATAAAAATGCCACATCTCTAGTTGAATGCGGCACTGATGTCTTAGTAAGTGGCTCGTATATCTTAAAAGGTGATATCAAGACCAATATCGAAAGATTGAGGATAAAATAAAAACTGACTTCGCGTCAGTTCCTTTTTTTATTAGGCTAGTTTCGCTTTAGCTTTCAATGTCTTTAAAGCTCTAGCTGAAACACGGACCTTTTGTGGTTTACCATCGACCATGATGGTTACGTTTTGGAGGTTAACGTTCCATTTACGGCGTGTAGCACGTAGGGAATGGGAACGGTTATTTCCTGACATTGGTCCTTTTCCTGTGATCTCGCATACTCTTGACATAACCGTGATACCTCCTTTCTCATCACAATGCCTAAATAGATTAGCACAAAGGGGGTATGTAATGCAAGCGTATAGGCAAAATTTGCACTATTTCTGCTCGATGATCGCTTTGACAGTGATCTTTATCACTTCATCAGCGATATCACTATCATTTAATGCATCAAAGATATGATCGCTTTCATAGCTTATGATCTTGATATCACTAGTTATCGATTTTAAACAGTCTGGATCGACGATCGTATCTTTAAGACCTCTAAAGGCCAAGATCTTACCATCATAGGCATTATATCCATCTAGCGCTCGACTTTGTGATATCTCTTGTGACCAACAACTCGATAAGACAAGGGGAGAACGAAAGTCGAAATAGAAGATAAGCTTATCATCTTGGACATCATATCGATGTTTTCCTTTAAGTGAACCAAGTCCATTTTCGATCGCCCCTGACCAAGATATGATCATCTTAAAGTCATTTTCGTCATTGAGTAAGTCACCGATGACCTTAGCACCGAGACTAAAACCCAATAGGATGATCTTTTGATAGCCTAGCTTTTTAGTATAGTCACATATAAACTTGAGATCATCGACTTGTCTTTGATATGTACGATATACAAGTTCACAATCGTTATCACCATGGCCAACTTGATCATAACGGATGGTAGCGATGTTATGGGTGTATAATACGTCAGCTGTTCTTTTAAACATATCTCCGACTTCATTCTTATCTGAGCCAAAACCATGACACATGATGACGATCAGATCTTTGTCACCATCTTGATAGATATAAGGTATCGTTTCTCTTTGATGTCTTAATATCGAACCTTCCATGAGCATATTATAAGCGATAAACCGCAAAAATAGCGTTTATAGCTTTTAGTTTGTGTAAATCCTTGTTTTAAGGATAGGATAGTTGTGATAAAATATATCGGTAAGGAGTTGAGCGATGAAGGAAATTTTGGGTGCGATCGAATTTTCTGATGTTGAAGTAAGATTGATCATTGGAGAATTTTTCAAAACTCGTTTTAATATTATAGCGATCGAGACCGAACCATGTCACGGTGTCAGTGAATTCATGATCAACAGTAAAGAAGCTAAAGATGAAGTCAAAGCGGCGATCAATACCGTTATTGAAAGAGCACATGAACATCTACATGCTTCTGTTGAAAGATTGATCATCATCGTACCACCGGTCGGTTTTAAGCGTTATCCACTTAAGGTCAATGTCCGTTGTGCTAATGGTATCGTCACAAAAGACGATGTGAATAGATCACTAAAAAAAGCGATGCGGACTAATATCGACAACAATATCACGATCGTCAATGCGGTCTGTGTCAAATATACCTGCAATGGTATATCATCAAGAAGATTGCCAGAGAATGAAGTTGCGAATGAGTTGATCGTCGATATCGATCTTTTATGCGCTGATAAGACGATCGTCTTTGATTATGTTTCGTTAGTTGAAGAATGTGGTATCGAAGTCCTCGATATCAGTTTAGATATGTATGCGATATGCAAGGAAGCTGTTTTATTCGAACAGACAGTCAATCAGAATTTGATCTTGATCAAATCGGATTATCAAACGACATCGATGGCTTTACTATCAAAAGGTAAGCTCTTTAATGTCGAGATCTTATACGAAGGGCTTATGAATATCTACGATGTCGTCAGCAAGCGTTTCGGGCTCCAATTCAGTCATATCGATCGTCTGGTAAAATATAATGCCAAGATGCAAAAGGATGAATATTCCGATGATGTCATCTTCGCATGGAATGATGCCGATGGTAAGTCAAATACGATCACTGAAGCTGATCTTTCAAGCGTCGTCAAAGATGAGATCCAAAAGTTGGCAGCTAATATCCGAAATGCCTGTGAGCCGATCTTAGCCAATGGTCTAGTTCAGATCGTGATGGTTGGTGAAGGAGCCAAGATGGATGCACTTGTAAATGAGATCCAAAGGACATGCGGTGTCGCAGTCAAGGTCTATTCACCTGAGACGATCGGCGCTCGTGATACCAAGTATTCAGCTTTATTAGGATCGATATATGGCTATCGTGATGCCAATGAATTCAAAGACCGCAAGATCAGTAGTATCGATCTATATGAATTAAGTGAATCGATCGAAAAAAGACAGGATAGTGAAGGTGAATCACTAACGACAAAAATAAAGAACCTATTTCAATTAAAGGACAAGGGAGGAGATAACCATGAGTGAATTAAGATATGATCAGATCGCGAAGATAAAAGTATTCGGCATCGGCGGCGCCGGTTGTAACGCCGTCAACCGCATGGTCGAAGAAGGGGTCAGAGGCGTTGAATTTTGGGTATGTAATACCGATGTTCAAAGCTTGAACTTATCGAAGTGCGAAAATAAGATCATCCTCGGTAAAGAAACGACCAAAGGACTTGGTGCTGGTAGTAATCCAGAGATCGGTAAAAAGGCAGCTGAAGAGTCACAAGATGAGATCAAAGCGGCTATCGATTCAGCGGATATGGTCTTTATCGCCGCTGGTATGGGTGGTGGTACCGGTACTGGTGCTGCACCGATATTTGCCAAGGTAGCTAAGGATGCCGGTGCACTTACTGTCGGTGTCGTCACTAAGCCATTTGACTTTGAAGGCAGAAAAAGGGTCGAACAAGCAGCTAGTGGCTTAGAAGCTCTCAAACAATATATCGATTCGATGATCATCGTATCTAATAACCAATTACTACAAGTCACTGGTTCATTATCCTTCCAAGATTCATTTAGAGAAGCTGATAATATCCTAAGGCAAGGTGTCCAAACGATCACTGATCTTATCGCCGTACCAGCCTTCATCAATCTCGACTTCGCTGATGTCAGGACCGTTATGGAAGGCCAAGGTAGTGCCCTGATCGGTATCGGTATGGCTGAAGGTGAAAACAAGGCTAAGGAAGCAGCGCAAAAAGCGATCCATTCGCCACTTCTAGAAGCACAGATCTCTGGTGCTAAGAATGCCATCGTCAATATCACCTGTGGCCCAAATGTCAACTTACGTGAAGGTTCAGAAGCAGTCAACTATATCAGGGAAGCAGCTGGATCTGATCTCAATATCATCTATGGTGTAGCCTTAAATGAAGCGATAGGTCAATCGATCATCGTCACAGTCATCGCAACTGGTTTTGATCTACCAAAGACCCGCAAGAGCCAACCGATCTTAAATCAACCAACTGAAGTCACTTTCACTAAAAACGAAAACTACAACGATGACACTGTCATCATCGAGGAAGAAGACGATAGCGATATCCCAAGCTTCTTCCGCACTCGCTAATGTACGACACTAAACAAAAATGGTTCAAAGAGGCTAAGTATGGCCTTTTTGTCCATTTTGGGCTCTATAGCATCTTAGAAGGGTCCTACAAAAGGAAAGTGACAAATGGACTTGCAGAGTGGATCGAACATAGCTTTGATATCGATCCAGATGAATATGCTAAACTCATCGATAGCTTTGATCCTTATAAGCTCGATATCGATGATTTAGTCAAAAGGGCTAAGGACTGGGGGATGAAATATGTCGTCTTTACCTCCAAACACCATGAAGGGTTTGCCCTTTTTGATACCAAATACGATGACTTCAATATCATGAATTCACCATATCACAAAGACATCATCAAAGAGGTCAGTGATGCGTGCAAAAAGTATGGTCTATACTTTGGTATCTATTATTCCCAAGCTCAGGATTGGCATGATAAAAATGGCCTATGGAGTGGTAAAGATACAAAAGATTTCCATGAATACTATCTTAGAAAATGCTTGCCGCAAATAAAGGAACTGCTCACAAACTACGGCAAGGTCGATCTATTGTGGCTCGATACACCGATATCGATGTCATATGAAGAGTGTAGTAACCTATATAAGATGATCAAAGATATCCGACCTGATTGTATCATCAGTGGTCGTATCGGTCATGATCTAGGTGATTATATGACAACGACTGATAACTATATCCCAAGACTTACATTTAACGGCGATTTTGAGGTACCTTGTACACTTAATGATACTTGGGGTTATAGTAAATATGACAAGACCTTTAAAAGCGCTGATACCATCTTAAAACTGCTTTTGAAGATCAATAACCGTGGCGGTAATTATCTTCTCAATATCGGACCTGATCACTTAGGTATGATCCCAAATGAAAGTATCGCGATATTAGATGAAGTAGCTGATTATGTAAATGCCAATGAAGAGGCTATCTTTAAGACCTTTGGTCTACCTTATTATCCTTATGATATCGAATGGGGTGAGATGACAGCTAATAAAGGTCATCTGTATTTGCATATCCTAAGACCAAAGCGCAGCTTAGATATCCAAAATATCGCCAATAAGATAAAGAGAGCTTATATCGTCGACTCTAAACAAGAACTGCCATTCTTACAGACGATGAGTTGTGAAGGTTATGGTGAGATCGCGATCGATATCCCAAAGGAATATCATGACAAAAAGTTCTGTATCGCTTTAGAATACAATGAAGATCTGCCGATCTTTGAAGCGATCAGAGATAAATGATAATAAAGGATCTAACAAATATACTTTAGCAGGGTCATCATCTGACCCTTTTATATCGTTTAGCGCATATAAAAAGCGATACCATCAAGATACCGCTTTATATAACTATTTTAATTCATTCAAGATATAATCGATCGTTTCTACATATGACATGGTGATAAGTGTATCATCATCACGCTTTTTGATCTCAATGATCCCTTCGCTTGCCTTTTTGCCAACGGTCAAACGATAAGGGATACCGATGAGTTCAGCATCGTTGAATTTGACCCCAGCTCTTTCATCACGATCATCATATAAGACATCAACACCTTTAGCCATCAGTTCATCATATAGCTTATCAGCTAATTCAACTTGTTTTTCATCTTTAGTGTTGATAAGGACGATGCTGACAGGGAATGGAGCGATATTCTTTGGCCAAATGATACCTTTATCATCGTGATTTTGTTCTACGACGGCAGCCATGACTCGACCAAGTCCAATACCATAAGAACCCATCCAGACATATTCAGTCTTGTTTTCGCTGTTGAGGTAGGTTAGATCTAAAGCTTTAGAATACTTAGTACCTAATTTAAAGGTATTACCGATCTCGATACCCTTAGTGAACTTTAGTGGTTTACCACATATAGGACACAAGTCACCTTCCTTGACCTTAGTGACATCAGCGATCTTAAAGGCTTTGAAATCCTTAGTGTTGACATTGATCAAGTGATGATCAGTCTTATTAGCACCGGTGATGAAATTGTGCATCTTGGTCACTTCTTCATCCATGATGATCGGCACATCTAGACCGATCGGACCAGCAAAGCCAACTTTAGCATTAGTGATCCTTTCCACATCGCTCATATCAGCAAGTTCAACTTCAAAAGCACCGACTGTTTTAGCGAGCTTTGTCTCAGAGATCTCACGATCACCTCTAACTAATACCGCATAGAATTTATCATCGAGCTTGTAGATCATCGTCTTGACGAATTTATCCGCATCCTTATTCAAGAAAGCACAGACTTCTTCGATCGTACCAGCATTTGGCGTTTCAACTAGCTCTGGCATTAGTTGTGCTTCTTCGCTTTCCTTGGTGTCTTTTTTGAAGTTTGCGACTTCAAGGTTAGATGAGTAATGACAATCATCACAATACACGATCGTATCTTCACCGATCGGAGTTATCGCTTGGAATTCCTCTGACAAAAGACCACCCATGACACCAGTATCTGCTTTGACGATCAAATATTTGACCCCGATCTCATCAAATGCTTTGACATAGGCATCAAACATCTTCTTATATGATATATCAAGACCACTCTCGTCGATATCGAATGAATAAGCATCCTTCATGATGAATTCTTTGACACGGATAAGACCAAAACGCGCTCTTGGTTCATCGCGATACTTGCTTTGGAATTGATAGAGATTAAAAGGCATGTCCTTATAAGATCTGATCTTCATCTTACTAGCGACCGCAAAGAGTTCTTCATGTGTCGGTCCTAAGACCATCTGTTTATTAGTGCGGTCCTTTAGCTTGAATAGTGAAGGACCAAAGTTTTCTAATCGTCCAGACTTTTCATAGTAGTCACTAGCGATAAGCGCTGGCATCCTGAGCTCTTGTGCACCAGCTTCATCCATGTGCTTGCGGATGATCGCTTCGATCTTTTTTTCGACCTTTAAGCCCAGTGGCAACATCATATAGATACCAGCTGAGGTCTTTTTGATGAATCCACCTTTACATAGCAGGTTACCACTTACGGAATCTTCGTCTTTGACATCTTCTCTTAGTGTATAAAAGTAACTGTTTTTTAAACGCATATTTATCTCCCTATAGATCCTTAGAATTATATAACATTAACTTGTAAAAATCTATTATTGCGTGTATGATACTCCAAAAGAAGGAGGGGGTCATGGCTATATTTTTCAGTGATATATCACATACATTCAATGAGTATCTATTAGTACCAGGTCTAACGACGACCGATTGCACACCGGACAAAGTCGATCTTACAACACCGCTTGTCAAATATAAAGTCGGTGAAAAAAGCAATATCGAGTTAAAGATCCCTTTAACTAGTGCGATCATGCAGTCAGTATCCGATGATAAATTAGCGGTCGCTTTAGCTAAAGAGGGTGGTATCGCCTTTATCTTCGGTTCCCAATCGATCGAAAGTCAGGCTGAGATGGTAAAAAGGGTCAAAAATCACAAAGCGGGTTTTGTCGTATCGGATTCTAATATCAAACCTGAACAGACGATCGGTGAATTACTTGAACTGATCGAAAAGACTGGCCATTCAACAGTCGCTGTAACTGATGATGGTAAACCATTTGGTAAACTCATGGGTATCATCACTTCACGCGATTATCGCTTATCAAGGGTAAGTTTAGATGAGCCAGTAGAAAAGTATATGACACCATTCAAAGATCTGATCTGCGGTAATGTATCAAACGATCTATCTGAATGCAATGACATCATTTGGGAACATAAGCTCAATTCATTACCGGTCATCGATGAAGAAGGGCATCTTGTATACCTTGTATTTAGAAAAGACTATGAAGCTCATAAGGACAATCCTAATGAACTATTAGATGATCACAAGCGTTTCTTAGTTGGTGCTGGTATCAATTCAAGAGACTTCAAAGAAAGGGTGCCTGCACTTGTCAAAGCAGGTGTCGATGTCTTGTGTATCGATTCTAGCGATGGTTTCTCCGAGTGGCAAAAGATCACTATCGGTTGGATCAAGGAGCAGTATGGTGACAATGTAAAGGTCGGTGCAGGTAATGTCGTCGATGAAGAAGGCTTTAGATATCTTGCGGATGCAGGCGCTGATTTCATCAAAGTCGGTATCGGTGGTGGATCGATATGTATCACCAGAGAAACAAAAGGTATCGGTAGAGGTCAAGCTAGTGCTGTCATCGATGTCGCCAGAGCGCGCGATGAATATGCTAAAGAGACCGGCTATTATATCCCGATCTGCTCTGATGGTGGTATCGTCTATGACCATCACATCACTTTGGCCTTAGCCATGGGCGCTGACTTTGTGATGCTAGGTAGATACTTTGCCCGTTTTGAAGAAGCACCTAATGCTAAGATCACCTTAAATGGCTCCTACTACAAGGAATACTGGGGTGAAGGATCTAATCGTGCTCGTAACTGGCAAAGATATGATATGGGTGGTAAAAAAGGCTTGAGCTTTGAAGAAGGTGTTGACTCTTATGTCCCATATGCCGGATTCCTTAAAGACAATGTCGCGATCACTGAAGCCAAGATCAAATCGACGATGTGCTCTTGTGGTTCGACCGATCTCAAGCACTTAAGAGAAAATGCTAAGTTGACCTTAGTGTCTGAGACATCGATCACCGAAGGTGGCGCACACGACGTCATCGTCAAAAACCAAAACAACAACCAATAATAAAACAAGGTGTCTGACTCGATGTCGACACCTTTTTTAAACTTAACGTTTATCCAACATTTCAATGACGCGCTCGGTATTTTTAAAGTGCCACTTGGCAACTTCCTTGAGCCTTTCAAGACCGTATTTTTTGACAAATTCATAGGCCTTTTCATCAACTGGTCCATGTGACCCTAAAGGGAAGGTCATGGCATAATGTGCTTCCATCTTAGTGATCGACTTTAAAAAAGCGAAACGCGCGATCACACTGGCACAGGCTACCGCAGGATATGCAGTCTCAGCTTTAGTCTTAAAGGTCACATCACGATAGACTTCCTTCTCGTTAGCTAAGTGACGATAATAAGCATCTTCAGGCTCGAATTGATCGATATAAGCGGCTTTAGGGATCTTGTAGCCCTTGTTTTTGAGGTTTATGTAGGCTTGATTGTGTAATTTAGCTTTGATCATATTGAGATTATATGATTCGTGGACCCGATTGTAGGTTAGATCATCAACGATCAAAAGCGAATGCTTTAATCTATCGATGAGGATCGGTGCTACCTTTAATATCGTCTCATCATCCATCTTCTTAGAATCATCGACGTGTAGTTCACGGATCAGATCATAATCCTCTTCTTCGATGATACAAGCACAGACACATACAGGACCAAAATAATCACCGGTGCCAACTTCATCAGAGCCCGCTTGCGCTTTATCTTTATGTAAAAACTCAGCGCCGTATAGATGGGCATTTGCGCCTTGGATCAATATTTTATTGGTGTTATAGATCGATATCGTCGTATCATCAGGTGTTTTGATAAAGTATCTTATATATTCACTAGGACTTTCTTTTATAAGGTCATGGTAGCGATCGATAAGTGTCTTGATCTCATCATCACTCAGTTTAAAACTAATACTGCTCATATATGCTATAATAACACAGTCTATAAACAAAGATAAAGGAGAGCACTATGTACATACCTGAGAACTTATACATCCTTGTTGATATATTTGTGATATTACTTTTTGCCTTATGTCTTTTTATCGGTTATAAAAAAGGCTTTTTATATCAGTTGGCTGATCTGTTATCCTTTGTGATCGCCTTTATCGCCGCTTGGTTTTTAGGACCGATCTTAGCTGAGCATGTCAAGATCTATGTCGCTAATGAGACGCTGATGGATGCGATCATCCAACCACTTTTCAATAACCTCATCTGGTTTATCATCGTCTTAGTCATCGTCAAGATCATCTTCGCTTTGATCTTACCGCTTTTCAAAACGATCAAAGCGATCCCGATCATCGGCAGTGTCAATGCGGTCGGTGGTCTGATCACCGGGGCGATCAATGGCTTTATCTGGGTCACGATCTTTGGCTTATTACTTTTGACACCGTTATTTGAAAATGGCAGCGATATCAGAGAAAGGTCGATCTATAAGCCTTTTAATGCCTTCAGCGATAAGCTCATCACCACGATTGGCCAAAAGATCGATGATGACTTGATCGCTCAGGGATTTGAATATATCGATGAATATCGCGAAGCATTTGATGGATGGTTAGTAGAAAATGGCATCTTTAAAGACTGATTACCAAGATCTCGAACTCGATGCCATATTAAGTAAGGTCGCTGACCTTGCAACTTTTGATCGTGCTAGATCTTATATCATCGATGAGTCAATATCCTTTAATCCTTTACATATAAGGCGCAATATAAGGCTTACTAAAGAAGCGATGAAATATCTCGCTAATTTCGTTCGTCCTGATTTTTCAGATATCAAAGATATCGATGATCTTCTTATCTTATTAGAAAAAAGGATGACTTTAAAAGCTAATGAACTTAACAATATCTTAGATCACAATATCCAGATCAAAAGGATCATCAAAAATATCAAAAGCGCTTTTAAAGATGATGAGATCAATGACTACATAATATCACTACACTACAGTGACCATCTGATCGATCTGATCAGTCGCTATATCGATAATAGTGGTGAAGTAAAAGAAGATGCGACACCAAAACTAAAGGATCTCAATCGTCAAAGAAAAAATATCGAAGCATCTTTGACTGATAAAGCGCAACAATTCCTCAAAAGCCATGAAGGTTCCTTACAAGAAGCAGTCATCTATCAAAGGGATGGCAGGATCTGTTTTTTAGTCAAAAACAGCGATAAAAACAAATATGATGGTTATCACCATGGCCTAAGTGCCTCTGGTCAAGCGGCATATATCGAACCGAAGATCTTCGTCGATATGAACAATACTCTCAATGAGATCAAGGCCAATATCGAAGAAGAGATCATGCAGATCTTGCGCTCTTTATCCTTTGAAGCCAGTAAAGAAGTCACCTACTTCAAAAGCAATCTCGATTCCATCATGTATCTTGATGCGATATTCGCTAAAGCCCAATTCGGCTCGATCAATAATGGCATTATGGCTGATATCGGTGATGATGACCTTATATTAGAGCGTATCGCTCATCCTTTGATCGATAAGGATAAGGTCATCAGAAATAGTTACCACATCATAAAGCCGATCAGCGGCATCATCGTGACTGGTTCTAATACCGGTGGTAAGACCGTATCTTTAAAGGTCATCGCCCTAAGCGTTTTGATGACCTATCTTGGGATCCCGATATTAGCTGATGAAGCTAAGATCCCATTGTATGATGGGGTCTATGATGATATCGATGATGGTCAATCTCTAGTTGATTCTTTAAGTACTTTTTCATCACGGCTCGTCACTTTGAATAGGATCTTAAATAAGATCACTGATCGCTCACTAGTCCTCATCGATGAGATCGCATCAGGCACTGATCCAAAAGAGGGGGAAGCATTAGCGATCGCGATCATCGACCGTTTGATCGAAAAAGGATCGACTTTTATCGTCACGACCCACTTCAACAAGGTCAAAGAATATGCCCTTAATGATCCACATATCCTATTGGCAGCCCAAGAATTTGACCCTGAAAGGTTAGTACCGACTTATCGCTATATCGAAAACTCCCTAGGTAGTTCTAATGCCTTGGATATCGCGACAAGGTACATCGATGATCTAAGTCTGATCACACACGCTAAAGCGATCTTAGAGGAAAGTCGAAGCGATGAAGAAAAGATGATCAAGGCGATCGAAGAGAAAAGCCATGAACTAGAAAAAAGAGAAGCATCACTACAAGCTATGATCGATGATCAAAAGGCACTCAACGATGAATTAAACGATAAATTAAAGCGTTTTGAAGAAGAAAAGGATGAACTATATAAAAAGGCCAAGATCAAAGCGGAACGCTATCTTGAGCGCCAGAAAGAAAAGATGCGTAAGACTTTTGCGAAGATGCTCGAAGAAAGTAAGGCTTTAAAAGAAAGCGAGCTAGAAAAGAAGATCGAAGAACTCGATGAAGAAGAGGTCGAAGAAGAGACAAGAAAGCTCAAAGTAAATGACTATGTCATGATAACTTCGACATCGCAAGTCGGTAAGATCATCGACATCAAAAAAGATCGAGCTACGATCGATACTAATGGTATCACGATCAAAACTGCACTCAGTGATCTCAAATACTATGAAGCACCAAAGGTCACTAAGAAAGTCCACAGAGAAAAAAGCTTTAAAAGGACAGCTAGTGAACTACTAGTCGTCGGAATGCATGTCGAAGAAGCATTGGATAAACTTCAAGTCTTCCTAGATGAAGCCTTTGGTAGTGGCCTAAAACAGGTCAAGATCATCCATGGTGCGGGTACTGGTGCTTTAAGACAAGCTATCTGGCAAGCGCTTAAGAAATATCCTTATGTCAAAGCATATCACTATGGTGATAGCTATGATGGCGGCAGTAACGTCACGATCGTGGAGTTAAAATGAACCAGAAACTAAAGGATAAATTAGCGACCTTGCCAAGTCGTCCTGGCTCATATCAAATGAAAGATAAAGATGGGACCATCATCTATGTCGGTAAGGCCATCAATCTCAAAAATCGGGTCAATTCCTATTTTAAAGGAGCCCACGATCATAAGACGACCAAGCTTGTCGCTGATATCGCTGATTTTGAGTATATCGTCACAAGTAGCGAAAAAGAAGCTTTGATATTAGAGTACAATCTCATCAAAGAATACGACCCCAAATACAATATCATCTTCAAAGATGATAAGTCATATCCATATATCTTATTAGATGCATCAGATATCCCATATTGTCGCTATATAAGGATCAATAAAAAGACCAAATACAAAGGGGAGATCTTTGGCCCATATCCTGATGCCACAGCTGCCAGTAAGACCATCGATCTCATCAATAAGATCTTCAAGACCCGTAAGTGTCAAAATCTCGGCAAAGACCTCTGCCTTTATTATCACCTTGATCAATGCCCTGGCTATTGTAAGCTCGATGTCGATAAAGATGAGATGGCTAAGATCAAAGATGAGGTCAGACGCTTTTTAAAAGGGGAGAACAATGAGATCTTAGCTGATCTAAAAGCTAAGATGCAAGAAGCAGCAGAAGAAGAGCGCTATGAAAAAGCAGCGGAATATCGTGATCTGATCAACGATATCAACTATATCACCAGTGATCGGCAGACCGTCCAAGTCACAAGGAAAGAGAGCTTTGATACTTTTGCCTATCATGTCGAAGATAATTACCTATCGATCGTCGGCTTATTCATCCGCGATGGACGGCTGATCGCTAAAGATCTCTATATCGATCATCTATATGGTGATGCCCAAGAGGAATTCATATCGTATATTTACCAGTTTTATCAAAAACACCTTTTACCTAAGGTCTTGATCTTGGATAAGGATATCGATCATACATCCTTAGACAGCGATATCAATATCCGCTCTGTCACCAAGGGCTTTGCCTATCAGATGCTCAAAAGAGCTAAGGAAAATGCTAAGATCAACCTTGACCAAAAACTTTCGATCATCAAGAAAGATGAGAACTATCATGACCATATCGAAAAGAGCTTCATCGATATCTTTGGCTTTTGTCCAAAGCGGATCGAACTTTTCGATAACTCCCATCTAGGTGGCAAAAATACCGTTGCGGCAATGGTCGTATATGAAGATCTAAAACCCAATAAGAAGGATTATCGCTTATATCGCTTAGAAGACTCCTTTGATGACCTCAGGAATATGCAAGAGGTCATCTATAGACGTTATTTCCGTGTTTTAAATGAAGACCTCAAAAGACCGGATATGGTGATCATCGATGGTGGTATCCATCAATTAGAGGTGGCTAAAGAGATCATCGATTCATTAGACCTAAAGATCAAGGTCGTCAGTTTAGGCAAAGATGACCATCACAATACCGCTTATCTTCTCGACAGTGATGGTAAGACGATCAAGATCGATCCCAAAAGTCCGATCTTTCTCTTTTTGGCTTCGATGCAAGATGAAGTCCACCGCTTTGCGATCAGCTACAACCGAAAACTTAGACGTAAGAACGCTTATGCATCAAAGCTCGATAACGTAAAAGGTCTTGGTAAGAAAAGACGTCTTTCACTATTGAGAAAATATGGCTCGATCAAAAATATCGAAGCCCAATCATTAGAAGACTTAAAACAAGATCTGCCAAATGATGTGGCGATCGCTTTATATGATAAATTACATAGGGAGGATGGTAATGATGTTAGAGACGTTGAATGACTATATATCGCTTGTGGTAATGATCTTTTTAGTCATCTTTTCGATCCGTTTATTTATCGCATCGATCGTATTTAATGATCAAGAGACGAAAAAGACCAATGGTATCCTATTCGGCTATAACGATAATGAAGATGAGTGATCTAGAAGACCTATTTTGGTATATAATGTAGCACATGGAAAATATCGGTTATATCTTTACGATCTTACTTATCGTGATCTTAGTGATCATCTTAGTCGTTATCATCTATATGATGATGAAACAGAACAAGACGATGACCAAGATGATAAGTGATCAAAAGCACGAAGAGGAGATCAAACAGCTTGAACTTGAAAAGATGCTCCAAGAGAAGATGAGCGACATGAGCCATAAGATGAATGAAGATCTCATGCGTTTTAATAATATCATCACCGAAAATACCACCAATCACCTAAGCAAGATCCAAAACGGTATCAATTCGACCTTGTATAAGAATCTTGAAACGACCGAAAAGATGATGACAAGCATCGCTGAAAGGATGGCTAAGATCGACGAGACCCAAAAAGGGCTCAAAGATCTAAGCAATGAACTAGTCTCTTTACAAGATATCCTCAAGGATAAGAAATCAAGAGGGACCTTTGGTGAAGTGGAATTATATTCGCTTTTAAAGGATGCCTTTGGTGACAATGAGCATTTTTGGAAGAAACAGTATGAATTATCCAATGGTTCTAAAGCTGATGCGGTCTTATTCGCGCCTGAACCTCTAGGCAAGATCATCATCGATTCTAAATTCCCACTTGAAAACTTCAATCGGCTCTATTTAGACCAATCCAAAGATGATGAACAAAAAGCCCGGACCGCTTTTAAGCGCGATGTCTTAAAACATATCGATGATATCGCTAATAAATATCTGATCCCTGGTGAAACCGCACCCGTCGCTTACATGTTTATCCCTGCTGAGGCGGTATTCGCTGAGATCTATGGTCATATGAGTGAAGTTGTCCAATACTCCTATCAAAAACATGTCTATCTTGTATCACCGACCACTTTGATGGCTTATCTCACCGCGATCAAAGCGATCTACCTCGATCAAAAGCGCAACGAGAAGGTGATCGAGATGCAGACGGAATTCAATAAACTAGCGATCGAGTTTGACCGTTACCGTCAACGCTATGACAAGGTCTATAAAGACTTTGAGATGACATATAACGCTTTTCATGATCTCAATACGACGACTAATAAGATCGTCAGACGCTTTAAAGAGATCAATGATGTCAATTTAGAAGGGGAGCGACAGATCGAACATGAACAGTAAACTAAAAAGGGATATCACAATGACCTTTTGGGTCACTTTGAGTGCATTCATCTATGCGATAGCGATCACATCATTCGCTGAAGTCGGTGGTCTATATCCAGCTGGCTTTGGTGGCCTCAGTAGGATCATCTCAGATTTACTAGGCACCTATCTTGATATCCATATCTCTTTTGGTACGCTATATCTCATCCTCAATATCCTACCGACCTTTTTAGCTTTCAAGTACATCGGTAAATATTTTACGATCTTTTCGATCTTACAATATGTCCTATCATCTTTCTTTGCAAGCTTTATGCCACCGCTTTTTACCTCAGTTACTGATCCATTACTCATCGCGGTCTTTGGTGGTCTTATCAATGGTCTTGGTGTAGGTATCGCTTTAAGAAGTAACGCTTCAACTGGTGGCACAGACTTTATCAGCATCTTTGTATCCTCGCGGTTCAATAAGCCAGCGTGGAACTATATCATGGCCGCTAATGCGATCGTCTTAACGCTCGCTGGTCTGATCTTCGGTTGGCAGATCGCCCTTTATTCGATCATCTACCAGTTTGTCTCGACGCAAGTCATCGACCGTCTCCATGAGCGCTATAAGATGGTGACCCTCAATATCGTCACTGCCAAAGCTGATGATGTGATCAAAAACGTCTTAAAAGGAACAAGACATGGTATAACCGAGATCAAGACCGAAGGAGCTTACTCACATAGCGAGTATACGATGCTTTATACGGTCATCAACCGCTATCAACAGCGTCAAGTCATCAAAGCTGTCCTTGAGGTCGATCCTAGGGCCTTTATCAATATCACCAAAACCGTTCAGATCGTCGGTAACTACTACCAACAACCGGTAGACTAAAGGAGAAAGATCATGTATTTTAAAGAAGTGAAAAAGAAGCTCGGCTTTGGCTGTATGCGTTTGCCGATGAAAGATGGCAATGTCGATGATGAGACATTCAAAAAGATGGTCGATCATTTCATCGCTTGTGGATTCAACTATTTTGATACCGCTCATCCTTATGTCGATGAAAGGAGCGAACCAGCGATCAAACGCTGTCTTTCTGATCGTTATGATCGTGATCGTTTCTTACTAGCAAATAAACTATCAGCTAATTATTTCAAGACGCAAGAAGATATCCGTCCATTATTCATGAAGCAATTAGAGCTCTGTGGTGTTGGATACTTTGACTTTTATCTCATGCATTCGCAAAACAAGAATAACTACGATCATTTCAATGATTGTAAAGCCTATGAAGAAGCATTCAAGTTAAAAGAAGAAGGGTATATCAAACACGTCGGTTTCTCCTTCCATGACTCACCTGAATTCTTAGAGAAGATCTTAAATGATCATCCAGAAGTTGAATTCGTCCAACTACAACTCAACTACTATGACTGGGAAAGCGATGATATCCAAAGCAAGAAGTGTTATGAAGTCTGTGTCAAACATGATAAGCCAGTTGTCGTCATGGAACCGGTAAAGGGTGGTAAGCTCGCCAATTTACCAAAAGAAGCAAGAGCTAAACTAGATGAGACCGATAAAGATGCATCTAGCGCATCTTTTGCCTTGCGTTATGTATCATCTTTAGATAATGTCTTTATGGTCTTAAGTGGTATGAGTGACGAAGCCCAAATGGATGATAATATCACGACGATGAAAGATCTAAAACCATTTGAAGAAAAAGAATATCAAGCGATCGATGAGATCGTTAAACTCATCAAAAAGATCCCGCTGATCCAATGTACATACTGTAAATACTGTACAAAGGGCTGTCCAAAGGACATCAATATTCCTGAGATCTTCGATATCTGCAATGATGCGGTCAAGTTCCCTGATACCGATCTGATGTTATCGTATAAATGGGCGACAAGAGGGCATGGTAAAGCAGGTGATTGTATCAAATGCGGTAAATGCGAAAGCGTATGTCCACAACACTTACCGATCCGAGATCTGCTTGAAAAGGCTAGTGCCGTATACGATAAATAAGCATTCAAAAAGTCAAGTTTCACCTTGACTTTTTATGTACTTTACTTCCTTTTCTTGATCTCGATACCGACTTTACGTTCGATCTTTTTTAGTTTTTTACTAGCGATCTTGCGTGCTTTCATAGCGCCTTCTTCTAAGATCTCATCGATCTTACCACTATCTATGATCTCTTTATAACGCGCTTGGATATCACTTAAGGTCTTTTCAACGACCTCAGCGACTTCCGTCTTGAATTCACCATAGCCCTTATCCTTATTGCGAGCCACGATACTATCGATATCTTCACCAGTCAAAGCCGATTCGATCTCGATGAGGTTGGTGATACCAGGTTGGTTGATCGGATCATAGTTGATCTTACCTAAGGAGTCAGTCACTGCGCTTTTGATCTTTTTAGCCGCTAATTTTGGATCATCGAGCAGATAGATACAGCCTTTATCATTATGTTCTGATTTTGACATCTTGCGTGATGGATCATCAAGTGACATGATGCGTTTACCGACTTTAGTCACAAGTGGTTCTGGTACGACAAATGAATCATCACCATATTTATGATTAAAGCGGATAGCGACATCCCTAGTCAATTCGACGTGCTGCTTTTGGTCTTCACCGACTGGTACATAATCGGCATCATAAAGCAAGATATCAGCGGCCATAAGACAAGGGTAGGTATATAAACCAGCTGTTAGACCTGTTTCACCTTTAGCTTGTTTATCCTTGAATTGGGTCATCCTATTGAGTTCTCCAAGGTAGGTATTACATGCCATGATATAGCCAAGTTGAGCATGTTCTAAGACATCGGTCTGTAAAAAGATCGTCGTCTTATCTGGTTCTAAGCCAGCTGCTAGATATAAAGCCACCGCATCTTTGAGATTCTTCTTTAATTCCTCTGGTTTTTGATAGACGGTGATACAGTGTAGATTGGCAATAAAGCAGATCATCTCATAATCATCCTGATAGCTTACAAAGTTCTTTAAAGCACCGATATAGTTACCTAAGGTCAATTGACCAGTGGGCTTGATCGCCGACAACATCCTCTTCATTAAACATCCTCCTAAATAAAAAAGCACCGCTATGGGACGAAATTTCTCCGTGGTGCCACCCATCTTCACTCATTTGAGCCTTTTTTTAATAAACCAATTCATCAGCTTAGGCGATCGATGTTTGCACCAACCACATCGTCTCTAGAAAAGCTCATAAGCGATTACTGAATTCATTATATTTTTTATACTTATAGGTGTCAATCATGCAAATTCACTCTTTAGGATAAATGTATATTGTGCTAGAATACTGCCAAAGGAAGTAATCTATGATCGTTATATATACGTCGCCCGGATGCGCATCATGTCGCAAAGTCAAGGCTTGGTTAAAAGAAAGGGATATCCCATATATCGAAAAGAATATCTTTTCGACTTTATTGAATCGTAAAGAGGTCAAATACCTCTTATCACGCAGTGAGAATGGTACCGACGATATCATCTCTAAACGCTCCAAGATCATCCAAGAAAACAAGATCGATCTTGATAGTTTCAGCATCGATGAATTAGTCGATTTTGTGATCCAAAATCCATCGGTCTTAAGAAGACCGATCATTTTAAGCGAAAACAATTTCCAAGTGGGTTATGATGCTGAGGAGATCGATGCCTTTACGCCACGGCAAGATGAGATCGCTAAAGAATTAAAGGAAGTCTCTAAATGTGACCATAAATGTCCGCACTTTGAGACCTGTGGTGAGATCCGTCAATGAAGGTCTTAGTCGGTCTATCGGGTGGTATCGATAGTGCAGTAGCCGCTTATCTTTTGAAAAGGGATGGATATGATGTCGATGCCTGCTATATGCGCAATTGGGACAGCGCCTTAAACAATGACACCTTAGGCAATCCAACTCTAAATGATGATATCTGCACCCAAGAGCGTGACTACAACGATGCCAAAAGCGTTGCGGATAAGCTTCAGATCAAGCTATTACGCCATGACTATATCAAGGAGTATTGGGATGATGTCTTTCAGAATTTCATCGATGAATATTCTAAAGGTAGGACACCTAATCCTGATATCCTCTGCAACAAATACATCAAGTTCGATGCTTTTTTGAGGTTTGCGATCGATAATGGCTACGATATGATCGCAACCGGCCATTATGTCAAAAGAGGCTTGTATCATGATGAAGATGTCCTATTAAAAGCGACAGATCAAAATAAAGATCAATCCTATTTTTTAGCGCAGATAAGTAAAGAGGCGATCAAAAAGTCACTATTTCCCTTAGGAGATATCACTAAGGATGTCGTGCGCAAGATCGGTCATGAACTTGATCTATCGATCGCTGATAAAAAGGATTCTACCGGTATCTGCTTTATCGGTGAGCGTGATTTTAGAGCATTCTTGCAAAACTACATCCCGATGAAAGAAGGGGATATCATCGATATCGACACCAAAGAGGTCATCGGTAAACACATGGGCGTTTACTATTACACCATCGGTCAGCGCAAGGGCTTTGCGGTCGGTGGTAATAAAGGTCCTTACTTTTGTGTTGGCAAAGACGTGATCAAAAATGAATTATACCTAGCTAGTAGTCAAGATGATCATTGGCTATATTCCGATAGTTGTCTAGTGACGGGCTTTAATAAACTCTATGATCTATCTAAAAATGAATTTAACTGTACGGCTAAATTTAGATATCGCCAAAAAGATGTACCCGTTAAAGTCAAATTTTTAAGCGATGATAGTTTACTTGTGAGCTATGAGCCGATCAAATCGACGACTCCAGGCCAACAGTGTGTCCTCTATCTTGATGATGTCTTATTAGGTGGTGGTGTCATCGATAAGGTCTATCAAGATGGCAAAGATAAAGACCTCATCTTAAAAGAATGGCTAAACAGATGAGTGAAGAGACACTTAAAGGTCGTTTTATCTACTGCATCTTTAAAGCCCAAGGCTATGCGGTATGGCGCTTTGAAGATGAAGATGAAGGACAGGTCTTAGTGGTCGGTGCTTTAGCTGAGATCGATAGTGACTTAGAATATAGACTCTATGGTGAATATATCGATCATCCTAAATACGGTATCGAATTCAGTGTCCAAAGGCTAGAAAAGCTCTTGCCGACGACCAATATCGGGATCGTCTCATATCTATCGAGCGAGCTTTTTCCTGGTGTTGGTCCAAAGACAGCGATGAAGATCTATGAGCACTTTGGTGAAAAGACACTGACACTTATAAAGGATGATCCAACCATCTTAGATGAGATCAAGCTTTCTAGTAAGGTAAAAAAGATCATCATCGATGGTCTAAATAGTGATATCGCCTATGAAGATACCTTTTATTCTTTAGTATCAGCTGGTGTCAGCACTTATGATATCAATAAGATCATCGCCCGCTACAAAGAAAAGACCGATGTCGTCTTAAAAGATGATCCATATGAGCTCTATTATGATATCTATGGTATCGGTTTTAAAAAATGCGATGAGATCGCACATCGTCTAGGTTTTGAAGATGACTTCACCAGTCGTCTTGTCGCATTAGTTCATCACATCATCACGGAGCTCAATTTCAAAAGCGGTGATACCTATACCGACTATCAAACATTAAAAAAAGCTTTTTCGTGCTTTAGCGATGCGGATATCGATATGGTCATAAACGAAGCTGTCGATCGGCATAAGATCGTCATCGATGAAGAGCGTTACTATACGATAAATGCCTATCGCAATGAGTTTACGATCGCTAAATATCTGACGAGTATCAACGATGATATAAAAGCACAAGATATCGAAAAAGCGATAAAAGATATCAGCTTGATGAATAATGTCGAATACGATGATGAACAACTTCAAGCCATCAGGGCTTATTTTGATCATACGCTATCCTTGGTCATCGGTGGTCCTGGTACCGGTAAGACGACGATCATCAAAGCGATCATCCAGATCTTACACAAAGTCGATCCAACATCGAATATCGTCGTCGTTGCGCCAACGGGTAGGGCGGCTAAAAGGATCAGGGAACTGTGTGATGTCCACTCTGAGACCATCCATGCCTTATTAAAGTGGGATAAAGAATCTAATACCTTTGTGCATGACATCGGTAATCCCTTAAGCATCGATCATCTGATCATCGATGAATTCTCAATGGTCGAAAATTGGTTATTCGCATCACTCATCAATGCCTTAGGTCCCATCAAACACATGTGCATCATCGGTGATGACCATCAATTACCAAGCGTTGGTCCTGGTGGTCTCTTACATGATATCATCGCTTCTGATATGTTTTATATAACCTATTTAAAGCATATCCATCGGCAAGCTGAAGGTAGTTCGATCATCAAACTATGCCATGATATCTTAAAGGATAAGTTAAGCTTCAAAGAGCTTGATGACGACATCATCTTCATCGATGAAGCGGCGATCCAAAAAGAAGAGCTGCTCCACTTAGTCGATCGCTTCATCGAGATGGGTTATGATCTTGATGATATCCAATTATTAGCCCCGATGTATAAAGGACCAAGTGGCATCGATATGCTCAATCATATCTTGCAAGAGCACTATAATCCTAGTGACGAAGCTTTGGAATACACCGATCGTTATCGTAAGATCCGCACAAATGATAAGATCATCCAACTCAAAAACCAAAGGGATGATGATGTCTATAACGGTGATATCGGTAAAGTCAAAGAGATCACGACCTATAATAAAGGCATTGAGATCATCGCTGAATTTGATGGTATCTTTGTCGATTATATCGGTGATACCTTAGCAAATATCGCCCTAGCTTATTGTATATCTGTCCATAAAGCACAAGGCAGTGAATATCCGGTCGTCTTTTTCATCTTTTCTAAAGCCCAAAAACACATGCTCAATATCAATCTCATCTATACCGCTTTATCTAGGGCTAGTCGCTATCTTGTCATCGTCGGTCCTAAAGACGTCTTGATCGATGGTCTTCACCAAAAGCTCGCTAGACGTAAGACCACTTTGCGAAAACGCCTTTACGATATAAAGGCAAATGCGCTATAATATGTCCGTACGTAAAAAAGAAGAGTACTTATATATCAGTACCTTAGAGAGTAAGTGGGTGGTGAAAACTTACCGAGATATATGAGGAAGCCGCTTTTTAGTCTGATGGACTCAGCGTAAATCTGCGTTAAAGATCAAAGTAATAAGTCAAGGTGGTACCTCGCATCAGCGACCTTAGGTTCACCTTTTTTATTTTTTCAGGAGGTTATGATGAAAAAACTTACAGGCAATGAGACAAGACAACTGTTCTTAGACTTCTTCGCGTCAAAAGGGCATATGATCGAACCAAGTGCTAGTTTAGTTCCGATCAATGATCCAACTTTACTTTGGATCAATGCTGGGGTGGCAGCTTTAAAGAAGTACTTTGATGGAAGAGAGAAACCAAGAATCAATCGGATCACCAATGCACAAAAGTGTATAAGGACCAACGATATCGAAAACGTCGGTAGGACAGCTCGTCACCATACATTCTTTGAGATGCTTGGGAATTTCTCGATCGGTGATTACTTCAAAGAGGATGCTCTAAAGTACGCATGGGAATTTTTGACCGATGAAAAGTGGCTTGGCATCGATAAAGACAAGTTATATGTGACGGTTTATATCGATGATGATGAAGCATATCGCATTTGGACTGAGATCAATAAAGTCGATCCATCGCATATCTTGCGCACCGCTGATAACTTCTGGCAGATCGGTGAAGGTCCATGTGGCCCTGATAGTGAGATCTTCTACGACCGTGGCGAAAAATACGATCCTGACCACCTTGGCGAAAAACTCTTCTTTGAAGAGATGGAAAATGACCGCTATATCGAAGTGTGGAATGTCGTCTTTTCACAATTTGACGCAAAAGAAGGAGTCGATCGTAAGGATTATAAAGAATTGCCACAAAAGAATATCGATACCGGTATGGGCTTAGAGAGACTTGTTTCGATCATCCAAGATGGTGAGACCAACTTTGACACTGATCTCTTTTTACCGATCATCGATAAGACCAAAGAGTTCACTAAATGCCCATATGATGGCGAATACAAGATGGCTTATAGGGTCATCGCTGACCATATAAGGACGGTCACCTTCGCTTTAGCCGATGGCGCTACCTTCTCTAATGAAGGAAGAGGCTATGTCTTAAGAAGGGTCTTAAGAAGGGCATGCCGCTATGGTCGATCACTCAATATCAATAAAGCCTTCATGTATGAGATCGTTGATACGGTCGCCAAGATGAATGAAGCCTATTATCCATATCTAAATGATAAAAAAGAGATGGTCAAAAAACTGATCAAAAAAGAAGAAGAGATGTTCTTAGAGACCTTGAACAATGGTGAAAAGATGCTCCAAGAAGCGATGAGTAAAGCTGAAGATGGTATCTTGAGCGGTGAAGTCATCTTCAAGCTCTATGATACATATGGCTTCCCTAAGGAGATGTCGATCGAGATCGCACAAGATAAAGGTCTTAAAGTCGATCTTGATGGCTTTGATAAAGCCATGGCGCGCCAAAAAGAGATGGCTAGAAGCAGTCGTCAAGTCACTGAATCGATGCATAATCAATCAGAGGACCTCTTAAATTTCAAAGCCCCTTATACTTTCACTGGCTATGACCATGATGAAGATGATGGTATCGTCATCGGTATCTTCAAAGATGGCAAAAAGATCGATGAGACCGACAGCATCTCTGATGTCGTCTTCGATAAGTCACCATTCTATGCTGAAAGCGGTGGCCAGATCGCCGATATCGGTATCATCGAAAACGAGCACTTCAAAGCTGAGGTCGTCGATGTCAAAAAAGCCCCAAATGGTGAAGCTCTCCATCATATCCAAGTCTTATATGGGTCGCTAAAGGAAGGTGATAAAGTACACCTTACGATCGATAGTGAAAGACGTAAGAAGATAATGGCTAATCACTCTTCATTGCACCTACTTCAAAGCGCCCTGATCGCGATCTTAGGTGATCATATCAAACAAGCGGGTTCATATGTATCGGATACCTATGCGCGTTTTGACTTCACCCACTTTGAAAAGATCAATGATGAAGATCTGAATAAGATCGAACATAAGGTCAATGAATATGTCATGGGTGCATATCCGGTTACAACCCAGGTCTTAGATATCGATGAAGCCAAGAAACTAGATGCCATTGCCTTATTCGATGAAAAATATGAAGATAAGGTCAGAGTCGTCAAGATGGGTGATGTATCACTAGAATTCTGTGGTGGTACGCATGTTAGTAACACGCAAGATCTCGGTATCTTCAAGATCCAAAATGAGGAATCGATCGGTTCGGGTATCCGAAGGATCGAATGCACGACCAAGATGGTCGCCTATGAAGCCTTCAAAAAGGAAGAAGGTCGCTTGAGTGATATCGCTAAGTCCCTTGAATTAAAGGGTACAAGTGCGATCGAAGACAAGATAAGTAGCCTTTTAGAGCAGATCAAAGAGCTTAAAGAAGAAAACGGCAAGATGAAGAATACATTGGTCAATTATCAAGCTGATGAACTTTTAAATAAAGCGATCGAAAAAGATGGCCATCGTTATCTCTTCTTAGAATTAAAAGATCCAGATCTCAAAGCTAAGGACTTTGCGGTCACTTTGCGCAATAAGCTCAATGATGGCTTTGTCTTTATCGTCAATAAAGCCAACGATAAAGCGACTGTCGTCTGTGCTTGTGGTGATCCTATCATCAAAAAAGGTATCAAAGCTGGTCAGATCATCAAAGAAGCTTGTGCCCTTATAAATGGTAAAGGTGGCGGCCGTGATGATGTTGCCCAAGGTGGTGGTGATATAAACGCCGACATCAAAGCGATGATCGAACATATCAAAGATATCGTCATCAAATAATAGGTATTGATGGATGTAAAGGCTATATCCAAAGGTCTTTACATCCTTTTCTGTTAGGAAATTCACTAATTACCACATTATATCTTTCAAAAAAGAGCTCGATATTATAAAATTAAGTAATACAAAAGGAGGCTATACTATGGCTAAAGATATTGACCAAACAATGGCATTCCACGCTGATCTCATCAGACGGGAAAATATCAAACAACTTTTGAGCGATGTCGAAGAAGCTTTAAAGGAAAGGGGTTATAACGCCACTAATCAGATCACTGGCTATCTTATCTCCAATGATCCAGCCTATATCTCATCACACAATAACGCTAGATCCAAGATCCAAAGCGTTGAACGTTACGAGATCATCGAAGAATTAGTGCGTTTTTATCTAGAACATAAATAATGCGTATCGCTGGGTTTGACTTAGGGACAGTAACTCTAGGGATAGCTGTATCTGATCTTAGCGCCAAGATCGCTTTTAGTAAGGAGACATGGCGCTATACGCAAGATGATCTATCTTCACTTGCTGAAAAAGCTATCGCTTATCTAAAAGAGAATCGGATCGATACGGTCGTATTAGGCTTACCAAAGCACATGAATGGCGATGTCGGTATCAGTGGTGAAAGATCACTGGCGTTTAAAGATGCACTTATCACTTTAGAACCTGGATTAAAGGTCGTCATGTGGGATGAGCGCTTGACGACGACCATGGCTTTAAAGACGATCGCTAATACTAAGACGACACATAAAGCCCAAAAGCGCAAAGCTAAGGTCGATGCCCTAGCCGCAGTCAATATCTTGCAGTCATATCTCGATAGTATAAATAGAGGACAGTAATGGAAAATAGGATATATATCAAAGATGAAAATGGTAATGAAGTGGAGATGGAGATCTTCTTCACTTTTGAAAATGGCGATGATCGCTATGTCATCGTCCATGACGCCGAAACGGATGATTACTTCAGTTTCGGCTATGATGAAAAAGGGAATCTGAGACCGATCGAAGATCCTGAGGAATTCGCGATCGTTGAGGAGGTATTTAATACTTTTGTAGGAGATGAGGATGAAGAAGGTCTATAAGATCATTATCATTATCATCCTTCTGGTCGTCATCATTCTTGGTGGTGCATTTTTATATGTTGATTCGATGGTCAAAGCACCTGGCACTAGTGAAGAGATCACCTTCACTATCGAGACCAACAACACCCCGATGACGATCTTTGAAAGGTTAGAAGAAGAAGGGATGATCAAAGATCATACCATCGCTTATTACTATGCACGGATCTTTTTAGATGCGGATTTTAAAGCTGGTGACTACATCATCAACAGTGATATGTCTCTAAGTGAGATCGTAGATTATCTAAGTGATACTGATAATGCCTTACAAGATACCGTCAGTATCACCTTCCCTGAGGGTGATTGGCTAAAGGATTATGCTGAAAAGATATCGGCTGTCACCAATGTCGAAAGTGAAGAATTATTAGCCTATTGGAATGATGAAGAGGTCATAAGAGGCTATATGGATAAATATCCCTTTTTGACCGAAGAGGTCTTTAATGAAGGCGTTCGTTATTATCTTGAAGGTTATCTCTTCCCTGATACCTATGAGTTTTATCGTGATACCAATGTCGAAGAGATCACCGAGCGCTTTTTAGATCGGACTTTAGAAGTATACAATGAACACATCGAAGCATTTGAGGATAGTGATCTAAGCACCCATGAGATCTTCACGCTTGCCAGTATCGTCCAATATGAAGCCGGCAAAAAAGAAGATATGCAACTTGTCGCCAGTGTCTTTTTAAATCGCTTAGCGATCAATATGCCACTTCAAAGCAGTGTCACCGTCTGCTATGCGATGGACATCGATAAAGAGAGTGATTCTTGGACAGTATGTGAATACAATCCAGATTTTGATTCACCATATAACACCTATATGTATAATGGCCTAACACCAGGACCGATCTTAAATCCCGGTGAAGACGCGATCTTAGCGGTCATTGAACCGGTCGAAAGCGATTATCTATACTTCATGGCTGATGTATGTGGTGATGGGACTGTTTACTATGCGACCGATTATGCTGAACATCAAGCCAATATCGATCGATATAATACATGTTACTAGGAGGTGAGATCATGCAAAGACCGATCATCATTGGGATCGCTGGTGGAAGTGCATCAGGTAAATCTTCGATCGCTAGGAAATTACGCAACGCCTTTGCCGATTATAAGACCGTCATCAGGATAAAAGAAGATGACTACTATAACGATCAAAGCGACATGTCGATGGAAGAGAGGTTAAAAGTCAATTACGATCATCCGTTTGCCTTCGACCATAAACTGTTGATCTCACAACTTGAAGATCTCATCAATGATAAGACCATCGAAAAGCCGATCTACGACTATGTTGAATATACCCGTAGTGATAAGACCGAGCTCATCGAAAGCGGTGATGTCATCATCTTAGAAGGGCTCTTTGTCTTGGAGGATGAAGAGATACGTGATCTATTAGATATCAAAGTATATGTCGATACACCGGCTGATGTCCGTTTCATCCGCCGTTTAAGGCGTGATATCAAAGAAAGAGGTCGCTCGATCGACAGTATCATCGATCAGTATATGTCAGTCGTTAGGGTCATGCATGACCAATTCATCGAACCGTCAAAAAAGTATGCGGATATCATCATCCCAGAAGGTGGTCATAACGCTGTAGCGATCGATCTATTGATCACGAAAATCGCTAGTATATTGAATTAAAACGTGCTAAAATCTATGGGAAATCGGAGGAAATATGCCAGATAACAAGTATTACATCACAGAAGAAGGTCTTCAACAGTTAAAAGATGAATTAGATCGCTTAGTCCATGAGACTAGAGCTGAAGTCATCGAAGAGTTAAAAGAAGCTCGTGCACAAGGTGACTTATCCGAAAACGCTGATTATGATGCCGCTCGTGATCGCCAAGCTCAAGTCGAAGCTAGGATCAAACAAGTCGAAGAACTGATCAATAATGCTGAGATCATCCAAAGCGGTTCCGATACCCGTTATGTCCGTGTTGGTTCAACAGTGGAGATCGAAGAATTAGATACAAAAGCTCTCAACACCTATACGATCGTCGGTACGATCGAAGCTGATCCTTTAAATGGCAAGCTATCCAATGTCACACCGCTTGCGGAAGCGATCCTCGATCAAAAAGTCGGTGATATCGTCACCGTCAAAGTCGATGATCCTTATCAAGTAAAGATCATCGCAGTCAAATAGATCCTAATTTATTTAGGATTTTTTAATTTTTGGTGCTTAGACTTATGTAGAAGCTATGAAAAAGAAGTTATGCTTACTACTGGGTCTATTTTTATTAGCCTTTTCGCTAATTAGCTACCTATCAAAAACAGCTAAAGAAAAGGTCGCGATGACCAAAGACCCTGATATCATCCCCATCATCAAAAGTGAAGGGGAAGTCATCATCCAAAAAGGTGATGTCTTTCATCCTGAACTTTTTGTCGATGTGATCTATCCTTTTGATCATGAGATCATCTTTGATCGCTCATTTGATACCGATAAGCTCGGTGATCAAAAGATCGAATTCACTGTGGAATATGCTGATAAGAGGATAAATGGATCATTTATACTTAAAGTCAAAGAAAGGGAAAAAGAAGTAGTGACGATCGAAAAGGTCGTTGAAAAAGTAGTCGAAGTACCAAGTGTCGATAAAGAAGAGAACAAAGAAGAGATGATAGAGACTGATGATCCAGATAAAGAAGTGATAAGTGATCAAGGTGAAGAAGTAGTGATCGAAGAAGTGATCGAGCCGATCGAAGAGAAACCGTATTTTAATGCACCTGGTGATATATCGATCGCTAAGGATAGCTCACTACAATCACTCACAAGACTTCTATCAAATGTCGATACCAATGTCCAGGTGAGTATCGACTATAGTGGTGTCAACCTTTCTGAAGTTGGCACCTATCCGGTTTATTACTATACGGATATCGGTGAATTTACGATAAATGTGACAGTTTATTAGGATTTTTCAAAAAAGGCTCCTTATATAGATATAAAGGAGGCCTTATGCGTAGATTCTTATTGCTTATTATCACTTTATTACTATCAACTCTGATCTTTACACCGATAAATATCAGTGCCCAAGAATGGGATCCAGGTATCTCATTTGAAAATGACGAGTGGTTTTTCGATATGGAGAATGTCCATACGATCAAGATGACCTATCCTGAAGAGCGGATGATCGAACTACACAAGATGTTCAATAAACCTCTACAAGAGACCGTCTTCTGTCTTCATCCAATGCGACCAGCTGATGCCGATGCTGGATATAAGAAGTTCACCGATGTAGCGCCGATCAGCTGGAATAAAGACTATACTCAACCACAAAGCATCGAGCTAGCTAAGATCGTCACTGCTTATAAGATGTTAGAGCCAGATCATGCCGAGATCATGGAGACGACTGAATATTATGCGGCAGCAGCTTATCTCATCTATTCGACCCTGTATTATGACTTTAAAAATGAAGTCAAATACGTCTTTGATCCAAGCGATCCTGAAAGCACCTATAGTGAATATGCTGATGAAGTAAGACAGATGCAAGATGTGATCGCGACTTTAAACTTTGCTCCTGTTGCCCCGCGCTTTGAAGTGACATCGACCTATAAGGTCGGCGATGTCGTTACGATCGAAGATCTTAATGATGTCTTACATGAAGATGACCACTCGGTAGTATCCACAAGCGAAGGGATCGAGGATGTTAAGATCGAAGATGGTAAACTCACTTTTACCATTACCGATGATACACCAAATGAAAAAGAGATCACGATCGATGCCAACGCACAAGATGAAGTCCTGACGATGTACTATGGTGACCTTTATAGTGCTACCGCATCACAATCGATCTACATGTACAAGGATACATTACCGATCATCCATGAAGGAGCTACTTTAAAGATCACCGTTGATGATCAATTAGGTTCTCTTAAGATCGTCAAAGTCGATGAAAAAGGCGATATGATCTTAGATACCGTGACCTTTGATATCCATAAGGCGATCTTACAAGATGATGATAGTTATCTTATGGATGAGACTGTATATATGACTGTCGAAGTAAAGGGTGAGACCCTTGTAAATATCGAACCAGGTGATTACTATCTTGTTGAAAAAGTGACTTCTCATCGCTATATCATCGATGATACACCGATCTTGGTAAAAGTAGAAAAAGGTAAAACAAATACGATAACTCACACCAATAAGTCACGCGATATCAGTGTCAATATCACCAAGAAAGATCAAGATGAAAACTACTATATCAATGACACACACTTTGCCTTATACCGATCAAGTGGCGATGATGAGATATACTTCGCTAGACGTAATAAAAAGATCGATCTCAAAGAGGTTTTTGACCTTCAGGATGACGAGATGATGATCGCAAATGGTGAAGGATATAGCTTACTGAATAATACGCTTGTAGGCGCTAAAAACGCCCATTTGAGCTTATATGCTGTGACTAAAGAAGTTCCAACTGGTATAAGCCTTATTGGTTTTGATACCTATATCCATGACGAAGGGGACATCATCCCGTTTAAAGACATCAGCGTTAAAAAGGGGACTATAGGTATAACTAGTGATCTTAAATACATAGGTATAAATGATAGAAAGCTCCAATATCTTCTACAAGATGGTGATGATCGATATCTGATAGTTAGAAATATGATCAGTGATGATATCGAAAGTCATATAACACCACGACCTAATGACTATTCGATATACAAGATAAGATCAATTTACGATCTATATATCGTAAATGAAGACTCAACGATCATAAGCGGTGATTTTGGTTCAGTCAAAGTAGAATTGATCGAAGAAGATATCACCGAAGACAAAGGCAATGTATCTTTTAGTGGTCTAAAAGATAGCGATGATTATATGATATGTGAGACCAAACCTAGTGAAGGATATGAATATGGTGACCAAGAACCCTGTATCATCTTTGATCCCGATGACTTAAAAGAGACCAACTATCAAAATATCACCATCTACAATAAGATCAAAGATGTCAAGATCGAACTGTATAAGACCAATACCACCAAGGATATCTTATTGAATGGTGCTGGTTTTGATGTTTATAAGAACAAGGGTGGCTTAGATCATCAAGTTGCGATAAATGGTGATATTAAAGATGATGAAGAATATATCGGTCACTATATATCTGGTCATATGCATGTCGACCTTGATGAATTCACTGATAAAAAAGGGAACTATCGTATCGAGGTCTATCAAGATGATGAATTGATCATCCAAAAGCGGATCAATGATGAAGTCAATATCGGTGGTTTAAAAGATGGTACTTATACCGTAAAACTTCGCGATCTTGATTCTAATGAGCTATATGATCATAGCTTATCAAAAAGTGTGCGTAGAGGTATGATCTTGATCGATGATCTAAAATATGATGATAAGGTCATCCTCAAAGAGACCGATGCGCCGATCGGTTATCATCTCGATGAAAGATCCTTTACTTTGACCTTTGATGATGGTGTTATAAACGGTCGATTACCATATTATCGGATCAATGAGATGATCATCATCCCACCAGAAAAAGAGGTCATAAGAAAGCAGAAGATCGTGATCGTCAAGACGATGGCTAAGTGATCAAAAAGTTAATACTGATCGTCTTCATCGCTTTGACGATCATCCTTCAAGCCGTCGATATCGAAAGGATCGATCTATCTAAGACCGTTGATGCAAGCTATGATATCGAGATCAAAGGGGAAGTGGAGAAGCCTGGCGTATATACCGTCGATCGATCGATGACGATCGCGAAGATATTAGAAAAAGCCAGACTAAAAGATGATGCGGATATATCATCGCTCAATCTCAGCCAATGCATGTATCCGCATCAGGTCCTTGTGATCCCAAGTGAAAAGGACGCACCTAAAAAGATCTCGATCAATAGTGCGACTTTAGAAGAGCTTGATACACTACACGGCATCGGACCATCGACCGCCCAAAAGATCATCGATCATCGTCTTGAAAACAACGGCTTTAAAACACTTGAAGAACTGATGGAAGTAAGTGGCATCGGTGAAAAGACTTTTCAAAAGATCCGCGATCATATCTGCCTTTGATGGTTTATTCTTTCTGCTTTTCCCTTTATTTCTCATCCTCTATTTTCAAAGTATCATCATCCTCTTTTTTACGATAGTCCTCTTTATCATCAAAAAGCGCTATAAAGAGATCATCATCCTTCTTTTTATCATCTTATTTGTACTGTTAAGGCTACTTTTGAATATCTTTGATCCTGGCTTTTACTATATCAAAGAGATCAGATCACAAAGCGTCATCGCCTCAAATCTCCTATATGATATAAAGGTCTATGATAAAGAGCTAGCGATCGGCGATATCATCAAAGTAAACAGTAAGAAGATGGCTAAAGAAGATGATAAGATCGATAATATCTTCTATACTACCGACGATCATATAAAGATCTCAGGTGGCGTCTCTCCACGCGCATTCCTCTGGCAAAAATATACAAGCTTAAAAGATAGCCATTATAAGAGCTTTGTCGGTCACAGTTTATTTGGCTATGATGATTACGAAAGTCCGTTTTATCTCGATATGTCGATGACGATATCGATCTATTACTTCTTTGGCTTTTTAAAGCGCCTTTTTAAAAAGACGGGTCATCCATCCTTTATCAGTGGTCTCATCTTACTACTTTTATATGGCTTTGATTATAGCCTTATCCGCGTCTTGATCTTTGCCTTTTTTAAGGAAAAAATAGATGATCGCCATCTGTCTTTTTCCTTAAGTGTGATCACTTTATTACTGTATGAACCGCTTGCGATAAAAGCTTATCGGTTTTTGATCCCGGTCATCTTGCGTTTTGTGCTCCTGCTAAAAGGACCATTTGACTTCAAGACCATCCTTATCATCATCCAGTCTTACTTCTTCAATGAGGTAAATATCCTCAATATCATCTTTTATCGTCCCTTTATGAGTTTGATCATCATCATCGATATCCTAGCGATCATCGGTCTTTTTATCAGTCCTTTTAGTGATCTAGCGATGAGTGTATTTTATTTTTTAAATAAGCTGATGAGCTATGAGATCATCATAAGAGGGAAGATCAGTTTATTTTATATCTTACTTATCTATGCGTTTTTTAAGACCTTTAATATCAAGATCAACATCATCAAATGGATGATAGTACTGATGTTTATTTTATTTAATGTCACCAATATCGCTCCATCGATCACGTTCATCGATGTCGGACAGGGTGATGCGATATTGATCAAAGGTAGCTTTAATGATGAAGTGATCCTCATCGATACCGGTAATGGCTACAATTACTATAAATTAGATCGCTATCTTAAAAGTAAGGGCATCTATAGGATCGATCATCTTATCATCACTCACAGTGACAGTGACCATAGCGCTAATATCAAAGACCTTAAGATCGATTACGATATCAAAGAGATCATCACAACACCCCTTGATATCCAAACAGATAGCTTTTATCTTAAGAGTTTGAATGATGGTGGCTATAATGATGACAATGATGATAGCTTAGTATATGCCTTAAAGATCGATGACCTTAGCTTTTTACTGACTGGTGATATATCAAAACACGTTGAAGAGGATGTCATCGCCCAATATCCTAATTTAGATATCGATATCCTCAAACTATCGCATCATGGCTCAAAGACCGGTACTAGTGAAGAGCTTTTATTAGCTTACGATATCAAGATGGCGATATCTTCAACTAGTGGCCAATATGGCCATCCGGCTAAAGAGACCATCGATCTTCTTACTAAATGGCAAATACCACATCTTTCGACTTTGGATCAAGGTGATATCACTTTTAGCTTCTATAATGGTATAAGCATACTCATGACTGATGAGAAATTTGCTATAATAGGGCGATGATATATTGGTCAGATAAAGATGAGAATGTCCTTGTCCAAAATGCGATCACAAGGCTCATCAAAGAAAAGGGAACAGCTAGTTTTGATGTCCATCGCTATGAAGGTAGTAATGAGAAGACTTTTGATCTAGATGGTTTTGTCGAAGATCTCAATACACCACCTTTTTTAAGTGAAACCAAATTCATCGTCATCCGTGATCCTTTTTTCTTAAGCAAGAAGATCACCAAAGATGAATTAGGTCCTTTAAAAGCGATCTTAGACTATATCAAAAGCCCTCTATATGAACTTGATGTCATCTTCTATAGTGAAGTAAGTAGCTTTGTGAGCGACAATAGGATCATGAAGGCGATCAAGGATAATGGTAAAAGCCTTGTCCCCAAAAGCAATACCAAGGATTTTAATAATGTCGCCAGTAATATGATCGATGAAGCACATCTTGATATCGATAATAAAGCTAAACGCCTTTTGATCGATAACTGCAACAATTCACTATCAACGCTTTATAAAAACCTTGAAAAGCTCAAGATCTATCCCGAACACATCGATACTTCAGTCGTTGAAAAGCTATGTGACCGTGAGATCGATACCCTTATCTTCAATTTGACCAATGCGATCTTTGCCAAAGACTTAAATAAGACGATCGCGATCATTCGCGACTTTCAAACTCTTAATTATTCGATCTTCTATATCATCTCCGTTTTGATGTCACAGTTACGCTTTTATTATGAACTACAATATTATGACCAAAAACGCTATACGATGAATGAGATCGTCAAGATCACCGGTGCTAAGGAATTCAGGATCCGTCTAGCATTTGATACTTTACATCGCTATCAAAAAACCGATTTCCTAGCGATCATCAATGACCTAGCTGAACTTGAACAGACCCTTAAATCCAACAGTGATATCGATGATTATCACCGTTTTGAACTCTTTATCATCGACTTAGAAGGAGAACACGATGCAAGCGATAAAAGATATCTTTAGGATCGGCAAGGGGCCGAGCTCATCCCACACGATCGCTCCTTATCGAGCCTGCGATCTATTTTTAAAAAATCATAAAGATCTAGACCATTATAAGGTTGAACTCTATGGTTCTTTAGCTCTTACAGGAAAAGGACATAAGACCGATGCGATCATCAAGGAAGTCCTAGGTGCTAAGGCTGATGTGCATTTTTGTCTAAAACTCGATGAAGAGCCACGTAATATCATGATCATCAAAGGTTATCAGGGTGAGAAACTTATCGATACTTGGCATGTTGAATCACTTGGTGGTGGATCGATCAAGATAAATGAATATGATAGTGGTGATGAAAGAGAATACTACCCTCATGATCACTTTGATGATATCAAGGCTTATTGTAAAGCTAATGATCTCTTGCTTATCGACTATATTTTGAAATTTGAACCGGATATACTAGACTATCTAGATCATTGTATCGATATGATGTGTGAAAGCGTCAAACGCGGGATAAGTAAGGAAGGATTGCTCAATGATCGCTTAGGTGTTTTTAGAAGTGCTAAAGGCCTATTTTTAGAAGGTCAAAAGAGTAATGATCCTGATCTTTTAAGGATGGCTTATGCCTATGCTGCTAGTGAAGAGAATGCCGATGGTGATATCGTCTGTACTGCCCCGACTTTAGGATCATGTGGCGTAGCTGCTAGTTTTGTTTATAGTTCACTATATGATGGTGGATATAGTAAAGATATGATCAAAAAAGCACTAGCTGTTGGTGGCTTATTTGCCAATATCATCAAGAAAAATGCCAGTATCTCTGGAGCACTTGGTGGTTGTCAAGCGGAGATCGGTACAGCTTGTGCCCTTACCGCTAGCGCGATCACTTACTTAGAAGGTGGTGATATCGATACCATCGAATATGCAGCTGAGGTCGGTATCGAACATCATCTTGGCCTTACCTGTGATCCGGTATATGGCCTTGTGATCATCCCGTGTATCGAAAGGAATGCGGTGGCGATCTTAAGGAGTTATGATGCGGCAAAACTAGCGATCAATATCGCCCGTTTACATAACCACAAAGTCAGTTTTGATATGGTCGTCGGTTCGATGCGTGAGACGGGTAAGATGATCTCACCCGAATTCAAAGAGACAAGTTTAGGAGGACTAGCTCTTGCTTTCAAAGAAGAAGATTGAATTATTAGCCCCAGCTGGCGATATGGAATGCTTAAGGGCTGCCATTAAAGGTGGTGCTGATGCGATATATATCGGTGGCAAGAGCTTTGGCGCTCGTGCCCTAGCTAAAAACTTCGATCACGATGAGATGGTCGAAGCGATCAAATTAGCGCATCTGCATGACGTCAAGATCTATGTCACCATCAATACGATGCTTTATGAGCCAGAGATCGATAATGCATTAAAGGAGATCGGCTTTTTATATGACTGTGACGTCGATGGTCTCATCGTTTCTGATCTTGGTCTTATCGATGCGATAAGACAGATCTATCCAGATATCGAGATCCATGTCTCAACGCAAGCCCACATCCACAATATAGCTTCTTGCAAAGAAATGATGGCTCAAAACGTCCACCGTGTCGTTTTAGCACGTGAATTAGATCTTGATGAAATAAAAGCGATCAGCGCTTTAGATATCGAAACAGAAGTCTTTGTCCATGGCGCGATCTGTATCAGCTACAGTGGTCAATGTCTGATAGGCAGCGTCTTGCATCAAAGATCAGGCAATCGCGGTGTCTGCTCACAATGTTGTCGGATGCGCTATCGTCTTTATGATGAAGATAAAAAGAGCTTTGTCGATACGAAAGGTGACTATCTATTAAGCCCAAAAGACTTATTTTTGTTAGATGAGGTACCTAAGATCATCGAAGCTGGTGTATCATCGATCAAGATCGAAGGAAGGATGAAAAGGCCAGAATATGTCGCTTTAGTAACGAGGATGTACCGTCTAGCGATCGATGCTTACTATCGTCATGAAAAGTTTGAAGTTACAGAAGAGATCGTTGAAGATCTCAAGCTTTTATTCAACCGTGATTTTACTAGTGGCCACTTTTTAAAGGCAAAAGGATCCGATCTCATGAACCCTTTAAAGCCAAATCACATCGGCATCAAAGTAGGGGAGGTCATCGATCAAAAACGTGGGCGTATGTATATCCGTTTCACTAAAGATATCACTCAAGGTGATGGCTTAAAAATCGTCGATCACGATAGAGAATATGGTCTTGTCGCCAATAAGATCTACAAACGCGATCTTTTGGTAAATAGCGCAAAGGCTAAGGAGATCGCAAGCTTTGATTATCGCGACAAGATCCAAAAAGGAGCCAGTGTCTATAAGACGACATCCATAGAACTTGAAAAAAGGATCAATGGGATGGAGGATATCAAAAAGATCCCGATCAAGATAAACTATACCGCTAAAGTTGGGATGCCTTTTGTCGTCATGTTAAATGATGGCCAACATGAAGTAAAAGTTGAAGGGCCGAACGTCGAAAAAGCGAAGAATCGACCGATGACTGTTGAAGATATCAATAAACAATTAACCAAACTAAATAATACGGTCTATAGCATCGAAAATATCAAAGGCGATATCGATGAGCCTTTTATACCTGTCAGTATGATCAATGATACACGAAGAAAAGCCATCGCCTTACTAGATGAAGTAAGAATAACACCAAAGGAAAGAAAGCGCGGTATCTATAAACCATATGACCTTAAAGCTTTTGATCTACCGCATTACATCTTTGAGATCGCTGATCTAAAACAATACCAAACGATCAAAAACTTCAAAAAGCTTGAAGCATTATATATCACAAGCGATCTAAGCTTAGCTAAAGATCACGATGATATCCTATATCTACCATCCAATATCAACGAAGGTAGTGAATATAAAGATATTAGACAGGTCACAAGTGAGATCGGTGGATTAAGCTTAGGGGAGATCGGTTATATGACCCTTAATGTCGCTAACACCAAAACTGTCGCTTATCTTCTATCTAAAGGCTTAAAAGGGATCATCTTATCTAGTGAGATAAATGATGAGATGGCCATAAGGCTTTATGATGGATTTGAAAAGGTCTATGGTTTTAGACCACCATTATATCTATACACCTATGGTAAAAGAGATCTCATGTATCTAAAAAGAGATCCTGTCTACAAAGAGTTAGGTCATATCGATCTTGATCATCATTTTTCTTTAGTGGATCTTAAAAAAGAGAGCTTCCATATCGTCAAAGATAAAGACAAGACCCGTCTGATCGAATCAAAGACCACCTTACTACAAAGACCGAAAGCCTTTGGCCGCTTTGTACGTTTTTATGATGAAGGTATCGGTAAGGTCAATGAGATCGTCTATCGCCTACTCCAAGACGATGAAAGTGGTACAAATTAGCCGATAGGTCTAAGAAGAATAGATGGTTTATGCTATAATTTATTGGTCATTGGAGGAACGATGTTTTTAAAAAGGATAGAGATGCAAGGGTTCAAATCCTTTGCCGATCGGATTGTTATAAATTTTGAAGATAATATGACAGGTGTCGTCGGGCCTAATGGCTGTGGTAAATCAAATATCGCTGATGCGATACGGTGGGTATTAGGTGAACAGAGCGTTAAGTCTTTACGTGGAGAAAAGATGACAGATGTCATTTTTTCTGGTTCTGAAAAAAGGAAAGCACAAAATCTAGCGGAAGTTACTTTGGTCTTTGATAATACCGAGCATTACCTCAACAGTGATCTAGAAGAGATCGAAGTGACAAGACGCATCTACAACAATGATCAAGATGCCGAATATCTGATCAATCGCCATCCAGTGCGTTTAAAAGATATCATCGATCTGATCTTAGATAGCGGTCTTGGTAAAGACAGTCTATCGATGATCTCACAAGGTAATATCAGTGCCTTTGCTGAGGCAAAGCCCTATGATCGAAGAGCGATCTTTGAAGAAGCAGCTGGTGTTGCCAAATACAAAAAACGCAAAGTCGAATCGATCAACCGCTTAGAGCGGACCAAAGAAAACCTCGATCGAACTTTTGATATCTTGAATGAGTTAGAAAAACAGGTTTCACCTTTAAAAAGACAAGCGCGCAAAGCTGAACTATATCGTGAAAAGAAGACCCTCTTACAAGAGATCGAAGTCGCAGTCTTAGTCGATGAGATCGGCCTTTTGAAAGAACAGGTCGAAGAGATAAACAAACGTCGTTATGATCTTGAAACGAAGATCACCATGGATCAAGCGACGATCCAAGTCCATGAAAACGACAATGCTAATGCTAAAGAAGAACTCAAAACGATCGAGCGGACTTTAGCTGGCAAACAAGAAAGGCTGATGAAGGTCTTAGATGAGATAAGGATCTTAGATAACCGTAAATTTGAGATCGATGAAAAACGGAAATATGCGATCGAGATCGGTGACAGTAAGGCTAAATACGCTAATACTCTATCGATGCTTGAAGAAGCAAAACTCGAATATGAAGATCGCCAAAGCCGTTTTGATAAATTAGATGCCGAGATAAGATTTGCCAATGATGAATTAGAAGAATTGGCGTATAAACTAGCGGAAGCATCACTAAAAAAAGATGAAAGTCAAAACGTCATCCGCCGTTTAGAGAACCGCAAAGAAGTCCTAGAGAATATCTTACGCGATCCTTTCAGTTCGGCTGGGCAAAGTGGCGTCAAAGCCATCATCGAAAACAAGGATAGCTTCTACGGCGTCATGGGCGTCGTCGGCCAAGAGATGCATGCTGAAAAGGGCTACGAAGAAGCGATCAATACCGCTTTAGCTGGCTCGATCTATCATATCATCACCAAAGATGAAGCCAGTGCGCGCAAAGCGATCGACTTTTTGAAACGCAATCGTAGTGGTCGAGCTACTTTTTTACCGACAACGGTCTTGAAAAGGCGCTCGATCCCACAAGATCATCTTTTCATCGCCCAAAATAGCCAAGGTTTTATCGGCACGGCTGATAGCTTTGTCAAGTGTGCTAGTGAATATGGAAGCATCCGTGATTCCTTACTAGGTAATGTCTTAGTCACTGATGACTTAGAAAATGCCAATGAATTAAGCAGGAGATTGAATCACGGTTATAAGATCGTCACCTTAGATGGTGAAGTTATCAATCGCGGTGGTTCCATGACTGGTGGTAGAGTTAAGAATGCTACGTCGATCATCACTGCCCAAAGCGAACTCGATGATATCGTTCGAGATATCGATTCCTACCGCGCTAGATCGATCATCGATCTCAATGAATATAACGAGATCGTCAAAAAGAAAGAAAATCTTGAATCTTCGATCATTGAAAAACGGATCACTTTAGCTAAATTAGAGCCAGTCGTCGCTGTCAAAAGGTCAAAATACGAAAAACTCAAAAGCGATCTTGAACTACTTGAACCTAATGAAGACCAAGAGATCAAAGTATCTGACGATATCGTCAAACGCTTGAATGAAGCTTATTCTCTGCGTGATGAACTAAATGGCGATATCAAGACATTGATCGCTAATAAGACCAAACTCAATAGCGACATCGATCGTAAAGACCAACAGATCCGTCAGATCCGTCGTTCTTTAGATGATGAACTAAATAACGAGAAGACCCTAATATCACAGGGTTCTGCATTAAAGACCAAGCTCGATGAAGATATCGCTCGTTTGACCAGTGTATATTCAATGACTTATGAATATGCCAAAGATAACGTCAAAGATATGCCACTTGAGAATGCTAAAGATGAAGTAAATCGCTTGCGTCATGAGATCGAGGCCTTAGGCAATATCAATATGGATGCACCGGAAGAATACGATAAGGTCAATGAACGATATGAATTCACCAAGAAGAACTACGATGACCTGATCGCATCTCGCGATAAGATCTTAGATGCGATCAATGAGATGGATGAGATCATGAAGGCACAATTCAAAGAGATGTTTGATAAGATCAATGCGGAATTGCCTTCGACTTTCAAAGCGCTGTTCGGTGGTGGTAAAGCTAAGCTCATCTTAGAAGATCCTGAGGATATCCTCAATACCGGTATCGATATCGATGTCCAACCACCTGGCAAGTCCGTGCGTTCGATCAGACTATTCTCCGGTGGAGAAAAGACGCTTATCGCGATCTGTGTCTTATTTACGATCTTAAAAGTAAGACCAGTGCCACTAGTCTTATTCGATGAGGTCGAAGCAGCACTAGACCAAGCAAATGTTGAAAGATTTGCCAAATATGTCAAAAACTATTCGAACAAGACGCAATTTATCGTTATCACCCATCGACCGGGTACTATGTCACAATGTGATGTCTTATATGGTGTTACGATGCCACAACGTGGGATATCACAAATACTCAAGGTCAAGCTCGTTGATGCGATCGAAATGGTAGAGAAAAGTGAGGAAAAAGGATAATGGGTTTTTTAGAGAACATCAAAAATAAGATCACTGGTAAAGATAAAGATAAATACCTCAGTGGTTTTTCCAATACTAATAAAGCCTTAGGGCAAAAGCTCAAGGTCATCACCACTGGTAATATCGATCCAAATACCTTTATCGAAGAATTGATGATCACCTTATTAGAAGCTGATCTTGGCTATAAAACAGCCCAAAAGATCGTCGATAAGGTCCAAGAAGAGGTAAATAAGTATTATGTATTACACCAAAAGGATGTCTTTAATATCTTGCACCAATGTTTAAAGGAGATCTATGGTGAAGATAAAAAAGAGATCCAATATGCTGAAAGTGGTCCGACAGTGATCATGCTAGTGGGGGTTAATGGTAGTGGTAAGACATCTACGGCCGCTAAACTTGCCTATTACTTCAAAAACATGGGCAAAAAGGTCTGTCTTGTGGCTGGTGATACCTTTAGAGCAGGGGCTATCGATCAACTAGATAAATGGGCAAAACGCCTTGATGTCGATATTGTCAAAGGAGTCGAAAATCGTGATCCAAGTAGTGTCTTAGTCGATGGTTGTCGCTATGCTAAGGCCAATGATATCGATATCCTGATCTGCGATACAGCTGGCCGTCTACAAAATAAAGTCAGCTTGATGAATGAATTAGCGAAGATGAAAAAAGTCGTCGCTAGAGAGATCGAAGGGGCACCGCATAACACATGGCTTGTCATCGATGCCAATACGGGTCAAAATGGCTTATCACAGGGTCTATTATTCGATGAAGCGACTGACCTTAGCGGTATCATCCTAACCAAGATGGATGGTACATCAAAGGGTGGTATCGTCATCGCTGTTAAGGATCTGATCGGTGTTCCGGTCTTCTTTATCACCTTGGGCGAAACAGAAGAAGATCTCAAGCTATTTGATCTTGATCTATATCTATATAGTATCATCGAGGATCTAAATGAAGATGCATCGTGATAAGATATATGACAATGATCTGTTAGACTATTATGGTAGTCTATTGACAGATCGCCAAAATGAGGTCATGCGCATGTATATCGAAGACGACATGAGTATGCAAGAGATAGCTGATTCACTGGCTATATCAAAACCTGGTGTCCAAGATCTTATCAATCGGACATATAAAACGCTCGATGCATATGAAGACAAATTAAGGCTCATCGAGCTAGCTAAAAAAAGAGATACGATCTATCGTGAGATCAAAACACATAGTGATGATCAATATATCATCGATAAGATCGCTCAATTAGAAATACTTAAATAGGAGGGGAAGCAAAATGGCGAAGATTATCGCAGTAAACGCTGGAAGTTCATCTTTGAAATTCCAATTATTCGAGATGCCAGAAGAAAAAGTACTCACATCTGGCGTAGCTGAAAGGATCGGTCTTGAAGAAGGGATCTTCACTATCAAAGTCAACGGAGAAAAGTTCACGACCAATTTACCGATCAAAGATCATGCGAAAGCTGTGCAATTACTATTAGATGCACTTGTAGAGCACAATATCGTTAAAGATCTTAACGAGATCCAAGGTGCTGGTCACCGTATCGTCCAAGGTGGTGCTTACTTTGATAGCTCAGTCAAAGTCGATGATGATGTCGTTAGCAAAGTCGATGAGCTATGTGAATTAGCTCCATTACATAACCCAGCACATCTTGTCTGCTATAAAGCTTTCAAAGAAGCATTACCACATATCGGTCATGTCTTTGTCTTTGATACAGCTTTTCATCAGACGATGGGTCCTGAATCTTATATGTTCCCAGTACCATATGAATGGTATACCGACTACAAGATCAGAAGATATGGTGCTCATGGTACATCACATCAATACGTTTCAAGACGCACGGCTGAACTGATGGGAAGAAATAACGAAGAGATGAATCAGATCACATGCCATTTAGGTAATGGTGCATCGATCACTGCGATCAAAGGTGGTAAATGTATCAATACATCAATGGGTCTAACACCACTTGGTGGCATCATGATGGGCACAAGATCTGGTGATATCGATCCAACAGTCGTCTTCTACATGATGAAGAAATTAGGTTGTACACCTGATGAGATGGATACATATCTCAATAAAAAGTCTGGTATGCTAGGTATCTCAGGTATCTCATCAGATGCAAGAGATGTGGAAAATGCCGCTAATGAAGGTAATGAAAGAGCGCTCTTAACACAAAACTTATATGTCAACCGTGTCATCAATGTCGTCGGTGGTTATGTGATGCAATTAGGTCATGTCGATGCGATCTCTTTCACCGCTGGTTTAGGTGAGAATGATACGCATATCCGTGAGATGATCTTACAAAAACTCGAAGAACCACTTGGTCTATCGATCGACTACGAACTCAACAGCAAGATCCGTGGCAAGGAATGCTTGATCTCAAAACCTGATAGTAAGGTAGCTGTTTGGATCGTTCCAACTAACGAAGAAGTAGTCATCGCTAGAGATACGATGAGACTTTTAGGTCTATGATCGATCTCAATAAAATATTAGAAAAGATCGAAGAAGCTGATATCATCACCATCTTTAGACATGTTCGACCAGATGGTGATGCAGCTGGGTCACAGCTCGGCTTAAAAGAATGGATCAAATACAACTATCCACAAAAGGAAGTCTATGCCTTAGGCAATGAGGTATTCGATACTTATCCATATGTTGATGAAGTTGATGATGAGACTGTCGCTGAAAGCTTGGCGATCATCTTAGATACATCAAACCGTGAGAGAGTCGATGACACAAGATATACGCTTGCAAGAGAATCGATCAAGATCGATCATCATCCTGCTGTCGATGATTTTGCGACTTATAACTACGTCGATGAAGATGCCGGGGCTTTATGTGAGTATTTGACTCTCATCCTCGATGGTTTTGATAAGCCAATGCCTAAAAGCGCAGCTAAATACCTATATTCTGGTATCTTGACTGATACTTTGAGTTTTAGGACGGCATCCACTAATAAAAGATCGCTTAAGACCGCTAGCATTCTAGCTGATACCGATATCGATATCTACGATATCACTGAAAATATCTTTAAACAAAGTGAAAAGATCTTTAACTTCAGGACATATCTAAGAACTAAGATAGTCAATGAAGATGGCTTAGCTTATGTCATCTTTGAGGATGAAGACTATATCAAATATCAGATCTCTGATTCTGTCGCTAGATTTCAAGTAGCTGAGATGAATGGCGTTGAAAGCTATAAGATCTGGTGCATCTTCACCAAAAACAAAGAGGGTAGGTATGATGGCTCCTTGCGTTCAAAAAAGGCATATCGCGTCAACGATATCGCTGAACACTTTGGTGGTGGTGGTCATGTGAATGCTGCTGGCGTCAAGGATCTGAGTGAAGATGATCTAAAGGTGATCTTAAAAGAGTTAAAAGATAGGGTAAAATAATTGTGAATTTTTCACATGTCATTATGCATAAGTGATTGAATAATGTTATCAACTATTGTATAATTAAACAGTCATTAAAGGAGGAAATTTTAATATGGCAAATCTATCAAAAAGGAACTTAGCTGAAAGCGTTGCTGAACAAACTGGTTTATCATTAAATAAAGCTAACCAAGTCGTCACGACTGTCTTCAACACTGTTGCTGAAGCTATGAAAAATGGTGATACAGTTGAGATCCTAGGCTTTGGTAAATTCTATAAGAAAGAAGTAAGTGCTAGAACAGCAATGAATCTTGCAACAAAAGAAAAGATCCAAGTTCCTGCACATGGTGCTCCAGCATTCAAAGCTTCTAAAGGCCTAAAAGACTCAGTTAGATAAGTCATTGATCCAATAAAGAGCGAGTTTATAAGCTCGCTTTTATGATGTATCACTTACTTCGCATAATGTATATTATACATCATTTATTGAGATAGTTCTGCCCACTTTGTCCAATAAGTATAACCACGACCATAGTTTTGATCTAATACGATATAAGACAAGAGATCATATTGTTCATTGAATTCATCTAGTCGATATTCTTTGGTACCATATGTATCTTAGATCGTGATCACTTCATAGTCAGTCTCATATACTTTGACACTTCCATTGATATCTAATTCATATGTACCATCTTCTAGCAGATTATAATACCGATCGGTCTCAGTCTTGATATCTTCGACAACGATATATTCTTCCATATTTCGATCATTATCATATACCTTTATTAACATCAAACTCAAATTATATAATCTCCTCTGTCTTTCAAGCAGATCTATTAATCCATCATTATCAACATCACCTTCTTCTTGGATATAAAACCCAGTTTATTGGTCAGATAGCCGATATCGACAGGATAGACATCTTTGATAAAAGAAACGATATCCGTCGGCAATGCGATACACAAAAATCGATGAAGTCAACATTTCGATAGATCGGTCCTTGATAACTGTCTCTAGTTATTAACGATAGATCGTCAACATTAAGAGCTTGGTGTATTTTCAATGTGGCATCCTGTTAGAGTCATTAAAATAGCTAAGACTATGATCGCCTTCTTTATTAGCTTGCCTTTTTGTTTTTTCATATCGCTCCTTTTTGTATACCTATTTTGTATGATCTTAATGATGAACTTCTATTACTTACAATTACATCTTATCAAAAAAACGCTCGATGTAATGCATACCCTGTCAAGTAGACAGTAGAAATAATTAAATGAATATTAGATAGGGATATATGAATAATTGGTCTTAATCAATATTGATTAAGCCCAATTTTAACGTTATAAAAATGATCTTAGTGTATGCCTAGATCGTTTGTGCACTATTAAAAGATATGAGTATTTCTTAAAAGATGATCAAGCGTTAGCTGATGAT
>CALVBC010000023.1 GCA_944325685.1 uncultured Erysipelotrichaceae bacterium | reverse complement strand
TCGTCCATCATCACCATCTAAAGATCTACCATCTAACACTAAAGAGTGTCAGAAAGAATTCGGTGATGAATATATCTGGTCAGATGAATATGATGCATGTGTCATCAAGTTCATGATCGTTGATACAGCTACAAGATAATAATTCACTGATCTAAAGTATAAAAAGCTTCTCGATGTATACTAATTGCGCCGGGAAGCTTTTTCAGTTTTGGATATGATTTTGAAGTATAGCGAAATGAGAATTAAATACTAGTCTTATTATCGTACTGGTAGTAAACACGATAACAATTCATCAAAATTATGAAAACGCTTTAAACCAGCACAATCATTATGCTATTATCATAGCGTATGAAGAAGCTCTTGACATTACAGAAAGAAAAAGCGACCTTAGCAAGCAAGCAAGCATTAATTATGTAATAGAGAACTTATATTTAAATAGGCTGTTATTATTTTGACGCTCTTCGTAGTGTCTTTTTTTGTTGGATAGGAGAGATTGTATGAAAAGACCGTTTGTTATTTTGATTGGATTTATGTTGATTATTACAATTTTCGGAATCAAAGTCATAGCAGAAGATATAGTTTTAGAATCTGAAGATGTTACGATAACTGAAGCAGGTGAATATTCCATCAGTGACATAAGTACTGAAAATAGGATAATCATCGAACAAGGTATTGAAGGCGAAGTTACATTAAAGATATCGAACGTTACTATAGAAGCAAACAATGGCCCAGCTATAGAGGTAAAGAATGGATCGAAATTAAATCTTGTCTTAGAAGGAAAAAATAACCTTAAAGGTGCTGATGGATATGCTGGAATATCTGTTTCGGCTTCATTTAATGAAACAGTATATGCCCCTGATGAGTCTGGGCAGGTCATCATTAGTGGTACTGGACACTTGGAATGTGTCGGCGGCAATGGTACTCAGGAATGCGGTGCTGGGTCAGGTATCGGCGGCAATGGATTTGATGGAGATATAGGTAGTGATTTTGGTGTTGTCATAATAAATGGAGGATCAATTAAAGCTATAGGCGGACAAGCATACGGCAATAACGATTTTGTCTCAATTACGGGTGCTGGGTCCGGTATAGGATCTGGTGGTACGAAAGGCGAGGATGATTGGTTTGCTGCTGGTACTATAATTATCCAAAACGGAGAGACAGAGGCAATCGGAGGGAAAGGTTATGGTGAATTTTATGTAGGCGCCGGAGCTGGCATCGGATCAGGAGGAGGCTGCAGCAATGGCCAAAGAATATTCGGAGATAATCTTTATATTGGAATTAATGGCGGCAAAATAGAAGCCTACGCGTGCGATGATAGCGATTATTATGGTGCTGCAGCTGGTATCGGTGGTTCATCAAATGGTTCTGGCGGAACGATAGATATAAGTGGTGGAACTATATATGCATATGGCGGAAACAGTCCGGATAATTTTTCTGGAGCCGGTATCGGAAGCGGAGACAATGCGGGATTTCTTGATATAACAATCACCGGTGGTACTATATATGCTTATGCTAAAGATGGTGCGGCAGCTATAGGAGGAGGATACTCTGGTTTTGGTGATATAGAGATATCAGGAAACGCTTCTGTTTATGCGTACGGTGGTGAATATGCAGCAGGTATCGGGAGTGGATTTTATCCTCGATTCGGAAATTCTGATAGTATATCTAGTATTGATCTAAATACATCTGGTGAAATCATTGCGTATGGTGGTATAGGCGCGAATGCTGTTGGCCTAGGCAATAGACCAAATGACATTAAATGTGAAATAAGTATTGGTAAAAACACAGGAGATTTGAACTTTTTTGTGAACGATGATAATACATCTCCTCTTGCTGGAATTACATTAGGAAACATTTTAAATGAAAGACATGATCTATATCATGCTAGTGACAAGATGCTACATTGGAACGATCTATCAAATGAAAGCGATAAAGTATTTTGTTTTGACGGTGCAGACATACTAGACAGCGGCCTTCTTTGGACGGATGATCATAATAAAGGAACTATAAGGATATTAAATGGTAGTGACGTTGTTACTGATATTAATTATGAAAAAGAATATCGTGATGTCGACCATAATTGGATGATACTCTCTAGTGATATCGATGGGTCAAGTAATGATGGCTCGGATAAACCAGTTATTAGCGGTGATATTAGTGATGACGGAATCGTCCATATATCTTCTAACAGCGAAGGAAAACTAGATTGTGAAGCCAGCTTTGGAAATGGCTGGATATGGAGTGAAGAGTATAAATCATGCATCAGGCGTGAGTTGGTTATGGTGGATACATCAGTTAAATTATAGGAAATTTAGAAGAGTAGAATTGGTTTTAGGTTCTATCAAAAATGCAGAAGATTAAGAAAAAAGTCTTATCAAAAATCTTTATTTACCAAAAACGCAAAATTTATAAAAATGGTAAGTAGACGCATCATTCTTATGGAAATAAGTGTGCTTCGAAGCTCATTTTCATGAGCGGTCCTAGACTACATTAGAAGATAAAGACATCTTAAAGGTGATGACAAAACTTTTGGATTTGAGGTCTGATCGCTACGTTAGGCTAATGATGTATACAGGCTATTACAGTACCTGCATCTTTTCATATGAAGATGACGATAAGTCCTACTATTGCGATGATCGATCCTAAGATTGGGCCTACATATTTAAAGACACCGAGGTCTTCGACTTTAGCTGTTCTTTCTTCTGAGCGATGAGTGAAGAACTTGACATAGTAGTCACCGACACTGATGCCATTCATGAAGATGATGATGATCCCTAAGACTAAGATACATAGTCCGATATAGAGCTTATCTTTAAAGACGATCGCTAAAAAAGCTAGTAATACTTCGATCAGGAGTCCGAATACGACGACGATGATAGTCTTATCAGTGTTCACATGCATCATTGCATGACGTTCTTCGTGCTCTTTTGAACAATACATCTCACCATTAGGTATCTCTTTACCACAATATTTACATTTACTCATGACATATATTATAAACATAACTTAGCTAAATCGAGTATAATTGTTCCATGATAACAAGATTTCTCGATGCATTTATCACTGATGAGATAGTAGAAGTACTA
>CALVBC010000022.1 GCA_944325685.1 uncultured Erysipelotrichaceae bacterium | reverse complement strand
TTCAATAATGAAAGACCTGCCTACGCTTTAGGATATAAGACACCTAAACAAGTAAAGGATGAATACTTTCAAGAGAAGAAAGACTGATATTTATAAGAAAGTGTCTACTTTCTGTTGACTAGTGCAGCCGAAGTATTTATAGGTGCCTTTTCTTTCCTTTGTGTTAGGTATTTCATCAGGATATCCTAAAGCTGCGATCCCATAGACCACATGGTCTTCAGGGATCATGAGCTTATCATAGTAAGCCCTAAGATGATCATCCTCAATGCCATTTAGCTGATTGATCCATACCGAACCGATGCCTAAAGATGTCGCTGCGATAAAGATGTTCTCTAAAGCGCAGGCATTATCATCCTTGCCAAAGCGATAATCGCACCTGGTCGATGGGATGATCAAGGCTTTAGGATGATACATCGTATAGCTTGGCTTATCTAAGATCACCTGCATGACCCTTATAAGCTCATTTATAAGATCATCATCATCGATGATCGTAAAGTGCCAATAGTCACTACCCATCGCACTTGGGGCATGGATCGCACATTCTGTGATGAGCTTTAGATCTTCCTTATCGATCTTGACATCAGTGAATCTTCTGATCGATCTTCGCTTTAATATCGTCTTTATCGTCTCGTTCATCTTTCCCTCCTAAAACAAAGACACTTGGTCGGTATCATCTAAGCCATCCAAGATGCCAAGATCTTCAAACCGCTTTAAAAGCGTCTTGGATAATAAGGTCCTTTTCATCAGATCTTCCTTGGATATAAATGGCTTTTCATTGCGCGCTTCGATGATGCTTTTGGCGACGTTTTCACCTAAACCATCGATGACCATGAAAGGTGGGATGATATCAGTGTCATTAGTCGGATCGACTAAAAAGTCGGTCGCCAATGAACGGTTGATATCGATCTTGACTAGATCATAACCCCTGGCTTTCATCTCATAACAGATCTCTAAGGTATCATAGAGGTCCTTTTCTTTCTTTGATGCTTTATTAGCTGGATCATTAGAGAACATCTTGGTCTGTAAATGATCCATATATGACTTGATCGTACGGATATCCTTGGTCATGATGTCGATATCATAGGCATCACAACGAAGTGAGAAGTATGATACATAGTAATGCCTTGGATAGTAGACCTTAAACCAAGCGATACGCACTGCCATGATGACATAAGCGACGGCGTGCGCTTTTGGGAACATGTATTTGATCTTCTTACAGGAGTCGATATACCACTTAGGCACATCGTGCTCGATCATCGCCTTTTCATATTCTTCGGTAAGCCCTTTACCTTTACGGACCTTTTCCATGATGTCAAAGGACATCTTAGAAGGTAGACCATACTTTAACATCGTGACCATGATATCGTCACGACATCCGATGACATCCTTTAAAGCAATGCCCTCTTCAACGAGGTCTTTGGCATTGTTGTTCCAGACATCGGTACCGTGAGACAACCCTGATATCTGGACAAGGTCACTGAAGGTCGATGGTTTAGTGAGCTCTAAGATACCTCTGACAAATCTGGTACCAAATTCCGGCAAGCCACAAGCACCTGTCGGTTCATCATAGATATCCTCTTTGATATTTAGCTCCTTAGCACTTGAGAATAAAGACATGACCTTAGGATCATTCATTGGGATCGACTTTGGATCGATACCGGAGATATTCTGCAATAGGCGCATCGCTGTTGGATCGACGTGACCTAAGATATCGAATTTTAAGACATTGTCATGGATCTTATGGAAATCAAAATGGGTCGTCCGCCAAGTTGCGGTCGGGTCATTAGCTGGATATTGGACTGGTGTGAAGTCATAGACATCCATATAGTCTGGGATGACGATGATGCCACCTGGATGCTGACCAGTGGTCCGCTTGACCCCTTCACATCCTGACGCCAACCTTTGGATCTGGGCTGATGATACCGATGATAATGGTATCTGTCTTCCTTCGTAGTAACCCTTAGCATAACCAAAGGCGGTCTTTTCGGCGACCGTTGAGATCGTGCCTGCCCTAAAGACATGATCTTCACCGAAGATCTCCCTTAAGAATAGATGGGCTTTTTCTTGGTATTCACCAGAGAAGTTAAGATCGATATCTGGGACCTTATCACCATTGAAACCTAAGAAGGTCTCAAACGGGATATCTTGACCATCACCTTTCATGGTATGACCACATACAGGACATACCTTATCCTCTAAGTTATAACCCGATAGACATCCTGGATCATCGATCCATTCAAGGTGCTTACAATGTGGACAGACATAATGCGGTGGTAAAGGATTGACTTCAGTGATCCCTGACATCGTCGCAACTAAAGAAGAACCAACTGATCCTCGTGACCCAACAAGGTAGCCATCTTCATTGGAGTGCTTGACTAATAGATGCGATACATAATAGATGACGCCATAGCCATTGCCGATTATCGCATCAAGTTCTCTTTTCAAACGCGCTGATATCTTTTCATCTAACGGATCACCATAGCGCTCCTTAGCGGTCATATAGACGATATCCCTTAGTTTATCATCCGATCCTTCGATGACTGGTGTATAAAGCTTAGAGTGGATCGGATCGATGATATCACACATATCAGCGATCTTATTAGGGTTAGTGATGACGATCTCTTTGATGAGATCTTCATCTTCTAACCACTTGAATGCCTCTAACATCTCTTCTGTATTTCTAAAGTGTTGGGCTGGTGAAGCAATGGTCATGCGCTTGGTATCATCGCGGATATAAAGCGGATGACGTCCTCCACCGATCGACTGAGTACCGATATAGACATCGCGCAAGATCTTCTCATCTTTGCGCACATAATGCGAGTCACCAGTCGCCACGACTGGTTTATTTAATTTTTTCGCTGTAGCGATGATATTCCTTATGACATCTAATAAGCGGTCATAGGTGAGTTGATCACTAGCTTCATATAAAAGACGATAGTTCTCTAATGGTTGGACTTCGATATAGTCATAAAAGCGCATCGCTTCTTCTAATTCCTCTTGGCTTTTTTCACTGGCTAAAGTGAAGATCTCACCATTGAGACATGCACTACCGATAAGAAGATCTTCACGCATACTATTTAAAGTATCTCTAAAGATACGCGGTTCAGCCGCGACTTCTTCGCCCCCACCTTTACCAAAGACGGCGATCGTCTCAGTATGGGCGATCGAGACAAGCTTAAAGAGATCCTTTAAGCCCTTTTTGTTTTTTGCCAGCATCGTCACATGATATGGATGCTTCATCCTGGTATAGGCTGTATCATCTTGGATATCATCAAGCTCTTTAAAGGTCTTGATACCTCTAGCCTTCAAGTCTTTAAGCATCAAGTTATAGACCTGAGCTAATACCTCGGCATCATAATCCGCCCTATGGGCATCGCTTTTGGAATAGTCGACATGATAGAAATTAGCGACATTACCCAAGGCAAAACGTTTGCGCTCTTTAAACATCTCTCTAGCTAAAGGCAAGGTATCGACGACGATATTAGGCAAAGGCCCCTCACCCAAGCGCGCTAATTCGCCATTTAAAAAGCCATAGTCAAAGATGCCATTGTGGGCAACTAAGACCTTGTCTTTGATATACGCTAAGATCTCATCCTTGCATTCGGCAAAGGTCTTGGCTTTTTGTAAGTCGGAGTTTTTGATATTGGTCAAAGCGGTGGTAAAACTTGAGATCTCCACCGGTGGTTTGATAAACATATCGAGACGACTTTCAACATTGCCCTTATACATCGTGACCGCACCGAATTCAATGATATAGTCATATTTATTACTTAAGCCTGATGTCTCAACGTCAAAGACGACATAGTGGGCATCAGCGATATCGGAATCATCCTTATTGTATACGATATTGACCCTTTGATCGACCATCGCCATCTCGCATCCATAAAGCACCTTAAAATCACGCTCTGGATCATTTTTCTTACAAGCGTAATAAGCGGCTTGGGCATCAGGGAAGGATTGGACATCATAGTGATCGGTGATCGCTATAGCCCGATGACCCATCTTAAAGGCTGCCTTGACCAGTTCATCAGCACTGCAGATACCATCCATTTCCGATTTATCAGTATGGGCATGTAGTTCAACGCGTTTTTCTATCGCTCCATCTTCGATCACGATCTTAGGATCGATATCTTCGATCGCCTCGGCAAAAAAGACGTGATCTTTACTGAAATCATCGTAGCGGTATTGACCATATACGCGGATCCAACGCCCTTCTTTATTCGCTTTTAGTTTCTCTTTATCGAAATAGGCGCTCTCAAAGATCTTGATGAGGATGGCATTATCTTCATCCTTTAAATAGACCGTTTGGATCGTCTTACCGGTCTTGGTCGTAACTTCATCGACCTTAAATATCTCCCCATCGATCGCTACCTTATCGATGCCTTCACTTAGGTCATCGATCCTTATGACCATGTAAGTACTGGTATCGAACTTGCGCGACTTGCGCCATTTGCGCTCAGGTTCAACTACTACCTTTGGTTTATCAACGACGACATCACTGGCTTTGATCGTGACCTCTTTAGCTTCCTTATCTTCTGTATAGGCAAAATCGATCGTGCGCTCATAGCCAATATCCTTTAAGTAATGCCTTAAGTCATCGAAGTATGGACCATCGGTGTCATAGTGTTTTTGTTGGTCATATTTGATGATGATCTGATCGTCTTTGATCGTCGGTAAAGCCGACTTAAAAGCCATATCGTTATCTTCACTATAAGCTTTTAAATATTTGGCTAATTCACATAAAGACAACTCTTGATCATCAGCCCTTATGAATAAAGTCACCTGATGATCGATCAAACTATCACTGTAACTTTTAAGATCACGATAGACACAATACGGTAAGATCTTAGGGCTTTTGACCTTGATGAGGACTTCATCTTTCTTCTTTAGATAGACGACCCCTTCGATCATAAGGCCCTCTAATAGATCATGATATAGGGCTAGATCATAGCGCTTTTGAAAATCACTTATCGAAAAACGCATATCACTTGGCCATCTTCGCTAAGGCATTCTTAGCGGCTTCTTTCTGAGCTTCTTTTTTACTGTTACCGGTACCTCTACCAAAGACGAGCCCATCGACTTTGACGACGACGGTAAAGATCGGATCATTGCTAGGACCGATGGTGCTCTCTGTCTCATAGACGATGGCTTTACGGCTATCGGCTTGGACGTATTCCTGTAGTTTGGTCTTATAGTCAAGCTCATCATCGAGACCTTTATTGATATGTGGCGCGATCGTGAGCTCTAAAAACTTAGAGACATTATCAAAATCGGTGTCGATATAGATCGCACCGGCTAGTGCTTCAAACATGTCAGCGATGATACTGTCACGATTCCTACCACCGGTCTTCTCTTCACCTTGGCCTAATTTCAAAAAGCGATTGAGTTCGTGTTCCCTGACATAGGACGCTAGCGCTTTCTCACAAACTAAATTGGCCCTTTTGACCGTCATCTTACCCTCTTTTAGGGGTGGCTTGATAGCGTAAAGCTTATTAGATACCCAGATCTGTAAGACGGCATCACCCATGAATTCTAAGCGTTCATTGTCTTTTAGACCAGCACGATGTTCATTAACATATGATGAGTGCGTAAAGGCCTGTTCGATCAAGCGCTTGTCGTTATATCTTATATCGTGTTCATCTAAAAATGCGAAAATATCCATATCTTGATTATACACTTTTTTAAACCCCCTAACCTAAACTATCACTGATATTTTGTTTAGCCTTTGCGATGATCTTTTGATATTCATCTCGATCACTATTCGCTAGTATCATATGCGCATCCCTTTGGGCCGCATCGATAAACATCCGATCATTCAAAAGATCCCCTAAGACAAAGCTCGGAAGACCACTCTGCCTTGTGCCTAATAGATCACCAGGGCCTCGTAATTTGAGGTCTTCTTCAGCGATCCTAAAGCCATCGCTGGTATTAGCTAAGACATCAAGACGCTTTTTGACATCTTCACCTAGTCCATCACATAAAAGGAAAAAGCGACCTTTGTAGTTTGACCTTTGGATCCGTCCTCGTAATTGATGGAGTTGACTAAGGCCAAAGCGTTCGGCATTATAGACCACCATGCAGGTGGCATTGGGCACATTGACCCCAACTTCCACAACTGTCGTCGTCACTAAGACCTGGATCTTGTTTTGGGCAAAGTCATCCATGATCACATCCTTTTGCGCATTGGTCAATCGACCATGAAGCAATCCGGTCACATAAGGGTCAAAGACCCTTTTTAATTTCTCATACAGCGATATCGCATCGACCATCCCATCGACTTCGCTTTTGTCGATGGCACTAGCGATGATGTAGACCTGTCTTCCTTCGCGTAAGACCTTTTTGATCTCCCCTTCTACTAGGTCGATCTTGTTTTGGTAGATGACCAAAGTATCGCAACCCTTCCTACCACTTGGCATCGTATAGATCGATGATATCGCCATATCACCATAGATGGCCGATGCCAAGGTACGGGGGATCGGTGTAGCTGACATCAAAAGGAAATCGACATCGTCACCTTTAGCTAATAGGCGCTTTCTTTGATTGACCCCAAAGCGATGTTGCTCATCGGTGATAACTAGACCCAGTTTCCCCATCTTGACATCATCGGAGAATAAGGCATGGGTACCGACGATGATATCGATATCACCATCTTCTAAGCGCTTGATCAAAACCTTACGCTCTTTAGTCGAACTTGATAATAAAGCGACATTTACCCCTAAAGGCGCTAATAATTCACTTACCGATGTGAAGTGTTGTTTAGCTAAGATCTCAGTCGGTGCCATCATCGCCCCTTGATAGCCAGCTAGATAGTTAGCATATAAAGCGATGATCGCGACGATCGTCTTACCACTGCCGACATCACCTTGGACTAAACGCATCATCAAACGGTCACTCTTAAGATCGATCAAGATCTCCTTGATGACCGATAGTTGGTCTTTAGTAAGCTTAAAAGGTAGTCCACTTATTAGTTCATTGATCTTATCTAGTGAAAATGACTTAGCCTTTTTAAAAGATGTCGGTACTTGACGCATATATAAAGCCAAGTAGAAATTTAAAAATTCCTCGTATTTTAACCTACTTAAAGCCCGTTTATATTCATCGGCATTTTTAGGTTCATGGATGTAGTTGATCGCTTCTTCACGGCTTATAAGACCGTGTTCCTTGCGTAAGGATAATGGGATATCATCTTCGATCTGGCCACGCATCTTGATACGCACATGTTTGATCAAAGATTTGATCATGGCTTGGGTCACATCAGCCTTCACTGGATAGATCGGTTTGATACCCAAGATATCTTTGATGTCTTTATCGATGTAGTAGTTGACCACATTGATACGACCTGGACCATCGACCGTCCCGATCACGATGACTTCATGACCTTCTTTGATCTGCTGATAAGCCCATGGTCGATTAAAGACGGTACAATTTAATTCTTGATCATTTTGATCGATACATTTGAATCTGACGACACTTCTTTTAAAACCGACTTGGATATACTTGGTCGGTCCAATGACCTTGCCTTTAAAGGTCACTCTAGCCCCTTTGATAAACTCTTCTTTCTTATTGAGATAGTTGACTTCATAGCGCGATGGATAGTGCTCTAAGATATCTTCAGCACTATCAAAACCCATGATCTTAGAGATCTCTTGACGTTTATCTGTGAGTTTTAATGTATCGATAGCAGTCACAGGTGTATTATACACTCATTTCTTGATCTCTATTTAGACAAAAAAAGAAAATTGGATCAAATGATCCAATTATTCGATACCGATGAGATAACTGTATACCGGTTGATCACCTTTGATCATATCGACATCGAGATGATCGTAGTGGGTATTGATATATTCTTCGACTTGTTTTGCCTCTTTGGTATTTGTCCCCTCACCAGTGATGACGGTGATGATCTCGGCATCTTCATCTTCAGCCATCTTGTCGATGAGATCATAGACGGCCTGGAGCTTGTCTTCTTGGCTTGAGACGATCTCCTTATTGAACATGGCGATATAATCACCTTGTTTGACCTCAACACCATTTAATGATGTGTCCTTGATCGCATAGGTGATCGATCCTGAACGGATATTACCGATCTCTTCTTCCATCTCCTTATAGTTATCTTCGACATCACCTTCTGGATTGAATAGACTTAAAGCCGCTAATCCTTCTTGGATCGACTTACTAGGGACGACCCTGATATCGAGATCTTCACGCATCGTAGCTGCCTGATTTGCCGCTAAGACGATATTGGAGTTATTAGGGAAGATAAAGATGTGATCACAATCTAATTTATCGATCTCATCTAAGAAGCTCTCAGTCGATGGGTTCATCGTTTGACCACCGCTGATGACGACATCAGCCCTGAGGTCTTTAAAGACCTTGGTCACCCCTTCACCTGCCGCTACCGTGATGACACCGTATTTCTTGTGTTCTCTTTTTTTATCTGGCGCATTTTCACCGAGGTTGGTGTGCTGTTCTTGCATATTCTCGATCTTGAGTTTGATGAATTCACCATATCTTTGGGCGATATTTAAGGCATCACCTGGCTTTAAAGTATGGACATGCACTTTGACAAGATCTTCATCCTTGACAACGACCAAAGAATTGCCGATCGCTGCTAGTTTATTCTTAAGGCGATTTTCATCAAAATCGTGATATTCCTTATTCAAACGGATGATATATTCAGTACAATAACCAAACTCATCATTTTCCACGCTCATCGCTGCATTTTCGATCGTAGCTGAAGCTTCTTTAGCTTCGATCGGACGACCATATAGCGCTTCTTTCATGCCATCTAAGATCTTGACAAGACCTGTACCACCGCTATCGACAACACCGACTTCTTTTAAGACCGGTAATAGATCTGGTGTCCTTTGTAAGGACTCATTAGCGTAGTCAAGAAGCTTAGAGAAATACTCTTCGATCGCTTCATCTTTGGTCTCTTCTAGATTGTGTTTAGCATACCAGCTAGCCTCTCTGATGACCGTTAAGATCGTTCCTTCAACTGGCTTCATGATCGCTTTATAAGCGACTCTAGCGCCATTTTCAAAGGCTTCAGCGACATCATTCACATCGATCGTTTCTTTGCCGTCGATGGCTTTATGGAAGCCACGGAAGATCTGGGAAGTGATGACTCCACTATTACCTCTAGCCCCCATGAGTAGACCTTTAGATAAGCCTTTAGCTACTGCACTGATATTGTCACTGTCACCGACCTTGATCGCATCCTTGACGCCACTTTCAAAGGTCATGGACATATTAGTACCGGTATCACCATCTGGTACCGGGAAGACGTTTAACGCATCGACTTCTTTTTTGTGATTGGCGAGATTGTTGTTGCCACTTTTGAGCATCTCGAGAAATATCTTACCGTCTATCGTCTTCATTACTTGACCACCTGTATCCCTTGTACATAGACGTTGACCGCTTTGACATCGATATTCAAAGCTTTCTCAAGACTGTATTTGACCCTTTTTTGGATCTCACTTACGACTTCCGTGACTTTGACCCCATATGAGATGACGACATATAGGTCGATCTCGATCCCATCTGGTAAGTTACGAACGATAACGCCTTTAGCGTAGTTCTCTTTTTTTAATAGTTCTAAAAATCCATCTTTGAATAATTTACGGCTAGTCATCGCTACAACGCCATAACATTCGATAACGGCACTACCAGCGAGATTAGCTACCGCTTCATCAGTGATATTGATATTACCAAGACCGGTACTTCTTTTGATAGACATATCTTCACTCCTTTAAAATGCACAGATATTTTACCCTATTACCCACTAACATTCAAATATTAGCACTACCTTAGACAAGTATTTCATCATCTTTTCACCAAAAAGAAAAATTGTCATAACGACAATTTACTTTACAAATGGGGCGATTGACGGGACTCGAACCCGCGAGTGCCAGAGCCACAATCTGGTGTGTTGACCAACTTCACCACAACCGCCATGTGCTTAGATATTATAGTCAATCATTCTATCTAAGTAAAGAACTTTACGCACTATTTATGCACTATTTTTGTGTGCTAGAAAGCATTGAACTCATCATACCGATATACTCTTTATGATTATTATTATCAAAATACACTCCTTTGATAAGATCGCTGATGAACGCTATATCGTCCCTATCCATGATGTCTTTGATCTCTTCGACTAGCTGTTTCACCATCACTTTAATATCTTTAATATCGCCATTTTCAATATATGCATAATGCATAAGTTTTATCGCTTTGTCATATAGTTCATCTTTATGATATCGAACGTATGCTTCGTGCCATCTGACGAACAACTCCTTATCATTGAAGCTATAGGCAAAATGTAAGATGGTAAAATAATATACACTATCACTAATGTCTCCTTCATTCAAGATTGTATCGATGATCTCCTTTCCTAATAAATACTCATTTGCCATCATACACGAATGGATATAATTATTGATGATATTGTATTTATTGGCACTCGCTTTCTTTAATTGCCTTTTTAATAGTTTATCATATACAGCGATCGCCTTTTCAAATTCTTGATCTTCCGCAAACAGCACCCCTTCGAGTATTTCGCATTTCTCATATCGATCACATAGTTTGTGTTGTTTAAAGATCTCTTTAGCGCGATCATTAAAACGCGCTGCTCCAAAGATCTTGCCTTTATTAAAGGCCGCCTTTGCCATATGATAAGAGGCCATCGCATATGGTAATTCTTCACTTTTAAAGGTGAGCGCTACCTGTAATGATGCGATCATATCACCTTACGTTGATATGATCTACTATCTTGAAAAAGGTAAGATCATCGATATAAAAGAGATCAATAGGTTAAATACTGATGTAACTAAAAGAGCTAAGGTCAAAAGAGGGTTTGGGGATCATATTCCTTTAGCTTTAAAAGTCTTAAAAGCTAGATCTTTATATAATATCGTATATATATTACTATCGATCATGATCGTATTATCAACGGTATTACTATCCAATATGTTTACTTCGATCAAAGAAGAAGACAATTATACCGACATCTTTAAATATGGTAATAATATCATCGAATCAAGAGGCAGTATGTCTAACAGTGGTACGGGCAGTTTCGATGATCCGATAAGAGGGTCATTTTATGGTTTACGTATGTATGATGCGGCTTTCCCATCGACATTCTACAGTAATTATGATCTTATCTATTATCGCGATATAAAAGATATTTTATCTGATCCTGATATCATCGCTGTCGATGCCTTCTATAATGACCTATATGGTGCCAGAAGTAACGATGAAGCATATATGAACACTGGCTCAGCGATCGGCGCTAAGGCTTTTTATCCTTTAACACACTTCTTTAACGATATCGTTGATGGAAGAGATCTTCCTAATACCTTATCCCAAGATGCTTTAGGCATTGATGGTACATATGAGATCAGGCAACAAGATGACTCTATCATAAGCTATGAAGTCATCAATATCATCAGTGATGGCATGTTTTTTTCCGATGTCGATAGCTATCTAGAGATGATCCAAAGCGGTAAAGCCTTTGAAGATTATAACGATAGTGTAGGAAGACTTAATTCTCGTGATGCCTTTAGGCTTTATCATCTAGTCAATGATTATTCTTCTTTGCCGATCTTATATGGCTCTTTACCGCAAAACGACGATGTGATCTTATTAGACATGAATGCTGCCGAGATCTTGGTCAAACTCTATGATCTTGAAAGCGCTGAGGAGCTCATCGGTATGACGGCTTATCCTAGTGTCTATAGTGAATTCTCTAGTACCAAAAGAAGGACTTTCCCTTTGTACAATGACATGATCGATGCAGCTGAGATGTACGCTGATGATGAGAAGATGCTTGCCTATATCGAAAAGATGCAAGCTGACCCCACAAACTACAACAAGTACCTTCCTTTTGAAGCCTTCCCATATACGATCAGTGGTATCACCACCATCGAAAACGAAGAGAATGCGATGGCTTTCATCACCACGCCTTTTGGTGAAGATAAGATAACCCAATACTATGCCCACGATCTTGATAACCTATATTTCCACTATGTTTCCTTTATCATCGATCCTGAAGTCGATGCCGCTAGTGCACTAAGCGATATCCAAGATCACTTCATGTTCAATGAGACGATGCTTTATATCCAAAGTGAGCTCAATGAAGATACAGGTCAAGCATATAGTGATGTTACCTCCTTCATCCCATATGTCATATTGATCATCGGTATCTTATTACTAGCGATCATCGTCTATCGTCTATTTGATAAAAAGAAGATCATCGGTGAGATGCGCTTTATGAAGGACAAGTATTATAAAGTACCTAGCTATATCATGATCAAGATGGTCGTGATGATGATCTTCGTCTTGATCTTAGCGATCTTGATCTTCTATCCACTATCCTCCTTCTTAAATGAACTTGGTACAAGTTATGGCTATGCTAGTATCGCTAATTTCAATGTCTTAGCGATCATCATCATAGCGATCATCGTGATGATCATCTTGATGATCATAGAGATCTTGATCTATCAAGTATTCAAAAAATCTGTTCGCTAATAGATAGACCGGGCATGACCCGGTCTATTATATCGTCTCTTCTAATAGCTTATGACATCTTTCATTGAGCGCTTTAAGCTTAGCACCATCGACCTTTAAGGTCTTATGGTCTTCTTTATATAAGCCATTGCGTTCTGTTTCTACATCATAGATCTGGGTATAGATAAAACCATCAAGACCATATTTTATCGAAGGATAGATCATTCTTTCATATAGCTTTTCGATCTTTTGCATATGGGCTAAAAGGTCTTTGGATGAACCATAGCCATAGCTATCCTTTTCATCGCTATAGACATAACCACCGCATTCACTGAGTAGTAACGCCCTATCCTTAGCCTTTAAGACCTTGTTTCTGAAATAGATATGTTCACTGTCTAAGTCACTCTTTGATCTTATAAACCAGCCACTAGTCGCATCTAAGATGTGGTCTTCATCGTCTTTCTTTAATAGCTCATATACATGATCTGCATCAAATTGGCCCCAACCTTCATTGAAGATGGTATAAGCGATGATACAAGGATGACTATCTAATATCTCCTTTACCTTCTTAGCGTGATCTATGAAGATATCATGGCGTTTAGTATGAGGTTTGTGATCGCTTTTTCTTTTAAAGCCGATATTAGGTAAGGCGGTATCTTTGATAAAGTTATAATCACCACTATTGACGAAATCTTGGATGACTAAGATCCCTAATTCATCACACGCCTCATAAAACACGTCACTTTCAACTTTGATGTGCTTTCTAAGGCAATTAAAACCCAATCTTTTCGCATTCAGTATATCTTGACGATAGTCATCCTTAAAGGCGGTATATAAACCATCACCATAATAGCCCTGATCTAATAGACCACAGAGAAAGATCGGCTTATCATTGAGCGTAAAACGCTTATAGCCCTTTATCTCTTTGATCTTAAATTCTCTTAGGGCAAAGTAGCTTTTGATAATATCCTGATCAGTCTTTAAGCTAAAGCGATAAAGATAAGGATCATCGATATCCCATAAGTGTATATCAAGCCCTTCTTTTTTAAGGTCGATCATTATCTCATCACCTTCAAAGGCCTTATGATAGTGGATATCATCTTGATCGATGATAAGCTCATAGGTCCTTGGCTTATCTAATTTGATCGATACTCTATCCATCGTCGTCTTTATCTTGATATCCTTGATATAGTCATTTGGTACGACTTCTAAATAGACGCTTTGCCAAATAAATGATATCGGTGTATACCACATACCTTTGGGATCTTTGGTCTGCTTACCATAAGGATAATCTTTATCTAGATGATCGATACATCGGACCTTTAATACATTGTCATCATCTAATACATCGGTGATATCGATACTAAAAGGAAGATAACCATCTTCATGATGGATCATAAAGACATCATTGATATAGACATCGGCGATCTGATCGATGGCACCAAAATGCAAGATGATCCTTTCACCATCTTTTATATCAGGCTTTCTAAAGGTCTTTGTATAAGTCATCTCTTCTTTGATGGTACCATTATACATTGACCTTTTAGCTTGTGGGGCATATGGGACGATGATATCTTTACCATCTAACTTCCATATACCATCAAGGCTTATATATCTATCTCTTTTAAGTAAGCTTCTATCCATGCCTTTAGGATAACACAATTTGCCTAAAATAGGCTTTAGTGTATAATCGATGTATGAAGAAATTATTAGTGACTGCATTAATTACCCTCATCGTCGTCATGTCGATCGTCGCCTATGAGCTTTTTATATCACTTGATGAGCATAAGACCGTTGATAGTGAAAGACCGACAGTGACGATCAAACCGACGGAAACACCAGAGACCATCGATCCCAAAGATACCTTTATCAAAAGCATGATCGATGAGATGACGATCCAAGAAAAGATCGGTCAATTATTCTATGTGCGCTATGATGGCACTGATGATGCGCTTGATGAAAAGGTCGGTGGTATCATTCTCTTTGGTCAAGATTTTAAAGATAAGACCATCGATGATGTCGTCGAAATGACAAGCCATCTACAAGAAAACAGTAAACTGCCATTATTTATCGGGACTGATGAAGAAGGTGGCAATGTTGATCGTGTCGGTCATAATACCAATATCGTAGCTTCCCCTTTTAAGTCACCACAAGAGCTATACGCTGAAGGTGGGATGGATCGGATAATCGAAGACACCAATGAAAAAGATTCCCTTTTAAAGAGTTTAGGCATCAATATGAACTTTGCGCCAGTGGCTGACGTGAGCACTGATCCTGATGATTACATCTATGATCGTACCTTTGGTCAAGATGCTGAAGAAACTAGTGAATATGTAGCTAGTGTCGTCAAGACGATGAAAGAAGATGGTATATACTCATGTCTAAAACACTTCCCAGGTTATGGCAATAATGTCGATACACACTCTGAGATCGGTCATGATAGTAGACCTTTAAATAACTTCTTAGAAAGTGACTTCTTGCCTTTTGAAAAAGGTATCGAAGCTGGTGCTGACTTTATCTTAGTTAGCCATAATATCATCGAAGCTTTAGATGATCGCTATCCAGCGTCGCTTTCTGATATCATCCATGACTATATAAGAAATGACCTTGATTTTGATGGTATCATCATCACCGATGATCTAGTCATGAAAGGGATCACAGAATTATATGGCGCTAAAGAAGCGGCTGTCTTAGCCTTTGAAGCTGGTAATGATATGTTACTAGCTACTGATTACAAAGTACAGATCGAAGCCCTTTTAGAAGCCTATGATGAAGGGAGGATCAAAGAAGAAGATATCAATGATTCTTTATATAGGATCATAGAGACTAAGATCGATAATGGTCTGATCGAGTATAAATGATCATCCAGCTCTATATCTAAAAAAGGAAGCTCATTGAGCTTCCTTGGCTTCTTTTTGTGCTTTGATGACCTTCATCCTTGAGAAGTCTTCCCTTTCCTTTTCTTCTAATGCTTCCGTTATGAATTTAACGGTGTTTTCAAAGTTAGGGATGACGATATTCTTAAGGGCGTTGGCTCTTTTTTGCGTCTTGCGGATCGCTGAAGCTAGACGATAAACAGAGTTATCGACTTCGGCTAAGACCATCGTCAACTCCTTGACCTTTTGGAATTGGACATAAGCCTCATCCACTCGGGAGTTCGTCTCAACTAAGCCATACTCAAGTTTAGTGTCACCACTTGATTTATAGATGACATTAGGTACTTCAACACCCATAACACTACGATAAGTGATCGTCACCTGATCATCGATTCTTACTTGGGCTGCGATATTAGAGATGACACCGGTGGAGATATTGGCTTGTTGGAGATAATAATACCCTAAAGCATAGGCATCGGTGATCTCATTACGCATCATCTTGACCTTGTCGACTAGCTGCATCATCTCTCTTATTAAGATATTGCGCTTGCGGTCCATCAAGTCAAAACCGGTCTTAGCTAAAGCTAGCGATTTTTTGACCTGGATGAGATTACCCTTGGTCGCAAATACTTGCTCAGCCATTATTTTTCACCCTTTAGGGCTAATTCGATCGTCCGCATCGCATGCTCTGGATCGTAATTCTTCTTGATGAGTTCACCATCCAAACGATCGAGCTCTTCTTTTGGTAGTGTCGATAATAGGGCCCAACCTAAGTTGAGGGTCTCTTGGATCGAACGTTTGACTTTAAAGCCCTGACCGATAAAGACCTCTTCGACAAGTTTACCAAATTCGATATAGCGCTTATCAGCTTCTGATAGTTCATCTTCACCGATGACACTAGCTAATGACCTTGCATCGACGACTTTAGCGTATGATGCGAAGATCTGGTTAGCGACATCTTGGTGGTCACTTCTTGTATATCCTTCACCGATACCATCCTTCATAAGCCTTGATAGACTAGACAAGATACTGATCGGTGGATAGATACCATTTAGATGCATATCACGATCTAGTACGATCTGACCTTCAGTGATATAACCGGTAAGGTCAGGTACTGGGTTAGTGATATCGTCATTTGGCATCGTCAAGATCGGGATCTGAGTAACGGAACCCTTAGCGCCTTTGACGATACCGGCTCTTTCATAAAGCGAAGCTAGGTCACTGTATAGGTAACCTGGATAACCCTTACGTCCTGGGATCTCACCCTTTGATGATGAGAACTCACGTAAAGCCTCACAATATGAAGTCATATCAGTAAGGATGACAAGGACATGCATCCCACATTCATAAGCTAGATATTCAGCGACGGTTAATGCACAACGCGGTGTGATCGTCCTTTCGATGATCGGGTCATTAGATAGGTTGATGAACATACAGACCTTCTCCATGACACCAGTCTCTTCAAATGAACGTTTGAAGAAATCCGCAACGTCGTTTTTGACACCCATCGCACCAAAGACGATCGCGAAGTTATCGGCATCATCACCTGACAGTTGAGCTTGTTTAACGATCTGGACGGCTAATTTATCATGTGGTAGACCACTACCTGAGAAGATCGGGAGTTTTTGACCACGGATCAGAGTATTTAGACCATCGATCGCAGAGATACCGGTCGAGATGTAGTTACGTGGATACTCACGGGCAACTGGATTTAATGGCTTACCATTGATATCAGCAAACTTCTCGGCATATACTTCACCTAAACCATCGATCGGTCGACCAGAACCGGAGAAAGTCCTACCTAATACTTCCTTAGAAAGAGCGATCTCCATCGGGTGACCTAATAGTTTGGTCTTAGTATTCTTTTTTGATAAGCCCATCGTCCCTTCAAAGACCTGGACGATGATCTTATCTCCATCGATCTCAACAACTCTACCAGTCCGTGTCTCACCATCAGCCATCATGACCTCGACTACTTCTTCATAGCCGACATCTTCGACATTTTCGTAAACGACTAAAGAACCGCTTACTTCACTTAGTCCTAATAATTGCTTTGCCATAATGACCTCCTATACGATCTTCGCTAAGAGTTCATCGATCTTAGCGGGATATGTATCTAATAGAGCGATGTTGTCGTTAGGGACATCGTATTTGATCTTGATGAGCAGTTCAAAGACACCAGTCTCAGCGATAAGGGATACTGGGATCCGCTTATTGACAAGCTTGATACATGCACTGTTCAAATATGAGATGACCTTGAGCATCTTATATTGTTTTTCCAGTGGTACATATGTATCATCAGCGTGATAAGCATTTTGTTGTAAGAAACCGACACGGATGACCTTAGCGATCTCCATCGTCAATTTCTGATCTTCTGGTAAGACATCTGAACCGATGAGCTTGACGATCTCATTGAGCTTTTGTTCATCGTGTAAGATCGCGATGATCTCACTTCTTAAGCTCAAGAAATCACGAGCGACATTTTTGTTATACCAAGCGCTTAGATCATCGACATATTCACTATAGCTCTGATTCCAGTTGACGGCTGGATAGTGACGAGCATAGGCAAGTGATTTATCTAATGCCCAGAATGATCTGACGAAACGCTTTGTATTTTGAGTAACTGGCTCGGAGAAGTCACCACCTTGTGGCGATACCGCCCCGATGATCGTGACGGAACCTTCAGTGCCATTTAAGTTATCGACATAACCGGCCCTTTCATAGAATTGGGCGATACGCGATGGAAGATAAGCTGGGAAACCTTCTTCGGCTGGCATCTCTTCAAGACGACCAGAGATCTCTCTTAGAGCTTCCGCCCAACGCGATGTCGAGTCAGCCATGATCGCGACATGATAGCCCATATCACGGTAGTATTCAGCTAAGGTGATACCAGTGTAGATACTAGCTTCACGCGCTGCAACTGGCATATTTGATGTATTAGCGATGAGCACCGTACGATCAAGTAATGGACGATTGGTCCTTGGGTCGATGAGCTCAGAGAACTCTTCGAGAACTTGAGTCATCTCATTACCACGTTCACCACAACCGACATAGACGATGATATCCGCATCACACCACTTAGCGATCTGGTGTTGAAGCATCGTCTTACCAGCACCAAAGCCACCTGGAACAGCAGCTGCTCCACCTTTGGCGATCGGGAAGGTCGTATCGAGGACCCTTTGCCCAGTGACAAGTGGGATCGCGATCGGACGGCGATCTTTGATCGGCCTTGGGACCTTGATCGGCCACTTTTGGCTCAAGGCTACTTCATGGACCTTACCTGTTTCATCTTTTACCTTCACTAAGGTCTCATAAGCTGTATAGGCACCATCTTCTTTGATCTCGATGACTTTACCTTTGATGCCACTTGGGATCATTGAACGGTGCTCGATGAGGTTGGTCTCTTGGCAGGTCGCAAAGATCGTGCCTGGTACTACCTCATCATTTAAACGGATCTTGAATTTAACATCCCATTTTTTATCTTTATCTAAAGAGGTTATACTTTGTCCTTCACCGATGAAGGCTCCATCCATTTTTTGGATATCTTTTAAAGGTCTTTCGATCCCATCAAAAATATTGGTCAGGATACCAGGACCTAAGGTAACGGATAATAGCGTCTTTGAGCCGACGACTTCTTCCCCTGGTTTTAGACCAGTGGTCGACTCATATACTTGGATCGTCGTCTTCTCATCGGTGATACCGATAACTTCACCCATCAAGCGCTTGTTACCGACATAGACCATCTCCATCATCGAGAAGTCACTTGTATCTCTGACGGTGACGACTGGACCATTTATCGAATAGATCTTATTAGTCACGCTGCTCTCCTTTCTAGATCGTGAAACCTGAATGGTCGGTGAACCATTCGGTCTGGTCAGCGAAGTTGGTATCGATACTGAAATCGTATTCGCTGTCTTGACTTGCGGAAATATAAGTAAAACCACCGATCTTGAAATAGCGTTCTTCGATCGTGACGTCTTTATCCTTGGTGTGCTTCTTGATAAAGTCGACATCAACAGCTCTAGCATAGATAACACCACCATCATATGGGACCTTATCTAATTTGCGCACTAGATAATCACTGTAGGCATCAGTCTTGGTAAAAGCGATGAGCTTAGCTTCAACTTCTTTGAAAAGCTCCGAAACAAGCTTCTCCCTTAAAGCTAATAGATTGCGCTTGATGTCCATCTTCTGCCTCGAAGCCTCGGTTATCGCTAAGACCTCAAGATCATTCAGTTCTTTTTCAAGATAAGTATCTTGCTCCTTTTTAAGGCCAGCCTTAAAATGGCTTACTTCATCATCATGGAGCATACTGATCTCATATTCGATCTGATCGATGACCAGTTGTGCCTGTTCTCTGATGTCATCTTGTATATTCTTAATCACTTCATTTTCCATAAGTCACCTCATTAAATCTTGATACCGATTGCCTCTGAAATATATGAGTCAATGGTCTCACCGATATTAGCACTACCATGACGATCAGGGATCTCTACTAATAAAGGCGATTTTAAATTCAACTTGTATTCAGAGATAATTTCCGGTGCAAGATCAACGATGATCGTCGTCATCAAAATGATCCCGATCTCAGGATCTTTGATGAGATCTTCCAGAGTCTTGATGAATTCTTCCCTTTTGTGGACGACGACTCCTTCGATACCCGCAAGCCTTAGGCCCATTTGGGTATCGATGTTATCACTGATACAAAATACTTTCATCTTATAGGGCGTTGATAATTAAAATTGAGATAAGTAGACCGTAGATAGCAACACCTTCACCTAAAGCAACGAAGATCATCGCTTTACCGAAGTTATCACTATTCTCACTGATCGCACCGATAGCAGCAGGTGCAGCAGCAGCAACAGCGATACCAGCACCAAGACAAGAACAACCGGTAACTAAAGCCGCACCGATAAAGCCAAGACCTTGTGCTAGGGTACCTGTCATCGTACCATCTGATTCAAAAGCGAAAGCTCTGACACCAGTGAAGACGATCGTGATCGCAAATACACCGACGAACATAGCGACATGCGCTAAGACACGACTCTTGGCATTGCTTTTGTTTACACCTTTTTTCATAAGGAATAAAGAACCGAATACAAGAGCCATACCGACTAAAGCAAATAACATTTCTAACATCTTTCTAACCTCCTAAAATTTCTATTTTACCGATGCTAGGGCAGTATATTTCTTACCACCACCATCGTAATAGCGAGAGAACATCTCGTAGTATTCAAGACGCAATGTCTGGATACCGACGATCAGACCTTCTAAGGCCATGACAAATAAGTTACCGAAGATAAAGACGACGATACCAGCACTACCAGTCATCTCAACTAAGGTCATGACAACGAGCATCATACCTGCGTGTGATAAGATAAAGCCACCGACACGCAAGAAAGACATCGTATTGGATACATACTCCAAGATCGTGGCGATCATCTCAAAGATCGCTTGTAAGATATAACCACCCCAACCCTCTTTTGGTTTGACTGGCTTATGCTCGATCGCACAAGTTAGTGGTTCTTTGAACATGAAGCACAAGAATGGGATACCGACAAAGATGATGATCAGTGGTGCTTTTAGTGGATCACCACCTAAGATCATGATATTAGCGGCAGCATAGACGACATATGAGTAGAAGACAAAGCCAGCTACACCTGATGTCGAGAATAGTAGTTCACCCCAATTCTTATGTTTGAAGTGTTTGTAGATATTTAAAGCCATCGAGATGAGTATCAAGCACATACCGATCGATACCGCACCTAATAGCAAGGTCATCGTCGCACTTGAATCCATGACTTCGATGAGTTTGTGTTCAGTATGGAATAAGGCTTGATGGACAGGTACTAGGACCTCTTCATTACCGAATACACTACCAAACAAGAAGCCGAAGATCATCGCAAAGATACCGATCCTACCAACGATACCAAATAATCTAGCTTTCTTCTTTTTGATATCATAGAAGAAGGTACCACCTAAGAATAGCAATAAGCCTTGACCTAGATCACCGAACATGATCCCAAAGAGGATACAATAGGTAAGACCTAAGAAGACCGTTGGATCAAAGTCGTTGTAGTCAGGGAGTGAATACATCTCGACAAACATCTCAAATGGTTCAAAGAACTTATTGTTTTTGAGAAGTGTCGGTACTTTAAGATCAGGTCTTTCACTTGGATCTGATACCTTGACTTCAACCGGTAGATCTTTAAAGGCACTACGATATTCTTCTTCTTTAGCCGCTGGGATAAAACCTGACAGTGTATAGTCTTTATCATCCATGATCGTGACATAGTCATAGAGATGATATAGGTTATCATTGTATGAACAATAAGCATAGATATCTTCAAGTCTATCCTTATATTCGCTTATGACCTTATTCACATCGATATTAGGGATCTTGATCTCTTCAAAGAACAAGCTATTTAGTAATCTTCTGACTTCCCCATAGAAGGTATTCGATGTAGCGACAACGACCCAGTTGTATTGCGCATTGGAATGTAAGATACAGGTCTCGACATATTGATTACCACTATAGCTTAACTTCTTTTGTGAATCTAAAGGTAAGCGACCAAAATCAAAGTGGATATAATGGCAACTGTGCAATGCCTCAAAATCACACTCACCGAGCTTATCTAAAGCGATGCGGTCATCTTCTGTCAACATGACATCCTCACCACATGATGAAAGTTCGATGTCCTTTGAAAACTCCTTGATGAAATCTTCGATCTCGTCCTTAGTGTATTCTTTGGTGTAGTGTTCTTGATCTTTGATCTCAAGACCAATAGAATGTGCAAGGTTCTTAAGACTATTCAAATAATCTGAATAGTTATTTTCTTCGGTTATGACTTTGCCGTTATTGTCTTCGTTGATGATATTGATAGCTAGCTCTGGATGTAGTAGACCCGTACTACTTGAAGCTGTCAACATCTGATCGAGATGGTCATGGTCAGTGACGACACTAGCAAATTTCATTTTTACGATCGACATCTTCTTACCCCCTTATCCTAATATATAAGCATGCGCTTGATCTGATCGACCGGCACTTTATAACGAACGCCCTCGATGATATCGATGATATTCTCGATCTCGATACCCATCAAAGACATATAGGCATATAATACGAGCCTTGGATCACTGCTGAACAAGATCTGGTGACGATCCATGTTGTAGTTGATCATCTTGGTCGTATGTTCGATATATAAGAAATTGCTTTCTTTGATATAGCTCTTATAACTCGATGCCATCAAACGGTCAAAGATATGATCGGCATCAGTGTGCTCAATGATATCATCGATCTCTTTTTTAGAGAAACGCGAATAGATCGGTGTGATCAAGGACTTGATGACATCAGGACTGGCACCAAAGTACTTCTTGAGACGGTAGATCTTCGATATATTGTCTAACTCGACTTCGGTATTGAATAGTTGCTCGATCGCTTCCCTGCTTTCACCAGTGAAGCTCTCTCTGACATAGTTTTGCATCATGCCATAGTAGAAACGGTGTAGTTCTTGTTCGATACCGACGAAGTCAAAGTCGTCATCGCTTTTTGGTGTATATTTACTTACTAAGTTATAGTATGGTGTATTCTTTAATACCTCTAATAGCTCATCAAAACTTCGACAAGCAACTAGTGCCTTCATATCAAAGCATATCTGATTTTCGATGATGACTGGTAGCTTCGCAACGATCTGGTCATAATCTCTGACGACAAATGATCTGATGACCGTCATGATCATATTGATCTCTGATTGGACGACGATCGCTTTTGAGATACCTGATGTATTAGTACCAAAAGCATAGCGCAAGATCTTCGAGATACGTAAGATCAAATCATTGCGGATGATGATCTCAAGTTGACCACGGTGTAAAGCCTTCTCATTGATCCCTTCAAGACTGTCTTTAAAATACGTCTCATTCTTTAGATATGAGGCGATCTCAGCGACCGATCTCTTTTGGACGAGATTATTGTAGTCAGTATCTTTAAGACGCTTAGCGTAGATCGCTTTGGTCTTTGTTGTCATGGCGTTTAATACTGAATCCATATACGACGAAAACTATTTGACACTGTTGTCAAATAATACCTGCTCCCATTCTGCTTTTTTACTATTGAATTTATCTTCCATGGCTTTAGCCATCCGGGCATATTCTTTTTCACTGATGACCTTATCTTGAGCGATCTTCTGATCAAGTTCAGCTTTTCTTTCCTGGACTTTCTTTTCTACATCTTGCCAAGTACTATCAGCAATCTCATCTTTTTCCTTGGCGATCGCCTTGATGACTGATGCCTTCTTCTCATAAACATCAGTTACTTTCTGCATCGTTTCTTTGTCAAATGCAATAAGTTTCTTAACGTCTTCAAGTTCCATATACTGCCCCCTTTAACTGTCCTATTCTAGCATTAAAAAGATGAAAATCAAAGGGGGGCAACAATAAAATCCCCCTATAAAATGAGCTACATAAAAAGCTAACCGCTTACACACCAGAAATATGCTTATTTACCGATCTATCCATATCTTTATCTTCTTCGGATATGGTCTTACTGTAGTACTATGCAGAACTGTCTTTTTAAAGTAAAAAATCGTACAAATGACTATCATGGCACCAAGTACGATATCATCATCGGCCCTGTCGCCAATGATAATACGATGCCTGTCATAAACGCATACATCAGTGGTATGATCGATTAAGAAACTACACTGATCCTCTTAAAACCACAAAAGTTATCTGATCAATATGTCTTTTCAACACACAGTGGTTTAAAGCATTTAAAACTTAAGGAAGTGAAGATCTATGAATAGGACCAAACCATTTATCTTACAAAACACAGATACTGAAGTAGTTGGATTGATCGCTAAAAGTCGTGCCATATCAAAGATGGATGCACTTAGACTTTTTCTAAACTCTAAGACACATGAGATGCTTCTCGATGATGATATGAAAATGTGGTATTTCAGTGGCTTAGCTCTATTTGATATATGGGAAAGCGAAGTGGCTACCGGTGATCCACGCAACTCACTTTATTTAAGTGGTAAATGATATGGACAAAGAGTTTAGTTTTTTCTGCTATCTTTTAGAAAGCTACGCATATTATAAAGAGATCGATACAGGTGACTTATTAAAGATGCTTGATGAAAAAGGTCTGACCGACATTATCTTTAGAATGTACGAGATATACCACCAAGAAGCGATCGAAAATGCCTTTAAAGACATCGATGAACTTATAAGAAGTGGTAAATACGCATGGTGATCATAAGTCTTTATCATAAAGTAGACCATATTGTTTAAGTTCTTCATCCTTTAAACCGTGATCACGATATATCTTTAACATCATACGATCAAGGAGCGATATCATATCTTTATCGATATCATGACTTTTTAATATCGCTACTCTTCTTTTTATTTCAATATGATCGATCTTATCGACCATGATCGACCTCAATAATTCAATGACCATCAAACAATATGGATATGTACCATCTTTAGGTGCATTATCATACCACTTATCAAATCGAGCGATATCATCGATCATAAAGGTATGATATAAGATGAGCATGTAAGTCTCATCATCGAGATCCTTAAGATCATCGGCTTTAAGTTTATCTAGTAGACCATCAACTTCATTATGGCGTCTTGTCCTGATAAGACAGTGTATTAAATTATGGATCACAAGAGCGATACTATCAAAATATCGATGATCTTCATACGCTTTGATGATCTCATAAAAGATGGTTATAGCTTTATCATCATCTTTGATCGCAAGATAAATGATCCCGATGACGATCTTGCATTGATTGATCCGCTCTTCGTTCTTTTGCTTTTCAAAGATAAAAAGTGCTTCGTAGGCATATTTATATGCTAAAAGATGATCACCCTTCATATAAGCGATCCGAGTCATATGATATGCTGACATCGCATAGTGAACAGAACCATCATTATGGTCCATCGCCATCTGAAAACAACGCTCCGATTCATCGATCATCTTACTATTCCGATAGTAGAGACCGAGCGTATCATAGAAGATCCTTCTATCGTTTTCTAGATAAAACTCTTTGTTGGCTAATACATCATCGATCAGATCACCATCTACATCAAGACCAAAATACAAACGATAGACAAGCTCATAAAGATCGTAATGATAACGTAAGATCGTCTTTTTGATCTTGGTTTTATTTTTCATTATCTTTTGAAATACATCATACGAATCATCCATCTTTTTTAAGACGATCAGATCATAAAAACGATCAAAATAATAACGGCACTTATCAGTAGCATCCTCATCAAACATCCCCAATCCTGACTCCCTTAAAAAATGGTCAGCTATATTGTCATGGATCGGTCTGATACCATTTTCCATCCTACTCAAATGACTGTGAGCGATACTTAAGATATCACTTAGATCGCGTAATGAAACATCATTCTCCTTACGATATTTCTTCATAAGTAAGCCGGTTATAAGTTGGTATTCTTTCTTCATAACTATTTGATTTTAACACATTGGTACCAAAATAGTGGTACCAAATGCATTTTCTTAAGATCATTGGAAATATAAGGATAAAATGCCATGTTTTTATCTAAAACACTTGGTACCACTTTCGTTAAATGACTTGTGCTAATATGAACATGTCAAGAACGTTCATCGACAAAGCAAACAAAAAGGAGGGAATATGAAAGGCATTATCTTGTCTTTGATCTTATTAGGCAATGTCATATGCCCGATATGTGACCAATATTTAGATCATGTTGATAATCAACATATTGATGAAGGCTATGTGATAGAAGACCATCAGGAAGATATTGATCTAAATAATATCAAGTGGCCTACAGACTGATCCAATAAGGTCATCTAAAAACTACACTCAAAGCATTTAGTTAAAGAGGAGAAAAAACAATGCGTAAATTTTTCAGTATATTGATAGTAGTTTTGATGTTATTATCTACTTCAAGTAGTGTATTAGCAGACGAAACACAAGGAATGATCGATCTAAACGCCGGCGAACATAATATAGTATCAGAGGTAATGACCTTTGATGAATTAGTAGCTGAATATGCTAAAAACGAAGGTGTTTCGATCGATGTAGCACAAAGATCTTTCTTTAGATCAATGGCGAAAAATAACATCGATCCATTGTCAGCTAAAAGCAAGACCTATCGTACTGTCAGTGACATGCTTATTGTAACCCAAGTCTACAAACCAATGATCCATTTCTATTGTGAGACTAACGAAGGTAGTCACCACGGTGAAATAGTCAATGTTTTAAATGTCAATCTAGAAAGACAATCTGGTATTGCAAGTTATAGATATGTTGGTACCATTTATTACAATCTTGAAACACCCAACTGCATATACTACACGATGGATGGAGATTTCTATCGATATGCTACAGTAACGATTACTGGAGGAGTATCTATTGGTGTAGGTGAATCTGTTAAAGTTACTTTTAGCGCTTCTTACACAGATAGCCTATATAAAACATTCTATTGTTCTGACAGAATCCATTGGGGTAATTAGATCATGAATTCTAACCATGTTGTACTATCGATCATTTATATCATCATTGTCTTTATCTTAGCGTGCAATGTCAACTTCTTCACTTTAAACCTCGGACATCCAGCCTGGGCAGGCGTTTTGATCGGACCAGCTTGCATTACCATCGCTTTGACCGTCGTCTATATAAAGTTATTCGATATTTTTAAATGATGTAAACGTGTAAAGGGTATGCCTTTTGATGCATACCCTATACTTTATGAAAATTAGCTTTATTAGTTATTAGTTAGTACCGATACTCATCGTCTCTGGAAGTGTTGAACCACCATCGATGACGATCTGTGAACCGGTTAGATAACTTGATTCATCACTGCCTAAGAAGGCAAATAATTCACCGACTTCAGTAGGCTTTGCCAGTCTCTTCATTGGGACACCGATAGCGATATCAGCGATAGCTTGTTCTGGATCTTCTGGATTTGATTCAACAGCCATCTTTTCGACCATTGGTGTACGAGCATAACCAAGTTGTGAACAGTTGACACGGATATTACGGTCGGCATATTCAACAGCTAGACATTTTGTAAGACCAACTAATGCAGCCTTTGTCATAGCGTAAGCTGCTTCACCAGCATCCGCAACGATATCACCAGTGACACTACTAGCGATGACGATAGCGCCTTTGCCTTGTTTTAACATATATGGGATAACAGCTTTACATGTGTTCCATACACCTTTGATATTGACATCGATATGGAAGTCACGCATTTCATCAGTCATCTCTTCAAATGGTGCTAAACGGCATACGCCAGCATTACAACAAGCGATATTTAATTCACCGAAAGCTTCGACTGTCTTTTTAGCTGCTTCATCCATTTGAGCACGATCAGCGACATTACCGACATAAGTGATGATCTCAGCACCGTATTCCTTCCTTAGTTTTTCCGCTGTCTTTTCGACATCACTTGATAAGTCGACCATACATAATTTTGCACCATATGATGCATATACTGTAGCAATACCTTCACCTAGTCCTGCAGCAGCACCAGTGATAAGAGCTACCTTTCCTTCTAATTTAGCCATTTTTTAATTCCTCCTTAAAGACTAATACTTTTCTATACCTGATGGTGTTTCGATCTCAACTGAATGTTTCTTCCAATGGACTAACACCATCCATAACCATAATATGACGCCAACGCCTAGATAGATCGCAAAGGATATCCACGATCCAACACTTTGACCAAGTGTACAGAAGAAGGCGATGACGATCGCGATGATAAGCGCAAAGATCCGCATGACATTGCCACCCTTTAATTTATATGGCGATTTCCATTCCGGATGCTTTTTGTGGATACGCATCGCCGAGATCATCGTGATCGCATATGCACATGCACAACCAAATGACATGAGGTTGAAGAAGTCATTCATGAATGTACCGGCATTCTGCATGATCAAGAAGATGAGTGAGATAACTAATAATAAGATATTCGGTAATATCGGTTGTTGGTGCTTGTTGACCTTGGTGAAGATCTTAGGCAAGAAGTTATTTTCACCCATTGCATATAATAATCTGACTGTCGATAACCAGAAGCCTAATAGACAAGTACCGATCGCACATAGGATAGCAGCTATACCGAAGATAACAGCAAATACATTCCATCCGCCACCTAATTGCTCCATCATCGTGATCGCTAAGAAACCACCGGTAGCAGCTCCACCTTCAGCCACTAGATCTTTGACGGGCATACCACCTAAACCAAAGAAGAAGATGACGTAGATGATACCACAAGTCAAGATCGAACCAAGGATCGCTTTATTAGAATCCTTGATCGGGAAGTCACCCTCTTCGACCATCTGTGGCACTGTCTCAAAACCGAAGAATGGTGTTATGAGCATAGCCATACCGATGATCCAAGCTGGGATGCCAAAGTGCGGATCAAGCTGTGAATAGAAGAAATCTTTGAAGTTATCGAAGCTCCATACGCCTGAAAACATGAAGGCGACAGTAGCTACTAAACAACCGATGATCGCAAATACCAGCATTCCTAGTTGGATCTTACCTGCTATCTCAACATTTTGTAAACTGAGTAGGCAATAACCGATCAGTGATACTAAGGCGACGATCTCAACGACCATGAAGGTGCTTTCGATATGGAAGACGTGGAATAACCATGTGACGATCGCCATGACCGCTGATGGTGGTACGGCGATCCAAGCCGCCATGATCAGCCAAGATGTAAAGAAACCGACATGCTTATTGATACCGACCGTGTTGTATATGAGCTCGCCACCAGCCTTTGGGAATAGTGGCGCTAGCTCACAATAGACCGCTGCGATCGGCAAGATGAGTAATGTCATTAGGGCAAAGGCTAAGAAAGTACCTGCCCCACAATACTCATAGAATACCGAATCCCAATAACCGATGAAGGTGAAGATCGCCCCTGCCGCAATGGCATAGACGTAGATTAGATGTAAGCTCTTCTTTAACCCTCTCGGTTCACTTTCATTATTATTCATAACTAGAAGCGTTTAACACCATCAAGTGTTTCGATCTCAACTGGATGTTTCTTCCAATGTACTAAGACCATCCATAACCACAAGATGACACCGACACCTAAGTAACATGCAAAGCAGATCCAAGAATCGATGCCTTGACCTAATGTACAGAAGAAGGCGATCGCAACAGCGATGATACAAGCTAATACTCTGAATACATCGCCACCTTTGACTTCATTTTCACTCTTCCAATGTGGATATTTATGATGGATACAGATGGATGAGATCATCGTGATCGCATATGCACATGCACAACCAAATGACATGAGGTTGAAGAATGCACTCATAAAGTCTGATGAATTCTGTAAGACGATGAATACTAGTGATAATACTAGTAAGAAGATATTAGGTAGAAGTGGTTGTTGGTGCTTATTGACCTTAGCAAATACTTTAGGTAAGAAGCTCTTGTTAGCCATCGAATATAACATCCTGACTGTTGACATCCAGAAACCTAATAGTGATGCACCCATACCAAGTAAGCATGATAAGACACCGACGGCAAGTGGCCAGAATGTCCAACCTAAGACATTTTGCATCGTTGAGATCGTTAAGAAACCATCTTGTGCATAGCTTGTAAAGACACCATTTAGTCCATCAAGACCAGCGACACAGAAGTAATAGAAGACATATATCGCACCACATGTTAAGATCGAACCACAGATCGCTTTCTTAGAATTCTTGATCGGGAAGTCACCTTCTTCGACCATCTGAGGAACGGTCTCAAAACCGAAGTATGGTGTGATGAGTAAGGCCATACCGATGATCCATCCTGGGATACCATTTACTGAATCAAGGGTCGTTGAGAAGATATTACCAAAGTTATCTAAGCTCCAATGACCTGAGAATAGTAAGATAAAACCTGTTAGTACAGTAACTGTGATATTACAGAACAACATCACCGCTTGTGCCTTGACCAAGAATTGTACATTTTGGATACTCATCAAGAAGTAAAGCACAAGTAATACCGCCGCCCCGATGACGATCATCATCGTGGATAGGTTTAACATGAAAGTCTTGTTGATCCAAGTCATGATCGCCATGACGACAGCTGGTGGAACAGAGATCCATGCTGCCATGATGAGCCATGAAGCAAAGAAACCAACGTGCTTGTTGATACCGACGGTGTTGTAGATAAGTTCACCGCCTCCGGTGTGGAATAATGATGCTAGTTCACTGTAAACTAAAGCTACCGGTAAAATAGCTATTGTCATAAGGGCAAATGCTAAGAATGTGCCCGAACCACAATAGCCATAGAATACGGAGTCCCAATAGTTTACAAACGTGAAGATAGAACCTGTCGCAACTGTGTAAACAAAGATCAATTTAAGACTTTTGTTTAGACCATTGCCTTTCTTTTCTTTTTCGTCCATAAATCCCCCTTTGGTAATTTTTAGTTACCATCAAATGTTATATACCCTTCCGTCGGTTTTTGCAAGGAAAATATTCTCGTTTTCACATAAACATGATCTTTTTTTAACATGTAAACGCTTTAATCAGCATTATTACATAGCCATTTAAAAAACACAGCCTAAACTGTGCTTTTTACGTATTTGATTTTATCGATCTTCGACCTTGATCAGGTCTTCACTGTAGAAGTGATGGAATAACTTCAAGAGATATTCGATATCCTTTGTGCCTGCTGTTTCAAAACAGGAATGCATCGCTAACTGGGCAACACCGATATCGACTGCCTTGATCGAAAGTTGACTGATCGCGATATTACCTAGGGTACTACCACCTCTTTCATCGCTTCGATTGGTAAAAGACTGATATGGGATATCATGTCTTTGCATGAGGTCGATGATGATCGCTGAAGTCAAGGCATCAGAGGTATAGCTTTGATCGGCATTGGCCTTGATGACGATGCCTTCATTGATCTTAGGGTGATTGTTTTGATCGCTTTTTTCTGGATGATTTGGATGGATCGCATGCGCACCATCACATGAGATCATATAAGAGCGTGCTGATGTCTTATATAGGTCGATATCTAAAGCTTTAGCGATCCTAGTTAATGTCACCTTCATGAAGTCACTATTAGCGCCCTGATAGGTCCTAGAGCCGACTTCTTCATTATCGAAGATACAAGCCACATTGATATCATCGCACTTTTTAGCTTCGATCAGTGATAGTAGTGAAGTAACGGCGCTTAATAGGTCATCGATATGATGTGAGCTATATAGGCCACTATCACCATAGATGACAGGACTTATATGCGGATATAGATATAGATCATAAGTGACGATATCTTCATAACCACTCTTTTGCTTCAAAAAGGTCAAAAGATCAAAGTCTTCATTTAAACCGACGATCGGTAATAGATCGATCTGTCCATTTAGTTCATGACCTTTATTAGCCAAGCGGTCCTGATGGATGGCGACTGATGGGATGACACAGAAGTCTTCATCAAGGTCAAATGGATGACTGACCAATCTTTGATCTTCTCTTACGATCAAGCGACCAGCTAATGATAGTGGCCGATCAAACCATGGCGCATATAATGCTCCACCATATGGCTCGGTATTGAGCTTGATATAGCCATTTTGCTTGATGAGGGTATTGGGTTTTAGCTTAAACGATGGACAATCGCTATGTGAAGCTACGATCTTAAAAGTCGGCTCTTTGATCGCTTCTGGGATCACAAAGGCGATGATCGATGAACCATTGCGCCTTGTATAATAATGACCACCTTTTTCAAGTACCATGTCTTCATCTTCTTTGACCTCTTTAAAACCGACGTTGTCTAAGATGAGACTGAAGTTTTCAACGGCCTGATATGGTGTTGGTGACTTAGCGATCAGCTCAAGTATCTCCTTGATCACTTGACTTCCTCCATTAAGCTTACAAGATCTTCAAGTGTTTCATTACCACCGATATAGCTTGTACCGAATTCACCATTGATCAGGGTGAAGATATGTGGTGTATAGATCGTCGCTGTACCATCGCTATCATGTCTTAAGATCGGATCTAAGGTCGCCATGATATCATCTAAGTAGCTGAAGAAATCATAATCCTCGCTATATGGATCGAGATAATACACTGTTGAATCAGTCTCGATCGCTGCCTCTTCGATCGTTGGGACCATCGCTTGGCAATTTGGACATCCTGTATAACCGATATAGAAGATACCACTGCCATCTTCTTCATAGACGCGCATGAACTCTTCTGGTGTGATCCCTCTAAAATGGTGATTGGTTGAAGGCATGCTTTCATAACCGCTCATATCGACATCAAAACTCGCGATCTCGATAAATTGCGCTTCTTCCTTAGAACACCCTAATAGGCTGATCGCTAATAGTAATGTGAGTAATAATCCTGTGATCTTTTTCATTTTATACCTCTTTCTTCAAGATGATGATCGGGATCATCAGCTCATCAAGGGTACAACCCGCATGAGTGGCCTTCATCCTAAAACCATCATCTTCTTTTTTTGAAATCAGATCTTTATCGCCTTTGGCAATAGCGATAAAGTCACCGATAAAGTCGTCAAACCGCTCATGATCTTCACCTTTACCGAATAGATGGGTCTTTTTGACTTCATCTTTACTGAGTAGGATAAAGTCATCTTCAAACATCGCTTTGAATTCCTTAGCGAATCCCTCCTTCATCCCCTCTTTGATATAAAAGACACTAGCCCTTGGTTCAACGGCACAAGGCCTTTTGAGATACTTAGTTAAGTCAGTGTCGTAGATGTTGATCGTATCATGGATATCAACCAAGCCATGATCAGCGATGACCACAAGTAAGGTCTTATCGTTTAGATGCCTTGTGACATAAGCCAGTTCATCATTGATATCCTTTAATAACTGATCACTTTTTTTACTATCGACTCCTTCATGATGCATACATGAATCGTACTTATCATAATAAGCATATACGTACTTGTCATCACTAAAAGACCTTTCGATGATCATATGACCAAAGTCCTTTAGACCATCATAACCGCCTTTTTCGATATAGTATGGATTGATCGTACTAGCTTTGATGCCTTTTTCTCTTAATTCATCGACTGTCGTCGATACCGGGATGATCTTTTTTACAGTGCCTTCAGGGTATTTCTTTTTATTGTAGTAACCCTCATCTAAAAATAAGGTGATCGTATCATCAAACTCTTTGAAATACGATGTCCAACCTAACCACCCATTTTGGTTTGGTGACTTCCCGTTTTGGATCGATGTCGTGGCCGCTGCAGTGGTCGGAGGAAAGACGGTCATCGTCTCCTTATATAAATGACTTAAAAGGAAACTATCCTTAGATAATTTCCTTTCTAAAAGTCTTGAACCCATCCCATCGATCAAAACGATGAAGATCTTTTCTGGCTCTTCTTTTTTAAGATAGGCACTAAAACGTTCATCCTTTGTATAAGCGCTAGCTAGACCAAAGTAGTCTCTGATCGAGGCTACATAGTTTAGGATGCACTCATCGTACAAGACAAACATTAAGCGATGTCCTTGATAAAGGCCATATATGCCCGATACGCTTCGTAGATGTCGACTTTACTTGCGACTTCACTTGGCGCATGCATATTTTGGACCGCGATACCAGCATCGATGACTTCCATATCAAGATTAGCCAAGATATAAGCGATCGTACCGCCACCGCCTTGGTTTACCTTACCAAGCTCAGCTGTTTGCCATGTGACATCGTTGTCATCCATTACCTTACGTAATTTAGCGATGAATTCAGGGTTAGCATCATTGCATCCGCTCTTACCACGAGAGCCAGTGTACTTGTTGAAGACGATACCTTTGCCCATATAAGCGGTATTCTTAGCTTCATTGACACCAGGATAGTTAGGGTCAAAGCCCGCTGAGACATCACTTGATAGCATGTAGCTATTGCTTAAAAGACGGCGTAAGGTTAGTTCGCTATATTGGCCACATTTTTCTAATAATTCAGCGATGACATTTTCAAAGAAGCGTGATTGCATACCGGTGCTACCTTGTGATCCAACTTCTTCTTTATCTACCAATATACAACAAGCAGTCCTATCGACCTTGTCGACATCTAAGATCGCTTTTAAGGATGTATAGGCACAGATCCTATCATCATGACCATAACCCATGACGAGTGACCTATCTAAGCCATAATCTCTAGCTTTTTCCGCTGGTACGACTTCGATCTCAGCACTTACAAAGTCATCCTCTTCGATGCCATATTTTTCTAATAAGAGCTTTTTGATATTCTCTTTGACGAGATCTTTCTTCTCTTCATCTTCGCTGTCTAGTGGGATCGAACCGACTAAGACATTGAGGTCTTCGCCTTCGACGACTTCACTAGCAGTCTTCTTCATTTGATCTTTCGCTAAGTGGATCAAAAGATCAGAGATACCGATGACTGGATCATTTTCATCATCACCGATATTGATGTCGACCTTTGTGCCATCCTTTTTGGCAACGACACCATGAAGGGCCATCGGTCTAGCTACCCATTGGTAAGTCTTGATGCCACCATAGTAGTGGGTATCGAGTAGTGCTAAGCCATTGTCTTCATAGAGGGGGTGTTGTTTGAGGTCAAGACGTGGTGAATCGATATGCGCCCCTAAGATGTTCATCCCTTCAACTAGTGGTCTTTCACCAACGACAAATAAACATAAGCCCTTATCGCGATTATTGAAATAGACTTTATCACCAGCTTTTAAACTTGTGACTTCCTCAGCGTTTTTAAAGCCCTTAGCCTCGGCTAGAGCGATCGCTTGTTTAGTAGCTTCTCTTTCCGTCTTGGAATTAGAAAGGAATTCCTTATATCCTTCTGCAAAATCCATTACTTCTGATAGCTTGCCATTTTTGTATTTATCCCATGCTGTTTTCATAGTATTTCCTCCTTGTGAGTATTATACACTTATTTTGGAAAATGATGATAATGATACCTACAATTAAAACATCTTTCATGTACAATAAAGCCATGGAAGAAAGTAAACGGTATTATGTCTTATTCAAAGGTCGCGTCCAAGGTGTTGGCTTTAGATGGACCCTGATCCAAGTGGCGACTAAAAACGGCCTTACTGGTAAAGTAAAGAACCTTTATAGTGGCGATGTTGAAAGCTATATGCAAGGACCTAAAGAGATGGTCTTAAAGACGATAAGAGAGATGATGGACATCTCATCATGGATCAGGATCGATGACTACTTTATGAAAGAAGTCGACCTCATAAAAGACGAGAAGTCTTTTACAGTCGACTATTAGCGTAATATTCCATCACGATCGCACTGGCGACGGCGACATTCAAAGAATCGATATTGGTCATCGGGATCTTGATGACTTCATCGGTCATCGTATAGTAGCGCTCCTTGATGCCATGACCTTCATTACCCATGATGATAGCTAAGTGGTCATGTCCTTTAGTATCGTATAGGTCTTTGGTATTTTTCCTAAGACCGGTCGCTAAGATCTGATAACCGTGTTTTTTAAGATCACCGATCACGATATCGAGGTCTTTTTTCTTTATCTTGACATCATACAGGGAAGTACCAGCTTTTTCTAAGCATTTGGGATTATAGATATCAGCGCAGTTAGTGCCTAAATAGATCATATCATAGCCAAAGATCGAAGCTGCTTTGATGATCATGCCGATATTCTGCGGATCAGCTAGATCATCTAATAGTAAGGCCCTTTTAGCGTATGTCTCTTCTTCTATGATCTTACATACAGCCATGACTTTAGTGTCTTTGCCTTCATTTAACTTAGCCATGACCTCATCTGATACCTCTATGATATCATCAAAGGCGATATCATAGTCCGGTACTTTGATGATCCTAGTGATAAGCCCTTTATCAAGGGCTTTTAAGATCATATCTTCATCGCTTAAAAGATATTGATCTTTACGATATTTCCTTTGATGTAGTTTATTGATCTCCTTGACCTTTTGGTTAGCTAAAGAAGTGATCATATATTGGTCCTCATTACAGCACAGACCACCGCTAAAGCGCTCGATGCGTTCAAAGCTGGTCTAAAATCGCTTTTATAAGATATGAATAATTCATCACCTAAAGCTAGGATATCCTTTTTGATCCCCCGTTTTTCACCACCTAAGATGATGACGGTCTTTTCTTTAAAGCGATAGTCAAAGATATCCTTAGCTTTATCACTCCTCGATAAGGCTAAGATCTCATATTCTTTCTTTAATTCACTTAGATCTTTCCTTAGATCATCGCTTTGATAGATATCGACCATATCAAAAGCACCAGCTGATGACTTCATGATCGTTTGTTCCATAGTAGAAAGATCTCTTTTAGGTATGATGATACTGGTATGACCAAAAGCCTTTAAGGTCCTAAAGATATAGCCGAGATTAAAAGGATCTTCGATCCCATCGACCACAAAGATAAAAGGCTCTCTTTTTAATGCGTCATATCTTCTTTCGCTTGCCTTAAGGATAATACCACCATGGCTTTTACCACTGGCTACCTCATCGATATAAGATCTTGATACCAGCTTGACCTTTACCTTTTTATCAGCGGCGACCTTTTGGATAAAACGTGTATCACGATCTTTTTTATCCTTATCGATATAGATGATATCGATATCCCTTTTGTCATTTAAAAGGGCTGATTTGACTGATAGGGCTCCTTCAAAGATCATCTTGATACCTTCCTGATCATGTCGCCTTTGTATACCCTAAAAGCGATCGGTATATAGACGATCGACATCGGCTTATTAGCTAAAGTCAGGATATTATGATCTTCATCATACATCTCTTTGATCTTTAAGCTTTCATTATCGACCTTAGGTCCAAAGACCTCAAGGTCATCATCGATGGTGAAGCGATTTCTGACTTCGACTTTAGCGATCCCATCGACTTGATCTAATACTTGACCGACAAAATCATGAGTGACCATCGCTGCCTCTTTTTCATAGATCTGTTTATCGCTATTAAAGATACCATCGAGGAAACCATTATCACTGATCCTGTTTTCCGCTTTGGCGATCTCACTATCATAATATCTGATCCGCTCTTCATCTAAGTGACCACTCGCATAGATCTCATCGATCATCTTACGATAGGTCTTAGTTATCTGAGCGATATAGTATTCGCTTTTCATCCGCCCTTCGATCTTCAATGAAGCGACCCCGCTTTTGATCATCCTTTCGATAAAAGCTGTCGCCCTGAGGTCTTTTGAAGCCATCGAAAAAAGCTTATCTTTATCACTTACTAGTTCATCATCAGCGTATAGCTCGTAGCGCCACCTGCAACTATGTGCACATCCTCCGCGATTGGCATCCCTTAAGCACATCCGATTGGATAGTGTACAGCGGCCTGAATAGTTAGAGCACATGCCACCATGGATAAAGACCTCGAGTGGGACATCGACCCTTTTAGCTATCACTTCGATCTCATCCATCGAACATTCACGTCCCAAGACGACGCGATTAACACCCCACCTTTTATAGGTCATGACCGTATTTGAGTTTAATGATGAAGCTTGTGTACTGATATGGATCTCGACATGTGGTGCTTCTTTTTTCATAAGTTCGATCATGGCAAAGGACTCGATGATAAGGGCATCGACACCGATCCGATCTAGATCGTTAAGGTATTGTCTGATCCCTTTAAGGTCATCGTCGTGGAAGACCATATTGACGGTGACATAGACCTTCTTGCCCCTTTTGTGGGCATACTTGACGATCTCATCGATCTCATCAAGGCCGAAGTTGCTGGCCCTTGAGCGCAAGGAAAAAGACTTACCACCGATATAGACGGCATCAGCCCCATGGTCGATCGCAACTTTCGCTTTTTTTAGATCTTTACTCGGCGCTAATAGCTCGATCATCTTTCTCCTCCTTTTTGATCATCGTCTTATTGTATAGATAACCGGTATCAAAGTAGATACTTGGATATCTTTCTTTTAGTTCATTTTCTATCGAAGATACATTGTCTTCATCTACGACTCGGTGGGCTTTGATGATATCGATGATCAGATCATGGCTCAAATAACGATCATCGATGATAAAACGAGCGACCTTGTCTTTTAATTTAAGATATTCATTTAAAGCTAATAAGACAAACTCACTGTAGATCAAAGTCCCCTCTCTTCCTTCATAGATATGCATCTTCTTATCACGGGTCTCTTCTTTGATCATATAGGTCTTATCCTTATCATAGGGCTTATCGATATAGTCTAGATAGTCATTTATAAAATGACGCCCTGAATAAGCCATCCGGATGAAACCTGCGATCTGCATATCGACTTGACCATTGGTCATATCACATATCTTTACGATCTCATCAAGGGTCAGTTCCCTAGCTAAAGTGACCCCTTTGATGCCTTTGTGTAAAAAGAAGATGGCATCAAGGGAATTGGTCATAAGCGTCATCGGATCATAGATGAGAAGATCATGATAACCTTTCTTTAAGGCATAGTCATATATCGCTAAGTCACTGAAGTAGATACCCTTAGGTCCCAGTTTCATGACAAAGTCTAATAGGTCAAATACGACGGTCCTCTTTGTCTCTTTAATGAGGATGTCGACTTCAAAATAGAGGTCGATATCATACATTTGGCACTTCTTTTTGATGGTGACTAACTCATCTAAGGTAAAAGGATATTTTAAAGACGCGGCTTTAGCGCCAACGATGATCCCATCGACATCTTCCCAGATGTCATCGATAAGATCGATGTGTGTGATAGAACATAATAACTGCATGTAGTAATATTATCATATTTAAAGTAAAATATCTTTATGACTGATATAAAGAAGATCGTTACATTAGCCTTATTCATGGCTTTAAATATTATCCTCAACACCTTTTATATCCCGGTGACCGATAGTTTACGGATCACCTTTAGCTTTGTCGTTATGATGTATGTCGCGATCATATATGACTTTAAGACCTGTCTATTATACGCCTTTATCGAAGATATCTTGGCTTATATCGTCTATCCTAGTGGTGCCTTCTTCTTTGGCTATACTTTGGGGGCGATGGTTTCGATGGCGATATATTCCTTGTGTCTATATAAAAAGGTCAACTTAAAAAGGATCATCATCGCTAGGACTTTAGTATCGATCATCAATAATATCCTGCTCAATAGTATTTGGAATACTATTCTTTTATCTAAGGGCTTTATCTTCTATATCACCGCTAGTATCCCTAAAAACCTCATCCTTTTACCACTTGAGGTGATCTTATTTGTCGCCCTATATAAATTGTCTAAGCCTTTATTCATGCGTTTTGACCTAATAAAAAAGTCATCCTAATCAAAGAATGACCAACCACAGTAGATGTATATGAGATAGACGATATAACCGCTTATCCCTAAATTATCAAATACCGCTTTTAATTCCGGGATCATGATATATCCTAAGTCCCATACCAAGAAAAAGATCATGACAAAGGAGACGATGACCTTTCTGACCCAGGTCTCATAGCGCCGTCTTTTACTGACATTGAGCGATAGACCAAAGGCAAATAACAGACATGCCCTTAATACGATGATGATCGCATCACCTATTGCCCCATTTAATAGCGGACTTAACCATCTGATGCCCAAAGACAAACATAACAATATCGCGATCGGTAATAAGTATTTCTTGTACATGGTCATAATTGTAATTAAAAGCCCCATCTAATTCAAGATGGGGCTCTACGTTGTCGATTGGTTTGACCGATCCACTCATGATGAATTTTACTTCCTTTCTATGTTATGTCAATCCATGGACCGTCAGTATATTTTTTAGCCTTACGCTAAGGTAATATACTGAACCTTCTATCACATACGCTACTTACTCGTAGCTATTTCTTACATGGTGTAAGTCTTATGTAGCTTACGCTACATGATCAGTTATTCTCTTTTTATTTTTGAGATCCTTCTAAGATCTCTTCTAACGATGTAGGTTCCATTTACTTTGACCTCCTCTAGATGAGACCATCTATTTCTTTACACCCATATGATAACCGACTGTAAAGATAAAAAACAGTCTATTTTTTAAAATTTTTTTATGTTATTATAGGTATGTTGAGAGGCCAGTAAAGGTTTTTTTTAATGCCAATAATAAAGGTGCAACTAAGTGCACCCTGTAGTTTATGCTTTTTCTTCGAGTTCCGCGATCTCTTTTTCAAGTTCAGCGATGTACTCTTCTTTGTCAGCGATCTCCTCATTGATCTCGTTAGCTTCACGCTCGCTCAATGTCTCCATCGCTTCTTGGCGTAAGCGTTCGATCTGACGTCTTTGGGAAGCGATCTGATCGAGCTTCCTGCTCCTTAGATCGCCAAGGCGTTCTTGGTAGCGAGCTTGTCTTTCTTCGCGATTGCCTCTGATGACATCGAAGTATTCATCCATGACACTGCGGAATTCCTTCCAAACACCATCTTCTTTATCGCGACCACAATTGCCAAGCGTACGCCACTTCGCATTGAGCTCTTTCATCTTTTCGGTATCTTCACGGGTATAGTTACCACCTTCTAAGATCGCTCTTGCTTCAGCGATCAAAGCGGTCTTAGCTGTATATGCTTCTTTTTGTCTTGCGTGTAGTTCACTATAGAAAGCACCGCGTTTTTTATTGAAATTACGACGAGCTTCAGAGAATTCTTGCCATAGTTCTTTTTCGTAGTCACGATCACCGATATAGCCAGCATCCTTCCACTCTTGTAGTAGCTCTTCAAAACGCGCTGATGCCTTACGGAAATTATCTTCTTCCGCTAAAGCTTTAGCTTCTTCAACGACTCTTTCTTTTATCGCCTTAGCTTCATCATAGTGTTCACGTCTTTCATTCCAATAAACGCGTTTCTTCTCTAAGAAGGCATGACGCGCATCAGCGAATTCTTGCCATAACTCTTCATCAGCTTCATGACCAGCTGAACCGACCTTCTTCCAGCGCTCTAAGCTTTCCGCTAATTTCGTCCCTGGAACATTTTGATCATAGCCTTTGACCTCTTCGATCAAAGCGCGTTTAGCTTCCACATTGGCTTCCGTTACTAAATGACGACGACTATATACGACGCCAAGGTATCCATCGAACTCCTGAGCCAATTGATCCTCATAAGCAGACTCCCAATATGGGATACGACGCCACTTCCTGCGTAGACGCGCAGCTGCCTTGATGAGATCACCAGTCTCTTGCTCGCTCAATTCTTTGGCTTTTGTGATCAATTCTTGCTTTTGTTTGATCGCTTCATCGATATCGATCACATCATACATTTCATCATTTAGATACATAATCTCTTTTACCCCTTATAGTTTTTAATTTTGTCACTCAATTATTATACATTATTTATCTTTTTTGACAAATAAAGTCGTTGAAATTTACTGCCTTGGTGATAAGGTGAAACGGATATAGTGGCTCATCGTATCACCAGCTTTTAAGATCGGCTTTTTAAAACCGTTGTAGTTGATCGCATTAGGATAGTACTGACATTCAAAACATGCCCCGTTTTTCTCCTTGTAGTAATTACCCTTTTTGCCTCTTACTTCACCATCTAAGTAGTTAGCAGTATAAAAGTGCATGCCAGGAAGATCAGATCTCACCGTAAGCATCATGTCGCCATTTCGCATTTGAACTCTTAGATCATCATTGTCATATGGGAACAAGTAATTGTGATCATAACCCTTCACTAAGGCGATATTATCATGACCGATCGATAGATTATCCCTGATCTTTCTAAAGTCAGAAAAATCAAAAGCCGTATTCTTGACCGCTAAGATGACATCAGTACTAAGACCATCTTGATCAACTAAGGCGATATGGTCAGATGCGATCTTTACTTCATGGTCTAAGATACTGTCACTATCAAGCCCATCAAGGTCAAAGTAAGCGTGATTGGTGATATTGCACAAGGTATCCTTATCGCTAGTCGCTTCATAGCGATATTCTAAAGTATCATGATCTAAGCGATAGTATATCTTGACACTTAAATTACCTGGAAAACCATCGCTGCCATCTTCACTGACCGTCGATAAGATAAGACTATTTTCAAACTCTTCGACATCATATATCTTACTAGTGAGATTATTGATGCCACTGTGCAAGGTATTAGGACCATTATTGATGGTCAGATGATAAGTGACATCATTTAAAGTAAATTCACCCTTAGCGATCCGATTAGCACAACGGCCGATCGTCGCCCCCATATTTGAGCCATGACTATCAAGATATGTCTCCGCATTTTCATACCCTAAGACGACATCACGATCATAGGGCTTGTAGATAAAGGACACCAAAGTAGCACCAAGTGTTGATACTTGGACCTTTAAGATATCGTTTTCGATCGTATAGAGATAGACATCTCTATCATTGCATTTACCAAAGTATTCTTTCATATTCACCTCATATTTATTTTACTATTTATCTTTTAAGAAGATATACTTGAGCTTACTTTTAGGTATCGGTAATCGATCCTCTTTGATATATTGAATATTGAAGATGGTCGCAAGATGAGCTTTGTCATCATTACTGACCGGGACCATCACTTCATCGCCTACCCTAAGACTTTCATCTTCGCTTAAGTAGTGATATATCCTTTCGCCATTTGTGAATTTGACACTGCATAGGATGAGTTCACCGTCTCTTCTTTTCCTTTTGATCGTATCAAGATCTAATAGATCATAATGGTCATTATCTTCGATATATCTTCTGACTAGTAAGATGAATATCGCCAGATCTTTAGGTAGTCTTTTAGTATCTTTAGGGAAAAGACAGGTATCGTTTTGGCCATTTCGATATTTGATATCCCAGAGTATCTCTTTAAACTCCCCTTCTTTGATATAAGCTTCATCATCACTTAGCTCTTTAAAGGCATCATCGCCTAGCTTATCAAAGATCTCTTGGACTTTAGTCTTGTCTTTGTAGACCTTGATACTTGAAGTACCGATTTGATCGATCTTTTCTAGATACAGTGCCTGCATCTTTTTATCGAGGATGATCTTTTCGATCTGCATCTTATCTTTGCCATAAGCTAAGGTGATACCGATCTTTTCGATCGATAGATCGATACACTTACCATCTAATGCCCAGATATTATCATCATTTAATATGTTTCTTAATAAGACCGATATATCATCATCATAGCGATAAAAAGAGCTAAAGGTCTTAAAAGTATCGCCATCTTCATCCTTGATCATTATCGACCAATGACCACGATGATCTTCAAGATATTGATGATAACCTTTATTAAAATGACTAGCGATCTTATCGATAAGATCACTATCGACCTTATATCTTGTCTTTTCGATATCACCATTTATATCTGTCTTTATTATGATGCATGACTTATGGGTGATCGTGATATCTTCTTTCTTAAATCTAGAAGACATATCATCTTTAAGATCACGATAGGAAGTGATCATGATCTTAGCTGCTTTCTTTTTGAACACATGTAGATCTTGACCACATTTTTTGGCTAGATCAGAAAAAGCCTCGATGAATAGACCGCGGTCATTTGCCTGCATAAAACTGTCATTATCTTGTAAGATTACCCTTCTTAGATCTATCTGTACAAGGATAAAAGCAATGATCTCTTTTATCGTCATCTTTTTATCCGGATAAGTATCGACATAGATATAGTCTTCTTCATTTAATAGCTCATCGATATCAAAACTCAAAGCTTTGACATCGCGCTCTAAAGATGGCGAAAATAAGCTATCATCCGATACCTCTTGATCAGCGAATCGATACATCCACTTGCGCGCAAAAGCGCATATCTTATCCTTTTGTGCTTTAGGATACATGTATCAATGATAACACAATTACCCTAGACCGATGATAAATACCATCAAAGCTAGCGCGGTAAAGACTACATAGACGATTTTTCGCAATATGATCTCAAAAGATGACGGTTCTACTAAATCTGCATCTTTGACCCTAAAATGCAGCTGCCATCTGAATAATTCATCTTCAAATAAGATGGAGATGATATTGATGATAACGATGATCACACCATAAACAAACATACTGATATCGCCCTTATGCATAGTCTTATCCGCAAATAACCTCATGATAAAATGCTTTGATGGCACTGATGGATCGATCTTATTGCCTTCAAGATCGTATTTTCCATTTCCTGTATCGATCGTCATATCAAAAACGACATCACCATTTTCGTCAATTAGGTTTATATCATCACCGATGATAACATCGCCCTTAAAGATCACTTCACCATCTTTTTTAAGGGTCGCATCTAAAGGGTCTACTTTGATATCCTTGTCGATCGTATAAGTACCATGATCTATATCATCGATCATATACGATATCGTATGATCATCCTCTAAGATGAAAGATATATCTTTGGCTTCGATAACACCAACATAGCAGATCTTACCATCCACATTTTCCTTCCTAAAGAAAACATCACCATGATAGATGCCTTCCTTAGACAAAGTTAGGACATAAAGGATCGAAAATATCAATACCATGATCATCGAAATGATGATCACGATCTTATTGTATGTAGCTAGTTCTTTGAATCTTTTCATAGTGATTTACCCCTCTGATCTTACACTTCCATCATCTGTGTATTATCTCCCATTTCGCTATGCCTTTAAAATTATGCCAATAGCATTCATGTTGCTAGCGTCATAGCAAAGCGATCAAAGCTAGCTTCTTTTATTACTGCCTCGAATTGCACACGGTCAAAATATGGGTGATCATCTTTTTCTCATGTAGATGATACACTCCACATGAGCGCTATTAGAAAACATATCTAAGACATCGACCTTCTTTATATCGTAGTAAGGCTTTAAATAAGCGATGTCCTTAGCTAAAGTCGCTGGATTACATGATACATAGACCACTTCTTTGACCTTTGACCTCTTGATGCTTTCTAACATCGTCTCATCAAGACCGGTCCTTGGTGGATCGACGACGATCGCATCGATCTTCTCTTTTTTAAGACGATACTTCAATTCTTCGCCACTATCACCTAAGATGAACTCGACATTATCGATGCCATTGTCTTTGGCATTTCTCTTGGCATCGCTTATCGCCTCTTTTACGATCTCGACCCCGATGACCTTCTTAGCTTTTTTAGCCATGGCTAAAGACATGACACCGATACCACAGTACCCTTCAAAGATGACCTTATCATCGGCCTTTAATAGATCGATGACCCTTTGATAGAGCTTGGTGGCTTGTTTGGTATTTAGCTGCATAAAGGAAAAAGGACGGATAGCGAATTTAAGATCCATCATATCAAAGGCTATCATCTTTTGCCCAAATAATAGTTTATTCTCCTTGCCAAAGAATTCCTTGGCTTTCTTTTGCCGTTTTGATAGATATAATGAAGCTAAATGCTCGATCCGTTTTAGATCAGCTATGCATTCCAATGATAATTCTGTATCTGATACGATGACCGCTTGGATATCATCATCTAAGGCCCTGATATATAGACCATAGACATCTTGGTAGTGATATTTATTTAAGACATTGAGGATATTCTTTTTGACCTTCTCAAGTCTTTGATCATGGATAAGACACTTGTCGATGACTAAAAGGTGATTGCTATTAGCTTTATATAAGCCACTTACTAATTTACCATCGATATATGAAACAGGAAGTTTTAGGCTATTACGATAACCATATATATCATCGTTTTCGATGACATCATCGATCTTGATATCGATGTCAGCGTACTTCTTAAAGGCTTCTTTGACCATCTCGCACTTATAAGCTAACTGTTCTCTATAAGTCATATGCATGATCTGACAAGCCCCGCATTCCTTAAAATAAGGACATAGTGGTCTTTGTCTTTTGGATGACCTCTTTATGATCTTATCGAGCTTAGCGATATAGTATTTGCCTTTATCAGTTGTGATATGCGCACTCACTGTTTCATCGATCAGAGCCCCTTCGATAAAGACCGGCTTTCTTTTATAGTAGGCGATCCCTTCACCGTTGATCCCCATTTTCTTGATCAAAAATTCCATACATCCATAGTAGCATATTCCTTGCATCAAAACTAGCCACTGGGTATACTGATAATACCCATAGGGGGTGTATATGAAAAAAGATTACGAAATAAAAGGCATGTCGTGTGCCATCTGTAAAAACACGATCGAAAAAAACGTCGCCAAGATGGATGGTGTCGTGTCTTGTCAAGTCAATCTCTTAGACAATGACATGCTCATCGAATACGATGAATCCAAACTCAGCGAGAATATGATCAAAAAGACGGTCGATGACTTAGGTTATGAGATGCTTTTGGAAAAGAAAAAAGAGATCGACTATTCTAAAGTCAAGCTCATCGTCTCGGTAGTGCTCATGGTCTTTTTGATGTATCTGTCGATGGGCCATATGGTAAACCTACCAACGCCACCATATTCTAACTACATCCAGCTCATCGTCGCGACGGTCATCTACATCTTGGAATTCCACTATTTCAAAAGTGGTATCAAGAGTATCATCCATTTGAATCCGAATATGGATGCCCTAGTCACTCTATCTTGTAGTGTGTCATATCTCTATAGTATCTATGCCCTCTTCAAGATCGCAAGTGGCTCCCATGATTTTCATCTCTACTTTGAGACCGGAGCGATGATCTTAGTCATCGTATCGATCGGTAAGTATATCGAGGGCATCAATAAGGAAAAGACGACCAAAGCTGTTAGATTACTCGCAACGCTTAGACCGATGGAAGTCACCGTCTTAAAAGATGGCATGCCTAAGGTCATCAAGATCGAAGACTTAAAGATCGATGATATCATCATCACCAAAGCTGGTGAATCGATCGGTCAAGATGGTGTGATCATCAAAGGTGAAGCCGATATCGATGAATCGATGATCACTGGTGAATCCTTACCCGTCCATAAAAAAGTCGGTGATGAGATCATCGGTGGTACCATCAATTTAAATGGCTCCTTAGAGATAAAAGTAACCAAGACCAATGAGGACTCGATCTTATCGAAGATCATCGAACTCACTAAAGAAGCGACACTAAAGAAGATCCCGATCCAGCGCTTTGCCGATAAGATCTCATCCTTCTTTGTGCCAGGTGTCATCGCGATCGCCCTTGTCACCTTCTTAGTTTGGTATATCTTCACCAGAAACTTTGAACAAGCCATGAACTTTGGTCTATCGGTCCTTGTCATCTCATGTCCTTGTGCCTTAGGTCTTGCGACACCTAGTGCCATCATGGTCGCAACTGGGGTCAGTGCTAAAAATGGCATCCTCATCAAAAATCCAGAGGTCTTAGAGATCACCCATGATATCAAGACCATCATCCTAGATAAGACCGGTACGATCACTGAAAACAAGCCAAAGATCATCAAAGAGATCAGCTTCGATGATAGCTTCATCCCTACCTTAGTCGCTTTAGAGAAAAACTCTAAACATCCGATCGCTAAAGCGGTCACTGAACACTATGATGACCATGATCTGAGCTTTGATAGCTTTGAAGAGATATCTGGTGAAGGGATCAAGGCAGTAAAAGGTGACAGTATCTATATCGCTGGTAACTATAAGTTATTTGATCACTTTGGTGTCAAATACGACCAAAAGGATATCGATGAAGCTTTAAATAACCGTTATTCATATATCATGGTCGCTAAAGATGAAAAGGTATTAGGTCTTGTCTATATCGCTGATATCATCAAGGATACCAGTAAAAAAGCCATCAAGGATCTCAAAGACCGTGGTGTCAAAGTGATCATGTGCACTGGCGATAATAAGGTAATAGCTGATAATATCGCCAAAGAGATCGGTGTCGATGAAGTATTAGCGGAAGTAAAACCAGAAGACAAATATAACACCGTTAAGACAAACCAAAATAATGGCCTTGTCGCGATGGTCGGTGATGGCATCAATGATGCGATCGCATTATCTGCCGCTGATATCTCCTTTGCGATATCCAGTGGTTCTGATGTCGCTTATGAATCAAGTGATATCATCTTAATGAAAAATGACCTCAGCGATATCGACTTTATGATGACACTGAGCCAAAAGACGATGCGGATCATCAAACAGAACTTATTCTGGGCCCTATTCTATAACAGTATCTTCATCCCAGTCGCTGCCGGTGTCTTCTATCCAGCCTTTGGCTTTAGTCTCAATCCGATGATCGGAGCCTTCTCGATGTCACTGAGCTCGATCATCGTCTTATCAAATGCACTACGGATCCGTAAGATCCATAAAAAAGAAATAAACGTGAAAAAGGAGGAAAAACAAATGGAAAAGATCACGATCGATGTAGAAGGGATGATGTGTGAACACTGTGTCAAACACGTCAAAGACGCTTTAGAGAAAAACGGTGTCAAAGCCAATGTATCACTAGCCGATAAGAAAGCTTATGTCGAAGGTGATATCAGTGATGAGACGATCAAGTCATGTATTACTGATGCCGGCTATGAAGTAAAAGCCATCCACCATGAAGGCTGATCACAAAAAAGTCATCCGCAATCTCAATATCGCTAAAGGCCAACTCGATGGCATCATCAAGATGATCGATGAAGATCGCTACTGTATCGAGATCAACGATCAAATAAATGCCACTAGAGCTATCTTGGCTAAAGTGTCACAGATGATCATGGAAGAGCATTTCAAGACCTGTGTCAAAGAAGCCTTATTAGACGGTGATGAATCAAAGATCGAAGAAGCCTTTAAGTCATTGACTAGAAGCAAATAAAAAAATGTGATAAGTCTAGCAGTAGGCTTATCACATTTTTATATAGCATCTCTTAGTCGAATTCTTGATGAACGCATAAGTGTTCATTATTTGTTTAGATGTATGGAAAAACTGTATCGATAAATTAGATGAACATAAGCTATGGATATATGATAAAATATCAATGCGAAGTCTCGCACGGTAAACTAAGAAAGGAGTGGCGGTAACCACTCCTTTCATTATGCGCCTCGCACGGTAAACTTAGACTATCGCTTAGTCAAATGCTTGATGATCACACAAGCGATCATCAAGGCGATGACGGATAGGATGTCCACCGTCTTTCCTTTCTAACGAAAGTGCGAGGCGCAATAAGAAGTAAGCTCATAATAAAGCCTCCTTCAATATAGTAATAAGGAGACTTTTTATCAAAATCCTAAAAGTTTTTACTTTTTTATTCGTCTTGAAGATCTTTAGATGTTTTTAAGATCGTCTCTAAGAATTCTAGATAGTAAGCTTTTAATCCTTCCGGTACATCTTTACTGAGACGTTCCTTCATCTCACTTTCCCTTTTAGGATCATAAGTAGCGATACCATTAGCCTTCTTATAAGCAGTGACCTCTTTGATAACTGCCATCCGCTCTAAATACAACTCTTTCATCTTCGCATCGATGATGTTTAATTTTTCTCTGCTAGTCGCTAGATCTTGCATTTTTGTCTCTCCTTTGGGCGATCATGACGCCGATAAACATGAATATACAACCGATCATCTCGATCAGTGTCAAAGTCTCATTGAGTAGTAGATAACCACCGATGACCGATACTACCGATTCTAAAGACAGGATCAAAGAAGCGATGGCTGGCTCGGTATTCTTTTGGCCGATGATCTGTAAAGTATAGGCTACACCAGTTGACAAGATACCCGTGTATAAGACCGATGGCATACTTTTGATGATCATGTTTAATTGCATATCATCAAAGATCAAAGCTAGGATAAGAGCGATGATACCACCGGTCAAATACTGTACAAACGACAGCATGACACTGTTGACATCCTTGGCAAAACGGTCGACAAAGATGATGTGTAAGGCAAAAAAGACCGCACTCAAGATGATGATGAGATCACTCATCTCAAAGACAAATGAGCCACCATTGATAAGATATAGGCCAAATAACGCTAATATCAGAGCGATCACGACATTCTTATTCGTCTTATGACGGAATAAGATAAAGCCTAATATCGGGACAAAGATCATATACAGTGACGATATAAAACCAGCCTTGCCACTTGTCGTATAGGCGATGCCTATCTGTTGGGTGGTAGAACCTAAAAAGATCATGATCCCAAGTAAGATACCACTTCTGATACACTTTTTGATATCCATCCCATGGCGATTAAAACGAAGTAGCGGTAATATCGATAAAGCCCCTAATAAGAAACGAAAGGCATTGAATGTAAAGGCGCCGATAAGATCAGCCGCGGTGCTTTGAAACACAAAGGCAAAGCCCCAGATGATCGCGGTTATAAGTAGTACTAATTCACCCTTCAAATGTTGCATACCCATGTATTATACTCATTTATATGGCAAACACAAAGTTAGACCAAGGTAATTTTAAGCTTTGATAGCTTATAAATAGGCCTTAAAGTGCTATCATATGCGTATGGAAAAAATAACTGAGCTTCATGAAATCCTAGCTTCTTCAAATAGGATCGTCTTTTTTACCGGGGCTGGGATATCCGTACCTAGTGGTATCCCTGATTTTAGGTCACAAGATGGTCTTTATACTAATGACATCAAAGCTGAGACGATCATCTCGCATTCTTATTTCACCCATGATCCTAAAGGCTTTTATGACTTTTATAAAGCTAAGATGTGCTTTCCTGATGCGCAAGCTAATAGCGCCCATAAATGGATCGCTAAGCTTGAAAAAGAAGGCAAGAGCTTAGGTGTTGTCACCCAGAATATCGATGGCTTACACCAAAAAGCCGGTAGTGAAAAAGTCGATGAGATCCATGGTTCTATCTATCGCAATCACTGTATGGATTGTCATACCTTTTATCCATTAGAGATGATCTTAGAAAGTCCTGATATCCCAAGATGTCCAAAATGCGGTGGTATCATCAAACCGGATGTCATCCTATATGAAGAACCCCTTGATGAAAAGGTCGTCTATAAGGCGATCGATAAGATCACGAAGGCTGATACGATGATCATCATCGGTACATCATTGATGGTCTATCCTGCTGCTAGTTATATCCAGTATTTTAATGGTGACCATCTCATCCTCATCAATAAGGGCAAGGCCAATATCCAGATATCTAATGCCCTTATATTCGATGAAGATGTCATCAAAGTCGTAAAGGAGTTAGAAGGACATGCACTATAAAGCATTCAAGATATTATTCATCATCTTATTAGCCCTAAGCTTATTTGGTTGTGATAAAAATGAAACCTTAGATATCAAAGATACCGTCATCTTATTCGCCAATGATCTTCATTGCACCGATGATGATGGTCTAAGCTATGCCAAGATCGCCCAATACAAGGCCGATCAAGAGGCTTATTATGGTGAAGATAATGTGACCTTAGTGGATGCTGGTGATGCGATCCAAGGTGGCTTATTAGGATCACTATCAAAAGGCAAATACATCGTCGACATCATGAATGAAGTCGGCTATGATATCGCTGTCCCTGGCAATCACGAGTTTGACTATGGTGTCGATAATTTCATGAAGCTAGCGGAAGAGACTAGTGACTTTACTTATCTAGCTTCTAATTTCACCGATATCAATGGCGATGACTTATTAGATAGCTATAAGATAGTCGAATATGGCGATCGCAAGATCGCTTATATCGGGATCATCACGCCTCATACTCTGACATCAGTCGATCCTAAGCACTTCAAGGATGATGAAGGTAATTACCTATATTCCTTCTATGGAGAAGAAAGTGATATCTTCTATGAGCGGATCCAAGCTAAGATCGATGAAGTCAAAGATGAAGTCGACTACATAATAGCCGTAGCCCATTTAGGCATGGATGATGAAGATGAGTACTCATCTAATGCCCTATTAGCTAATACAAGTGGCATCGATATCCTCATCGATGGTCATACTCACGAAGTATATGACACCACTTTAAAGGATAAAGATGGTCAAGATATAAAGGTCTTACAAACAGGCACTAAGGGCGAGTATATCGGTAAGATACTGATCGATAGTCAAGGTGATATCACTACTGAGCTCATCCCCATGGATACGATAATAGCTGATGATAGGTATCGTGAAGTAGAAGCTTTTCTAGTAAACATCAATGAAGAAGTAAGTGATCTTACTAATACCATCATCGGTCATAGTGGATTTGACCTTGTGGTCAACTATCCTGAGCGTATCATCAGATCAAAGGAGACCAATCTCGGTGACTTTATCGCTGATGCCTATCGGGAAGTATTGGATGCCGATATAGCCATCGTCAATGGTGGTGGTATCAGAGAAGATATTCTAAGGGGTGATATAACCTATGGTGATATCATAAGTGTCCACCCATTCAATAACTTACTATGTACGGCTGAAGTAACTGGTCAGATGATCATCGATTGTCTTGAGGTCGGTGTCAAAGATCTACCGGATGATCAAAACGGTGGTTTCATGCAGATATCAGGTATCAGATACACCGTCGATACCAGCATCCCAAGCAGCGTCACCTTAGATGAAAAAGGCAATTTTATAAGTGTCGATGGTGAATATCGGATAAGAGAAGTCCTCGTATTAGATAAAGATACTGGTGATTATATCCCGATCGATCCTGAAGGCATATATCTATTAGCCGCTACTAATTACACGGTCAAAAACGGTGGCGATGGGATGACGATGTTTAAAGATGCCAAGATCATCTTAGATGAGATCATGGTCGACAATGAAGTGATCATTAACTATATCCAAAGCTTTGAAGATGGAGAAATACCGGAAAGCTATAGTGATCCATTAGGCGAAAGAAGGATAATCATATATTGATCATAAAGAGCTCTTAGTCTTAGACTTTGAGCTTTTTATATCGACTTGATATATATCGTACCTGTCTTTAGAACTTAACTCTCAAAAATGGTGTTAGTTTATAAGAATACACACTGAACTAGATCTTCCAGTTCAGTGTTTTATTTATCTGTGATTCCGTAAGTATGTAATTGGTGATGGGTAA
>CALVBC010000021.1 GCA_944325685.1 uncultured Erysipelotrichaceae bacterium | reverse complement strand
TTAGGGCTTAACTTTGAAATTATGGCTTCAAAGCTTTAAATTATGGATCATCGTTATTTTTATAAATAATGATGATATGATCGCATGTAATAAGTACTTATCTACGATTTGATTATAACAGATGTATAAAAAGTTGTGTGTGAAAGATCTTTCTGTTTTGATCGTATAAGTTTCACATCTTCAGTTTCATATCACAAAATAACAATTTATTAATTTTCTCACGAATCCATGCTATACTGTGTTTATGGATAAAATTCAAGAATCAGTGGTAAGGCAAGAAGTTGCGGATAAACTAAGAAATTACCGTATTGAAAATAATCTAACACAAGCTGATATAGCTGATCTTGTTAATGTCGATAGGTCATATATTTCTCTTATCGAAGCTTCATCATCAAAGCTTAGCATCAATACGATATTGACTGTTTTGGAGAAGGTCGATGATGTTTTCAAGCGTTATACATATATGATAAGATCATACGAAAATATGATCATTGAGTGGTATAGGTGCTCACTGGTCCAAGATGTAGAAAGGGCTGATCAAATTTGGCGATATATGACAAGATCGTTTACGATCGATAATTCCATATTCCGTTATGATCATGAAATTTATAAGCTTGTACATGCCTATACAAAAACCAGCTCGTTAGATAAAGATAAACTAGATGATCTCTTATTATCAGCAAACAAATTATCTATTTTTGCAAAACAATTACTTTTTCACCATGTTGGTATTTATTATCTGCTTGATAAAAACACCAAAGAAGCAAAAAGGTATTTTGGATCGGTCATAGCCCTAAAAGCAAGAACGCTTGCTTATGCTGAAGCTTGTAAATATATGATAGATATATCGATCTTAGATAAGCTTTTTATAAAGGCTTACCGTTTTGCCTTTGATGCTCACGATATTTATTATAAGGCTGGTCTCTTTAAAGAAGCGAGTATTTGTGGTTCAAAGATCGCTGATATATACGAAAACATCATAAACGACAATGCTGCTGTTAACATTTATAATGAATCCATGACTGAAGATCATATCCCAGAAAACATCTATCCACTAGCGATCAGATCATTATTTTTTTCACAAGATCAAGCAATAACAAGCGTTGAATTGAACAGCATTTTGACCAAATTGGATGAAAATGCACACTTTGAGATCTTTCCCGCCATTTTATATCAAATATATAAAAGAAAAGACAGTCTTGCATTTAATGCTTTTTATAAAATATGTAAAAATGAGCCATTAATATATGGTATAAGCGATCTATCTTTAGATATTATTTATGGATATTTTCACGATGAAGACACAAAATGTACAATCGAAAAATGTCATGAATTCCTTTCACCAGACGACTCAGATAAACGATATTTTGATCGCTTTATCATCGTTGATATAATGATGGATTCCTACAATAAGTTACGATTACATAGATAACAAAAGAGATCTCTTTTATCATAGATCATCTTCGATAGCGCCACTTTTTGCATAAGCACTAGACCTAGCTTCAAAGAAGTCGGTCTTGATGATGTTGGCATTAGAATACATCGATACCCAAGCCATGGTCGCTGGTTCTTCATCATATCCTTCATAGATACTACCAAAGCCTAAAGATTTGCTTCTGAGATTACCGAGGTATTTGATATAATCTCTGACCATATCGATCGTAAGTCCTTCAATATCATTACCGATCACATATTCACCCCATTTGATCTCTTCTTCAACACCTTGTTTGATCATGGCTTTGTATTCTTCTTTTAATTCATCAGTGAATAATTCTGGTTCTTCTTTTTGTAGTTCTAGTATTATCGATCTGAATAACCACAAGTGCGTATTTTCATCACGGTTTATATAACGGATATTTTGTACAGAGCCTGGCATCTTACCCATCCTACCTAAATTGTAGAAAAACATGAAACCACTATAGAAGTAGACACCTTCTAAGATATAATTAGCCATCATCGTACGCATCAAATGGTATGCATCAGGACTCTTTTTAAAGTCGTTGTATAAGTCACCGATGAACTTGTTTCTAGCTAATAGCCTTGGATCATTTTTCCATTGATATAAGATGTCATTTCTTTCCTCTGGCGAACAGATCGTATCGAGCATATAACTGTAGCTCTGTGAGTGGATCGCTTCTTGATATGCTTGGATCGTTAAACAGAGGTTTACTTCATTGGCGGTGATATAATCACCGACATTAGGAAGGTTAGCTGTTTGGATCGAATCTAAGAAGATAAGGAAAGACAATGTCTTATCATAGGCGGTCTTTTCCGCCTTTGATAAATGACGATAGTCCTTTATATCTTGGTTCATATTGATCTCTTCTGGGATCCAGAAATTGTTCATCGCTTGGCGATACCAATCGGATACCCATGTATACTTCATATTGTTGAAGTCATTGAGGTTAGTGGTATTACCATTGATCATCCTTCTTTTGGATAATTCGATATCACCATTTTCATTAAATAAGCCTTTTTCTTTTAGTTCCATTTTTTCCTCCTAAGATGCACAAGATTCACACTCTTCAACTTCAAGTGATTTACTTCTGACATAATATATCGTCTTGACACCACATTCATATGCCTTGATATAAAGCTCTAATATCTGGCGCATCGTGTAGTCATTGGTGATATAGAGATTGACCGATTGTGCTTGATCGATATGTCTTTGTCTGATGCCAGCTGCTTTGACGACATAATTTTGGTCGATCAAATGCGCGTTTTTATATAACCAGAAAGTCTTGGCATCAAGATCAGGGGCAACACGAGCGATCATACTGCCCTTCTTCTCTTCAAAGAAGAATTTGTTCATGATGGGGTCAACACCAGCTGTTGTCCCAGCGATGATCGATGTTGAGCTTGTTGGGGCGATGGCTAATAGGTAACTATTACGAAGGCCATATTCATGGACTTCTTTAGCTAACTCTTGCCATGCATCGCTTGTATAAGCTCTCTTAGTAAAGTAAGCACCTGTATCATAATCACTACCATCAAAGTCCTTATATTTGCCTTTTTCTTTAGCTAATTCATTACTAGCTTTGATCGTATAGTAATTGATCTTTTCAAATACTTTATCAACGAAATCAAAGTGCTCTTCACTTTCAAAGTTGATCCCGTTTTTCACTAACATATGATGATAACCACTGACACCTAGACCGATCGGTCGATATCTTTGGTTGGTGATCTTGGCAAAGTCGATCGGATAGTAATTGAGATCGATGACATTATCTAATGCTCTGACGACAGTTTTTATGATATCTTCTAGATGTTTATCATCATGTACATCGATATTACCTAAAGTTAGACTAGCTAGATTACAGACGACAAAATCACCTGGCTTGTATCTTTCGACGATCACTTCATCACCATCTATCGTCTCAACTGTTTGGTCCTCTACTTCAAATGGACTCATGTTTTGAGCGATCTCCGTACAGAGGTTACTGCAATATATGACACCTTTGTGGTTATTAGGATTAGCCCTATTGACGATATCACGATTGAAGGTGAATGGTGTTCCAGTCTCTACTTGTGACCTGATGATAAGTCTTACAAGGTCTCTTAATACGATCTCTCTTTTATCGATCCTTTCATCATTGACACAGTCAAAATAGCGCTTTTCCCATTCTTCCCCATAGTAGTCTTCTAGATGATAACCTTTGATACTATAGATCTCATGAGGACACATGAGATACCAAGTAGCACCGAGATCTTCTTTAGCCATCTTCCAAAAGAGATCAGGATAACAGACGGCTGGGAAAACATCATGAGCCTTCATCCTGTCATCACCATTATTGGTCCTGAGATTTAAGAATTCAGGGATATCCTTGTGCCATACATCAAGATAAACAGCCACAGCACCAGCTCTAACACCTAATTGATCGACTGCTACTGCTGTATCATTGACTAGTTTTATCCATCTTATAACACCACCAGCAGCTCCTTTAAAGCCTCTGATATCACTGCCATTAGCCCTTACTTTACCAAAGTATAATCCCATACCACCGCCATATTTGGATACCATGGCAAAGTTATCGATACTCTTATAGATGTTCTTCAAAGTATCATCGACGGTATCGATAAAACACGATGAAAGCTGATGATATGGTTTTCTTGCATTAGCCATCGTCGGTGTTGCCATCGTAACTTCAATTTTAGACAAGATATCATATAGTTCTCTTACCTTATTTAACTTGTCTTTTTCCTTCATCATCAGATGTAAAGCGATCCCTAAAAACATCTCCTGTGGTGTCTCTAAGATATGATGATCATGATCGATCATCAGATATCTTTTAGCCACAAGATCTAGACCACTATAGGTAAATAGATGATCACGTCGATCATCGATAAATGTATAGGCCTCATCTAATTCTTCCTTGGTGTAATTATCTAATATATAACTACCATATAGACCTTGATCGCTTAGATATTTGACCTTATCACCAAATGAAGTGATACCTAATACCTTCATCCTAGCACTTATCTCATCATGTAGATCATAACTTAAGAAATAAGCAGCGATATATTCCCATTTAGGACTTTCTTTAGAGATAAGTTCAACACAGGCCTTGATAAGCATCTTCATCCTGGTGTCTTTATCCATGTCCTCTTTGATAAAGGCTTTGAATTTGACTAAAAGATCCCTTAAATCATAGTCTAAAAAAGTCCTCTCTACTTCTAAGATAGTATTTTTAAGATCTTGATTTTGGACAAGCTCTAGTAGCTCATTGATGACCTCACGATCTTGGGTCCTTTTTTGGCGATAAATGATATAATTCCTAGCCACTTGATAGTGCTGTGTCTCCATCAATCCCTCTTCCACAAGGTCTTGGATCTTTTCAACTTGTCTTAATGTCTCATCTTCCTTTAATTTCTCTTCGATCGCTAGAACGATCTTTAAGATCGCTTCTTTATCGATCGTTTCATCCGTGCTTTTAAAAGCCTTGATGATCGCGATCATGATCTTATCACGATCATATACTTCTCTTTTGCCATCTCTTTTGATAATTTCCATATTCATACCTCGATGGTTATTTTAAATAAAGAAAGCACCAAAAAACAACCAAATTGATCAAAACGTTGACATTTCAACTGATCATTGATGATAAATAGAAAACTCTTGTGTATCAATGACTGATGGCGCATCTGAAGCTTCAGTATTTTTTAATAAAGTATAAATGGTCATCTTTGTATAATCGTCATTGTACTCATACTTTTCATAATGATCGGGATCTAATAGATCATCCACTCTTTCAATATAACCATGATCGTTATAAGCATATTGACGATCAAAGTCGCTTAAGGCCATCTCTTCGTCATTTGCGCTTGTGTACTTCTCGCTTACTAAGCGTCCATCACTATATCCAAAAGACCGTGTGCTTGATAGTTCTCCATCAAAATATTCTTTATCCGCTATCATTCTTCCTTCTTCATCATATTCGAAGATCGACCTGATCACTCTAGATGATACAGATCCTTGGTCTTCGTTAGATCCAACATATACTTCGATCTTTGAAGGGATCTTATTGGAGTGTCTTGTGATCTCGGTCGTGGTAATTCCTAGATCATCATTTATTGTGAACCTTTTAAGATAATTATCAGCATATTCAAAAGATGCGTCATAATTTGTTCCATCAGCATATTTACCATATGACCTAATTATCTTACCATCTACAAACTCTTCACATCGATCATCAGTCCTATAAGACACTGTATCATCATTATATATGACTTGGTAATGATTCTCTTTTAGACCTTCAAAGCTCCTACTTCCTTCATCATATGTATACTCATAGATGTCGGTGATCCTATCATCTTCTAGTAGATAGATAGTATAATTACTACGTTTATAGAGCTGTTTGATCATTTGATGATAAAAAGCTTTCTGATCCTTCACCAGCATAGTTCTCGTCGATCATATCTACTTGCCCTTGGTAATATTGGGCATTCACTTCATTTATATCATACTGGTCTAACCCACTATCATAATCGATCAAGATCCGCTTATAGATAGCGCCATTTGTATCATGAACATCATGACCATCTTTTAGATCGGTGATAAGTTCTTTGATCTTATCACCTTCGGTATTATCTAAAGCTTTATCAATGACTCTCACAGCTTCAAAATACTCATTAATTATGGCATACGCGTTAAAGAGATCAATATAAGTATCCTCATTAGTATCATCTTCTTCAAGTTTGTCGTTAAGAGTCGTTATTACAGATTTGACATCATAAACGGTCTCTTGGGCACTTTGACAAGAAACTAGAAATAGGGCAATGATCATTATCACTATCAATTTTTTAATACCGCACCTCTTTTTCTTTATTCTATCATCTATCCAAAAAAAAGATACAGCATCCTTATAAAACGCGGATGCCTAAGCATCCACGTATAAACTATCCAAACCTTTCGATATCGCTTATATCGCCTGGGATATAGCTGATCGTGATCATATCACCAGCCTTTATAAACCCTAATATATCTTCATTGGTACTATCTACAGTGACCTTATATCTATCACCATCAGTATCACTTATATAGACTTTAGTTGAACCATCATAGGTCATAAAGCGGATATCACTGATCGTGATGGTTTTTGTTTCTAAGGTGTCACTATCACCGATATCGATATCTGTATCAGCGATAAACTTGCGTTTTAAAGCATCTAGTCCTTCATCGATCGATACTGAAGCCACTTTTTGATAGTCAGTCGCATCGACCATCGCATACATCTTGATAAGCCCGGCATCATCCTTTAAAGACATGAGGTAGACAGGATTGCCACCGATATTGACTAAAAGCGGGAAGGTCGCTGTATAGCCAAAGTCTGATACATGACCTTCAGCAGAGCGCATGGCACTCATCTCATCAGCGCCCGGTGATGTTATCTCAAAGGCTTCATGAGTCCTGAGATTGACCATCGCAAAGCCGAGGTTAGCACTGTCGCTATTGACACTGGTAAGACCTGTATAGGCATATATATCACCATCTTTTTCTAAGTAGTTATAGCCTTCACTCGGTAAGTAGACATTCTTTTGCCCAAAGATCGAATTGATATAGCCATCTTGTAAAGAACCATAATCACTGAGCTCTTCCATGACCAAACTTTCAGGATAGATCCGATCGACCCATGTTGGAGCATCTAATGGATCATCGTATTTAGTTGAATCACCGGTGATCGGATCAAATAAGACAACACCAGTGACACTTTTTTTGGTTTCCGTACCTCTATAGGTATATGTCGTACATACATACCACGGGTGTCCTTCTTCGTCGATCTCAAAAGAAGGGGAACCAAAGATGGTCATCGGATAGGTCATCTGTAATTTGCGCATCAAATTCTCATTGAACATCCCTGATGGTACATAACGCATCCCATCTAGACCTAAGTCACTGAGCTTGACGAGCTCTGCTTCACCGGTGGTGCTATTGACCAAGATATAAGCTGGTATCCCTTCATCACGATTCATGAAGTACTTTAATATATCAGCGTATTCAAGTGGTGTTACCCGATATACGCTGTCCTTGTATGAGATCTGAGTATATTCATTAGAGACATTGAATTGTGATACGAGCTCTGGCATCTGACCCATCACTCTATCACCTAGTACTTCACTAGATGCGCGATCGATGATCGCTGTCTTATTGAAGTCAACTTCATCTATCATATCAAATTCAACATTTGATACATTGATCCTAGATGCATATTCCTTGGCATTAAAGATCCTTGATGTCACAAGCATACTACCAAGCATAAAGACGATACAGATAGCGATGATACCACCAAGGGCTTTGTATAGGTTTTTAGTCGTCTTTGGCTTAATGATGAGATAGTGATCTAAAGCATAGATGACTAAATATAGGTATATACCAATGACAAACAGATAAAACAAGAAACTGATCGATTTGATATTAAAGGCTGGATGCACTAAATACCATAATACACCGATGATAACTAGACCTACTAATGCAATGATGATCACTGCGCCAGGTTTCTTTGTCGCACTTGTATTTGACTTGAATTTAAAGTTGAAGTTCTTAAAGTTTTGCATATCATTTCCTCTTTCTTATATCTTATCATATATAGCTAAAGTATGGACCTATGCTAGATCATCAAATATCTTATGGATATCATCCTTTAAGTGCATTTTTGTCAAATTATCCGATATTTGACAAATTTGCACTTTTATAATTTTGGCAACAAGAAAAGGTAATTTAAAATATCGTGGATTTAGGGTATACCTTTAAATTACGATGTGGGTATCTACAGGTACGGCTATAAAATATCGTGTGGGTGTCTTTTAATTATGGTGTTCATTATGTCGATCGATCATATTTGGGTCGATATAATGAACACCCTTTTATTAAAAAGACCTTTCTTTTATTATTGAGTTGGGTAACTAAACAAATAAAAGAAAGGGGATGACATATTTATGTCAAAGTTATTGTAAGATGTTGTATACAAAAATAAAAGATGAAGAGATCGATATATTACGTGAATTCTATAAAGATGGGATCCACTATATCGAAGTCAAAAGACGGAATAGAGGTTGTATCTATCCTAAATGCGCTAGATTTGTCCCTAAGGTCAAAGGATATAAGAAGAGAGTCATTATCCACGATATATACGCAAATGGCGATACGAGGATCATCTATCTTCAAAGAAGGTTCATTTGCCCTGATTGTAAGACCACTAAGATGGAAGATGATCCATTCAGTAGTATTGGATCTAATATCAGTGATTATACGATCTTGTGTATCTTAGATGATCTCAAAAGATACAATCATCCATTTTTAGAGATCGCTCAAAAACACAAGATATCAGCGACGATGGTCCAGAATATCTTCGATACCTATGTCGACATGAAAAGATTATATCTTCCTGAAGTCATATCGATCGATGAATTCTATTTCTCTCGTAAATCGAAAAAGAAATATCGTTTGGCTATCATGAATTTCTACAATATGGCGATCATAGATATCCTTAAAGATCGTGATAAGGCTACTCTCTTAGAATGGCTAAGAGATATCGATATAGAAGAGAGGAAACGCGTTAAATATGTGACGATAGATATGAATGATATATATCGTGATGTCATTTATCGAAGGATACCAGAAGCGACTGTCATCGCCGATTCATTCCATGTCGTCAAATATGTCGCTAAAGCGCTAGATGATGTAAGGAAGAGGATTATGTTTCCATATCGAAACGATCATAGAAGTGACGAGTATCATCTGCTTAAATATCATGATGATCTTCTATATGTAAAGGATACAAATAGTAAGCGATTCTTAGAAGCTAGATATAGTAAACATTTCCATATGTACTTATCTAACCATGATAAGCTCATCAAGCTATTAAATATCCATCATGATCTCAAAGATGCTTATGAACTATATCATGCGTATGTGAGGTTCAATAATCGAGACTTTAATGATCTTATCGAAGCTATGAATGAACTAGAGATATTGATCAATGATTTCTCTACCTCACCAAATAGAGAATTCAATGAATTAGCTTTGACACTAGAGAACTGGAAAGCAGAGATCTGTAACTCCTTTATTAGATATAAAGGCAGAAGATTATCTAATGGACCGATGGAAAAAAGGAATGATCTGATCAAAAAGATCGTCAAGATCGGCAATGGTTATGCAAACTTCGAAAGATTTAGGAATAGAGCCATGTATTGCCTCAATACTTTAGCTACACATAATTATCCAATCAAATTGGATGATCTAAAAGACTGATCACAAACGAAAAAAGATATAGGTCCATTAGGCATTAGTTACCACCTATATCCTTTATTTACCCACATGATAATTTAAACAGCTTCCACATGATTGTTTAAAGGCGTACCTTTAAACACCCACACGATATTTTAAATTACCCAAGAAAACAACTCCCGCAGATCATCGATCATAGAGAGTTGTTGAACTTCACAGTCTATAACTCTATCCGCTCTAAAATATCAAGAACATCACCATTTACTTCGTCATATAAAATGAGTATATTACCATCTTCACTTATATCATAACGATAAGTGAAGACACTGCTTTCGGTTGTGATGGTGATATACTCACCATCACACTTATACGAATCAACTTCTAATAAATAGCCTGTTGATGATGTGGTGAAATATTCGACAGCGATCCCTGATGGATAGTATATTTTTATATCACCATACTTATCATATCGAAGATCACTATCGGTATGTCTATGATCAGTTGATCGCCAATGACCACAAACAGTCTTATCTTCAATGACATTATAATAATCATCAGACATGAGTAACTCTGGATGGTCTAATATCTCAGGAGCGATATAGTCTTGCGATTCAGCGATATCCCGTCG
>CALVBC010000020.1 GCA_944325685.1 uncultured Erysipelotrichaceae bacterium | reverse complement strand
TTCAATAATGAAAGACCTGCCTACGCTTTAGGATATAAGACACCTAAACAAGTAAAGGATGAATACTTTCAAGAGAAGAAAGACTGATATTTATAAGAAAGTGTCTACTTTCTGTTGACTAGTGCATTATAGTGATTATTGAAGCAATTAGAGATGCAAAAGTAGGCGATTTCGATGTGGCTTTGAAAAAAATGGGCGAAGGTGACGAATACTTCGTGAACGGACATAGAATACATGCGGTAATTATCCAGACAGAAGCTCAAGGAAATAAGCAAGAAAATAGTTTGCTTTTGATTCATGCAGAAGATCAATTGATGAATGCCGAAACTTGTAAAATCCTAGCTGAAGAGCTTATTGATGTCTATAGAGCCTTAAACAACAAACAGGATATATAATCGTTTGTATATATTGTTTAGAATGGTTAAATATAGAAGAATGATTTGTCTACGATAATGTCAAATCATCCTGACTAAAGCAAAAAACCACCAAAACCCATCAAAATCTTCCGATTTTCATTCCCATAGCGTTTATATTATGCTATCATATGAAACCGATGAGAACGAATTCACCTATCAAAACGCTGAATAGTTTAGATAAGTCAAAATATGGCCGGATTTTCCGGTCATTTTTTTTGGGAGAGATTTGTTCTTGAGAAGGAGGGTTTTAGAGAAAATGAGTAAAAGAGTAGAATTACAGCTCGACGTAAGAGAAAGACCACCTTTAGGTAAAGGTGTCTTACTGTCATTCCAACACGTCTTTGCGATGTTTGGGGCGACGATCTTAGTCCCGATCATGACGGGCTATCCGGTATCAGTCGCCTTATTCGCATCAGGTGTTGGTACGATCATCTATTGTATCGCTACAGGCTTTAGAGTCCCTGTATACCTTGGCTCATCATTTGCTTATATCACAGCTACCATCACCGCTGTTGAAGCGATGGGAGGTGACAGAAGTGGTGCTCAGACCGGTCTTATCTTGATCGGTGTCATCTATGTCATCGTGGCACTCATAATAAAAGCTATCGGTAAAAACTGGATCGATAAGTTATTACCACCGATCGTCATCGGTCCGATGATCGTCGTTATCGGTTTAGGTCTAGCTTCATCAGCTGTTTCAAATGCTGGTTTAGTAGAAGGCGGAGATATCCGTCATATCATCGTCGCCTTGTTTACCTTTGTATTTGTCGCTTTTGTATCAACGAAAGCCAAGGGCTTCTTTAAGATCATCCCATTCTTAGTAGGAATCCTAGGTGGTTATGTATTAGCTTGTATCTTTGGTATCGTTGATTTCTCACCGATCATGGATGTTATCAATAATGGGCGTATCTTCGCATTACCTGAGTTCATCTTACCATTTTCAACTGGTGGTGCTTTTGAAGAGTATCGCTTTGATCCAACATTACCAGCTGCTTTAGCTATGCTACCGATCGCTTTAGTAACGATCTCTGAGCACATTGGTGACCATACGGTCTTAAGTAAGATCTGTGGTAAGGATTTCTTAAGAGATCCAGGTTTAGATAAAACGCTCATCGGTGATGGTGTTGCGACATCAGTAAGTGCCCTCATTGGTGGTCCTGCTAATACGACATATGGTGAAAATACCGGTGTCATCGGTATGACAAAAGTCGCTTCCGTCTATGTAACATTTGGTGCTGCTTGTATCGCGATCATCATCAGCTTGTTCCCGATGGTATCAGCCTTCATTGAAACGATCCCTAATTGCGTATTAGGTGGTATGTCGATCTTACTATACGGTGTCATCGCATCAAATGGTTTAAAGGTCCTCATCGATAACCAAGTCAACCTTGGTGAACAAAGAAACCTCATTATCGCAAGCGGCATGCTTGTAATTGGTCTAGGTGGTGCGATCTTCCCGATCGGTGATATCATCTCACTATCTGGTACGGCACTATCCGCACTAGTCGGTGTCATACTTAATCTGATCTTACCAAAAGCGAGACCAGAAGAATAAAAGATAGTCACCTCAGTGACTATCAAGCTTCGCTAGACGCTTTTTAAGATCGAGGATCTTATAGATCCAGCCAGTGGCTACGATCACAACTAAGACCATACAGGCAAAGCTGAAGCCACTGGAAAACCCATATACAAAATCAACGATCGCATTTGTCCCTAGATGATCACTTAAGATATAACTGATGATCATAAGGATCACACTGACGATCGATAAGACTTGGATCACTCTGGTGATCCTTTCTTTATCCTTGTTTTCAAGTTCTGCTACCTTTAAAGCCGTCTTTTCTACTTTTTCATCCATCTTGCTTCTTTGACCATTTAAGATCTCGATAAGTTCGACATCATAAAAGTTAGCCAGTTCAATGAGGATATCGATATCGGGAAGATTGACTCCTTTCTCCCATCTTGATACCGAGCGATTTGACACAAATAAGGTGTCAGCTAATTCGCTTTGTGTGAGTCCTTTTTCGTTTCTTAACTCCTTTAAGAATGTACCGACTTTGATCTGATCCATGGTCTTTCCTCCTTGGCTTTAATATAGCTTTTAGTGATGGTTTTTAAAATGACATAGAGCGAGACTTAGTCTCGCAAAATGAGAATCTCATTATTTAAAGCTAGGATCACCTAAATATGAACACTTACTAAAGTAGTCAGTATCCATGATCGCATAGGAGACACTAAAGGCATTCCTTACCTCAGTATTGATCTTATCGATCTCAGCTTGAGATAATTCCTTGTCTAAAGGGATAAAGGTATTAGAAGCGCTTAAGTAGATACCATCCTTAGTGATCCAATCAGAATTAGGGAAGATGACAAGACTTTCATCTAAGAAGATGTCCTTACCGATATAAAGCCTTGGATCATAATTTAGGCCAAACATATTGGCGATCGTCGGTACTTGATCAAAGGTCGAATTTACTTCTTCAAATACCGTTGCCTCTAAATTAGGGTTATACATGATAAATGGCGTCTTAGAGATACCATAAGTCGTGGTCCTATCCATCAAAGGACTATGGGCTGCGATCGTATCCTCTAACAGTTTGAATGGATTGTGGTCAGAATATAGGCAGATGATCGTATCATCTAATTTACCGTTTTCTTCTAATGTATCGATCAGATATTCCATCGCTTTATCAAATTCCATCGATTTAGATAGATAGCGTTTGACATCGGTCGGATAGTCAGGATGAACTTTATCGATCTCTTCTAGATACTTATCACCTAAAGTAGATGATTCATCATATGGCCAGTGCATACTACTTGAGATGATAAAGCTGAAGAAGCGATCAGAATCGATAAAATAAGGGATAGCTTCTTCGACTAAGGCTAGATCGCTTTGCCAACCTTGGATCTCTTTGATATCGAGGTCTTCATAGTTATAGTAGGCGTCAAAGCCAAATGATGCATGTTCGACCCTACGGTCATAGTATTGGTCATACCAGTTATGGAAAGAGTAGGTATCATAACCAGCATTTTTAAAGAGATTAGCTAAAGCTTCAGGATAAGCGTTATCTGGTACTTCATTAGGTGTACAGACATCGTTATAAGGCACTAAAGAGGCATTGGCGATAAATTCTGATTCACCCGTCGTACAGCTGTACTTTGGTGTATAGTGTTCTTTAAACCAATAACCTTCATTCATCATCTTGTATAAAGTCGGTGTAAGCTCTTCATCGATAGCCATATAGTCAAATGATTCAACTAATACATAGATGAAGTTATAGTCTTTAAATTCATTTGTATGTTCATTCTCTTCTATTTGCCCACTTTGGGCTAAGATATACTGATCGATCGTCCTGATCGTTTCATCAGTCTCATTTTGCATATCTTCTTTTAGCCTTGTATCATCGATGATCTTAATCGTATCGGTCGTTTCAGTTGGTGTGACTTCAGGCTCATCAGTAGTGATGATGATATCAAGGGAATTATCAGGCTCGATAAATAAAGCCACAATGTCTCTGGCTAAAAAGTGATCAAGACCTAATTTATCGATAAGTAAGTCATTATTATTAAAACGAGCATAGACATCCTTTAGATCGATCGCGGTATTAGAGATCCCTAAAGAGAAGTAACTGACGATGATAAGTAAACCACTTAATATAAATGACGATACTAAGCCATACCACTTAAAGGAAGTCTTGATATCCCTTTTATCGATGATATCAAAGATGAGATCTAATAAAGGGATGATAAAGACACACCAGTAATACCACTTGGCATCCCTTATAAAGGTGATCACATATTCGGATATCCTACCAGCACCATCAGATACAGCACTAAAGGAGTAGTAATTATCTAAGAAATTCTTAAATTCAAGTTCCACAAAGGCATATATCGCAATAACTAAGATGATCGTAAACCTGATCCATTTAGCGTATTTACTATTGAGAAGTGATGTGAGATAGCCTAATAGGGTACTTATAGCTAGGGTATAAAGGATGACCCTGATGATCGTCATAAAGTATAAATCAAAGCCAGCTGCCGCTCTAAAGATCATCTCGATGGCTAAGATGGATATAAAATAGGTCAAGATGTTAAAGAACATATGCTTAATGTTTTTCATGAACTTATTTTACAATAATTCACGCTTTAAGTTACAATAATTATATGCAACAGTATTTTATCGATCAAGCTTTTAATGTCGATGATCTAATAGACTTAGATGAAGAGATCATCCATCACTTACGTAAGGTCTTACGCAAAAGCGATGGTATCAAGATCAGGGTCGTAAGTAGTGATCACAAGCTATATCTAGCTGAATTACATAAAGATAAGGCCAAGATAATCGAAGAACTAGATGAAAAAAGGGAATTAGATCATGAACTTGTCTTAGCTATGGCCCTTATCAAACATGACCGCTTTGAATGGGCGATCCAAAAGGCCACTGAGCTTGGCGTCACTAAGATCATCCCGATGATTACAGAGCGGGTCATAATCAAAGATGACTCAGAGAAGAAAAGGCTAGTACGCTATAAGAAGATCATCAAAGAAGCCGCAGAACAATCCCTTCGCACTTGTATCCCAGAGATAACTGACTTTATGACCTTAGATGAAGTCAGTGATCTAGACTATAAAAGAAAGATCATCGCCTATGAAAAGGAAGATGATCATAAGCTCATCGAAGAAAACACTGACACCTTGGTCGTCATCGGACCTGAGGGTGGCTTTAGTGATGATGAGTATCATAAGCTAGTGGATAAGGGCTTTAAAAGCATCTCACTAGGAAAAAGGATCTTAAGAGCTGAGACAGCAGCTTGTGCAGCTTTAGTGATCTTAGGAAGGGGAATGGAATGAAGAAGTATGCCATGATGGTCTTGGGTTGTAAGGTCAATGACTATGAAGCCCACTATCTCAAGGAGCAATTAGATAAAGACTATACAGAGGTCAAGTTCAATGAAGAGGCTGATATCTATATCGTCTTTTCTTGTTGTGTGACCAATATCGCCGAATCAAAAACGCGAAAATTCATCCATCGGATCAAGAAGGAGCATCCAAATGCCTATACAGTGGTCATCGGCTGTTATGTCCAAAGCAAGCATGATGATGAGGTATTCAAAGATGTCGACTTATTAGTTGGTTCAAGTCATAAGGATAAGATCAAAGAGTATATCGACAAGATGGTCAAAGCTGATCTTTATGAAAAAGACATCACACCGAAATTTGAAGAGCTCTTTATGGCTGATTATAAGGGAAAGACAAGGTCCTTTTTAAAGATCCAAGATGGTTGTGACCAATATTGTGCCTATTGTATCATTCCCTATGCTAGAGGACATGAGCGCTCTGGTGACTTCTATAAGCTCATCGATCAAGCTAAAAGACTATCTGAGCATTCAAAAGAGATCGTCTTAACGGGTATCCATACCGGTCGATATCATGATGGCGATCATGATCTAGCGGAATTGATCAGTGAATTAAGTAAGATCGATGATTTAGAAACGATCCGTCTATCATCGATCGAGATAACGGAAATAAACGATAAGATCATCAAAGAGATGAAGGAAGGTAAATTAGCTCATCACTTACATATCCCAGTACAAGCTGGCTCTGATGATATCTTAAAGGCGATGTATCGCCCTTATACGATAAAGGAGTTTTTAGATAAGATCGAAGATATCCGAAAAGAGATCCCTGATATCCTCATATCGACTGATCTTATCGTCGGCTTCCCTGGTGAGACTGATGAGCTATTTGCTAGGACTATAGATTTTATCAAAGAGGCAAACCTCAGCTTTATCCATTGCTTCCCTTATGCCAAAAAGGATGGCACTAAGGCTAGTTTATCAAAAGATCAGATACCAGGTGATATCAAAAAGGCTAGGGCGCAAAAAGTCGCTGAAGTCCAAAAAGATATCACCGAAAAGATATGGTCATCATATATCGGTAAAAAAGTGACTGTACTAACAGAGGTATACAAAGATGGCTTTACTAGTGGACACTCTAAAGAGTATCTTCCGATAAGTATCATGGCTAAGATCGATAGTGGTAAGATGGTAAATGTTAAGATCATCAACACAAAAAGTGGTAGGATGATAGGTGAGGTGAGTGAAGATGTTGTTGAGTGAGATATTCCAAGGAGCACCAGATATCGAGATCAAAGGTCTAGCTACTGATTCGAGAAAAGTAAAAGAGGATTCGATCTTCTTTTGTGTCAAAGGCTTTAAGAATGATGGCCATAAGTTCGTAAATGAAGCGATAGCCAATGGTGCTAAGGTCATCGTCTACCACGATGACATCGATACATCAAAGAAGGTCGTCTATATCAAGGTCGATGATGTGACCAAGGTCTTAAATCAAGTGGTCAAGAAGTTCTATCATGACCCATCGAATAATTTAGAGATGTTTGCGGTGACTGGTACTAATGGTAAAACGACAGTGGCCTCTTTATTAAAGGATATCATCGATCGAAAAGAGCCTTGTGGTTATATCGGGACCCTGGGCATGCGCTATCAAAATGTCAAAGTCGATGTGACACTTACAACACCATCGATCATCGATCTGAATAGCCATCTAGCTGATATGGTCGAAAAAGGAGTCAAAGCCTGTGCTTTAGAAGTATCATCGATCGGCATCGAACAAAGGCGTGTCGATGCCCTCCATTTCGATGTGGCGATCTTTACTAATTTCACTTATGATCACTTAGATTACCATGGTACGATGGATGCCTATTTCAAAGCCAAGAAGAAGCTATTTGATCAGTTGCCTTTTGGTACGATCGCCATCACTAATGTCGATGATGAGATGGGCCTTAAGATCACTGAGGATACTAAAGCCAGGGTCGTCACTTATGGCATCATAAATGACGCTGACTATATGGCTCAGGATATCAAGATGGATGGTGATAGTACCCAATTTAGGCTAGTCCATAAAGACCGTAGCTATTTGATCAATACTAACCTTGTGGCGATGTTCAACGTCTATAACCTATTAGCTGTCATCGCCGCCTTAGATCAAAGGGGTTATGATATCGAAAGTTTCATCGGTAAGCTAAAGGAACTACAAGCCGTACCAGGTAGGATGCACAAGATCCGTGAGGGGCAAGACTTCAATGTGATCGTCGACTTTGCCCATACACCAGATGGCATCCAAAAGGTCTATGAATATGCTCAAAAGATCACCCCGACCAGTAAGAATATCGTCTCGGTATTTGGCAGCGCTGGTGGTCGTGATAAGGCTAAGCGCAAGGTCTTTGGTGAATTAGCTGATCACTATTCGGATAAGATCATCTTAACGGAAGATGATCCCCGTGATGAAAGTATCACTGATATCGCTAATGAGATCGCTAAAGGTATCGAACATCATGAATATATCATCGTTGAATCAAGAGAAGAGGCGATAAATATCGCCATCAATATGATGAATAAAGGTGACACCTTATTAGTCTTAGGCAAGGGTGATGAGGATTTCATCTATCGTAGTTTTGGTAAAGAGCCTTATATCGGTGATGATAAGGCTTGTAAGAAATACATCAAAAAGTTGAAGGAGGAAAGAGATAATGCAACTAGCGAAGTATATTGATCACACTTATTTAAAGGCTGACGCAAAAAGAGAAGACATCGAAAAACTATGTCAAGAAGCTAAGGAATATGGTTTTAAGACCGTCTGTATCAATCCTTGTAATATCACTTTAGCTAAAGAGCTATTAAAGGGTAGTGATGTTGAAGTATGTACCGTCATCGGTTTCCCACTAGGCCAAATGACAACAGATGCCAAAATATTAGAGGCAAAGGATGCCATCGCAAAGGGTGCTGATGAAGTCGATATGGTCATCAATATCGGAAAGTTAAAAGACAAGGATCTCGACTATGTCACAAGTGAGATCAAAGCGATCAAAGAGGCTTGTGGTGATCATTGTCTAAAGGTCATCATCGAGACATGTCTTTTAAGCGATGATGAAAAGAGAGATGCTTGTAAGTGTGTCGTTGATGGCGGGGCTGATTTTGTCAAGACATCAACTGGCTTCTCGACCCATGGCGCTACTTTTGAAGATGTGGCACTACTTAAAGAGTGTGTTGGTGATAAAGCAAAGGTCAAAGCCGCTGGTGGTGTTAGGACACACGCTGACTTCTTAAAGATGATCGAGCTTGGTGCTGATCGTATCGGCACATCAAGCGGTGTCAAATTACTACAAGAATAATGACGCGCTGTATCGCTACTTGGCTGATGGCTGAAAACGGCATCAAGAAAGCCAAGGATCTACTAGATGAAGGTAAAGACAGTGCCAAAGCGCTATTAGCGATCATCCAAGATGTCGAAAGCGATGAGCGCTTTGTGAGTGTCGGAAGAGGTGGCCTTCCTAATAGAGAAGGCAAAGTTCAGCTCGATGGTGCTTTTATGGATGGTGATGATCTTAAATTTGGGGCTGTCATGGCAATAGAGGATATCGCAAGTCCCATTGAAGTGGCCTATTCGTTAAAGGATAGGGATGCGAATAATATTTTGGTTGCTAAAGGGGCTAAGTCCTATGCCTTAAAGAAGGGCTTTAAGGAAGTCGATAATCTAACTAAGAAGGCTAAGGAGCGCTATCTTAAAAAATGTCAAGAAGACCCTTTAAAAGCCTATGATGGCCATGATACGATCGGGGCGATCGTGATCGATGAGGATGGTCATATGGTCGCCGGTACTTCAACTAGTGGCCTATTCTATAAAGATGATGGTCGTGTTGGTGATTCACCACTTATCGGCTCTGGTCTATATGTCGATAGTGAAGTCGGTGGGGCAACAGCGACCGGTATGGGTGAAGATATCGCTAAGGGTTGTGTATCATTTAAGATCGTCGACCTGATGCGAAATGGCAAAAGTGTCAAAGAAGCGACCAAGATCGCTGTCTTAGACTTTATCGCTAGATTAAAACGCTCAGACATAGAAGCTAGAGATATCTCCGTTGTCGCCTTAGCAAAGGATGGCACTTTTGCCGCCTACAGCAACATCCCCAATTTCACCTTCTGTATCGATGATGAAAAAGGGGCAAAGGTATATCGCTTAGAACTTGATCAAAATGGTGATCAAGTCTATATCGAAGTTGATGATGCCTTTAAAAGCGACTGGTTAAGCAAGGAATAAGAAACCGTTGATACGCGAAAATCCTTGTGTTTTGTGATTTGATAGCGTACAATAAGTAAGCCTTTAAGGAAAGGGGTGACAAAAGATGGCAAAGGTCGTAGTTAAAGAAAACGAAGCTTTAGATGATGCTTTAAGAAGATTCAAGAGACAAGTATCACGCAATGGAACCCTCATGGAGGCACGCAAACGTGAATACTACGTTAAACCAGGTGTTAAACGTAAGCTCAAATCAGAAGCAGCTCGTAAAGTAAGAAGAGGAAAATAAGGTGTAACCATTTTGGCTTTACGCCTTTTTTATTTATAATAGGTAAAAAGGAGAAAGATATTGGAGTATCAAGCTGTCGTATTAGGATTGGATTATGATGAACTCATGGACTTAAGTGGTCCTGATGATCAAAATATCAAGGAATTAGAAAAGCTATATAAATGTCCGATCGTCATCCGTGATGATAAGATCAAGATCTTGACCGATGATGAAAAGGTATATGATGTCTTTATCAAGCATATCGACTCATTGTGCAAGCTATTAAAAGCACACCAGAAATTGAATAAGGAGATCATCGATCAGAGCTATATCGCGATCAAAGGCGATGATAAGAAGTACTATGATGATCTCAATACCAAGATCATCACTAGTGACCACGAAAACCATCCGATCAAAGCCAGGACCTTAGGTCAGATGCGCCTTGTCAAAGCGATCGAAGATAATACGGTCACGATCGTAAGTGGCCCAGCTGGTAGTGGTAAGACCTATCTTGCGGTCACGATGGCGACCAAAGCTTTAAAAGACGGTGATGTGAAAAAGATAGTTCTCACAAGACCTGTCGTTGAAGCAGGGGAATCCTTAGGCTTTTTGCCTGGTGACTTAAAGGAAAAGGTCGATCCATATCTCATGCCTTTATATGATGCCTTAGATGAGCTATTAGGACATGAAAAAGTTGAAGGCTATATCGAAAGGGGGATCATTGAGATCATTCCTTTAGCCTATATGCGTGGTCGTAGCTTAAAGGATGCCTTTATCATTCTAGATGAAGCTCAAAATACGACCAGTATGCAGATGTTCATGTTTCTGACGCGCCTGGCCCAAAACAGTAAGATGGTCATAACCGGTGACCTTTCACAGATCGATAGAGAAGCGACAAGAGGGAATATCAGTGGCTTAAAGGAAGCTTGTAATAACCTTACGAAAATGGATGATATCGCCATCATCAATTTAAAAGAGGACGACATCGTTCGTCACCCTCTTGTTAAAACGATCATCGATCGTTATGATCAAAATAGGTCATCGAGATCTTCATCTTCCACAAAAGACCTTTGATTTTGGATATTAGCGCTGATCTTAAAGGGCAAGCCATTATCCCTAAGGGCTTGCTTGAGGAAGATGTTGATCGCTGTCGTCATATTCATGCCGAGCTCATTAAACAAGATCTCGGCTTTTTCTTTGACCTCTTTATCCATCCTGATCGTGATATTAACGGTTTCTTTCATAATGCACCTCTAAGTATATTGTAATGCTAGTGCAAGGAAAATGCACTAAAAGATCGGTTTTTTCAGATGTAAAGCACCATGATCGATCTGGACATCGATCTTATTACCGTGATAGGTCTCACCATCTGCCTGATAGATGAATTCACTATCGCTTTTGACTTTTATGTTTTTGGCTTTGGTGATCTTAAAGTAAGGATCATCTAAATGGGTACCATTTAAATATTTGATGAGCCTTGGATATAAGACGGTGGCCTTGCATTTATCAGCGACCGTCACATCTAAATAGCCATCAGCGATATCAGCTTGCGGAGCGCTGTGCTTGCCATTGCCATAATATTGGCCATTCATGATCGCTAAGATATAAAAGTCACCACTATAGCTCTTATCATCGATCACGATATCCGCCTTAGTAGCTTTAGGGATGATGACGTTTTTAGCGATAGCTCCGATATAAGCTGGACCTTTAGTTACAAGTGTCTTTCTTATCATCTTGGAGGCATCTTCATTGATCTTGGCATCGATACCGATCGATAGGGTATTGATAAAGCGCTCATCATTGAACCTACCGATATCGACATCCTTAGTTTCGGCGATGATCGTCTTTGCGATGATATCCTTGATATCATAGCTTTCCTTATTCAAAAATTGCCGATAATAGTCATTGCCCGATCCCGTCGGGATAATGGCTAAGGTCTGACTTAGGTCCATCCCGTTGATGACCTCAAATAAAGTACCATCGCCACCCATCGAATAAAGACAGACATCATCACGTCCTTTGTATTCACTAGCGATGAGTTTAGCATGTTTTGGGTATTGCGTGAGCCTTATCTCATGGTCTAGACCTAGGGCTAGTGCGATGTCTTCTAAGATGCCGATGAGTTTCATATTTTGCCCTTTGCCTGAAATCTTGTTGACGATAAAGATGTGCTTCATATATTTGTCCCTTCTAATAGTCGCGATGTCTTTTCTAAAAAGATCGCATGATATATTTCTTCTTTCCTTTTATCATATAACATATTGGCCCAAGCGGCCCATAAGAGGTCCATCATCATCTCTGTGAGATGTAGCTCTTCTAGCTCTTTGTCACTTGGATCATGGCCTAAGTAAGTCTTGTATATGATCATCCGTCGATCATGATCATAGATCTCGTTTTCGCTGATGAAGCTCATCACATCAAAATACGGATCATTCATCCCGGCGTATTCATAATCGATAAGATAGGTCTTATCTTCACTGAACAAGAAATTACCGGATACAAGGTCGTTGTGACACAAGACCTTATCATGATCTAGATCTTTATATTCTTTGAATAAATACTCATATCTTTCATAATCAAAGCGTTTGTCTTTGATCTCGCTTTTAAAGTTTTGATACATCTTGAAAGGATCAAAGACCTTGTCGACTTTAAAGCGATAACTGTGTAACTTCTTGATGAGCTTGATCGCTTTGATATCCTTTAAAGGATCATCACTGTCTTTAAAGGTCTTAGCGCCTTTGACCCATTTGGTGATCCTGATATGGGTCTTTAGATCGTAGTATAGCTCTTTCACATCGAGGTCAGTAGTAGCGATAAGATCTAGTATCGTCCTTTCGTCATCTTCTAAAAGATGATGGATATCATCATTAGGTACTCTTATCGCGACTTTTTGATCATCGATCACTGCCGTATAGATCGTATTGGTCAGACCTAAATTTGTCTTAGTGGTCTTTATCGCTTTGTGATATAATGCTTCAAGATATATAGAAAGATCCATATTTAGATTATATGACAAAAAAGATATTACTAGCGAGCCATAACGCTCATAAAAAAGAAGAATTTCAAGCGATATTGAGCCCCTTGGGCTATGAAGTCATCGGGATCGATGACTTGGATGATCATGATGATGTGATCGAAGATGGAAAGATCTTTAGTGAAAATGCTAAGATCAAGGCCAAGTATTACTATGAGAAGTATCACATGATGACGATATCGGATGACAGTGGCATCAGTATCCGCTATCTAAATAACTTCCCTGATATCCATAGTGCGCGCTTTTTAAATGACCTAACATATAAAGAGAAGAATGAACTTATCATCAAGATGATGGAAGATATCAAAGATCGCTATGCCTACTATACATCAGCGATCGCCCTTATTGATAAAGACATAGATGAGACTTTTATCGGGATCATGGAAGGTAATATCGCTACATCCCCAAAAGGGGAAAACGGCTTTGGCTATGATCCGATCTTTATCCCTGATGGTAAGGATATGACATTAGCTGAGATGACAAGTGAAGAGAAAAATAGTATCTCCCATCGCTATAAGGCGATCAAAGGACTGGTGGACTATCTTGCGCACTAAGATCATCGGCTATATCCTAGCCATCACTATGATCATCTTCAGTTTTGTCTTTGTGATCGACATCACCTGTTTTAATCGCGCTTTTTACGCTTATGAATATCCAAAAAACGATGTCGCTTTAACGATCGGGATATCTGATGATGACTTAAATAAGGCCACTGATGTCTTACTTGGCTATATCACTGGTGAATATGATTCACTAGATGTCAAAGTGACGATCGATGATAAAGAGCTCATGATGTTCAATGAAAGGGAGATAGCCCATATGGTCGATGTGCGTGATCTATATAACACGGTCAGTATGGTCCGTTTTATAGCGCTCATCATCTTTATCATATGCATGGCATATCTTTTGATCATTAAGGCTAAGGATATCTTCAGTGCCTTTTACTTAGCTTATAAAAGGGTCATCGTGGTGATAACAGCCGTGATCGCTGGCTTATCAGTCTTTGCGATCGCTGATTTTGATACCTTTTGGCGTAGCTTTCACCATGTCTTTTTCGCTAATGACCTGTGGTTATTAGATCCAAATGTCGATCGACTGATCATGATGGTACCAGGACAGTTCTTCTTTGATCTGGTATTACTTATCATCATCGTCTTTATCGTATTATCGATCATCACTTATTTTTTACTTCGCTATTTGGCAAAAAGGGAGGCTAAGATATGATCAATGTCGTTTTATATGAACCAGAGATACCACAGAATACCGGCAATATCATGCGCTCTTGCAGGGCTTTTGATTGTCGTTTACATCTTATAGAACCTTTAGGTTTCCATCTTGATGAAAGGCATTTAAAAAGGGCAGGGATGGACTATATCGATGAACTTGACTATACGGTATATCCTGATATAAATGCCTTTTATAAAGCTAATCAAAATGGTCAATTTGTCTATTTCTCCCGCTATGGGATGAAGTCATTTGATGAATGCGTATTTGATAAAGATAAGGATATCTATCTATTATTCGGTAAAGAATCAACTGGCATCCCTAAAGCGATCTTAAAAGATCACTTAGATGAGACCTATCGTTTACCGATGGTCAAAGAAGCAAGGAGCTTAAATCTATCGAATTGTGTGGCCATCGGTATCTATGAATGTCTAAGACAGGTCGGTTTTGGCAAGCTTTGTGACCATGAGACGATCAAAGGTGCTAATTGGTTATTGAAATAGGGTATAATAGGAACATGTTTATAAAGAGGATGCTATTAGTGGTCGCGATCGTCTTGATCTTTGGTCTTTGTTATGTGCATATGAATCGTAACTTTGACCCGCTTTCACGCTACCCATATCAAAATGAGAACAGCCGTGAACTCATCCGCACCTACTTAAATGATCAAGAGATCGAATATATCATCGAATATGATATCGCCCCAGTGTATTTCAAAGAATATATCACCTTTGATGGTTTTAATATCTACCATATCGATAAGTACAATGAACTAAAATCATTAGGCTTTGGTATATCAGATGAAGATATCGTCGATTGTATCGAGACCTTTTTAGCTAAAGATGTCTATGATGAAGCCATGAGCCTCATTGGCCAATATGGCCCACTTACTTTAAGGGATTATTACAAAAACGATATCCAAGAACCACTATGTGAAAACCCAAGGGATCTAGATGTAGTCATCAAAGAAGGTGAGACTATCTACAGCTTTTATCCTCGTGACTTAAAAGAGATCAAGATCAATGATCAAACGATCACCTTAAGAGAAGAAGCGATCGAAGCACTAGAGGGGATGATATTGCATATGCAAGAAGATGGCTTAGATACAAGTGATATCATCTTCGGTAATTCCTATATCGATTATGCCTCATATCTAGAGATGTATGATGAAGATAGTGAAGACAGATGTCTAAGGGATAAACCAGGCACAAGTGAGCATCAATTAGGCTTAGCTTTAGATGTCGAAGTCAATGAAGATATCGAGACATGGCTTATCGATAAAGCCAGTGATCATGGCTTTATATATGATAATGGCCATTTACGCTACAAAGGAGAAGGTGGATGATCGGGATCTGTGATTCAGGTGTTGGTGGGCTAACGATCTTAAAGGATATCCATAAGCGCTATCCGCGTCTTGATATTACCTACTATGGTGATGAAGCTAATATGCCCTATGGTGATAAGACCAAAGAGGAATTAGAAAAGATCTTTAGTGATATCAAGGCATATTTTAAAGACAAAGGTTGTACGGATATCATCGTCGCTTGTAATACCATGTGTAGTGCCATCGAATTTAATGATGACACGATCAAGATCCATGACATCATCACTAAGACAATAGATAAGCTCGATACACCAAAAGATAAAAAGGTCCTCGTCTTTGCGACGCCATTTACGATCAAAAAGGGTCGCTATCAAAAAGGACTAGCTGAAAAGGGTTATCAAAGTGAAGGCATTGCCTTAAAGGACCTTGCTAGAGATATCGAAGATGGTATCGATAAAGCTGTGATCAAAGATAAGCTATATCAAGAATTTAGAAAGCATCAAGATGAAAATATCGGGGCGATCATCTTAGGTTGTACCCATTATCCTATTTACAAAGACCTCTTTTATGAATATTATAAGGTCCCTGTCTTTGATTCCTTAGGTCTTGCCTTTGGCTTAGAAGACAGCGATGAAAAAGGAGCGATATCTTTGCATATGGAAAGATCAGATAAACTGGCGCATTTTCTAAAAGAGTATATTGGGGATATCAAGCTATGAAGATCATCTTAGTTAGTGATAATCACTATAACATGCACGTCATAAAGCATATCTTGTTAAAGGAGAGCGATGCTGACATGTATCTGCATTGTGGCGATAGTGAGATGGAAATGAAAGCCTTATTGCCTTTTGTATCGGTGCTTGGTAATAACGACTATGACCGCAATTATCCAAGAGTCCGGTTTTTAGAGATCGAAGGCAAAAGGGTCGAGATATTACATGGTAATCCCTATGTATCATCTTTTTCTGATCAAGCATTAGTGGAAAAGGCTATCAAGGATAAAGCTGATATCGTCTTTTTTGGTCATACACATGTCTTCAGTGATTATGAAAAAGAGGGGATCAGATTTATAAATCCAGGTTCTTGTAACTACAATCGCGATGGTTCTAGTCCTTCATATGCGGTGGTAACGATCGATCAAGATGGTGTTGAAGTCATAAGATGTGACATCGACCCCCAAGAATATTGGAAAATCGATTAAAACTTATTGAAATAAAAGGGGTGAGTATGCTAATATACTCGCGTAATAAAAAGATGTAGAAAGAAGAAGACCACTTCTCACCTGAGATCCTACGGATCTGGGTAAAATGATTGCTACGGAATAGTGATTGTTCAAGTGGGCTTTGGTCGCACTTTTTATTTTATTGGAGGTGTCTTTTATCACAAGAAAGAATGGAAATGACGATCTAGTCAACGAAAGCATCCGCTTTAGCGAAGTCCTAGTCATTGGTCCTGATGGTGACCAATTAGGTATCATGCCTAAAGATGAAGCATTACGTAAAGCCTATGATCTCGATCTTGACTTGCTCTGTGTTGCGCCTAACGCAAGACCAGCGGTATGTAAGATCCTAGATTATGGTAAGTATCGTTTTGAAAGTCAAAAGAAGGCTAAAGAAGCTAAACGGAACCAACACGTCACAGAAGTTAAACCTTTGCGTTTATCACCAGTTATCGATAAACACGATTTCGAGACGAAGGTGAAACAAGCTTCAAAGTGGTTAGAGAGTGGTATGAAAGTCAAGATCGACATGCGCTTTAGAGGTCGTTTGATCACAAGACAAGAAGTAGGGATGAAGATCATGGATGAATTCATCGCGACACTTAATGAATTGTGCTCAGTCGAGAAAAAGCCAAATCTTGAAGGGAACACCGTTTCTTGTGTACTAGCACCTAAAAAGAAATAGGAGGAAGTATCAAATGCCAAAGATGAAGACAAAGAAGACATTTGCAAAGCGTTGCAAAGTCACTGGCACAGGTAAGATCAAACGTCATCACGCGTATACATCGCACTTTGCTGCCAACAAAACACACAAACAAAAAGTTCAACTACGCAAATCAGCTGTTATGGATCATTCAGATGTAAAGCGTGTTAAGGAACTATTACAAGGTTAAGGAGGGGATAAGTAATGGCAAGAGTAAAAGGATCAACTCCAACAAGAAATAGACGTAAGAAGGTCTTAAAGCTAGCCAAGGGTTACTTTGGTTCAAAGCACTTACTATACAGAACAGCTAATGAGCAGGTAATGCGTTCATTACGCTATGCATATATCGGTAGAAAACAACTCAAGAGAGATATGCGTAAGCTATGGATCGCTCGTATCAATGCCGCAGCTAGAATGAACGATCTAAGCTACTCAAAGCTCATGCATGGTCTAAAATTAGCTGAAGTAAGCATCAACAGAAAGATGCTATCAGAGATCGCTATCCACGATCCAGAAGGATTCAAGACGATCTGTGAAACAGCTAAAACAGCATTAAGCAAATAAGGACTTCGTCCTTATCTGGCTCGTTGGTGAAACGGTTAACACATCGCCCTCTCAAGGCGACATTCACGGGTTCAAATCCCGTACGAGTCACCATTTTCTCTAAAAAGCCCTCATTTGAAGGGCTTTTAATATAGCTAAATTATCACTTTCACTTATTCGAGGTCCTTTAAGCCATCATAAAGTTCCCAGAAGGATCGCCTATTATTCGTGCGACCAAATGAAAGGTCCTTATTATCACCAAGGGCTAACATAAAGCATTTAGTCATCTCTTCGACCGTCATCTCTAGACTTGTAAAGAAGTTATAGTAGAGGGTATTTTGCGCCTTGCTTCCTTCTTTGTAATTAGCTAAGATGAGGTTTTCTGTAAATTGGTCTAAAGGATAAAACTTAAGGTGTAATAGCTCATGAACGATCGTCTCTTCGAGGTTCTCATATTTAGGATCGAGGATATTGATATATACGATCGCTTTTTTATCTTCGATGTCGATCTTTATATCGCCAGTCTTTTTAAAATCGATATCTTTAACTAATTCGAGTTTTATATCCCAATTATTCTTGATGCGTAAGATATTGATCCATTTATCGAATAGTCTATTGAGCTCTTTTTCTACCATACCATATCACTCCTTGTTTAATAGCGATCATTTGATCTGTTGATCATATGTACATTATATATGATAAAAGGCGATATATGATCTAGATATGGTCATTATCGATCAAACGCAAGATCAGCTAGATCCTTTTAAATACACCTGAGCTCAAATACAGGCTTTGAATAATTGAATTGCTCGGAGAATAATTCTACTTCGACGGCGATGTGATCTTTGCCATCTTTAAACAAGTCTTTAAAGATCTCAGGTGCTTTTTGCGCACGGCTTTCTTCAGATACGGTACAAAGATATTCGCCACCAGGTATTTGGAGTATTTGCTTATAGTGTTTTAACACATCCTGTGTTTCTCTTAAATCGATAAAAAGATAGGAAAAGGTCCCATCCTTTGTATACCTTACTAATTGACCGTTATTAAAACCGGCATGGAGGCCATTTTGTTCCACCTCTGAGATAAGTCGATACATTGCAGAATGGAATGAAGGATCGCTCTGAGTACCGTTATAATGTATGATCCAACAGGTGCGCTCTGGCAAGTAAGCTTTCGTCAGTTGTCCTTTTGTACAGCTTTCAGCATGATCGATCTCTTCTTGCATCGCTTGCAAAAATAACAGGCGCTTACCAATGCGTCGCATCTTATCTTCAGCGATCTTTTTGCCGTATTCAAGTAAGCTAGAATAGTCGATCTGGCCATCGGATTCCGATATAAAGCTTTCAAACGACTTTAAAGGGATATCGAGATCTACACAGTATTGGATCGCTTCAACGATCCTGGTCTGTGAAAAAGGTATAATAACGGTAGCCACTATCAGGATCGATCATAGCCGGTCTTAGTATCCCGATCGTCTCGTAATATCGAAGAGACTGGATATGGACACCAGTCAACTTAGCCAATTTACCGATCGAGAACAAGCGCATACGATCCATATTCTTCTTTCCTCCTATTGACTCTCATATAATAGTAGACTTTATGATAGATGTCTGATGGGGAAATATCAAGAAACTGTGTAGTTGAAGGGAGGAATGGACATGGATCTATTAAAGGATAAGATAAGCACGCTTTATCAAAAATTCTTATGGCTATCATTGTTTGCGGCGCTGGTCACAACGATATATAGCTTTGTGGATACGATCGCGATCGGTCAATGGGTCGGCCCTGATGGAGCAGCGACATCAGCTGTCATCTATCCAATTTTCGGGGTAGCAACGCTCTTTGGTGTTTTGTGTGGCATTGGTGGATCGGTGCGTTTCAGCAAGGCGAGGGGCGAAGGTGAACCAGAAAAGGCTAATGCCTATTACACGACCTCTTTTATCTTAGCGATCGTGATGACGATCATCGTATGGATCATAATGATCATATTTAAAAAAGAGATATTTACTATTTTTGGTGCTAGTGAGGCCTTGATACCTTTGGTATTAGAGTATGGTGATTGGATCGTTTGGACCTTCCCGGTTTTATCTTATCAGCGTAACTAACTTGCATGATCCGTTGCGATGGTGCACCTAATTACGTTATGGCAGCAGTAGCTGCAGGTGGCATCTTCAATGTATTCGGTGACTGGTTTTTGGTATTCCCGATGGATATGGGGATGGCTGGTGCAGCTATTGCCACGATGGGTGGTACGATCATACAACTAGTGATGATGATCTTCTATCTTTTCCAAAAGCGATGCCAAATGAAGTTGGTACGACCATTTTGCTTCACAAGCGCTATAGTCAAGACACTATCCACTGGCTTTAGTGCATCGGTTTTGGAACTAGCATTCATCGTTTTAACGTGTATCTTGAATAATCAGATCATGCGATATGGTGGTGAAATCGCTTTATCGGTCTTTGGTGTAGTACTTTCATGTTCAGGGATGTTCCAACACATCTATACCGGTGTTGGCCAAGCGATCCAACCGATCGCCGCTAGTAATTATGGAGCAGGACAATTTTCACGAATCTTTGAGTTGCGCAAGATCTCATTAACTACCGTGATCGGTATGGGGATCTTCTTCACTCTTATTGGCGAATTATTCCCGATACAGATCATCCAGTTTTTCATGGATGCCACACCTGAAATATTAGTGGCGACACCGGATATCGTCAGGATATACTTTATATCTTTCCTCTTTATGGGGATCGATATATGGGCTACATCTTATTTCCAAGCTATCATGAGGACACTAACATCCTCGATCTTGACCATTTTACGTGGTTTGGTGATCAACAGCATCTTACTTTATGTGTTACCTGTTTTGATGGGTGGTATAGAAGGTGTATGGTGGGCGATGGTCTTTACGGAAATGATCGTAGCTGTCATCACTTTATTATGTGTATGGACTACACACCATCAGATCGTTAAAGAACATAAATTATTTAAAGAGGAGGTATCATAATGAACAAGATCATCACGATCGGCCGCGAGTTTGGTAGGGGTGGCCGTGAATTGGGTCATCGTTTAGCAGAAGAATTAGGCATCGAATATTATGATCGGGAGATCCTTTCAAAGATCGTAGAAAGGACTTCTTTCACAGAAAGATACATCAAAGAAGTAGAGTCGCGTTTACCACATCGATTGTTTCCGATCACTATCGGACGTAGCTTCTTCATCCCTGAAGATCAGAATATCAATCAAGTGCAGATGATCTTCAATGAGCAGAGTCAGATCATCGAAGAACTTGCTGATCGATCTAACTGTGTCATCGTCGGCCGTTGTGCTGACTATGTATTAAGAGGATATCATCCTTTTAGGATCTTCGTATATGCCGACATGGAAAGCAAGATCAGACGTTGCCAAAAGCGAAGTGATGAAGGGGAAAGGCTAACGGAAGATGAGATCCGTAAACAGGTCGATCGCATCGATCGTAATCGGTCTAAGTATTATACATATCATACCGAACAAAAATGGGGCAAGAAGGAGAACTATGATCTATGTATCAACACTAGCGATATTGATATCAAAGAACTTGTTCCGATCCTAGCGCAGTTGTTTAAAAAGGACTATCTGATTACGTCGGCGTTTCGGAGCCACCAAATCGCTATATCGTGGTCCACTAAAATCGGTATAAAGTGAGCCACTTAGATCGCTATAAATTGAACCAGTATTTTAAAGCTATTTTATGCCGAGAAAAT
>CALVBC010000019.1 GCA_944325685.1 uncultured Erysipelotrichaceae bacterium | reverse complement strand
CTTGTATACTTCATGTAGACTCCCTTTCTTTGTCTTATGACTACATCCAAATATTTGGATGTAGTCATATTATATGACACTGTATAAATAATTGAGGTATGTGTCTACTTTATTGATAGCACTTCATAGTACAAGATTATGCTAAAAAAGCAATTTAAAATCAAGGAAATAAGTATATATACTAAAACATATTGGTAGAAAATAATGCAATTTTGATAGTTTGGTGGTACATATAAAATTGTGATGATTGCTGTTACTGATAAATAACTAAAAAAACATAGAATATAGTATTTAAAGCAATATTTGATATACAGATAGAAACAAGAGTGCCCAACAGTTCGCGAAAGAGCTATCTTTTTTGTAATTTTCAGTAAAAGATCGTAATTTGTGATAAACATCAATAAGCTTATTCCAATGAATATGACTATTTCTGATGAATCAATTTCGAATCCATTATAATTAGAACCTGTAACATTGGTAAAAGTAACACTCCATCCATATGTCGAAGATAGTTTTTTGAAGGTGTCTTGCATAGAAGTTGTATCTCCAAATATGTAGTAGTAATTATTGACATCGAATTTTGCTTGTGCTTCTCTTAGATCGTGTATTTCCAGTTTTCCGTTAAATCCTTCGATTAAATTATCATTTTGATCGATTATTAGTTTTTTGTAATAATCTTTGTTACCACTAACATAGAATATTGTTGTATCTATATTTTCATCATATTCACGTAAGATCACAGTATTATTCGTTATCTTAGATTGTTGCTGTAAAGTCTCTATAAAAAGCTTGCTTTCATTTTCTTCTACTTCTAGGCTAGTGACTGTTGATAATTTGATATGATCACCTTCTTGCACCATTCCGCTTAATGAAAGTTCGACATAGTCAGTTAGTTGATTTATTGAATAGAATATCGTGACAAAAACTAGCATAAATCCTATGAGTATGCTTTTTATTTTAATATTTGTTTCAACAGAATTAAATGATAATCGTTTCACATTCACATTCTAGCATGTTTATCTACACCTTTTAATCATTTCGTTGTTATTTAACATCCATTTAACAAAAGGTATTCCTAATTCTTGGTTTGAAGCGTTTTTTATCTGATAATGTCAATTTATATGCCTAATTTTGCGTATCCTCCCCTGAACGAATCAAGGGTTTTTGCGATATTAAAGTCATATTAAGTTTTGGCAAAGGATATAGAAATGAAGGGGGATTTGCTATATCATATGCTTTGTATGTATAAGATGATCATATTCGATATCGATGGCACGATCTTAGATTCAAGAGCCATCATCAAAAATATCAAAGAGGCTTACCATAAGTTTTATCCGACTAGAGAGATCGATGATGAAGCCTTTAAGATGTGCTATTTTATGACACCCGATGCGGCATGGTCATATCTCAACATCCCAAAAGATGATATCAGCGCTTTTGAAGATGAATGCTATGGTGTTAAGTGCTCAAAGCTATATGATCTACCACTATGTGATCATATAAAAGAAGTATTAAAAGCTTTAGCTAGTAAAGGTCTTATCCTAGCGATCAATACATCAAGGACCAAAAGGGATCTACCAGAACTAGATAAGCCCTTTAAAGATATCAAGCACTATTTTAAAGACCGCTACTTTATCACTTCTGATATCGCCAAAGCACCAAAACCTGATCCTTCATCACTGCTATTACTAAAAGAATTATCTGGGTCAAAGTTAGATGAGATGTTATTTATCGGGGATGGGGAAAGTGACTACCTATGTGCTAAAAGAGCTGGTGTTGATTTTGCTTTAGCGAAGTGGGCTAAGATCAAAGATATCGATGTCGATACTAAATATATCTTAGATGATCCATTAGAGATATTAGAGATCATCAAATAAGAAGGAGGAAATATGCGACCATATATCATCTGCCATATGATGGCATCAGTCGATGGCAGAGTTGATTGCGCGATGACAGCTAAATTAGATGGTGTCAAAGAATACTATGAAACACTTGCTTCATATGAAGCAGAAGCGACCTTATCAGGAAGGGTAACGGCAGAACTCGAGTTAGCTTTAAGCGGTAAATTTATAGCTAAAGACAAGACAACTGTCGATCAAGAGATCGTATCAAAGAAGGTCGATTCAAAAAACTATGAGATCGTTGTAGACACTAAAGGGACACTACTCTGGGATGATGACAAAAATTATGATGAAGATCATATCATCATCACATCTGAAAAGGTGACCAAAGAATATCTAGCCTATCTTGATCAAAAGGGTATTTCTTATATCGTCTGTGGTAAGGATAAGATCGACTTTAATAGGGCAATGGAAATACTAAGTGAAACATTTGATATCGATAGGCTTTGTATCGTCGGTGGTCCAAATATCAACGGTGGCTTATTAAAGGAAGGTCTGATCGATGAAATCAGCGTCCTTATCGGTCCTGGTATTGATGCAAGAGGGGGACTTGGTATCCTTGATGGCTTAGATAAAGATACGGAAGTGACAAAACTTAAGTTTATCGATGTCAAAGCTTATGAAGATGGAGCGGTATGGTTACGCTATAAGGTAGAAGATGCGAAGAAAAGATAGAGAGATAAAAGATGCAAAGATGATCAAAGACATCATCGATAAGGCTGATATCATGCATATCGGCTTTAATGACGAAGATGTTCCTTATATCGTACCGGTCAACTTTGGCTATACCTATGATGATAGATTAGTCCTCTATTTTCATAGTGCTAAAGAGGGTAAAAAGATCGAACTCATCAAAAAAGATCCCCATGTGTTTATTGAGATCGATGTGGACGGTGGGATCAAGGATAGTGATGATGGGATGGCTTGTTCAGTTACCGATCACTATAAGT
>CALVBC010000018.1 GCA_944325685.1 uncultured Erysipelotrichaceae bacterium | reverse complement strand
TTATATCATAAAACTATTTTGTCAATTATCCCAAAAATCAAAAAATCTCCTTATTTTAAAGGAGAAGTTTAAATAATAAACATTATACAGGTTCTAAAGATTCATGGTGTTAAGTTCTAAAGACGGGTATATCGTATGTTATTATCAACAAAAAGAATGACCCACTTACAACTTTTTGATAAAGCTAATTCTTATAGACACAAGATAGAAAGGAGCATTTATGTTTAGAATGATGAAAAGATCAGTAGTATTGGTTGGCTTGTTATTATTGATGAGCTCATGTTCATCAAGGCCATCATTAGATCTAGATGGTCATAACGTTATGCAAATGGCATATGTTATAAGCAGTGATATTTTCGTGGCTGAAGGAGATGATCTAAATAATATCATCTCCCTATTAGAAGATCACGAAGAGATCAGTGAAACAGATCACAGTGGTCATTCGATCTTAACGGCTATAAGCCTATACACTATTGATGCCGAGAATGGATCATCGATAATGATCTATCCAGATTCTTCAGGTGAAATACACGACGAAAACGATAATACTATATACGTTAGATTCAATGATGGTACATATGAATCCTTAGGTAAATATTTAGGCTATGAAATATACGAAATGTATGATCTAAACTGAGCGCTATAACTTGGCTACTATCTATCATTCATAGCCAACGAAAAAAGCCCCATACCAGGGCTTCATCTACATAATGGTGGAGGCTAAGGGACTCGAACCCATGACCCCTTCCACGTCAAGGAAGTGCTCTCCCAACTGAGCTAAGTCTCCGTGCCCAAATATATTAACAAATCTAACCACTAAATGCAATATCGTGTTATAATATTTTTTGTGTCGGGATGTAGTACAGCTTGGTAGTACACTTGCTTCGGGAGTAAGGGGTCGCAGGTTCAAATCCTGTCATCCCGACCATTTAGGAGAAAAGCATGAAAGTGATTGATATCCAAGATGTGATCAATAGTATCCAAATGCAAAATGATTTCTCTCATCAGATATTTGATAAAGAGGAGTATGATTTTATCACTGTGACTGATGATCAAGAAGTATATGGTGAAGGATTTGAAGATCGCGATTTTGAAGAAGCGATGGATATCATCGGCAATGACAAAGATCGTTTTATCGGTATCCCTACATCTTTCGATGTCAATGCTTATCGGATGATGGAAGATTTCATCGATACATTAGATGAAAGTATCCAAGATGAATTCTATATCGCGATAAGAGACAAAGGTGCCTTCCGTCGTTTCAAAGATATGGCTGCTTTAAAGGGCGTTATCGATGATTGGTATGAGTTTGAAAATGAAGCTTTAAAGAAGATCGCGATCGAGTGGTGTAAGACAAATAATATTGAATATATTGAGACAAGATCGATCAGTAATGACTAATGCTGGTCGTTTTTATTAGGAGGCTGTATGAACTATCAAGAGGTATTAAAACTAGCTAAGGATGATATCGGTCCTTATTGTAAGGCATGTCCTATCTGCAATGGCAAGGCTTGTAAGAATATGATGCCAGGACCTGGTGCTAAAGGCGATGGTACAGGAGCGATCAGGAATTATGACAAATGGCAAGATATCCTTTTGAATATGGATACGATCCATGCCAATAATAAAGTGGATACATCATTTGAACTATTTGGTCATAAGTTTGATCTACCGGTATTTGCTGGGCCTGTTGGCGCTGTTAAATTACACTATGGTAATAAGTATACTGACCAAGAATATAACGATATACTGGTATCCGCATGTAAGGAAAACGGTATCTTAGCCTTCACCGGTGATGGTACTGATCCGGGTGTCGTCAAAGCAGCTAGTAAGACTCTGATCAAAAATAGTGGTATCGGTATCCCGACGATCAAGCCATGGTCTATCGATATCGTCAAAGAGAAGATCGATGAAGTGATGCAAAGTGATCCGGTCGCTATCGCGATGGATATCGATGCTTCAGGATTACCTTTTTTGAAAAACCAAACACCACCAGCTGGTTTTAAGACCACCGATGAACTAAAAGATGTCATCAAACTAACAGATAAGCCTTTTATCATCAAAGGTATCATGACGGTAAATGGCGCTAAAAAAGCCCTTGAAGCAGGTGCTAAGGGCATCATCGTATCAAATCACGGTGGAAGGGTATTAGATAACTGTCCAGCGACCGCTGAAGTATTAGAAGAGATCACTAAATTTGTCGATAAGCGGATGCTCGTCTTAGTCGATGGTGGTATAAGGACAGGACTTGATGTCTTTAAAGCTTTGGCTTTAGGAGCTGATGGTGTCCTTATCGCAAGGCCCTTTGTGAATGTCGTCTATGGCGCTCAAAGCGAAGGCGTTAAGATATATGTCCAAAAGCTAAAAGATGAGCTTATCGATGCCATGAGCATGTGTGGTGCTGATAGCTTAAAAGATATCAACAGATCAATGATCAGGACTTCTTAATGAGGCCCTTTTTATTAGCTTGCGCATCGCGATCTCTAAGCCTGATACGATGACGATACCGATGACGATCGCTCCAACATCGGTAAAGGTCTTGATCGCATCATTTAAAGCTAAAGCCATATCACCATTGATAAAGTCTAAGACCGTATAATACATCATCCCTCCTGGCACAAGAGGTACTAAAGCCGATATCAATAAGATCGTCGTCGGACACTTCAATATCCTAGCCATGACCATCGCGAAGATAGAAATGGTCACACTAGCGCAAAATAAGGCCATTACTGAGCCATAAGGGTCTAAGAGGATATTATATACGATCCCACCTAAAGTGCCGTTTATTGAAGCGGCAATGAGCTTTTTACCTCTTAGATCAAAGATGATCCCAAAACCCAGGGAAGCTAGAAAGTTCATGAATGCGATAAACATCTAAATACCTCCCAAAAGTAAGATGACACCACTGCCTAAAGAAACTGCCACCGCGATAAAGATCGCCTCTATAGCTCTTGTGATACCTGATATCAGATCACCATTGACGCTATCCCTAACAGCATTGGTGATGATAAGCCCTGGCACTAATAGCATGATCGAAGCGATGATCACGATATCACGATCGACCATAAAGATGTTGCTGATGATCATGCTTAAGCCGGTAAGCAAGGCACCAGAAAAGATATTCTTTAAAAAACTACCTAGCTCGATCTTGGATACTAACTTATCAAAGATCATGACGATCGCGCCAACGACCAAAGCACAAAGAGCTTCATATATGCCTCCACCAAAGATAAAGGCAAAGCTAAAGCTCGCTAAAGCCGCCGCTAATACTAGGGTATAATCAGGATATCCATGGTCACTATCGATCTGATCGAGTTTTTTATCTAAGTCATCTAAGCTTATAGGACTAACACATACTTCTCGTGATAGGGAATTGATCGCATCGATCTTGTTTAGGTCGTAGGATGATGTATAGATCCTTTTGATATTGTGGAATAAACCTTCCCTATCACTAAAAGAAAAAGAGATGATCAAAAGCGATGGTGTCACATAGGCATCGATGACACTGGCACCATAGGCTTTACAGATCCTCTGCATCGTATCTTCAACACGATGGACATCAGCCCCACTTTTTGTCAGGATGACGCCAATGCGTGTAAGTACTTTAGCTAATCTATCACCATAATCTTTTTCCATGTCTCGATTATATAAAGCTTTAAGCAATAAAAAAAGACTAAATCACATAAGTGATCAAAAATCGTATCGACCAAAACTAAAGGATCATAGCTCAGATCCACAAAGAGATGGTCTAAAGTATCGTGTCTTCGTGTATCAAGTAGATATCATCTCTTGATGAAGAGATATCTTGAAGCTCTTGTGTAAAACCACTTTTAGAGAATATACCATAAATGATGTCATGATCATCAAAAATAGAAAGAATCTCAGTAGCATTTCTTACTTTATTCTCTAATGCATATAAAACATCTTTATCCACTTCTCTTTGCCAATATTTGCATTCTCCCACAAACAATCTCTTATTGGTATTGTCGATCGCGACGACATCAAATTCGACACTATTATTCTTATCATCTTTCCAATATTTGCCAACTCTCGATGGGATAAAATCGATCTTCTTTTTCAAGCATAGATCTATAAAAATATCCTTAGCGATATCTTCATAAACAAAGGCTACAAATCCTTCGATAAGATCTCTATCCATCTTTTCAAGAACGATCTGTATATTGCCAAACTCTAGTTCACCTTTATATGGATATATATACCTAAACCAAAACCTGATGAAATTATCAGAGATGATATAAAGTCCTTTTCTCGACTTTGAGGGATCTTTCTCCGTGATCGGTACTATCTTAGTGACGATACCAAGATCTATCAGTGTTGTCATGTATGCGGTTATATCCGTATTTTTAACATTTAGATAACTAGCTATGGCACCTATTTTATGCTCACCCTTAGCTATGGCACCAAGTATCGAAACATAATTAGCTAATGAATTGACCTCATCTTTCAATAAGAAGTTTGGCTCTTCATGTAGAAAACCATTAGTATCTAAGATATTCTCAACGATGTTCTCTTTGATATCTTTATCATTATCGAAAAATTCCATATATTTAGGGATACCACCGGTGATCGCATATTCGATGACCGCTTTTTCAAATCCACTATTTCGATCTCTATATACAGTAGTAAAAGATAAAGCCAACAATTTTATCTGTGCTGTTCTTCTTCCATATAGTGGACTCTCTTTATCTAGAGTGCTTTTGATCATCATATGCATTGTCGATCCACATAGTATCAACATGATATTCGAATCAGATAATATCTCATCCCAAATATATTGCAGTAAGGAAGTGAATGAACGATCATATTTGATGATGTATGGTAATTCATCAATGACGATGACTTTCTTTTCATCAGGACGATATTCTTTGATCAATGTAAAAAGATCTACCCAGTCATCAAAGTTAGCATTAGCTAAAGCATTATTACCAGTGACATTAGCTATCATCTTAGCAAATCTCTTTTTTGCATTTGATGCTACTTCTTGTGTCGCAAGATAATAGAAAGCGAGTTTATCTTTGATGAATCGTTTGATCAGTGTCGTCTTGCCAACTCTTCTTCGGCCATAGACTACACAAAATCCATGTTCTCTCTTATATTCTCTTTCTAGGGTTTCAAGCTCTTTTTCTCTACCGATGAACTTCATGCTACCTCCTTATATAATTTGTTTTATACTAATTCATATTATATTAAATTAGTAGCATCAGTGCAAGAAAAAAGAATGGTCTGATATAGTAACATCGTTGAAAGTATCTATTGATGCACTAAAAAAGCCCCTTAATGGAGCTTAGTTTACAAATGGTGGTCCCCGAAGGACTCGATGTGCCTCAAGAAGCATTGGTATTTCTAACAATTAGAATTTTTTGGGTAGTCTTTTGGGTATTGACTCTGAAACTGCTGTTGTCTTGAGCATAGAAAAAGTCCGCATTAGCAACGGACTTTTTTGCAATGAAATTAAAGGATATCAGACCGTAAGATCTGGCAAAGGAACGATTTGTTTTCTCGAATAAACAACGATGTGATCTTGACTCATGCTAGTTTTAGCAGCTATTACATAGTTATTACCAGGTACTAACAATTCACCATTAACGATATAGTTAAAGGTATTCTCATTATTTTTATATGGTACTTTAACTCTAAAGTTAAAGACGTTTTTAAGATTATCATATACAGGGTATTGAAATACTAACACCTTGTTATCATGATCGTTTTTTATGAATTTACATTCAATGATTTTATAACCATTGAATCGAGTTTGTGAATAGAAATAATTGGATCTTGTATCAGCTAGATAATAGCTAACATCCCTTCTGCCGATCTTATGATCGACTGGAAGCATTTTAAGCGACATGTAAAGGAAATATACATCGGAAGTCTTATCGATCTTCATATCGCCTTTAATGCCTTTTTTAGTAGGCTTGTACTTCGACTTCTCTACGACCATTGCCTTTTCAATAGCATCCTCTATCGTTACTTGATCAGCATTTTCAAACTTCTTCATCTTCTTATTCTCTTCTGTGCCATCGTATATACACGTATGATGAGCAGAAGGAATAGCGGCGAAATGAGGAACCATCAAAGTACTCGTGAGTGCTTTGGGCGTTAAGATCGCATCACAAAGGGGACAGTAATATCTCTCCCCTAATTTAGCATCTTGAATCTCAATCATCTTCGTCTTTTCTTTATCGATGTAAGCATACTTTAACATATCTATATTATAAGGCAATTAAAAGCTATTTAGATAAAACAAGTAAAAAGAAAAGGCTCTTTCGAGCCAATGTTCAAATAATACTATTCCTGAGATCCTCAAGAATTTGCGTTTGAAACGCATCACTAATCTTTATACGAATCAGGACTCCGTATTTGAAGGTGAACACCATGGAAACGCTAGTTCACCTTACATCAACATTCTAGCAAACGTCCCTCTCATAATCAATTACATAAAGAACAATGCTAAGTTACGTTAAGTAAAATTAACTAAAAGCATCCACAAATGGGGTTGGGGGTGGATGCCTTTCTAACTTGGGCCATCGGCCATTACTTGTTATAGCACAAATTAGAAAGAAAATTTAGGATAATCAAGAAATAGCTCCTTATATATAAGTGAAGGAGGCAAAGATTATGTTTGCAATGGAAGAAATACACGAATTGCTTTTAAAAGCTGGTCTAACAGATGAAGAAGCAGATCTTCTGATATCTAGGTTACTGTTTGAAGAAAGCTTAGATTTTGTTATAGCGATGTATGAGCTTAATGAATCAAGGACCGGCGGCCTAAAAGCGCTATTAGGTACTGAAAATCACTTGCTGCATTAAAAGAAAGGCATCTTGATCGGATGCCTAGTTTTCTTATTTTGTCGATGTATCGACCACCATATATTTAAGGATACAGGCTCCATAGGTGTCAGACGCCATTTCATGACGCCTTATTTCTTGACTTCTATTTTATTTGCTTTGTCTTCTTTTTTCTTCTTCCTTAGTTTAACAGCCAGAACTATTATCACAATGACGAGAACGCCAATGACACCTAAAGCAATATATAAATAATTTGCCATTTGATACCAACTGTCTAATAAAACTTCATTATGATTGGATAACCTATAATTTTCTTGTTTAAGTTCGACAACTTCACGATTTGCATCTTGGTACTTCTCGTGGTAGTCACTGTAGAGCTTTTGATACTTTCTGTAATCATCATAATAATCATACGAAGGCTCGTAGCCATAATATACCGGTAGAGAACTTTGAGATTGAGATGAACTCGATGAACTGGACGAACTATTACCGTTATGGCAATGATATTCACCATATTCTAGCCCCCATTTCTCACAATTGGTATAACAAGTATGGCATCCAGAATCGTCTGTATTCCCCGGATGTGCGCTTATTGGAATTTGTACTAAAACTAGCAAAAGCAAAATAGATATTATCTTTTTCATATGTTACGCCCTTTTTTTACAATGATGTCTGCAATAACTATTACGGATTACAATTGCCAC
>CALVBC010000017.1 GCA_944325685.1 uncultured Erysipelotrichaceae bacterium | reverse complement strand
TGATCATAGCCGAGTGGTCACACCTGGTCCCATCTCGAACCCAGAAGTTAAGCACTCGCACGGCGAAGATAGCCTATGGTGAAATTAGCTCGTTGCCGGATAAAGGACTCCCTGAGGGGAGTTTTTTTGTGCAATATTTGAAATAGTTGATTGTTCAATAAAAAATAATTGAATAATCAACTATTTTTATATATCTGTGTTATAATACCTAAGCGAGGTCAAGATATGGCAAGAAATGTACTTAGTTTAGATTCATCGATCCTATATCGTTCAAGTCAAAAGCATTTTGACAAGATCTTTGCCAAGTACAATCTCGGCTATGCATCTTCCTTATTTTTGACCACCATCTACGAGCACGAGGGCATAACGATGAACGAGATCGCCATCACCGGTAATTTCGATAAGGGTACGATCACTAAATCGGTCCAGAAGTTACAAGAGCTCGACTATGTGATAGTCAAAAGCAATGAAGAAGACAAACGCGCGAAAAATCTTTATACCACCAATAAAGCGCGTGATATCATTACTGACATCTATCTAGCTAAACAGACTTGGTGGGATCACTTGTTACAAGATGTGACTGATGAAGAGCTCAGTACATATCTTAAGACCAATGACAAGATCTTACAAAGAGCTCGTGAGTATGACATCAAGGAAAGCGATGAAGTCAAGATCTTCGGTTTCCAAAAGCTGACTTTACTCGATTATCCTGGCAATATGGCTTCGACTTTATTCACTGGCGGTTGTAATTTCCGTTGTCCATTCTGTCAAAATCGAAGCCTGGTCTTCTTGAATGAAGGAGCACCAGAGCTCGATAAAGATGATATCTTATCCTATCTCAATGACCGTAAAGGTCTATTAGATGGCGTTTGTATCAGTGGTGGTGAACCTTTGATCTATAAGGGTCTTAAGGACTTCATCAAAAAGGTCAAGGCTTTAGGCCTTAATGTCAAGCTTGATACCAATGGTAGCTTCTATGATGAATTAAAGGAGCTAATTGATGAAAGGCTCGTTGATTATGTGGCGATGGATGTCAAAAATTGTAAGGAACGCTATGCGGAAACGATCGGTCTTGATAGTTATGACTTGACTAGTATCGAAAAAAGTGTGGAACTATTAAAGATGGATCTTGTCGACTATGAATTTAGGACGACGATCGTCAAAGAATTCCATGACTTAGAAGCGATCGAAAGCTTAGGTAAGTGGCTAAGTGGCGCTAAGCGTCTATACTTACAACAGTTTGTCGCCCGTGACACCTGTATCCAAAAAGGGCTTCATGCCTTAGACAAGGATACGCTATATGCGATGCGCGATATATTACGGAAGTACATCCCAAGTACAGAATTAAGGGGCATAGAATAGGAGAGAAATTATGTACAGAGTTATCAAGAGAAATGGTAAGACAGTCGATTTTGACATCGAGAAGATAGCAGGAGCTATCGAAAAAGCGTTCATCGCTTGTGAGAAGCAATATCATCCGACTGTCATCAACATGTTGGCACTAAATGTCACCAGCAATTTCGAAGGCAAGATCAAGGATGATCTCATCAATGTCGAAGACATCCAAGACAGTGTCGAAGAAGTCTTATCTACAGCCGGCTATGCCGATGTCGCTAAGGCTTATATCCTATATCGTAAACAACGTGAAAAGGTCAGAAATGTCTCAGAGACCGTCCTTGACTATAAGAAGCTCGTTGACCAATATCTAAATGTCAGCGACTGGCGCGTCAAAGAGAATTCCACAGTGACTTATTCCGTCGGTGGTCTCATCCTTTCCAATAGCGGTGCCATCACGGCTAACTACTGGCTAAGTGAGATCTATGATGAAGAGATCGCTAATGCCCACCGTTCAGGTGATATCCATCTTCATGACTTGAGCATGCTGACAGGATACTGTGCTGGTTGGTCTTTAAAACAGCTCATCCAAGAAGGTTTAGGTGGCGTCAAAGGTAAGATCACATCAAAACCGGCAAGACACCTCAGTGCATTATGCAATCAGATGGTCAACTTCTTAGGGATCATGCAAAACGAATGGGCAGGGGCGCAAGCATTCTCATCATTTGATACTTATCTAGCACCATTTGTCAAGATCGATAACTTAGACTACGATACAGTCAAACACTGCATCGAATCCTTTGTCTATGGTGTCAATACACCATCGCGTTGGGGTACTCAAGCACCATTCTCTAATATCACTCTCGATTGGACGGTACCAGAAGATCTAGCTGACCAATATTGCTTAGTCGGTGGTAAAGAAGTCGATTTCAAATACAAGGATTGTAAAAAAGAGATGGATATGATCAACAAGGCTTTCATCGAGGTCATGTTAGAAGGGGATGCGGAAGGCAGAGGTTTCCAATATCCGATCCCAACTTATTCGATCACCAAGGATTTCGATTGGTCTGAGACCGAAAACAACAAGCTCCTATTCGAACTGACCGCTAAATACGGTACACCTTATTTCTCAAATTACGTCAACAGCGATATGAAGCCAAGTGACATCAGATCGATGTGCTGCCGTTTAAGACTTGACTTAAGAGAGCTCAGGAAGAAGAGTGGTGGTTACTTCGGCAGCGGTGAATCAACAGGTTCGATCGGTGTTGTCACCATCAACTTACCACGTATCGCATATCTTGCGAAAGATGAAGCTGATTTTTATGCGCGTCTTGATCACATCATGGATGTCAGTGCACGTTCTTTAAAGGTCAAAAGAGAAGTCGTCACTAAACTGTTGGATGCTGGATTATATCCATATACCAAACGCTATCTAGGCACCTTCAACAATCACTTCTCGACGATCGGTCTTGTCGGTATGAATGAAGCTGGTTTGAATGCGAGATGGTTGAAAGAAGATCTTACCCATAAAGAAGCACAGGTCTTCGCGAAAGATGTCCTCAACCATATGCGTGAAAGACTGGTCATCTATCAAGAGGAATACCATGATCTCTATAACTTAGAGGCAACACCAGCGGAAAGTACATCTTATCGTCTAGCTAAGCACGATAAGGAGAAATATCCGGAGATCATAACCGCATCAAAAGATGGTGAAACACCATATTACACCAACAGTAGCCATCTACCAGTCGGTTATACCGATGATGTCTTTGCCGCACTAGACGTCCAAGATGAATTACAGACGCTCTATACATCAGGTACTGTCTTCCATACCTTCTTAGGTGAAAAACTACCTGATTGGAAAGCAGCAGCGACTCTAGTCAAGAAGATCTCGGATAACTACCGCTTACCATACTACACGATCTCACCGACTTACTCGATCTGTCCAGAACACGGCTATATCAAGGGTGAAGAATACACCTGCCCGATCTGTGGTAAGACGACAGAAGTCTGGTCACGTATCACCGGTTACTACCGTCCGATCCAAAACTGGAACGATGGTAAAGCTAAGGAGTTCATAGATCGTAAGGAATACAGTATTGAAAGCTCGATATTACACGGCAAAGAGAAGATCGTCGAAGTTGTTGATGAGCCAGTAAAAGAAGAGATCCACATCACAAAGAACGACCTTGGTGAAGTGCTATTATTTACGACAAAGACCTGTCCTAATTGTAAGCTCACTGAGAAGATGCTCGATGAAAAAGGCATCAGCTATAGGGAATTAGATGCAGCTGAAAATCAAGACTTAGTTGAAAAGTATGACATCATGGCAGCACCAACGGTCATCGTCAAAAAAGACGATAAGGTCACAAAGTTAGCTGGCTACAGTGACGTATCAAACTTTGTCAGAGGACTATAATAAGAAGAGCGAAAAGGGCTTAAATAGCTCTTTTCTTTTACCTTTTCATCTATCGATCATAGTTATCATTTATAATATAAACGAGGTGAAATAAATGAATATCTTATTCTTTCTAACGCCAAAAGCGGAGTTACAATATCTCGATGATGACGATACGATAAGACAGGGGATCGAAAAGATCAGGGTCAAAAGTTATACCGCGATCCCGATCGTCTCGAAAAGAGATGGTACATATAAAGGCACCGTATCCGAAGGTGATTTTTTATGGCATTTATTAGATGATGATGCCTGGAATATCTATGATCTTGAAAAGGAGAAGATCGTCGATATCATCGATAAAAGGAAATACCAACCGGTCAAGATCAGTGCCGAGATCGACGATCTACTACAACTGATCATGAATCAGAACTTCGTGCCCGTCGTCGATGATCGAGGAGTCTTTATGGGCATCATCACAAGACGCAAGGTGATCGAATACTACTACAATAAAGACTGTGGAGATAAAGATGGAATACAGGGTCTTCGTCGTTGAAGATGATGAGGTCATATCTAAGGCGATCGTAAATAAGCTAGCTAAATATGGCTTAGCTACTAAAGAGGTCAGTGACTTTCAAAAGGTCGATGAACAGTTTATCGCTTATGATCCATCTTTGGTGATCTTAGATATCTCCTTGCCTTTTTATAATGGCTATATGTGGTGTGAAAAGATCCGCAAGATCTCGAAAGTACCCGTCTTATATATCTCTTCGATGAGTGACAATATGAATATCATCATGGCGATGAATATGGGTGGTGATGATTATCTTGCCAAGCCCTTTGATCTTGATGTCTTAGTCGCTAAAGTCCAAGCCTTATTAAGACGAGCCTATGACTATAAGATCGAAGGTGATATCCTCAAAGTCCAAGATGTCATCCTAAAACTCGACGATCAGACGATCTTATACGCGGATAAACAAAGCGAACTCACTAAGAATGAATTCAGGATCATCAGGGCCTTATTTGAAAAGAAGGGTCAGGTCGTAAGCCGTGATGAACTGATGCAGAAGCTATGGGAGACCAGTGAATTCATCGACGACAATACACTGACAGTCAATATCGCGCGCTTACGTAAAAAGCTTGAAGATATCGGTCTACATGACTTTATCAAGACGAAGAAAGGTCAAGGTTATATCGTCAAAGATGAAGATACTGACTAGTTTTTTAAAGACCAAAAGAGGGGTCATCGCTTTATGTATCTTGATCTTAGCCGCCTTTAATAGCGGCCTTTTTCTCTATGATGTCGAAAAGGAAGTCTTTATCTATATCGATGTCTTATCATTATGCATCATCATCCCTTATTTCATCCTTTCTTTTATCAAGTTTCTAAGACATACAAAGCGTGTTATGTCTTTAAAAGATCTAGAGAGTGATATCGATATTAGAGGTGGAGATATCATCGAAGATGAGTATCTTAAGATCATCGAAGATCTCAAAGAGATGATCAGGACCAGTAATGCCAAAGAAGTCGACAAGTATCGTGATATCATCGATTACTATACGATCTGGGCTCATCAGATCAAAACGCCGATCGCAGCGATGCGCCTATTATTAGAGGATAAAGATGAACCAGCCCTGATGATGGAGCTTTTAAAGATCGAAGGTTATGTCGAGATGGTCCTTTCCTATCTCAAAGTCATCGAAAATGATCATGATTATCATTTTACGCAAGTTGATCTTGATAAGGTCATAACCGAAGAGATCCGCTATTATCGGACCTTCTTCATCCAAAAGAAGATCAAGTTGGTCTACGGTAAAGTCGAACATATGGTTTTATCCGATGAGAAATGGTTGGCTTTTATCATCGGTCAAATATTAGGCAATGCCTTAAAGTACACCAAAAGTAGTGGCACGATCACGATAACCTTTAAAGATGACACCTTATATATCGAAGATACCGGTATCGGGATCGCTAAAGAAGACCTGCCTTTGATCTTTGATAAGGGCTATAGTGGTAAGGTCGGTCATAAGTATAAGAGAGCTAGTGGTATCGGTTTATATTTGACCAAGAAGTATTGCGATATCCTCGATATCGATATAAGTGTCACTTCTATCGTCAATGAAGGGACTAAAGTAGCCCTATACTTTAAGCCTAATAAGCTCACTTTTGATCATCTTACATAAGCGTAAGCTTTAAAGCTTTATCTGTAAGCTAAGATCAAGGAAGCAAAAAAGGCAAAAAAGTAGAATATAGCTGTAGGAGGAAAGTATATGGAACTTTTAGATGTCAGGAATATCAAAAAGGTATACGCAACACGTGGTAATAAAACTACAGCATTAAACGGTGTCGATTTTAAGGTGAGCGAAGGGGAATTTGTCGCCATCATGGGTGAATCCGGCAGTGGTAAGACGACGCTTTTGAATATCTTAGCGGCTTTAGATCGACCAACAGATGGTGATGTTTACCTCAAAGGTAAGTCACTAAGGGAGATCAAAGAGAAGGATATCACGGTCTTTAGAAGAGAAAACCTCGGCTTTGTCTTCCAAGAATTTGACCTATTAGCGAATTTCAATAATCAGGATAATATCTTACTTCCACTTGTCCTAGCTAACTTCAAATACCAGGACATGATGGAAAGGCTCATACCGATCGCTAAGGCTTTAGGGATAGAGGGTTTATTAAAGAAATACCCTTATGAGATATCCGGTGGCCAAAAACAAAGAGTCGCTGTTGCCAGGGCCTTAATAAATAGACCAAAGCTCATCTTAGCTGATGAGCCAACAGGTGCCCTTGATTCAAGGAGTAGTGATGAATTGTTAGGGATCTTTGAAAAGATCAACCAAAGTGGCCAGACGATCCTTATGGTCACCCACAGTGTCAAAGCGGCAAGTTACGCTTCTAGGGTCTTATTCATCAAAGATGGCATCATCTTCCATGAGCTATATAAAGGTGACATGCGCTATGAGGACTTCTTTTCCAAGATCTCGGATACTTTGACCTTATTATTAAAGGGGAGTGAGTGATCATGAAGTTGATCTTTAGATTAGCCAAAGACAATATCACCCACGATCGGCGCTTATATCTGCCTTTTATCTTATCGACCACGGGTATCATCGCCCTTTCTTATATCATCTATTCCTTGTCGCAAAATGAAGCGATCACGATGACCTATGCTGGGGCATATGTCCAGACCTTCTTGTCGATGGGCTTTAGTATCATCCTTGTCTTTTCGACGATCTTCCTTTTTTATACCAATGGCTTTATCATCAAAAAGCGCAAGAGCCAGCTGGGCTTATACAATGTCTTAGGTCTATCGAAAAGGGATATCGCTAAGGTATTATTCGCTGAGACGATCATGGTATATGCCATATCGATGGTCTTAGGTATCATAATCGGTATCATCTTAGAGAAGTTAGCCTTCCTTATCATCTTAAAGCTATTAGGTCTTGCTGTGATATTTGGCTTTACGATCGAGCTATCAGCGATCTTAGTGATCTTCATCTGTTACAGCATCCTCTTTATCGCTTTATATATCTATAGTGCAGTCAGCGTCTATAAGACCGATCCGATCAAACTTTTAAGAGAAAAGGATAAAGGCGAAAAGGAACCAAAAGCGAAGTGGCTCATCGCGATCTTAGGTCTAGTATGTATGGTCGCTGGGTATTATCTTGCGAATATGGAACAGACCGCGATGACATCGATCGCCATCTTCTTTCCGGCTGTCATCCTTGTCATCTTGGGTACTTATCTATTATTCACCGCTGGTAGTATCGCTTTATTAAAAGTCTTAAAGAAAAACAAGCGCTACTATTATAAGACCAGTCATTTTATCTCGGTCAGTAACCTCATGTTCAGGATGAAGAAAAATGCGGTGGGTCTAGCTAGTATCACCATCATGGCGACGATGATATTGGTCATGACCGCTAGTACGACCAGTATGTGGTTTTCCTTAGAGCGCACTAGTGATCTCATGTATCCTAAAGACATGATCATCGAGATCGATGATCCAAATGTCGATGATGGAAAGATGGTGGAAGCGATAAATAGCTCTTTAGCTAGTATCGACAATGAAGCTTTAGATCTTACCTATTATAACTATGGCTCACTATATGGTCGTTTTGAAGACCATGAACTCATCTTAAATGACTCATATACCAATAATGATCGTGGCTTTACGGCTTTAGATAATAGTACCTATAATGAGCTTACTGATAGTGATATCAAGCTAGGTCCTAAGGAGATCTTAGTAGTCTATGATGGAGATCATTATCCATATACCTATATGACGATAGGTGATGAAGACTATAAGATCAAAGAACAGATCGATGATAATATCGATATCTTACCCGATAGTGATATCATCAATAACAGCTCTGAATGTACACTTGTCTTTAATGATGCGGATATCGATGATATCACCAGTTTATGGCGGATATATCTATTTGATCTAAAAAAGCCTTTAGAAAATGATGGTGGATATTATGACTTTGATTTCTTGAGTGATGTGTATGATACATATCCAGAAAAAGCCCTTACGACCCTTTATAAGGCTGACTTTGAGACCGCCTTAAGAGGCATCTATGCAGCATTCTTATTCTTGGGGATCTTTTTAGGGGTGGCATTTATGTTAAGTATCATCCTTATCATGTACTATAAGCAGATATCGGAAGGTGATGAAGATAAGGATCGCTATAAGATCATGACTAAAGTCGGTCTTAGTGACAAAGAGATCAAAAAGACGATCAACAGTCAAGTCATCTTTGTCTTCTTTATGCCCCTTATCATCGCCATCATCCATCTATTTGGCTCCTATAAGATGGTCGGTGGTATCGTATCGACCTTAGCTCAAAGTCCTTCATCGATGTATCTGTATACTTCGATCATCGTCACTATCGCCTTTGTGGTCTTCTATATCATCGTCTATCTTTTGACGCAAAAGACTTACTATCATATCGTCACTAGACACTAGCCCCAAGGGGGCTTTTGTCATATTTGACTATTATGTATTAAAAGGCTAGAATACATTCATGTCCAAATATAAAGGAGTGTGATGTATTTTTGGATAGTATACCCATACAACTTATCGTTCAAGTTGTCCTGATCTTACTCAATGCGTTTTTCGCTGCTAGTGAAATGGCAGTTGTTTCCCTTAATCCAGCTTTACTTTCAAAGCGGATCGAAGATGGTGATAAGAAGGCTAAACGCCTTTACGACATGAATAAAGAACCAACTGGTTTCTTATCGACGATCCAAGTCGGTATCACCTTAGCAGGGTTTTTAGGTAGTGCCTTTGCGGCTGATAGCTTTAGTGGCTACCTTGTCGATTGGGTCTATTATGACCTAGGTTTTACCGCTTTGTCACTTTCATTATTAGATACCTTAGCCGTTATCGTCATCACGATCATCTTATCTTTTTTCACCCTGATCTTCGGCGAATTAGTCCCTAAGCAGATCGCGATGCATCATCCATATGAAGTAGCTAATATCACTTCAGGTCCGATAACCTTCTTAGAAAAGGTCATGCGACCGATCGTGTGGTTATTATCCAAGACGACCAATGGTGTCTTGCGCCTATTTCGGATCGATCCAGATAAGGAAGATGACGATGTCTCGGAAGAAGAGATCCGATCAATGGCGGCTTTAGGTAGTCAAAAAGGGATCATCGATGAAGATGAGAATGAATGGATCCAAAATGTCTTCAAGTTCGATGATATTACGATCAAGGAGATCATGACCCATCGGACCGATATGATCGCCATCAAAGAGACTGATGATTACCCTAAGATCAAAGAGGTCATAAGAAGATATGGTCTTTCACGTCTTCCGGTCTACAATAAGGCCGAAGATGATGTGGTCGGGGTAGTATATGCTAGGGATATCTTTCTAGCTGACACTGAGCATTTCGATCTTAAAAAGATCATGCGCAAGCCGTACTTTGTGCCTGAGACTTTAAAGGCCGACTATCTCTTTGATGAGATGCGCAAAAAGAAGAACCACTTTGCGATCGTCGTCGATGAGTATGGCGGCATCGATGGGATCGTCACGATGGAAGATCTAGTAGAAGCTATCGTCGGTGATATCTATGATGAATATGATATCAGCGAAGAAAAAGAATATATCAAGATCGATGATAATACCTACAAGGTCAATGGCTCGATGGCTTTAGAAGATGTCTATGAACTAACGAAGATCAAGGCCTTTAAAGAAGAGTCAGAAGAATACGATACGATCGGTGGTTATGTCTTAGCACGGCTTGATGAAGTGCCAGAAGATGATACAACGGTCGAAGTCGAAGAAGATGGGGTCAAACTCAAGGTCATCAAGATCAAACGACATAAGCTTGAAGAGATCATCATCCGTAAGACCAAATAAAAAGCGTGCACATGCACGTTTTTATAATAGACCGATAAAGGATCTAACGACATCGATACCACCGATGACCGATCCGATCGAACAGAAGATATTACAGAGTAACACGACAAGTAAGACTCTGGTGACTCTATTCTTATAGAAGCCCTTTAAAGTCAGTGTATCCTTAGATAGATCTTCAAAGTCCTGTACCCTTGGCTTCCTTATCGATAATTCCATTAGTCCGGCAAACCAACCAGCTGCAAGTAAGGGATTGATCGCGGTAAAAGGGGCGACGATAAAGGAGACGATGATGGTCAGGGGATTAGCTAAAGCTAAGATCGAACCTAAAGCGGCACCAACGCCACAAAATAGAAACCACGATAATATCTGATCGATACCTGTTTCAAAAGATTGGATGAAACTGTAAATGATCATGACGATAAGAGCGATAGGGATGCCCCATTTTAGTAAGGTGCCGATAAGGCTTTTCTTTTTAGTCAGATCACATAGTTTATCAAGATCGATATCTTCATCGATGTGTTTGATGATACCGTTAGCGTGTGCAGCCCCGATGACGGCGACGATCTTTTCACCAGGGGCGGTCTTGATCTTTTGGGCTAGATACATGTCCCTTTCATCGACTAAGATCCTTTTGACATTAGGGAATTCCTTACCGATCTCATTCATCGCGGCATCTAAGACATCAGATCTTTTGAGATTGTCGAGATCTTCTTCACTGATATCTTCATCATCGAAGATGGAAAAGATGATGGTTGCTAGAAGTTTACATTTCTCCCATAGGCCGAGGTTATACCAGATGCGCTTGAAGGTCGTATTGATATCACGATCAGCTAGTACCAGTGGTATATCTTTCTCCTTAGCCATATCCATGGCCATGATCATCTCACCACCGGAATTTGATTCCATCTTGCCAGCCATCCTTCTTTGGAAGGAGCCTAAGATCATATTGACAAGTAAAAAGCCGACCTTGCCACTTTTGATGACCTCTTTGATATCCATCTGCTTCCAAGTGTCGTTGTGGTCTAATTTACGATAGCGATCTTCATCAAGTTCGATGCAGATCGCATCAGGATTGATCTCTTCGATCGTCTTTTTGACATCTTCGACACTGTTTTTGGAGACATGGGCGGTCTTTACCAGATATATCGCTTTATCAGCGCACTTTAAAGATACTACGTTTTCACTCATGAGTGGTATTATACCATATACTAGCTATATAGGTTTTACTTTACGCGCTTTCGCATGTGTTATAATATAAAAACCAAGGAGGTAGTACATGCCTGATTACTCGATTAGTGTGACGCTTAGAAGCATATGGACGATATCAAGGATCTTCTTTGATGTCGCGATCATGTGGCTTGTGATATATTATGCGATCAAATTTGTCCGCAACAATTCCCGGATGATCCAGATCTTTAAGGGGATCATCTTGATCCTCATCGTCAATGGTCTAGCTAGACTATTAGGACTTACCACCGTGTCATATTTCTTTGACATGTTTATCAACTGGGGCTTTTTGGCGATCATCATCATCTTCCAACCAGAGATCCGTGGTGTTTTAGAGCGGATCGGTAAGACCGGGGTCTTTTCCAAGATCACGAGTTTATTGTCCAACGAAAAAGAAAGATTGGTCGATGAGGTGTATAAGGCTGTCATGGTGTTAAGTGAAGAGTCAGTCGGTGCTCTTATATCCATTGAGCAGTCCCAATCGATGCAAGACTATATCAAGACCGGTATCGCCATCAATGCGACGGTCTCCAAAGAATTACTTACCAGTATCTTTATCACAACGACACCACTACATGATGGGGCTGTCATCATCCAAGGTGATAAGATCGCTTGTGCCAGTGCGTATTTTCCACCGACCAATGAAGACTTGCCATCACGTTATGGAGCAAGACACCGGGCGGCTTTGGGTATCGCTGAAGTCACTGACTCTTTGACGATCGTCGTATCGGAAGAGACATCAGGTATATCGATCGCCGAAAAAGGTAAGATCTTCTCTGTTGATGAAACGCAATTAAAGGATCACTTGCGCAAGGTCATCTTAAACGATGAGATCGAGATCCGTGATGATAGTAAACAACGTACAAGCCTATTCATCGATGACACTACTGAAGTCGTCATCACCAAATCCGATGAAGAAGAAAAGCGTGGTTTCAGTCTCTTTGATAAGGAACGCCGTAAGAAGAAAAAAGCTAAAGAAGCAAAGAAGGAAGTAGCGAGTGAAGTGGCAGCGCAAGTCGAAGAAGAGATGAAGATGCCACGGAACAATCGCCGCAAATACGAGTACTATCAAAACAAAGACAAGGCGGTCTTGGATGATGATGAAGTGATCCAGATCGTTGACAATACAGGAGGTGACGACAATGGCCAAAAAGAATGATCGTAACCAAGATAAGGTCGAGATCGCTAAAAAGATCGCCGATCAAAGCAAGCGCGTGACCAATGCCTATGGCAATATGGAGGATGGCTTCTTTAGGATCTTCCGTTGGTTCTCTGGCCTTGTCGATAAGGTCATCTTCACCAAGCGCTATCTGCCGATCGTCTCATTACTTTTGGCGATCTTCTTATATGTCACCGTCAACTATGACTCGGAAAATAGCATCTTTGCGACTTCCCTATCAAGCGCTAGAACATTGAATAACGTCGGCGTCAGAGCGGTATATAATACCGAATCCTTTGAAGTCAGTGGCTTACCGGAGACTTGTGAAGTGACGATCACTGGTGATGCGGCTAATGTCAATAACGCCGCTACAAGGACCGGATACTGTTCGATCAATCTCGATGGGTATACTGAAGGCACCCATTTAGTAAAACTGACAGCGACTGGTTATGGTGATAATGTCACAGCGACAACTAATCCGACTGATGTCATGGTCACTTTAGCTAGAAAGACCACCCAGAGCTTTGAGATCGGTTATGACTTTATCAATACCGATGCAATGGACTCACGCTATGTCTTAGGTACACCGGTCTTTACCGATGGCACCAGTGTCAATATTAGGGCTTCAAGATCGACCCTTGATTCGATCGCGATGGTCAAGGCCTTGATCGATGTCTCTGGGCAGACCGCGGATTTTGAGACCGATGCCCAACTTGTCGCTTATGACAATAGTGGTAATCCAGTTACGGCCGAGATCGTGCCAAGCACGGTCCATGTCTCGGTATCGGTATCATCACCACATAAGACCGTCCCGATCGTCTTAGAGTTTAGTGGTGAAGTGCCAAATGATATGGCGATCGATAGTCTCACGATGGATAGACAGACAGCTACGATCTATGGCTCAGAGAGCGTCCTAAACAGCATCAGTCAAGTCACGATCAATTACGACGCCTCTACATTAACGGGTTCTACGACCGTCACAGCACCAGTGACCTTACCAGAAGGGGTCAGTGGTAGTGATGTATCACTGGTCACCTTGAATATCACCTTAGCTGATAGGGCTAGTAAGACACTAGAGAATGTCGCGATCAACTATCGCAACAACAATAATAACTACGCGGCTACGGTCTTAGATAACCAGACCCATGTCGATGTGACGGTCACTGGTACGCAAAGGAATATCGATGCGATCAGCGCCAACGATATCTTTGTCTTTATCGACCTAGAGAGTTTGATGCCTGGTACATATGATCTACCACTAGAATATGAATTGAGCACCACTAATTCCTTAGTATCCTTCTCGCTCAATCAGTTGACTTTAAATATCACCCTGACAGCGACGGATACTAATACGACCACTGATCCATCACAAGAGGCGGTACAATGATGCGCTACTTTGGGACTGATGGGATAAGAGGGGTCGCCAATGATCTATTGACCCCAGAATTAGCTTATAAAGTCGGTGCTTATCTAGGTCATAAGTATGATATGGTGGTCATCGGCAAGGATACGCGGATCTCTTCATCGATGTTAGAGAGTGCTTTGGCTAGTGGGATCAGCGCCTATGGCGCTAAGGCTTATACGATGGGTTATACATCGACCCCGGCTTTAGCCTATACGACTAAGACTGAGGATTTCGATGTTGGGATCATGATCTCAGCGAGCCATAATCCATACTACGACAATGGCATCAAGATCTTCGCCAAGGATGGCTTAAAGATCGACAGTACGATCGAAAAGGAGATCGAAGACTATATCGATGGTAAGATAAGTTTAGATAAGGCTAGTGGTGATAAGATCGGTGAGATATATGATTATAAGGAAGCTAGTGCCCACTATGTCAAGTGGCTACATGATCACTTCTACACCGATACAAGCGGTATGAAGATCGCTTTTGATCTCGCCAATGGTGGAGCTACCTATACCTTTGACTTATATAAGAAATATTTTGAAGCTGATATTGCTATATTGAATGATCGTCCTGATGGGATCAATATCAATGTCGATTGTGGTTCTACTCATCTAGATAGATTCAAAGGATATGTCAAAGGTGGCTTTGATATGGGCTTTGCGTTTGATGGTGATGCTGATCGGGTATTAGCGATCGATGAAAATGGTGAAGTCGTCGATGGTGATAAGCTCATGTATATCTTAGCTAGATACTTGAAAAAGATGGGCAAACTACATGATGATATGGTCGTTACCACCGTCATGAGTAATCTCGGTCTATATAAAGCCTTTAAAAGAGTCGGCATCCAAAGTGTCAAGACCAGTGTTGGCGATAAGAATGTCGCTGATATGATGATCAATAATGACTATGACCTCGGTGGTGAACAATCAGGTCATATCATCATAAAGGAAGATGGGATGTTTGGTGATGGCTTAAAGACGGCTTTAAGGATCATTAAGATCTTAAAAGAAGAAAATAAGAGCTTGAAGGAAATAGCTGATGACGTTAAGATCTATCCACAATTATTAGTCAATAAAAAGACCGAATATAAAGAAGATATCATGAATGATGGTGATATCTTAGCTTATGTCCAAATGAAAGATGACGAGCTTGGTGATGATGGAAGGATTCTAGTAAGACCAAGTGGCACCGAGCCGCTTATCAGGGTGATGGTCGAAGCGGATAGCGATGAAAAATGTCAAAGATATGTCGATGATATCTTAGGATGTCTCAAGGATAAAGGGTATATAGGATGAAGAAGATAATCAATGTCGTCGAAGATGAGAAAGATCTCAATGAATTAGTCAAAAGATACTTACAGAAGGAAGGATATTATGTCAATTCCTATCTGACTTTTGATGAGGCCTATGCCCATTTAGATGACCCATGTGATCTATGGGTCTTGGATATCATGCTAGATGACAAAAGTGGCTTTGACTTGATCGAAGAGATCAAGGCTCGAAACAAAGACGTCCCAGTCATCTTCATGAGCGCTAGGGACAAGGAATTTGATAGGGTCATCGGTTTAGAAAAAGGTAGTGATGATTATATCACCAAGCCATTTTCACCTAAGGAGCTCGTCCTTCGGGTCAACAATATCATGAAGCGCGTGTATAAAGAAGGCGAGCGGATCGAAGTCGATGGTTATGAGATCGATGAGAACCAGAGGATCGTCTATGAGAATAACGTTCCGATCGATCTCACCACCAAGGAGTTTGATTTATTGATGCTGTTTGTGAGGAATAAAGGGACAGCCTTTTTAAGGGAACAGATCTTAGTCAAGGTCTGGGATGAGAATTTCTATGGCTCAGATCGTGTCGTCGATGATACATTAAGGCGCTTGCGCAAGAAGATGCCTAATATCAATATCCAGACCATCTACGGTTTTGGTTATCGCTTAGGATGAAACGGATCAGGATCTGGGTCAAAAATCTGACTTTGATGGAACAGTTTGTGACGCTGTCATTTTTTGTCGTCGTCTTTTTCTTACTGTTCTTTTTTACTTTTATCCCAAGGAATATCGATAGCTACATCAACAATCAGATGTATGACTATATCCATACCGTCCAAGATGACTATATCAACCGTCTTCGCCACAGTATCTCGATCCAAGATGACGAGGACAGTAATGTATCACATTACCTCTACTCCAAAGATACTGGTCACTATATCTCTAGTATCGAAGGGACAAGGACTTCGGTGATCCTTTCACAGATCGACCCTTATCAAAATAGTGAGATCTATGATGGGACCTTGAATTATGGTGATACTGATGTCATCTATACCATCAGACAGATCGCCATCGATGATAGTGAATACAGCGTCGTCTCGATCGTTAAAGATGACTACCGCAGTGCGATGCGCTCAGCGCTAGTCAATAGCACCGTCAATATCACGATGATCATCGTCCTTATCATCTACACCTTCCTATCGATCTGGGTCTTTTCTCTGATCCGTCCATTAAACATGATCAAAAACTACATCGAGAAATTGCGCCGTGGTGATAAGGCTGACCTCAAGCTATATCGCCATGATGAGATCGGGGAAGTCGGTGAAGCGGTCAAGGATATGAATGAGGAATTATCCAGACAATCCAAGATCCGTGAAGAGATGATCCAGAATATCTCCCATGACCTCAAGACACCGATCGCCACCATCAAATCCTACAGCGAATCGATCAAGGATGGGATCTATCCATATGACACCTTAGAGAAAAGTGTCGATGTCATCATCGATAATGCCGACCGCTTGGAGAAGAAGGTCTATAGTCTCATCACCTTCAACAAGATGGGCTATCTTGAAGATGACACCAGCGTCGGTGATAATGTCAATATGGTCGAAGTCATCAAGGAAGCGATCATGGCCGCTAGTGTCTTAAGGGGTGATATCAAGATCGAGACTGAACTTGAAGATGTCTATTTCCACGGTGATCGGGAAAGTTGGCTCATCGTGATCGAGAATCTACTAGATAATGCGCTTCGCTATGCCAAGACGATCGTCAAGATCACCTTGAGTGAAGTTGAATTTACCATCTACAATGATGGTGAACTGATGGATAAAGAACGGATCGAGAGCTTATTTAAGCCATATGAGATGGGTAACAAGGGTAAATTCGGTCTAGGACTATCGATCGTTAAAAGGGTCACCGAGACCTATGGTTATAAGGCCGTTGGTGAGAATATGAATGATGGGGTCATCTTCAGGATCATCAAGCCTAAAGTTAAACGCAAGAAAAAAGAGACTAAGAGAACAGAACCAAGCGAAGGATGATATAATAAGCGCATGGCAAAGATAAAGATCGATGGTATCGAAGTCAAATATATGGTCTATGGCGACAAGGGAAGAGATGTCATCTTACTACATGGCTGGGGCCAGAATATCGAGATGATGGCTTATATCGCTACTTTCTTAAAAGATCATTTCAAGGTCTATGTGATGGATCTACCTGGCTTTGGTGAAAGTGAAGAACCAAACGAAGCTTTTGGTATCCCTGAATACAGTACCTGGTTAAAGCACTTCAATGATCACTTCCATATCGAAGAACCGATCTTGATCGGTCACTCCTTTGGGGCGCGGATCGCTTTTGATTACGCCTATAGATATCCGGTTAGAAGGATGTGTTTGACTGGCGCTGCTGGTTTAAGACCAAAACGGACCTTGGCTTGGTATATCAAGACCTATACATATAAACTAGGGAAAAAGATCTTATCGATCGGTCCTTTTAAGGTCTATTTAAAGAAACTACAAGACAATATGGGAAGTGAAGACTACAAGAATGCCAGTGAGACGATGCGCAGGGTCTTAGTCAAGACGGTCAATTACGATGTCCGTGACCTATTGCCTAAGATCGATACTGAAACGCTTTTAGTCTTTGGCGATAAGGATGAAGCGACACCGCTTTGGATGGGCAAGGAGATCGAAAGGCTGATGCCTGATTGTGCACTAGTCGTCTTTGAGAATGATGATCACTATGCCTATTTCCATCAGTACAAGCGTTTTGACCTTGTCTTAGATGCATTTTTAAAGAGGGATTATATAAATGTTGAAGATCGTTAGTATATTGAGTTTTATCTTTTTGAGTATCACTTACTTGGAGCATGCCTTGCTTGTTTTCCAACAAAATCGCTATGGCTTAGATCGCTATACGAAGTGGCTTTTAGATTTTAAGAATATCAAGGTCAATGGCTACTTTACCTATGTCGCGATATCTTTTATCGCTGAATATCTATTTACGACCTATGTCAAAAATATAGAAGGATTGATGGTCACTTTAGTGACTATCATCACGGCGATCTTATTTTTATACAAGGAGACCAAAAAGAGCTATATCAAACCTTTAGTCTATACCGATAGGGTCAAAAGACAGGTCTTATGTATCGGTATATTAGATGTTTTATATATCATCATGTTTATGAATTTAGGTATCGACCATGTGATCATGGCGGTCCTTGTGCCGATCATCTCTTGGCTTTTGATCTATCCGATGGGCCTTATCACATCACCGATCGAAGGCTATATCAATAAAGGTTTTGAGAATGAAGCTAGGGAGATCTTAAAGAAGTCACCAGAGCTCAAAAAGGTGGCGATCACGGGCTCTTATGGTAAGACCAGTACCAAGAATGTCTTAAATGCCATCTTGGATAAGAAATACTATACATTGATGACACCAGCTTCATATAACACGCCAATGGGCATTACCCGGGTAATAAGAGAGAATCTAAAACCATATCATGAACTCTTTTTATGTGAGATGGGTGCTGACCATGTGGATGATATCCGCTATCTCGTGGATATGGTAAAACCAAGCATCGGTGTCCTTACATCGATCGGCCCGCAACATTTGAATACCTTTGGCTCGATCGATAATATCATCAAGGAAAAATGCAAGGTGATCGAGATGTTACCGAATGATGGGGTCGGCATCATCAATATGGACAACGACTATATAAGGTCACATAACTTCCACACTAAAGCTGAGCTTATCAGGATCGGTATCGATAGTGAAGATGTCGATTTTAAAGCATATGATATCAGTTACGATCAAAATGGGGCATCCTTTAAGGTCATGATCGATGATGAAGAGGTCTTATTTGAAACAGCGCTTTTAGGTAAGCACAATATCATCAATATACTATTAGGCATCGCCTTAGGTCAAAAGCTCGAGGTATCGATAAGCGATATGCAAGATGCGATAAAAGACCTAAGACCGATCGAACATCGTTTAGAGACCAAGATCATCAACGGTTATCACTTTGTCGATAATGCCTTCAACTCTAATCCCGTCTCTAGTAAATTATCCTTAGATGTCTTAAGTAAGATGCCTAATAAGCGCATCATCATCACCCCAGGTCTTATCGACCTTGGTAAAGATGAATATCGTTACAACAAGGAATTTGGGTTGTATATGCCTGGTAAAGTCGATCATGTGGTATTGGTTGGTCAAGTACGTGCTAAAGCCATCGTTGAAGGACTTAAAGAAGGTGGCTTTGATATGGCAGAAGTCAAGATCGTCGATGATGTCAAGGAAGCTTTTGGGCATATATACCAAAACTTTACAAAAGATGATACTATTCTCTTAGAAAATGATCTACCTGACGTATTTTTAAGGTGAGGAGGAAATAGATGAAGTTAAAAGTAGGTATATTCTTTGGTGGCAAGGCTTGCGAACATGAGATCTCTTGTATCAGTGGTAACCAAGCATTACATGCCATCGATCAAGATAAATACGAAGTGATCCCGGTATATATCGCTAAAAACGGTGATATGTATATCGGTGATGATCTATGGGATATCAAAAATTACTATGACCTAAATGGCCTATGTGCACGTCTTATGAAGGTATCCCTTGTCAAAGATAACGACAAGGTCTATTTAAGAGAAGTCAAAGACAGCGTCTTTAAAAAGAGCTATATAGAGTATCTTGATGTCGCTTTTTTAGTGATGCATGGTACAAATGGCGAAGATGGTGCATTACAAGGCCTTTTAGAAATGATGGGATTACCGTATACATCAAGTGGTGTCATGGCTAGTGCTATTGGCCAAGACAAGGTCATCCAAAAAGAGGTCTTAGCTTATCACGATCTACCGCTTGTATCTTGGACCTATTTTACAAGGTTTGAGTATAAAGAAAGCTATGATACAGTAAAAGAAAAGATCGCTAAGATCGGCTATCCAGTCATCTTCAAACCAGCTAACCTCGGCAGTTCGATCGGGATCGAAGTGGTCCATAGTGAAGAAGAACTAGAGAAGAAGATCAAAGAGACCTTGCGTTATGATGACAAGATCTTAGTAGAAAAATACTTAGAGGACTTTAAAGAGATCAACTGTTCGATCATCGGTGATGTCGATGGATATAGGGTATCGACTTTAGAAGAGGTCTTAAAAAACGATGAGATCTTATCGTTTGCCGATAAGTATGAAGGTGGTACAAAAGGCGCTAAAAAAGGACCTTTAAAAGGCACAAAAGGTGGGATGGCTAATACATCAAGGCGTATCCCAGCGGATATAAGTCAAGAGTTGACCAAAACGATCAAGGACTATGCCCTAAAGGCTTATAAAGCCCTTGATGCCTATGGCGTATGTCGGATCGATTTTATGGTCGATAGTGAAGATCATATCTATCTGACCGAGCTCAATTCGATCCCTGGCTCTTTAGCCTTCTACTTATGGAAAGAAAAGGGTATCGACTTCAGTAAGGAGTGTGATATCCTGATCGAGAATGCGATCAAACGCTACCGTCATAAAGAGAAGATGTCCTTCTCATTCGATACGAATATACTTAGCACATTTAAAGGAGGAAATTAAAATGGCTACACCCCACAACAATGCCCAAATGGGCGATATCGCAAAGACTGTCCTGATGCCAGGCGATCCCCTCAGAGCTAAATTCATCGCTGAGACCTTTTTAGAAGATGCGGTCATGTTTAATAGTGTCCGCAATATGTATGGCTATACAGGTACCTACAAAGGTCACAGGGTATCAGTAATGGGTTCTGGTATGGGTATGCCAAGTATCGGTATCTACTCATATGAACTCTATACCCAATACGGTGTTGAGAATATCATCCGCATCGGTAGTGCTGGTGGCTATGTCAAAGATGTCAATGTCTATGATGTCGTCTTAGTCGATAAGGCCTACAGTGAATCATCATATGCCAAGGTCCAATGTGGCTATGATAGTGATATCAACTATCCATCAAAAGAGCTCAATGAAGTATTAGAAGAAGCAGCTAAGGAATTAGATATCCCAGTCATCAAAGCCGGCACCCACTCATCAGATGTCTTCTATCGTCAAGGTGATAAAAGCTATATCGAGCCGATCGTAAAAAAGGGTTGTGTTTGTGTTGAGATGGAAAGCTTTGCCCTTTTCAGCAATGCCCAAGTCTTAAATAAAAGGGCAGCATGCCTATTGACGATCTCTGATTCCTTTGTGACTGATGAAGTAACGACTGCGGAAGAAAGACAAAATAGCTTTACCAGGATGATGAAGATAGCGCTAGAAGGGGCGATCAAGTGCGAAAACATCTGATCTTATATCGTATCATCATCTTGACTGTCATCGTCTTTATGATCTTAGCTAGCATCATCTCCCTAGCATGAAGTTATTATTAGTATTTTTATTAGCCCTGACCTTAAGTGCTTGTGCAAATAATACACTAAAGGATATCGGCTATAGCGATGATGAGATCAAGGTCATCGAAAGCTTGAGTGATGATAGTATCAATATCATCGAAAAAGAGCCTTATGATAGTGAACTCATGGATCTTATAAATGATCCGACTTTTGATGAAGCTAAGCTAGATGAATATCTAGCCTTAGATGGACTTGATGCAGATGATCGTTTGATGATCGTCAATAAGGGTTATTATAGTGACACATATGATGCGACGACCTTAGCCCTTATGAAGACATCGTATTATATCCATGATCGATTAGATCGCTATCTAGCTTATATCGATAGTGTTGGTGAAACAGATCTCAGAAGTGTCGTTGAGCATGTTAATTGTGATCGTGACCATGAGGTATATACCGATACGATGGTCTCTGATACATCAAAGGGTGATCTTATGATCGCCAATAAGTACTATACGATCGAAGACTATGTGCCAGAAGACCTCGTCCATATCGATAGCTACTATGGTCTTGATGCCTATCTAGACCGTGATACTTATGAGGCTTATACAGCGATGGCAGATCAAATGATGAGTGAAGGGATCGATGTATGGATCACCTCGGCATATCGCTCCTATGATTCACAAGTCAATATCTACAACCGTTACCTAGCGACTGATCCACAAGAAGTGGTCGATACCTATAGCGCAAGACCGGGCTTTTCTGATCATCAGACTGGTCGTGTCGTCGATCTGATCGAGCCGGGTGGTGATCTTGGTAGCTTTGAATATACCGATGCGAAGGCATGGCTCGATGAGCACGCCTATGAGTATGGTTTTATCTTGCGCTATCCTGAAGATAAGGAAGATATCACTGGCTATATGTATGAATCATGGCATTATCGCTATGTCGGTAAAGAGGTGGCTAAGTATATCCATGATACAGGGATCACCTTCGATGAGTACTATGCGTATTTTATCGGGTCATAAACTAGCATTGATCTGACATATAGTTTATAATAAGCAAGTCAATACAAAGAGAGGTAAATTATGATCGAAGACAACAAAGATCTACTTAACGATGAAGAAACATCAGAAGAAGTAGATACTAACGAAGAAGTTACTGAAGAATACGAAGAAACAGAAGATTACGAAGAAGTAGAGGACAATACACGCATCTTCGATGGAACAGAAGTCGAAGATGAAGCGGAATATGAAGAAGAGGAAGAGGAATACGAAGAAGAGCCAAATGGTGGCGGTCCAAAAAAGGACATGAAGAAGATCCTCATCCCGATCATCATCGCCGCCATCGTCGTCTTGGCCGTGCTCATCTTTGTGATCTTACAAGGTGGTGGCAATAAGGACAATGATCCAACCACATCACCAAGTGGCACAACGACGACAACACCAAGTGGTGAGACGATCGACTGGTCTACATATCCAGAGATCTGGGATGCAAACTACGCGATCAACAGCGACTACGTCGGTGAGATCATCTTCGAAAGTGGCATCATCAACTTACCGATGGTCCAATACAGTGGTCAAGGTACAGCTTATAACGCTGGTTATGATAAGTACTTACGTACTGACTGGAAGACGATGGAATACTCTGAAGAAGGAAGTATCTTCGTCGATCCATATGTCGATCTAGCAACTAGCACCAATATCACGATCTATGGTCACTACGTATATGAATCACTAGATCCAACGCGTACACGTTTTTTCACACCGCTTGAATTACTCATCGATGAAGAGAACTACGAAGACAACAAATACTTCTATCTCGTCTTAGAAAACGAAGTCAGAAAGTATGAGATCGCCTATGTCTATTATGCTGAACTAACAGGTGATCCAATCAAACCGCTTGCGGATGGTATGAACTACATGTTTACTGAGTGGACAGATGAAGAACTTGAATACTATCTTAGCGAAGTTGAAAAGGTCCAATTCTATGACACTGGCGTCGATATCGAACCAGGTGATAAGTTCGTCACTTTACAGACCTGTGTCGAAAATGACGATATGAGACGCGAGATCGTCGTCGCGAAAGAAGTTGAAGTACAAAGTATAAGGTAAGCATCAGCTTACCTTTTTTGGAGGTTAAGATGAAAAAGAAGACAATGAAAAAACTATTTGATGAATTAGGTTTTATCCGCACTGGTGGTTCTAAAGAAGAGCTAAAGGCCGCTAATATCATCAAGGACTACATCAAAGAGCTCGGTGTAGATGTCAAATTAGAAGGTTTTGAAGTCGATGGTGATAAGGCTAGTGGTAAGTTGATCGTCGATGGTAAGGAGATACCGTGCTTAGCATATCGCGGCGCAAAAAGCGTCAAAGAGCTTACTGCACCTTTTTACTACTTAAGCAATACCGACGCTTATTCATTGAGCCAGTGTCAAGGTAAGATCGTCTTATTTGAAGGAGGTCTTGGCCGCTTCCGCTATGAAGACCTATTAAAACACGGTGCAGTTGGCTTTATCAGCACCAATGGTGGCTTATCAGAAGGTGATAAAGATATCGATGATAAAGAGTTAAGGAGCTTTGTATCAGAAGGCTTAGATATCTTGCCTGGTGTCAACATCAATATCAAAGAAGCTGCTAAGCTTGTCGACCTTGATCCAAAAGAGGTCACGATATCTTTGACCAACAAAAAAGCCAAGAGCACATCGCACAATGTCGTGGCTTATTTAAAAGGTGAGATCGATGATGAGATCGTCATCACTGCGCATTACGATTCTGTCCCTTTATCAAAGGGCATCTATGATAACCTATCTGGCTCGATCGCGATCTTAGCGATCTTAGAAGACCTAGCGAAAAAGGAACACCGCTATAGTTTACGCTTTGTCTTCTGTGGTAGTGAAGAAAGAGGTCTATTAGGTTCTAAGGCTTATGTAGAAAGTCATAAGGATGAACTTGATAAGGTCAAATTCTGTGTCAACCTCGATATGGTCGGTACGACCTTAGGTCATCCGATCGCGGTCTGCTCAAGTGAAGAGAAGTTATGTAACTACTTAGAATATAGAGCCCTGATGAAAGGATATCCATTGTCAGTATCCCAAGGTGTCTACTCCAGTGATTCAACACCATTTGCCGATAAAGGTATCCCTTCGATGTCTTTTGCCAGGATCATCAAGGGTGATATGTATCTTATCCATAACCGTCAAGATACCTATGCCCTCATGAGCATCCCTCATATGCAAGAGGATATCGACTTCATCCGTGACTTTGTGGATGATCTTATGAATGCCAAATGCTTGCCAGTCGTAAAAGAGATACCAGAATCGATCAAAGATGAACTTGATCGCTATAACGCTCGTAAACGCCCTGATAAGAAGATCAAGTGATGGAATTAGATCTAACACCTTATAAGGCTGATATCAGCGTCCTTATAGCGGATATCGATAAAGATGAGATCATCTATCAAAAAGACATGGATAAGGTATACAGGTCAGCTTCACTCATCAAAGTCGGTATCATGTGTTGTGTCTTTGATGAAGTCTTAAAAGGTCATATGACTTTAGACCAAATGGTCTTAGTCAATAAAGATCAGATCTTAGATGATACTCAATTTTTTGAAGATGGTGAAAGGTATTATCCATTAAGTGAGCTTGTGATATGGATGATCATAAGTTCAGATAATACCGCGACCAATGTCCTTATCGATATCTTAGGCTTTGATAAGATCAATGCCTACTTTAAAAAGATCGGGCTTAAAGATACTAGCTTAGGTCGTCATATGCTTGATCAAAAGGCAGTCATAGCAGGTAAAGATAACTATACATCACAAGATGACATGTATCGCCTGTTTAAAGCCCTCTATCATCATGATATCTTAAATGATGAGTTAATAGACCTTTCGATCAGTATCCTTAAAAGACAGCGCTCTAAAGACCTTCTACTGCGTTATATCAGTGATGATGTAGACTTTGCCCATAAGACAGGTGAACTCGACTATCTAAGGCATGATGTAGGGGTATTAGGGATAAATGGTCATAATTACTATATCGGTGTATCGGTATATGATAAAGACCACGTCGATACTGATCTTAGGATCATCGGTAAGATCGGTAAAGAGGTGTATGATAAACTTAAGATATGAGCTCCAGAGATGGAGCTTTTAATGAAGTTGCGATATAAAATAAAAGCCGCTCAAAAGAGCGACCTCTATCGCAAATGGGCTTCTTGAGTTTCCACAGCTCTGACATCGATAGTTTAAATAAAGGCTGAATGACTGTCAATGGGATGTCCCATCATCAACAATCAGAAAGGATCTTCCCAATCTCTTCCCAACAATAAAATAAAGCCCCGATCTTTCAGGGCTTGATAATCTAATGGAGCAGATGAAGGGAATCGAACCCTCGTGTCGACCTTGGCAAGGTCGCGTTCTACCATTGAACTACATCTGCACTTTATATGGCGGTCCGGACGGGAATCGAACCCGCGATCTCCTCCGTGACAGGGAGGCATGTTAAACCGCTACACCACCGGACCATCGGTCTTACTGGCGAAGAAGGAGGGATTTGAACCCTCGCGCCGATTTAACTCGACCTATGCCCTTAGCAGGGGCACCTCTTCAGCCTCTTGAGTACTTCTTCAAGTTGCGCTTTAGCTGTCGCGCCTTAGTATCATAACATAGGTATTTTATTTTGACAAGAATTTTAGTATAATTTTTTTGTTATGTATGTCGGAAAGTTTGAAAAAGTATCGAAAAGACAGTATTTAGATGATCTAAATAAGCTCGTTTCTTATACAGAAGATGGCTATGAAGATATCATCTTGCCTAAAAGAGCAACGGTATCTAGTGCCGGCTATGACTTTGTATGTCCTGTTGATATCTTGCTTATGCCACAAGAAATGGTCAAGATACCGACGGGTATCAGATGCAAGATGCTAGATGGCTATGTATTAGAGATCTATCCGCGCTCATCCTTTGGCTTTAAACATCAGATGACATTACTAAATACTGTAGGTATCATCGATGCCGATTACTATGGCGCTGATAATGAAGGTCATATCATCATCGCCATCAAGAATAACTCTGACCATGACTTACATATCACCAAAGGCGAAAGATTTGCTCAGGGTGTCTTTTTAGCTTATTATCTAGCCGAAGAAGAAGCCGTTGATACAAAGCGTACTGGCGGTTTTGGTAGTTCAGATATGCGCCCATAGCTCAATTGGATAGAGTATCAGATTCCGATTCTGGCGGTTGCAGGTTCGAGTCCTGTTGGGCGCACCACTTCATGTATCAAGCTCTCATTTGAGAGCTTTTATATTACCCATTTATAAAAAAGAGATGTGTAATATTTACACATCCCGATACTTATTTTGTCACAAAGACGACACCGAAGGCACCAGGGCCGACATGAGCGCCGATCGTTGGACCAAGTTGGACCCTTTCATCGATCCGCATATCTAGTAGCTCTTCTAAGCGCTTGGTATTATCTTCGCCATGTGAATAGATGCTGAAGATATTGTATCTGTCATCGATCTGGTAAGCTTTGATCATGTCTTTTAAGTGGGCTAAGGTCTTATTAGTACCACGTCTTTTGGTTAATACTTCGACTTTACCTTCCTTTGATACGGTTATGATCGGCTTGATATTAGCGAATTCACCGATCGTAGCCACTGCTTTTGATACACGGCCACCCATGCATAGGTATTCAAGGGTATCGATACCAGCTAAGATCATCAAACGCCCCTTGATATCTTCGATCGTATCGACGATCGTCTTAGCATCCTTACCATCATTTGCCATCTTTAATGCCTCTTCGACTAAGACCCTGATACCGATCGTTGCGCTGAGGCTATCGATGATATGGATCTTATCATAGTCGACCATATCTTTAGCGAGCCTTGCGCTTTGGACGGTGCCACTTAGGCTTGATGATAGTAATATACAGATCACTTCATCATCTTCTTCCTTAGCCTTTTCAAAGACCTTTACAAAGGCATCTGGTGATGGTTGTGAGGTCTTAGGGAATTCCTTGGTACTAAGCAAGATATCATAGAATCCATCCTTGGTGATATCGATACCATCACGATAGTGCTTGTCGTTGATCGTGATCTGTAAAGGCACCATTATAAGTGGCCTTTTCTCTAACTCTTCCTTGGTATAGTCACTGGCTGAGTCGACTACTAATCGTATCATAATTCCTCCTTGGCGATCTTTGCCACTTCTTGAAATAGATCGATGACCTCTTGGCTTTTAGTGGGGCCAAGGCGTGATGTGACCTTATTGACGATGGTGAGGATCTTTTCATGGTGTTCATCAAATTGTTTAGCCTTGATGCCAGGAACGATAAAGATATCTCTTTTATCGACTTCTGACCTGATCTTTTGAATGAGGCCCTTGTTTTCAAGTTCATTCAAGATCCTGTTCATCTGGGATTTTAAGATCCCGGTCTTTTGACATAGTACACTGGCTGTGATGTCTTCATCTTTGACTAAATAGACAAAGTGACAGACCAAAGCCTCGTTATAAGTCAAGGTCGGTACAAGACGATCATTGTTTATGGACGTCGATATATCGAGCCATGCTTCTAATACTTTTTCATCTAATTCACGCATATATCACCTACTAGTTCACTTTATGAACAAATAAAGTATACTGGATATCGATAATATGTCAATAGATATATGTGATATATAAAGTAAACATAATTTATGATAAATACATTAAAAGTTGCATAATATATTGAATTATGAAACATTTTAGCTTATTATATAGCCATGAAGTGGTCAAGATATATTATCCATGCTGATCTGAATCACTGTTATGCCCAGATCGAAGAAATGAAAGAACCATGGCTCAGGAAGATCCCGATGGCTGTTGGTGGGGATGAGGATAAGCGTCATGGGATCATCTTAGCGAAGAACGATCTTGCCAAAAAATATGGGATCAAGACAGCTGAGACCTTGCGTGATGCCTACAAGAAGTGTCCGGACCTATATATCGTTCACCCCCACTACGATGACTACATCTACTACACTGAGAAGGTCAAGGATATCTATCGCGAGTATTCTGATAAGGTGGAGTCATTTGGGCTTGATGAAGCATGGATCGATATCAGCGACAGTGAACTCTTATTTGATGATCCGATCAAGCTAGCAAAGAAGATCCAAATAAGGGTCTATGAAGAATTAGGCCTTACCGTATCGATGGGCATTTCCTACAACAAGATCTTCGCTAAATTAGGTTCTGATATGGACAAGCACATGGGCTTTACGGTGATATCACCAGATAACTACCAAAAGATGGTCTATGATCTGGCGGCCGATGATCTTTTATATGTCGGTCAAGCGACAAAGGCCAAACTTGATCGTTTAGGGATCAAGACGATCGGAGATCTAGCTATGTATCCACTATCGATCCTAAGGCAAATCTTAGGTAAAAACGGGGCGATGATCGCCATGTTTGCAAGAGGGCTTGATATCACGGATGTCAAATTTAGTGGTCAGAGTCGTGAAGTGAAGTCGATATCAAATGGGGTCACAGCGATAAGAGACCTCAGCTCTTTAGATGATATCCGGATGATCTTTTGGGTCTTAAGTGAATCGGTGGCTTCAAGATGTAGGGATAAAGGTCTAGTAGGTGATGTGATCTATATGGGGCTTAGAGATAATAAGCTACACTACTTTTCAAGACAAAAGAAGATCGATGTAGCTACTGATCTCGCTAAGATGATCTTTGATGTAGCGATGTCCTTATTCATCAAAAATATCCCTATTAATAATGGTCATCTACAGGTCCCTTTTCGCAGCATCACGATCGGTATCAGCCATTTAAGCAAGAAGACGAGCTATATCGAATATGACCTTTTCGATATGACCAAAGAAAGGCTCAAAGAATATGACCTAGAGGTCGCGATCGATAAGATCCGTGATAAATACGGTCATGATAAAGCATGTCGATTAGTGACCAAGCTCGATGATGAGCTAACAGATTTTGATCCTAAGGGTGATCATGTGATCCACCCGGAAAGTTGGTTTTAGTTATGCGATTATATAAGCGTTATATCCCGGTGATCGCCCTCGTATCGGAAAAGGGCGATATGATCCCGATGTTTATCGTTTGGCAAGATGAAAGGGATGATAAAAAGGTATACAAGGTCGATAAGGTCTTGAATAAGCGTCGTTCCTTTTCAAGAGTCGGTGGTTGTGGCATCCTGTATGAATGCATGATCTATGGTCATAAGCGTAAGTTGTATCTTGAAAAAGACAAGTGGTTTATCGAGTGTATATATCAAGGACCTTTGAAAGATAGAGCTTAAAGCGCTCGATGGCTGATACAGGCGCGATGATCTTGACCTTATCAGCGTAGCTGAAGATCTTACTGAAAAAGACATCAGAGATGCGCACCTTTAAAGCCACGATATCCTTATTGATGATGACATTATCAAAGGAGTCCTTTAGATCGTCGATGATATAGCTATCGAGGTCATAGACTTTGAGTTTGACCTCCATGAGGTCTTCAGTACTATAGGCATTATAGGATTCACTGATGAGCTTACGACATTCATCATAGCGCATTGGTTTATGGTGTTTTAAAGAGCTATAGTTTAGTTCTTTGATATTGTCTAAACGCAAGTGATAGATCTTGTCGCTTTCTTCATAGGCGTAGTAAAGATAGTAATAGCCATTTTCAAGGTCTAAAAGATAGGGGATGATCTTTGAGCTTTTGCCTTTGGCTTTGATCAAAAGATATTCTTCGTTTTTGATCGCTTGTAAGACCATCTCGATATAAAAAAGGGAGATACCACGGTGTTTTTCCTTTTGGATATGGGTATCCTTTAAAAGCTTTTGATCATAGATCGATATAAAAGGGGACAGTTTACTATTTAAGGTCTTTATATCTTTATCACTGATATTTTTAAGCGTTGAAAGAAGGTCACTTATGACTTTGAGCTCGGCTTTGATAAAAGGAGCGGCATCGATACTATAGCCACTACCGGTATTAGAGGTGATCGAAAAGCCAACTTCTCTTAAGGCTTTGATGTCATAGACGATGGTCTTACGGTCGATATCCTTGATGCCTTTGTCACTTAATAACTCAGCGATCTTTTTAGCGCTGATGAAGTGTTCACTGTCGGTATATTCGATAAGGATCGCTAGGACTTTGAATAAACGGTCTTTGTATATGGCTGTCTTCATAGTTCAATGATAATATAGTCCGTTTTTTGGTACAAGTATATTTAAGATATCATCTACAATTTACCCATAGGAGGTCAGATATGAAAAGATTATATTGGTCAGAGATCATCATGATGATCGCTAGTTTCACTTTGGTATTAAATGGACATACACTATTTGGGATCGTGGGGTTATTGTTAGAGACGGTATTGATCGGGCTATTTATCAAAAAGATCCAGATCATGCGTTTTATCTGGATCGCTGTCTTCACCTATCTCATCACTTATCTATTGGCTAGGGGTGGTGGTCTTACTTTAGCTTATGATCATCTAGAATTCTTCTTATTAGCGCTTGGTTTTGCGATCGCGGCATTCTATGAACTGGTCGATGATCAAAAGTATCTTAAAGTGATGATAAGACCTTACTTCTTCACCCTGATCGCTCTTATCATCTTTACTGTCTTGGCATTTATCAGCCGTGATAATGAGTCGATCATAAATGCTTATCCATTGGGCATCTTCTCTTTACTAAGCCTTATCGATATCATCTTTATGCCATATCTTCTCTGTTTGACTTTATCGTTTATCCGCTTAGAGTATAATAGAAAGGTATGAGACCTTCACTAAAGATCGGTATCTTCACATTACTATTAGCGATATTGGCTTGGTTTATATCAAACCTTATCGCTTATTTTATCGGGATGAGTTTAAGACCGCGCTTTGAGCTTGTCTATTTTCTCATGGGGGTCGTCGGTCTTATCATCATGGTCATATCTCTTATCGCTGATAAATTGAAACACGTCAATAAAAAATACAAGCTCGCCATCTGGGTGATGGTCGAGCTCATATGTGTGATCATTATCGTCTTTGGCTCTTTTGTGGTCTTGCTTAATATGCCAGGCGAGCAGATGGTCGATGGATCACTTAAGATCGACTATCTTGGTGATAGTAACGATATCATCACCGACGATTATAATTTCATCTTTTATCGCTGATCTGCTTGATGCGCTTAGCTAAGCCGATCAGTTTATTTTTAGGGACACTGCAGATCGCGATCCTGATGCCTTTATTGACTTTAACGGTATAGATATGACCTTCCATGAGTTCGGCATGTAAGATATCACGACTTTCGTTATCTTCACATCTTAAAGTGACAAAGAAACCTTCATCATAATGATAGTATCTAAGACCTACTTCATCTGCTTCCTTTAATAAGATATCCGCTCTTTCTTTTAATAAAGCGATATAGGTCGCTTTTTCTTTGACAAAAGCTCTATCATCTTTCATCACCTCGCTAAAGGCGATCATGGCACCGTTATTGGCATTAGACCAGATATTACGGCAAGATCTCGCGATAGCATTGTGGATACCAGCTAATATATCTTTATCTTTATGGATAAGGATAAGAGCACCAAGGCGCGATCCATAAGCGGTCATCGTTTTCGAGATGCTGAAAGCGATGGCGATAAGGACATTATTGGCTATGCCATTGAAGATATCGAGATAGCTATGGGCCTTGATACTATCATAGGCATAGTCGATATAAGCGATGTCATTTAAGATGATGACTGGCTTATCAAGCTTATTGAAGTAGTCGATGAGCTTTTTCCAATCATCATCGGTAAGGCTTAAGCCTGTTGGGTTATGGCATGGCGAATTGATGACGATGACGATCTTATCTTGTATCTTTGATAGATCATGGGCCTTATTTAAGATATCATCCATATCATCGATCTTATAAAAGGTGGTCTTTAAGCCATATTCATAGGCCATCGTCTTATATGACGCCCAAGCGATCTCAGGCAGTAAGATCGTATCGCCTTCCTTTAAAAAATCTTTAAAGACCAAAGATACTGCACCACTACCACCAGCTGTCGCTAAGACATCGGTAGGCAACTCGATATGATCTTTTAAGACATGGTCTTTGATCGCTTGTTTATAGGCGCTATTGCCATCAGCTCCTTCGGCGTACTTGGCCTTTAAACGATCATCGACTTTATCGAAGATATCATAATAGGAAGATAAAGCTACGATCTTACCATCTTCATCATACAAAGAGCCGATCGTCGCATTGACCGTCGTGGGGTCTTTATCTTCTTGAGCTTTCTTTGAGATCGCAAAGACCGGATCATCGATCTTTGATGTGTCTAATGTTTCTTTTACAAACTGCATGATCATCACCTCTTACAATCCATCCTAAAATTTACTATAATCTATGTTATGGATTCATTATATATCAAAAACCGATTAGCTTTGATCGATTTTACCAAAGCTTATTATGATAGCTATGAAGAGCTATTATCTTCGAGTGATTTTCGCGCATTTTTAAATGCTTTTTTAGATGATCTTAAAGATAGTGATCAAGTCTTATATACGTGGGTGATGAAAAAAGGTGAAGATAGAGAGGATATCATCGACCACTTGATCATCATCTTGAAGTATTTGACCGTCATCTCTTATGATGAGACAGCGGCTTTAGACCAAAAAGATGTACCGATATTATTGAGCTTAGTAGAAAAAGCCTATAACTATTGGCGTAATCTCCATCGTTTTTCTTATATCTATTCGAAAAATGGCAGTGGTATCTTAGGGTCACGATTCATCTCTTCAGATATGCACTACAATGAACTGATCTTGGGTTTTTATCGTCTATGTCAAGAGAAACTACAGGGTCATCGAAATTTTGTCTACAGGCAACTACAAGCCGGTACTAATGCATCACTTTTCATGGTGCGCGCTAATACCGCTTTACCAGCTAAATACGACGCCTTAAAGAAGATCCCTTTTATAAGTAAGGTCATGATGCGATCACCGATGATGATCTACTTAGATCACAATAAGCGCTTAGGGACCTTCACCGAGACCAAAAACGATCCGATGGCTAAAAGGCATAACTACCATGACTTTTTCTGTTATCCGATCTTAGTCGGTACCTGTTTGACATTTGTCTACTTCCATAAGGACTTCATGGCTAGCGCTATCGGGCTTGCCAACCTCTTTGAGTTTGCCCCACCTAGCTTATGGGATAAAAAGCCACAATGCATCATCCTCTTTGGTATCAAGGACAATCGCAAAGATACCGATTATTACTACGATGAAGAAAACGACATCTATGTCGGTAAGATATCTTATCAACCAGTCATCGAATACTTTGGCTACTTTAAAAAGATGGCCCTTACTTTACATAACCTCGTGATGATCAAAAAGGGGTATCTTCCGATCCATGGGGCCATGCTTAAGATAAGGCTTAAGGATGGTCGTACTAAAGGCGTATGTCTTATGGGTGATAGTGGTGCTGGTAAGTCAGAGACCATTGAAGCCATGAATAAGATCGCTGATCTCATCGATGCCCAGACGGTCATCTTCGATGATATGGGGATCATGTATGAAAAGGATGGTACGATCTATGCCCAAGGTACGGAGATCGGGGCTTTTGTCCGTCTTGATGACCTTGATAATAGTGCTACCTATAGGGACATGGACCGTTCGATCTTCTTTAATCCAGGTAATAATAACGCCAGGGTCATCACCCCAGCTAGTCCATATAATGTGGTCATCAGTCCTCATAAAGTCGATATTTTCCTATATGCCAATAACTACGATGATAAGCGTGGTATATCTTTGATATCTGATGTCAAAGAAGCTAAAGAGATCTATGTCAGAGGTAGAAGATATGCCTTAGGGACGACTAATGAAGTAGGACTTTCTGAGACTTACTTCGCCAATCCTTTTGGTCCGATGCAGGAAAAGGAGATGTGTGATCCGCTTATCGATCATGTCTTAGAAAAGGCAAAGGAAAGTGGAGTCTTATTAGGGGAGATCTATACTAACCTCGGCCTTAAGAATAAGGGCCATGGTGGTATCGAGATCGCCGCTAAAGAACTGATCAAATTGATCTCCAAATGATCATTGAGATCTTGATCCCGTTTTTAGGGACGACATTAGGGGCAGCGACCGTCTTCTTCTTTAAAGGGAATGAATTAAACAGAAGGCTTGAAAAAGCCCTTTTAGGCTTTGCCTCAGGTGTCATGGTGGCAGCTAGCTTCTTCTCTTTACTGATGCCAGCTTTAGATACTGGCGATATCGTATCAACAGTTGCAGGCTTTTTAAGTGGGATGTTTTTACTTTTGATATTTGATAGTATCCTCCCCCATCTTCATGTGCACGCTGATAAGCCAGAAGGTCTAAAGACAAAAAAGCGACTTTCAAAGACTTTGATGATGTTTATAGCGGTGATGCTACACAATATACCTGAAGGGGCAGCAGCGGGTGTAGCCATCGTATCATCAGCTAGTGGTGATCTGATATCTGATGCCACGTCTTTGGCTTTGGTCATCGGGATCGCGATCCAGAATTTCCCAGAGGGAGCGATCGTCTCTTTGCCGATCAAGGCCGAAGGAAAAAGCCGACTAGCGGCTTTTGGTTATGGTGTGCTTACAGGTGCAGTTGAGCCCTTAGCGGCGATGATGATGTTTTTGTTTAGTGGGATCATCATGCCGATCATGCCTTTCGCTTTGGCTTTCGCTTCAGGGGCAATGCTTTATGTGGTGATCGAAGAGCTCATCCCTGAGGCATCAAGCGGCACGCACTCTAATATCGCGACCATCGCTTTTGCCTTGGGTTTTGCCTTAATGATGGTCTTAGATGTTGTCTTGGGCTAAAACTTTTCGATCTCTTCTTTTAATACTTTGATGATATCAGCTTGCGGGATGGTCTTTATGATCGTCCCTTTTTTAAATAGTAGAGCACTATCCTTCATCCCAGCGATCCCGATATCAGCGCCTTTAGCTTCACCGGGTCCATTGACAGCACAGCCCATGATGGCTACTTTGATATCCTTATCAAGGGTATCAAGATATTCTTCCATCTCTTTTACGATCGGAAGCATATCATATTGGATCCGGCCACAGGTAGGACAAGATATGAGAGTTGGGACATTTTTATATAAGCCACAGGCTTTAAGCAGCTTTTTAGCTACGGCGATCTCTTTTATAGGGTCATCACTGATCGAGATGCGGATGGTATCACCGATCCCGTCTAGTAGTAAGCTTCCTAAAGCCAAGGATGACTTGATGGTGCTATCTAAAAGGCCACCAGCTTCAGTAACGCCAAGATGTAAAGGATAAGGGAAGGTCTCACTAGCTAATCGATAGGCCCTGATCGTTTCTAATGGGTCACTGGATTTAAAAGAAAGACAGATATCATGAAAATCCAAAGCTTCTAAGATCCTGATGTGGTCTTTAGCGCTTTCGATCATCGATACTTCACTTTTTTCATACTTCTTGTTCAAAGAGCCACTGTTGATGCCGATCCTGATCGGGATGTGGTGGGCTTTAGCTAAGGTCACGACTTCCTTGATCTTGGCTTCATCTTCGATATTGCCAGGATTTAGTCTGATCTTATCGACGCCACTTTCGATCGCCTTTATCGCTAGGTCGGGATTAAAGTGGATATCAGCAACGATAGGTATATGTATCCTTTCTTTGATATCCTTTATCGCTTTGGCATCTTCGCCATCTAATACCGCGACCCTGATAACTTCACAACCCCTTTCTTCTAAGGCTTGTATCTGGGCGACAGTCTTTTCGACATCTTTGGTCTTGGTGTTGGTCATCGATTGGATGACGACTTTATCTTGGCCACCGATCTTAACACCATTTACATCGATGGCTCGTGTCTCAGTTCTTTTCATGCCTTGATATTAGCACATTTTCTGAAACTTGATAAAATAAGGTGATATTTAGGCTTTAATCGGTAAAAAGCTTCGAAAATACAGCATATTGGTGCTATAATACGAATGTTTTGGATCAGGAGATAACATATGTTTGAAAATAAAGAACAGTTCAAGATAGACCTAGAGTCAAGTATGGAAGCGCAATTCGGCAAAAGCCTTGCCGAATCGACGACGACCGAAAAATACATCGTCTTAGCCTCGATGACCGAAAGTGCCATCAATGAATCATGGCGTCAAAGCAAGGAGAAGACAAGGGGTACAAATGCGAAGCAGATGTACTATTTCTCCCTTGAATTCTTGATGGGTAGGATGCTAAGCAACAACCTCATGAACTTAGGTGTTTATGGTGTGGTCAAAGAGGGCTTAGCCGATCTTGGCATCGATATCAACGAACTTGAAGATGTCGAAAGCGATGCTGGGCTTGGTAATGGTGGCTTAGGAAGACTAGCTGCATGTTTCTTAGACTCTTTAGCTTCGATGGGCTATGCGGGCAATGGTAATACCATCCGCTATCAATACGGTTTATTCAAACAACTCATCATCAACAATGAACAGGTCGAAGTACCTGACCAATGGCTCAAGATCGGCAATCCTTGGGAAGTAAGGAAGCCAGATAAAGCCGTTACGATCAGATACTATGGCCATGTGGATATCGACCGTGACGAACATGGTAAACTCGTCTTCACCCATGTCGATACCCAAGATGTCATCGCAGTGCCATATGATATGCCGATCATCGGGGAAAATAAAAAGCAGACCAATACTTTAAGGATGTGGTCAGCAGAACCAAGCGATCGCTTTGAAGGTGACTTTAGAAAGTACTTAGGTAGGGTCAATGATATCTGCCTCAATGTCTATCCTGATGATTCGACCGTTGAAGGAAGATATCTTCGTATCAAGCAGGAGTACTTCTTTGTATCAGCGGGCTTACATGCGATCGTAAGAGAACACATGCGCATCTATGGATCACTATCTAATCTCCATGAAAAGGTCGTCATCCAACTAAATGACACGCACCCTGCTTTAGCGATCCCTGAACTCATGCGTATTTTAATGGATGATTATCACTACGATTGGGATCATGCCTTATATATCGTCACTCATACCTTTGCCTATACCAACCATACAGTCATGGCTGAGGCTTTAGAGAAGTGGCCAGTTGAATATATCAAAGACCTCTTACCACGTATCTGGCTCATCATCGAAGAGCTCGATAGGCAATTTGCTCAATTTGTCTACGGTACAGGTCATTCCCGTGACTTCTTCAATAGGGTAAGCATCATCTCTAGTGACAATAACGTCAGGATGGCTCACCTATCGATCGTCGGTTCATTCTCAGTCAATGGTGTCGCCAAATTACACAGTGATATCTTAAAGAATGATCTATTCAAGGATTTCTATGCCTTATATCCAGAGAAATTCAACAATAAGACCAATGGTATCACCCATCGTAGATGGTTACTACATACCAATCCTGAACTTGTCGACTTGATCGAGAAGTATATCGGCCCTGACTTTAAGGATGATATCAATGAATTAGGGAAGCTATTAGATCATGTGGATGATCAAAAGCTCCAGGAGGAATTCTTAAAGGTCAAACACCAAAGGAAGGTCGTCTTAAGTGACTACCTAAAGAAGACTTACGATATCGATATCGATCCTGATTCTAAATTTGATACGATCGCTAAGCGTCTTCATGCCTATAAGCGTCAATTATTAGACATCTTACATGTCATCTACCTATACTTCAGGATCAAAGAAGATCCAAACTTCACGATCCCTAAGACCACCTTTATCTTTGCCGCTAAGGCTGCTAGTCAATACGCCCTAGCGAAAAAGATCATCAAGCTCATCAATACCGTAGCTGGGGTCATCGATAATGATGAAAGGGCAAGTCAATATATCAAGGTCGTCTTTATCCCGAATTACAGGGTCACGATCGCCGAGAAATTGATGAATGCCACTGATATTTCTGAGCAGATCTCCACTGCTGGTAAAGAAGCTAGTGGTACTGGTAATATGAAGTTCATGATGAATGGTGCGGTGACTTTAGGTACGATGGATGGCGCTAATGTCGAGATCCATGAGCTTGTCGGCGATGACAATATTGTGATCTTCGGATTAAGGAGCGATGAAGTCGTTGAATTAAAACGTCACTATGACCCATATCAATACTACCTAAATGATGGTCGTCTAAAACGCGTCATCGATAGTTTGATCGATGGGACCTTCTCAAGTGATCGCAATGATTTCAGGATCATCTATGATGATCTTCTCGCCAAGGGTGATGAATATTGTGTCCTTGCCGACTTTGACAGTTATGTCAAAGCACATGAATATGTCGATCACATCTATGAAGACAAGGGAAAATTTGCTAGAATGTGTTTAGTGAATATCGCAAGATCAGCATACTTCTCAAGTGACAGAACGATCAAGGAGTATGCAGAAGAGATCTGGCATATCGAACCGATCGAAAAATGAGATTTGAAGCCTACTTTGATGACATCCGCAGGATCTGCATCTATCACGAATATGTCGATCTGACCAAAGCTAATTTGTTTAAAGATCGTGAGCTTTTGGAAGTCGTCAAGGAAGAGGCAGGATTCAATCGAACATTTGTATATCTAAAAGAGGATATCGACTTTAGTGCGCGATATTCTTTTTTATATAAAGGGGAAAGATACCCGGTCATCTATCGTCATGTCACTAGGATGGAGGAATTTGATGACTACTTTAAATGTGATCTACATATACTAGGACCACATTATACCAAAAAGGCCACGACCTTTAGGATCTGGGCACCGATGGCTGATGAAGTTAGGTTACAGATAGAGAACCTCAGTTTGAAGATGAATGAGGTAGATCATGGCATTTTTGAATTAAAGGTCGATAAAGACCTTGATCAAAAGGCTTATCGCTATATGATCGAAAGAAGTGGTGAAGTGAACTATGCGATCGATCCTTTCGCCTATAGCAGTTCACCTAATGCCCAGTATTCTGTCGTCATCGATGAAAAGCGCTATACATCAAAAAAGATCAAGCCGAAAAATATCATTAGTCGCTATACCGATGCGATCATCTATGAGGCCAGTATCCGTGACCTCACATCGATGAAGGGCTTAAAGGTCAAAAATAAGAAGACCTTTAAAGGCCTTCTAGAACATGTCAAATACGATGGTCAACCGATCGGGATCGAATATATCCAAGACCTCGGTATAAGCCATGTCCAGTTAATGCCCGTCTTAGACTTTGGCCGCATCGATGAAAAAGCGCCACATGGCTATAACTGGGGCTATGATCCTGTCCAATATAATGTCGTTGAAGGGACCTATACGACCGATGTCTATGACCCTTATAAGCGCATATCCGAACTACAAGAGCTCGTTGACTATATCCATAAATGTGAGTTATATGTAAACCTCGATGTCGTCTTTAATCACGTCTTTGAAGCTCATTCCTTTAGCTTAGATAAGATCTTACCATATTACTTCTTCCGCTATCGTAATGAGACCGATCTAGCAAATGGCACATCTTGTGGTAATGAATTAAGGACTGAAAGTTATTTCTTAAGGGAATATCTAACTTTGATGTGTGAGAGATATATCGATATCTTTGATATCGATGGTCTAAGGTTTGACTTAATGAACTTTATCGATATCGATACTTTAGCTCGCATCAAAGAAGTCACCAAAGCGAAAAAAGAGTATTTCATGCTTTATGGGGAAGCCTGGGAGATGGGTGAAGGTTTAGCTAAAGAGAAAAGAGCGACTGCATCCAATTGGTACAAGTTCAAAGGTGTCGCTTACTTTGATGGCTTTTTCCGTGATGAAGTAAGAGGCAATGCCTTTGGTAAAGAATATCCTGGCTATATCAATGGTGATCTAGGGCGCAAGGAAGCGATGGTCAAGGCTTTATGCAACAAGGGAGTCGATCCTTTAAGTCATATCAACTTTTTAGAATGCCATGATAATCGGACCTTTTATGATTCGATGAAATTATTCCATCCTAATGAAGAAGATGTCGATGATCGCTTAAGGATCAAGCTATCTTTAGCGCTTGTCATCTTAGCGCAGGGCATCCCTTTTATCCATGCTGGGCAAGAATTCGCCAGGACTAAAAAAGGTGATGAGAATAGCTATACATCGAGCGATGAGGTCAATATGATCGACTATGCAAGAAGGAGTCGATATATCGAACTCACATACTTCTTGCGCGATATGATCAAGATCCGCAAGTGGTATCCATGTCTCAGGCTCGATGATCTTGAGGATGTTAAGACGATGGGCAATGTATCCTTTTATGATGAGATCTTGATCTATGATATCGCTAATCTCAAGATATTGATAAATCCGACTCTAGAAGATCGTCACTATTATCTAAGAGGCTTTTATTTGGCTCGCTATGATCGTGACCACTTTGTCAACTTCATGCTCAATGACACCGAAGTGCCGATCGAACGCTTGTCTTTAGCCATCCTTGAGAAGGTGTGAAATTATTTACAAACTTTTTAATGTAAAGGCTTTCTTAATTCTGATGAGAGGGTTATAATAGAGCCATAGGAATATAAATAGGAGTGCAAGTTCATGAAACAAAAGAAAATGGTAGCAATGATACTTGCTGGGGGCAGAGGTACTAGACTTTACGATCTGACCAAAAAAGTGGCCAAACCAGCAGTGCATTTTGGTGGTAAGTATCGGATCATCGACTTCCCACTTTCCAACTGTGCTAACTCTAATATCAGCACAGTCGGTGTCTTAGTCCAATATGAGTCCGTCTTATTGAACTCATATATCGCAAGAGACCACATTTGGGGCCTTGATGTCGAAGGTGGCGGTGTTTATTGTTTGCCACCACGGGAAAAGGATGTCACTGGCTTAGGCCTATATCAGGGCACAGCTGATGCGATCACCCAAAACCTCGACTTCTTAGACCAGGAAGACGCTGAGTATGTCCTTGTCTTATCTGGTGACCACATCTACAAGATGAACTATGAAAAGATGCTCCAACATCATATCGAGACCAATGCTGATGCGACGATCGCTGTTTTACAAGTGCCGATGAAAGAGGCTAGTCGCTTTGGCATCATGAATACCGATGAAAATGACAAGATCATCGAATTTGAAGAGAAACCAAAAGAGCCAAAATCAGACTTAGCTTCGATGGGTATCTATATCTTCACCTACAAGACTTTAAGAAAATACCTTAAAGATGATGAAAAAGATCCTAACAGCAATCATGACTTTGGTAAGGATATCATCCCGACATACTTAAAGGATGGCCTTAATCTACAGGCATATCGCTTTAAGGGCTATTGGAAGGATGTTGGTACTATCGATAGCTTATGGGAAGCTAATATGGACCTGATATCAGATAATAACACCCTTGATCTATCTGATCCATCATGGAAGATCTATACAGGTGACAATAACGCCATCCCACAGATCATCGGGCCAAATGCGAAGATCAATACCGCTTATATCACCCAAGGCTGTGTCGTCGATGGTGAGATCACAAAGTCGGTCTTATTCACCGGCTCAAAGGTCGAAGAAGGAGCTAAGGTCACCGATACCGTCGTCATGAATGGCGCTAGGATCGGTGAAGGGGCTGTATTGAACCGTTGTGTCGTCATGGATGATGTCAGAGTACCAGCACGTATGAAACTTGGCAGTAAGACCAGTAAGAATATCCTTCTAGTAACGAAGGCTTTAGTCAGCAAGAAAGCGGAGGGCAAAGATCATGAATAAAATGTTAGGTATCGTCAATCTAGAACCAGCCAATGTCCATGTCGAAGGTGTCGATGACTATCGACCAGCATCAGCAACGAGCTTCTTAGGTCGTTACAGGATCTTGGACTTCATGATCTCCAATATGACCAACAGTCATATCGATGATATCGAGATCTATATCAAGAATCGTCCACGTTCAACGATCGAGCACATCTTAGGCACTAACTATAACGTCAATAGTAAAAAGGGCAAGTTCTCGATCTTATATGGTGAGAATCCAGTCAGTAATGAACTGTACAATACCGATATCGCTAACTTCAAAGCCAATATCGAATATATCGAGCAGTCAAGTGCGAACTATGTCGTCATCGCACCGAGCCATTTTGTCTATATCCAAGATTTCAATGAGATGCTTGAATACCATGAGAAGATGGGTGGTGATATCACGATCATGTATCAATCGGTCAATAATGCCAAGGATGCCTTTGCGATGTGTGATATCTTAGAATTCGGTGAAGATAAACGCGTTACCGGTATGAGTAAGAATATCGGTAAGTATAAAAACCGTGATATCTCGCTTGAATGCTATATCATGTCACGTAATCTCTTTATCGAACTGATCCAAAAGGCACAGATGACATCAAGCTTATTCTGGCTCAGCGATGTAGTGGCAGACAGTCTAAATGACCTTAAGGTATATGGATATCAACACAAGGGCTATGTCAGCTGTATCAATTCATTAAGAGCTTACTATAAAGCCAATCTTGAACTCATGGATCGTTTAGATGATCTTGTGAGCGATAATTGGCCGATCTATACAAAGACCAACGATACACAACCTACCTTATATAAACAAGGTGCTAATGTCACTGGATCTCTTATCGGTAATGGTTGTGAGATCGAAGGTACCGTCATCAACAGCGTCATCGGACGTAATGTCGTGATCAAGGCTGGCGCGGTCATTGAAAATGCCGTCATCATGCCAAGTACCTTGATCAATAAAAACGTCAAGATCAAAAATGCGGTCATCGATCGCTATGCGATCATCACCCATATCAAGGAATTAAAGGGTACGGAAGATGAACCGATCTATGTCAAACGGAGGGACAGGATATGAGAAGTGTCTTATTCGTCGCTTTTGAGTCATTGCCTTTTGTGAAGACCGGTGGTCTAGCGGATGTCGTTGGGACATTACCACAGTCTTTAGATCCGACTAAATATGAAGTCAAGGTCGTATTGCCACTATTAAAGCAGATCAAAGATAAGTGGATGGATCGTCTGAGCTATGTCGATCATATCTACATCAACAGTGGTATCATCCACGAAGAGGCTAATATCTATAACCTCTATCTCAACAATTTAGAGTATATCTTTATTGAGAATGACACTTATTTCTATCGTGATGGGGTCTATGGATACAATGACGATGTGATCAGATTTGCGGTATTCAACAATGCCGTCTTAGAGATGATGATCAAATGCGATTATTATCCTGATATCTGCCACGAACATGACTACCATACGGCGATCTTACCAGCTCTATGCAAGGTCAGATATAATGCGATCGAAAGGATACGCAATATCAAGCACATCTTGACGATCCACAATCTTGCCTTCCAAGGTGTCTACAATAAGAAGGTCCTATTCGACTTCTTCGGTTTTGAATACCGCTATTTTGAAGATGGATCATTACGCTTCAATGATGATGCCAATCTCATGAAGGCTGGTATCGTCTACGCTGACATCGTGACCACGGTATCAAGGACCTATTCCTATGAGATCCAATCACCGGAGTTTGGCGAAAATCTAGAAGCCGTCTTACAATATCGCAGTGGAGATCTCTATGGTATCGTCAATGGTATCGATACGACGACTTTTGATCCTAATAAAGATCCTGATATCAGGATGAACTATAACCTGCGCAATTGGAAGGCAGGCAAGCGCGCTAATAAAGAAGCTGTCCAAGAGATGTTAGGACTACAGGTAAGACCTAATACCTTCTTAGTCGGTATGATCTCAAGGCTCACATCACAAAAGGGCGTCGATCTACTCATCTCGAGTATCGATCACTGGATGCAAAGGGATTGTGAGATCGCGATCTTAGGTACTGGTGATTCAAAATACGAGTATCAACTAAAGATGATGGAAGAAAGATACAAGACAAGATGCGTCTATTACTGTGGCTATAATGAAGCGCTAGCTCATCAGCTATATGCAGGGTTAGATATGTTACTTATGCCAAGTAAGTTTGAGCCATGTGGTATCTCACAACTCATCGCTATGCACTATGGTACCTTGCCACTTGTCAGAGAGACCGGTGGATTAAGAGATACCGTTGAGCCATATAACGAATATACCAAAGAAGGTCGTGGTTTTAGTTTTGGGCCATATGATCTCTTTGCCATGCAACATGTCTTTGACTATGCCTATGACACCTATTATGATCGACCGCAGGATTGGTCGATGATGATCAAGAATGCGATGAAATACGATGTTTCATTCGCTAAGAGCGCTAAGGAATACGAAGAGGTATATGAAAGGGCTTTAAATAAGTGATATTATGAAAGATCAACGTTTTGATCTCTTCTTCGCTGGACTTGATAGTGAAGCATACAAGCTATTTGGCTGTCACAGAGCGAAGAAAGGGACGAAGTTCACTGTATGGGTCGAAAGTGCCTATAAGGTCGAACTGATAACTAACTATAACGACTACAAGCCTTATCCGATGGAAAAGATCGATGATCGAGGTGTTTATGAAGTGGTCATCGAGGATATGGATCCTTACTACCTGTATCGCTTTAGGATCTATAGGGATAAAAACACATACCATGACAAGATCGATCCTTTTGCCTACTATGGGGAGAAAAGACCAGGCAATGCCTCGGTCATGTATGATCTTGACTACTACAAATGGCAAGATAAAGACTACCTAAAAAGTCGTCATTTTAGTTACGCTGATCCAGTCAATATCTATGAAGTCCATATCAATGGCTTCATGAATGAGAATAGTGAAGAGTTAAATACCTATCGACACTTAAAGGATACTTTGATCCCTTATGTGAAGGAGAATGGTTTTACTCATATCGAGCTCATGCCGGTCTTTGAGCATCCATTTGATGGATCATGGGGTTATCAATCATCAGGGTTCTTTAGTGCGACATCGCGATACGGGACGCCATATGATCTCATGGAGTTCATCGATGAGTGTCACAAGAATGATATCGGCGTCATCCTAGATGTCGTCTATGTCCACTTTGTGCCTGATGATTGGGGTCTAAGGAACTACGATTTTAGACCGATGTTTGAATATCCTGAAGCGCATTTACAAAGCTCAGAATGGGGGACTTACTATTTCAACTTGAATAGTGCCCCTGTTAGATCTTTCTTAAAATCAAGTGCTGATTTCTACTTATCGCGATATCATATCGATGGTCTTCGCTTTGATGCGGTATCCCATTTTATCTATCACAAAGGCAATCGTGACTTAGGTGAGAATATCGAAGGTCTCAAATTCATAAGAGACTTAAATGATACGATCAAGAAAAGGCATAAGGATGTCATGCTTATTGCGGAGGATTCAACCGATTATCCTAAAGTCACCGTTGAGACCAAATGGGATGGTCTTGGCTTTGACTATAAGTGGGACCTCGGTTGGATGAATGACACACTACGCTACTATAAGATGGACCACGAGTATCGTAAGTATCATCACGACTTGATGACCTTCTCGATGGCTTATTTCTACAATGAGAAGTTCTTATTGCCTTTATCGCATGATGAAGTCGTGCACTCTAAAGGTACGATCGTCGATAAGATGTTTGGCACCTATGAAGAGAAGTTCCACTTATGTCGTAACCTTTTTGTCTACATGTTCACCCATCCTGGTAAAAAGCTCAACTTCATGGGCAATGAGATCGCTCAATTTAGGGAATTCGATGAGAAGAAACAGATGGATTGGGACCTATTAGGTTATCCACAACACGATTCTTTCCATCGTTTCTTCAAGGATATGTCACTCATATACAAGAATCATCCATGTCTTTATCGCGATGATTATGATTGGCACTATTTCAAGTGGATCGATGTCAACAATAACGCCCAAAGCATCTTCAGCTATTACCGCCAAGATGAAAAAGAGGTCTTGGTCGTCGTCCTCAATATGATGCCGATCTCATATCATGGCTACGATATCGGGGTGCCATATGGTGGCACGTATACCGAGATCATGAACAGTGAAAAGGACATCTACAGTGGTTGCAATATGTGCAATTTTGAACCTGTAAAGGCGAAAAGACGTAAGCGCCATGGCTTTAAGCACAGTATCACGATCGATCTTGCGCCATTTGCGGGTATCATCTTCAGTGCCAAGGTACAAAAACCTCACAAGAAAAAGAAGGTGGATAAAAAATAGTCAAAGGAGATATGCTATAATCGGAGTATTATGAAGAACATAGCTGTATTGACGGATTCTGGCTGTGATGCCAGTATACAAGAAGAAAAAGAACTGGGCATTAGTATCATACGAATGCCCATTGTCGTTGATGATAAAGAGTATTTGGAAGGTGTCGATATCGATAGTGATAAGCTCTATGAGCTTATGAACAAGGGTAAATTAGCTAAGACTGCCCAGGTATCACAAGGCATCTTAAAAAACAAATACGATGGATTATTGCGTGACTATGATGGTGTATTGCATATCCCTTTGAGCAGTGGCTTAAGTGGTCAATACCAAAGCGCCTATCAATTGTCCAAGCTCTATAAGGGCAAAGTCGTCGTTGTCGATGCTAAGAGCGCTTGTTTTCCTTTGGCGATCTTAGCAAGAGATGCTAAAAGGCTATTAGACAGTGGTAAGACGATGGAAGAGGTAAGAGATATCATCGAGGCAAATGATAAACTTGAGGCTCTTATCATCCCTTATGACATCAATTATCTGCGGATGGGGGGAAGGATATCAAAAGCGGCAGCATCCTTAGCTAACCTTTTGAAGATCGTCCCGATCTTAGAGATCAAGGGTGATGGTAAGATCGATGTCTTCGATAAGGTCAGGACGGAAAAAAGGGCAATCCAAAAAAGCCTTGAGTATGTCACTGATATCGAGCATAAAGAAGATGAATACTGGATGGTCATCCACGATCATCGCTTAGAAGATGCCAAAAAGATCGCTGAAGAGCTAAAAGCGATGACTAATGAAGAAGTACTCATCGAGAAGTTTGGACCGGTCATCCTATCGCATACTGGCCCTAATACGATCGCCTTTGGCCATTTTAGGAAACTAGCTAAATGAATATAAGAGGTCATGACTTAAAGGTCATAATCAAATACAAACCGATCAAAAACATCTACTTGCGCCTTATCAATGCGCAAGTTTTATTAGTGACTTGTCCTAGTAATACAAGTGAAGCCTATATCGAAAAGCTTCTAAAGGAAAAAGAAGATTGGCTATTAAAGACGATCAAGACTTTATCTTCATCAAAAAAGGGTTTTCATGATCCAATATATTACCTGGGCAAAGAATATAAGCTTAGTATCAAAGAAGGTCATGCGAAGGTCATGGTCAAAGATGATGAAGTCATCGTCTATGCCCCTAAAGCTGACTTTGAAAAGGCCAGGCGTATCTTCTACGCCCAAAGCGTCAAAGTATTAGAGAAAGAAGTAGAAAGATTTAAAGATAAGTATCTTGATATCTTAAAAGATCATGGCTATCGTTTAGAGCCGATCATCAAATATCGACTGGTCAAATCACGCTGGGGCGTATGTTTTAGTGATCGCAATATCATTGAATTAAATGAGCTTTTGATCCACTATGATCCTAAGTGTTTAGAAGCCGTATTCTGGCATGAGTGTGTCCACTTCTTATTGCCTAATCACTCCAAACGCTTCCATGAGCTTTTGGAATATCATATGCCAGAGTATAAAGCCATCCACAAAGAGCTTAAATAAAACTTTTGAAAAAACTTTCAAAAACTTCATATTGATTTTTCAGTTCTAAGCGTTTACACTAGAGACAGAAACAGAGGTATCAATATGAAAAGGGATCATCAACAAAACATTGTCTTAAGGGTACCAGTCGCTACACTTGTAGCTGATGTTTCCATGTGCAAAATCGTTTTTTAGGGTGAATTTATGTGTTCGCCTTTTTATTTACTTAAAGGAGGAATAAATCATGGATCAAACGGTAAATAAAGAATTCTTTGATGCCTGCGCTAGCGGTGACTTCGCTAAGGTATGTGCTACGATCGCTAAGGGCGCTGATGTCAACATGGCTAATGGTGATGGCCGTACCGGTCTTATGCGCAGCGCTAAGCGCGGTTATACGGATATCGTTGCGACACTGATCGATAACGGCGCAAATGTCAGAGCGCGTGATAAAGATAATAAGACAGCTTTGATGGGAGCGGCTAAAAAGGACCGCTTAGATATCTGTAAGATGTTAGTAGAGGCAGGGGCTGATGTCAATTCGCATGACAACAATGGTCGTACAGCTTTGATGCGTGCTGCTTTCTTAGGCAACTTAGAAGTATGTGAATATCTAGTTGAAAAGGGTGCAAGAGTTGATGCCCAAGACAATAAAGGCCGTACAGCTTTGATGGAGGCTGTCCTTGCGTTTAAGGTCGATGTCATCCACTATTTGATGGCTCAAGGCGCTGATGTCAATAAACAGGACAACAACGGTTGTACATGCCTAATGAGAGCTAGTTATGGTGGTTATTCAGATCTTGTCATCTACTTATTAAACCGTGGCGCGGATAAAGATGTCATGGATAATGAAGGTAATAAAGCTATCCACTATGTCAGGACAGAATGTTTTGATGAACTAAAGGGTTATTTGAAGTAGGAAGGGGTAGTTTGAAATGAGAGATTATTTAGCAAACGATATTCGTAACGTCATTTTGCTTGGGCACTCACAAGCGGGTAAATCAACGCTTGTAGAAGCTAGTGAGTACTTTACTAAAGCCATCGAGCGGATGGGCTCAGCTAAAGATGGCAACAGCACTGTCGACTTTGATCCGGAAGAGATCAAAAGAGGGATGTCGGTCTTTTGCGCGATCGCACCATGTGAATGGCGCAACAAGAAGATCAACTTCATCGATGTCCCAGGCTATCTCGACTTTGAAGGCGAATTAGCTAGTGGTTTTTCCGTAGGTGATAGTGCGGTCATCGTCGTATCAGCTAAAGATGGTATCCAATCAGGTACCGAAAAAGCCTACAAGATGGTCACTAAAGCGAAGATGCCAACGATCTTTTTCATCAACAAGATCGATGATGAGAATGCATCGTTTGATAAGACCTATACAGAACTAAGAGACAAATTCGGCAAGTCCGTTATCCCATTTGAACTACCGATGGTCGAAAATGGCAAGGTCGTTGGTTCGATCAACATCTTACGTAAGAAAGCTTGGTTATATTCTGACCACGATAACGCCAAAGAAGTACCAGATGCATATAAAGCCGAAGTTGAAGAATACTATAACCAGATCGCTGAAGCGATCGCTATGACCGATGATGAACTGATGGAGAAGTTCTTCTCGGGTGAAGAATTCGATGAAGGTGAATTAGCTAAAGGTTTAAGGATCGGTGTTAGAAGTGGTGATATCAGGCCGGTATATTGTGGTAGTGCCATCAACTGTATCGGTATCGAAAGGTTATTAGATCTTATCACCGAATACTTCCCAAGCTATGCGGAAAAGGGTACAGTAGTCGCTTATGATAAAGACGATAAGGAAGTCATCTTAGAGACCAATGAAAACGAAGTCTTCAGTGCCCAGGTATTTAAGACCATCGTCGACCCATTTGTCGGTAAGATCTCATATATCAAGGTCATGAGTGGTGTATTGACCGCTGATTCGCAGATTTTCAATGCCAATAAAGATCAAGCGGAAAAGATCAACCAGATCTATATCATCAAAGGCAAAAACCAGATCGCTGTCGGTAAGTTATTCACCGGTGATATCGGTGCAGTAGTTAAACTACAATATACACAAACTAACGATACATTGACCACAAAGGATAGTGGTGTCCACTATAAAGCGATCGAATTCCCTAGTCCAATGTTAGGATATGCGATCGCCCCTAAGACCAAGGCTGATGAAGATAAGATGTCATTTGCCCTACAGCGGATCTTAGAAGAAGATAAGTCATTGCGCTTTGTAAGGAATAATGAGACCCACGAACAAGTCCTCTATGCGATGGGTGACCAAGCGGTGGATGTCGTCGTCAACAAGCTCAAAAACAAGTACAAGGTCGAGATCACGACTAAAGAACCGAAGGTCCAATACCGTGAGACCATCAGAGGTAAAGTCGAAGCGGAAGGTAAACACAAGAAACAATCCGGCGGTGCTGGCCAATATGGTCATGTCAAGGTCAGATTTGAACCATGCGACAGTGAAGAGATGGTCTTTGAAGAAGAAGTCTTTGGTGGTGCTGTCCCTAAACAATACTTCCCAGCTGTTGAACAGGGCTTAAGGGAATGCATGGAAAAAGGTGTCTTAGCTGGTTATAAGGTCGTCGGTGTCAAAGCCACTTTGTATGATGGCTCATATCACGAAGTCGATTCAAAGGAGATCGCCTTCAAGGCTGCCGCAAGACTTGCCTATAAAGATGGTATGCCAAAGGCTAAACCGATCATCCTTGAACCGATCGGTAAGGTCACGGTCTTAGTACCAGAGGAATATACCGGTACGATCGTCGGCGATTTCAATAAGCGTCGTGGTATGATCGTCGGTATGGAACTCACCGATGATGGTGATCAAAAGATCGATGCGGAAGTCCCGATGGCAGAGATGACCAAGTATGCGACTGAACTAAGGTCGATGACCCAAGGTCGTGGTACCTATGTGATCGAATTCGATCGCTATGAACCGGCGCCGCAATTAGTGGCTGATAAAGTCATCAAAGAAGCAAAAGTCGATCTGGACGAAGAATAAAATACAGACTGCCGCCATTCAGGCGGCAGTTTTATATATAGATATAGTATCTAATAGCTTCGGTAATAAGGCTGATGATGGACGATGATCTCATCCAGATGGTCATCGTTATCAAACCACAAGACCCAATAACTTCCGTTTTCATTGCGGTAAGTCAGTGATCGCTCATAGCTTTCACTTGGCGTTCCATAGCTTGCCAGTACATCATCATATGTCGATATTCCAAGATACAGCCCACCGGGCAGAATATTGCCTTTTGGAGCGTAATCATAATTGCCGTAGATCATAGAAAGACCACCGATGATACCATCTTTCAGAGCGATATCATCTTCACCGGTATTATAGACAACAGCGCTGAGCATCTGATCGCTGTCGCTTATAAGATGGATACGCTTATAGTCATAACTTCCATACGGTTTATCATTTCCTTTCAGAATCACCGACTCATCTTCTTCGATATGCCAGCCGTTTTCGATAAATCTATCAAGCGAGACTGGCAGTTCATATATGATGCCGTTTATCGACAGAGCATAAGATCGCCAGTCTTCATCTATGATCGGAGAATCTTCATTGATATCTATATCAGCGAAATCAGTGAGCAATGTCAGTTCGATCACGCTTCTGGTATTGGGCAGATAAGCAACTTCGGCATAGAGATCACCATCCTGCAACATCGTTTTTCCTTTATCGTAAAGATCTTTGCTGATCCTGAAACTACGGTAGTCGTTTTCCATATCATAGCCTTCAAGATAATAGCTTGCCGGTGAATCGCCAACACCCCACTCATCAGCAAACGAAAGACGGTATAAGCTGATAGACAACGGATCATGAAGACAAAAGGCATCTGAGATCACCGGCTTGATCAAAAAGAATGACAACGCCGATAATATAATGATCCCCAGAATACTCAAACATGTTTTTTTAAAGTTTTTTCTTTCTCTGATCAGTCTAAACAGAATACCGATGGCGATAAAGATGCTGAAGCCAGCAAGCATACCATAGATGACGGCGTTTTGGATATAGCCTGATATTCCGATCGTTAACTGATCGTTATTGATAAACCAGTCAAGGATCATTATGCCGATGATCGGGACGAATATCATCACCCCGACAAAGAGCAGAAACCTCACTTTGATCTTATGGTCATCAGTGTTTTTGACCTCTTTTCCGTTTAAACGCATGATCTCACCGGAATTATTTTAATATCTGCATTTTTGAAGTTATATTAAATCATCATTAAATCGTCATGACCGATGATTGTGTTATGTCAATAATAAAAAGAGCAGCTGCTCTTTTTATCTGATGAAGTTTGTCCGTTGTGGTTTCTCCTTCTCGGGAAGACCGTGTTTTTCTTTTCCCAGGGCAATACTCTTGATGAGGAAAGACATGTTGCGGGCCAGGGTCCGCATCGTCTGCAAGCCTTCAGCATCTTCATAGGCTTCGCCTTTATCGCAGCCATGGACACCGTTCCAGTATTGGCTCGATGCGACTGGCATGCCGCAGATCGTGAAGTACTTGTTGAGCTCATCAAAGGTCGCACTGATGCCGCCGCGTCTTGCGACGACTACGCTGGCACCGACTTTCATCCTCTTGTCGAAATTAGAACTGTAGAACAAGCGGTCCAAAAAAGAGATCAGTGTACCGTTGGCTGATGCATAATAGACCGGACTGGCGATTACTAAACCGTCAGCTTCGGCAAATCTGGCGTTGATCTCATTGACTTCATCATTGAAAACACATTTTCCGTTTTCATGACAGAATCCACAGGAAATGCAGCCTCTGATCGCTTTCTGACCGATCTGGACTTCTTCTGTTTCAATGCCTTCTTCCGCAAAGACCTTTTGCATCTCAGCCAGCGCAATGGCGGTATTGCCGCTGATCCGCGGACTGCCGTTTATGATCAAAACTTTCATCTTAAGACCTCCTATATTTTAAATTATAGTCTTCTTGTCAAGAGGTCATGTAGTACAACGACTTGTATAAGTACGGCATATTGATGGTAATTATAATAAAAAGGTGTATGATGAAGGTATGAGAAAGAAAATATACATATTGATAATAATGATCATCGCTATCGTTATATCTGCATTTACTATCAGCGCCGAAACTATAGCTATAGATGAAGCGCATTTCCCTGATCCGGCTTTCAGAAGCTATATCAGCGATCATTTTGATGACGATAAGGATGATTATCTGTCAGAAAGTGAAATAGATAAAGCCACAAAGATCGAAGATCTGCCAAATGATGTGGCTTCTATTGAAGGTATTGGTAATTTTATAAACCTCGAGTCTTTGAGTGTTTCTGACACCAAAGTCGAAACCGTCGATGTCAGTGCAAACAGATCTTTAAAGATCTTATATCTGGTCGGTAAGTCGATCACCGATGTCAAAACGGACGGTCTTGAAGAAATTGAACAGTTCTGGTCTGAGAATACCTCTTTGACTTCGATCGGCCTGACCGGTAATCGGTCTATTGTACAGGTCCACCTCAGAGGTCTTTCCGATCTTGAAAAGTTGATGCTTCCGTATGCCGAGCTGGCTTATCTGACCCTTGAGAATGCAAAGAAGCTTGAACAGCTTGATCTCGGTAAGTGCACATCGTTGATATCTTTGATGATGATCGATACCGGTGTAAAAGATATCGAAATCAGTAAGGCAACATCTTTAGCTACACTCTATCTGGAAAATATACCGATAGATAAATTGAATACCGGAAATCTCAGTGAGCTGACAAGCATCAATATTACAAATGCCGGCATCAAAGAGATCGATATCTCATCAATGCATAAGCTGGAGTATCTCGTATTGCATAATACCCAGATCAATGGCTTAGATCTTAAGAACAATCCTTCACTGCGTCTTGTTGATACAAGCGGAAGTCCACTGGCATATCTGAACATCTATTCAAATATAAAGCCAAGATATACAAAGGATACGACATTGACGTTGGATGTCAGCGGCGCAAGCTTTCGTATCACCGATTATTTGAAGGATATCGACCTGTCTAAGGTCAATGATCTCAAAGGAGCGATCATCGTCGGCAATGAGTTCAGAGATTATAAGCCAGGTACTGATATTACTTATCGCTACGCTGTTGATAACAGGAACTATATCAATGTGACACTTGATCTTCAGATACAAAAAGAAAAACCGGTGATCACATTAAATAACTCCACTAAGGTCTATGACGGATCGTCATTTGTACCGGAAATAGCGATCGATAAGGATCTGGTTTCTTCGATCGGTTATGAAGATATAAACGGAAATAATCTGGCGGAGGCACCGGTAGATGCCGGCGAATACAAGCTGATCGTATCGACATTAGAAAATGATTTCTATCTGAATTCTTATCAGACATTCGATTTTGCGATCGAAAAAGCTGATCCGGCGATCCATATACCGGGAAGACTGACTTATGCATACGATGGTACGGATCATCCGATCGAAGCTACAGCTATATCGGGTGGTGGTATCACCTATGAATACTGTAAATTAGACTCAGATCTCAAATGGAACACGATCGGTGAAAGGCCGTCAGATGCCGGCATCTATAAAGTGATCGCAAGCGTAAGTGGAACAGACAACTACCGGTCTTCATCGACTTCGCGTATCTATATGATAACGAAAGGTGACCCGAATACCCATATGGCTTCGCTCATTTCTGACAAGACCTATGATGGTAGATCGGTCGACGATCCGAAGATCGATCATGGTGAAAGTGAAGGTCTGACCTTCATCGGGTGGTATATAAAGCAAGACAACAAGTGGTTGGAAGTAGATGAGGCCAGAGATACCGGTGAATATGCGGTGGTACTTTTTGTGCTCAGTGACAAAAACCATTATGGCGATATCGAATACGATACCTTTAAGATCACCAAAGCGGAAAACTATTGGGCAAAGGTACTGACTTATGATAACGGCAAACCAGATGCCGAAGCAGCATTTGGTGAAGTCTGATATGAGTACAGTCTTAAAGAAGAAGGGCCATATACTGAGGAAGTACCTTCATCAAGTATCTTTTATATAAAAGCGATCGTCGATCCGACAGAAAACTATACCGGACTGACGATGGTGATCAAAGTAGATGAGAATACAGCGATATCCGAAGATGTCACACCACCTACCGCAAGACCGGATAAAGACAAAGATCTTCCGCAAAGCGATGAAGAGTGCGCAATGCGCTATGGTGAAGACTACATCTATTCAGAGCATTATGGTGCATGCATCATCAGATATCTGATCCCCGACACAAAAGCAAGCAGATAAGGAGTAGATATGAGTGTAAAAGAAGAATACGAAGCATTGAACAACCGGACAAGAGAAGGCAAAAACGCTATCTATCAGGCAGTACAGATCGATGACAGTGTCATTGATGAAATGGACATAAGAACAGTCATCGGATCATATGAGAACAGTCCCGACAGCATCATCTATTTTGGTGCGCCCTGGTGTCCGTGGTGCAGATTGGCATTACCGGTGCTGATCGAATATGCCAAGGCTGAAAATAAAAGGATAAGCTATTGTGATCTGAGCGGTAAAAGACCGGTATATAAGCTGGTTGATGGTAAGGCTGTACTTGTGGATCAGGGTGATAATGATTACCAACTTTTGATCGATGCCTTCAAAGACATCATGGAGGAGTGTACGGCATATGATGACGGTAAAGCAGTTAAGATCAAGGGAACATATAATATCGATCTTCCTTTAGTTGTCTTCGGCAGTTTTGGCACTATCACAGGTTATCACTATGGCGCAGTCGACCTGAAAGAAGGTCAATCACCATATGATGTACTCGATGATACGCAAAAGGAAAAACTAATGGCGATCTTTGAAGAAAGAGGAAAGACAAAAGCTGGGACTTGCTCGCTGGATGGCAAGTGTGAGTGATCCGCTCATCAGCGCTGTGATCAAGCATCTTCAAAAAACGAAGATGCTTTTTTGATGATGCCCGGTATCTATGAATGATCTTAGCAAAGCTTACATAAGCGTGCATGGTGATACTTTTGGCGATCTTTGTGTAATATAGCATTTCGTACCGATTGACTAATGACCACCAAGTATGTTAAATAAAAAGACGTGAAGAGAATTCTTGACAATACAACTACCTGGATGTCATCCTTAGACAGACAGACAGACAGACAGACAGACAGACAGACAGACAGACAGACAGACAGACAGACAGACAGACAGACAGACATAATAGTTTGTGTTTTATTGATGCAATTGTGAAGACGTTTTTTAAAGAGCGTCTTTTTTTCATGGGAGGGAGAGTTCATGCGTAGGATTATCAGTATCATTCTTTCATTTTTTATCATGTTTACTAACTGTATGCTTATAGGAGCTCAAGAAGATGGTGAGATCTATTCTTTTGAAGTGCATTATGATAAGACATATACAAAAGCAACGATCACCGGTACAAAGGTAAAAGATGATGTGGATATCATCTCGGTAACGCATGACGGTGTTGATCTGGATAGCTTGTGTCCTGAGATCGAAGTAAGTGATAATGGTACTTATGAATTTGTCGTTGTCTATAGTAAGGTCAATGACCAGAACCAGACAGAAACAACAGAGACAGTAGAAGTAACCGTAGATCAGATAACAGAGAAAGACCTGTCTTCGGAAGATGATATGAATAAAAAGGATGAACCGATCGATGAAACTGCATCTATTGAAGATGAAGTACCTGAAATGCAGATAAGTCAATTAAACAATACTAATGGATATTATGTGGAAAGTAGCGGTAGTGACGATAATGATGGCAGTTTTGATAATCCATTCAAGACATTGAATAAAGCGGTCGATACCGCAGCGAATGGAAGCACGATCTATATTTTAGGTGACATCGAGATCACCTCTCCGGTGAGATTCTGGAATAAGTCCTTAACGATCCAAAGTTATGATGATCCAGAAACACCCGATGTTGAAATCCATACTCTTACAAGGGGTGATGACATTGGAAGTGTAAGTGATCCGGCGCGTCAGAACTATAACGGTGCGCTGATCGAGGTTGGTGGTTCAGGACAGGGAAGCGGTAAGCTCACCTTGGAAAATATAACTATAGATGATGCAAATAAAGCTCAAGGTAAATATTATATCCAGGCAGATTCTGAAGGCGATGGAGTGACTAAGTTTGGTAACTTGACTATTGAAAATACCGAAATCGCGCAGGATGCGATCATCGCTTCCTATGATGCAGGCAGTGAGATAGTACTAGGCGATGATGTTACGATCAAGAATTATGGTGGTATGTCAGCTATTCGTCTTTCCGGAGCGAAGATGGTCATGAAAGATGGCAGTAAGATAATAGATGATAGTGGAGAAGACAGAACTAAAGGAGAAGCTATCGATGGTGCTTCAAATAGTGACTATGGTCCGGCAGGAGCTGTATGGATCCAGGGCGGGACACTTGTCATGGAAAGCGGTTCTCTGATCGATTATATCGACGGGCGGGCTATATACCTTGATGGTGGTATTGTAGATATAAATGGTACTATCAGCAATATCGAGTCTAATAGTGCGATGTGGCAGGGCACAAACGGTTTTTATATCCATGGAAGACCTGTGTCAGACATCAGATTAGGACCGGATATCGAGTTATACAGCAGTAATAATATCGATTCATCAGGAACAGCGATTTCATATTATGGAACTTCTGATTCACCATCAGAATTTGTAATGGAAACAGGTGCCGAAATACACTCTATTATCAAAGGCGGAAACATTATAGACGTCGGAGGAAATTCTATATCACATATCAATGGAGAAATACATGGCAATTCAGTTGATCATATTCTTGTATCACAAAGTGAAAATGCAACTACAACAATAGGGAAAACAGGTCATTTTTACGATAATACCGTTGGTTATGGTTCGATCTATATTCAAGGAAAAGATATCGTCTTACATTTTTATGGGAAAATAACTAATACCTATGGTGCCGATAAAACGGCAGGTGTCGCTTTAGCGAATAACTCTTCGGGACACGTGATGTATATGTATGATGGCGCGGAAATATCAAATACCGTTGTCGGTTATGGCGGGACTGATGTTGACTATGGTAGTGCTGTGCTAGTAAATACCGGTACATTTATCATGAAAGGCGGTAAAATATTCAACAATATAGCAACCAATAAGAATGCAGGTTCAGAGTTGCATGGAGGCGGAGTATTTGTCAGACGCTCAGGTACATTTATCATGGATGGTGGCGAAATATATAACAACTATGGTTCCGGATTTGGCGGCGGCGTTATTTTTCAAAGCGATTATTCCGGCTCTTTACCGGTCCGTGTAATACTTAATTCAGGAGAGATAAGAGAAAATTACAGCTTTTGTAAATACACGATACTGAATAATGATCTCACGAAGTTTGAAAATTATTCTATCACTAATAGCACTAAATCAGATCTGGCTATTAACGCTACCGATAGTGGTTCGATTGATAAGTATTTGCTGATCGGAAGTGATTTTAGCCTGGACAAAGCGAATATATATTTTGATAAGTATAAATTCAATATAACAGGTGTTAACAGAGATACTAAGTTTGGTAACGCGACAAAACGATCTGAAGATGCGATTACGGATATTTTTAAGGATTATGATGTAATAGCATCATATTGGTATCAGTGCGATGAAGATAATGAGTTTACCTTTAGTGAACTTGATTATGATCTTACGAAGCGATTATATGCGGTAGTCGTTGATGTTGATGAAGATGGTATACCTTCAGATGAAACAGGAGTTCAGATATATGAAGCTTCAATAACGAGCGATGGGAATGTTGCTGTTGATCTTCCGGGAACCGATGAAAACGGCAAAGCCGTTATCTTGATTCGAGAAAAGGATAAAGATTCTGGAGTCATCTATGTTATACCGGCTGATATAAGTATCTACATGGGTGGCGAAGACGGACATAACGGTGTCGTGGATGAGAACGGTAAGATCACAGGAAGTGACTCATTGCCTGAACCCGGATTTCTGATCGTTTTGCCAAGTGGTATTGCAAGTGGTATTGATAGTGTAGAAAATGTCGTCTTTAAAGAGGAGTCTACCGATAAGACGTGGCGTTTAAAATCTTATGATGGTAAGACCGATAGGATATATAAGCTTATCCCCGGTGACGGACAAGATCCGGTCCGTGTATACTTTAAAGATGGTGATAACATCGTCACAAGTGATCAATTCACTGTAGGTGAAAATATCAATAAAGAACTCGAGATGGGGTTATTTAAAAACGGCGTAGGTAATGTTAGCGTCGAACACGATGGTAAGACTTATAAAGTTGTTGATATGACCGGTACATTATCGGTCCGTGGTACTACAGACAACGTAGAGACGATCGAGCTATATAATGAAGAAATAAAGAGCGTTGAGGGGATCGTTGCGCAAGCACATTCTGATCTTGAGTTCACGATCAATGATAGTGATGTAAAAGTCGAAAGCGATGATGTCAAACTGTTGGTCGATGACCTCATTGAATATGAAGTGTCCGGTATCTCAAGATATGATTCTATCATCGAGAAGGTGAATGGAGAGCTGGACATAAATGGCGATAATTATATATATGACATCAAGTATTTCGATCTTGTTGATGTCAGCAATGGTAATACCTGGGTCAAAGCCAGCGATGATATAACTATATACTGGGAGATACCTGACGATATCGATCCTGATAGTATACAAGTATTGCATTTCACCGGTTTGCACAGAGAAAGCGCCGATGCTGAGAGCGTTATTGATGACATAGAGAATTCGGAAATAGAAGATGTAAAGATAAATATAGCTGATGGATATATCACGATGGATATCGGTTCCGGTGGCTTTTCACCATTTGTCCTGATATATAAAACGAATTTATCCGATGTCCCAGATCCTGATCCGAATCCCGATCCTGATCCTAACCCCGACCGGCCACAAAGACCGGATGAACCCGATCCATTTATTCCTGTTATCGTCGATACGGCTGCACGATAAAGAATTATGAATGTAATAAAAGCACCCTCAATCTGAGGATGCTATGCCTATTCTTATCGAAATTCTCGATAGTTTTGATATTGGTGGAGATGACGGGACTTGAACCCGTGTCCAAGAGTAGCCCCACGTATCGGTTTCTACAGTTTATCCTAACTTAGTAAGACAGCACCTGGCTTAGGCGACCTAATACTGAATCTGCCTTTTCGGTCTTCGGATGATGAGATAAGGCTAACTCACTTTTCCTATCCTGTGTACTACGACTATAAGTGGCCAGGACAGCACCTATAGAAGTTTTCGCAAGTCTATAATTCGACTAAGCAGCGAAAGCTAATCTGTTATTGTTAGCGTTTAATTTTAGGTTTGACTATTAGGTAGTCACTCCACTGCTTACGATACCCAGCTGAAACTTGTCGATTCCAAGACATCCCCAGGTACATATATTCTCTAATAAGTCCTGACATTTGTCAAATATGCTATACTTTTTATATGAATATCTTAGTTACAGGCGCATGTGGTTTTATCGGTTCAAACTTTATCAAATACGAAGTAGAGAAATATGATGATCATTTTGTCGTCTTAGATAAGCTTACATATGCCGGTGATATAAAGAATATATCTGATATCAAAGATAGGATCACCTTTATACGGGGCGATATATGTGATGATGTATTAGTCGAAGATATATTTGCTAAGTATCACTTTGATATCGTCATCAACTTTGCGGCTGAAACACATGTCGATCGCAGTATCATCGATCCTAGTGTCTTTGTTAAGACCAATGTTGAAGGGGTCAGTGTATTACTTAAAAACTGTATCAAGTATAAAGTTAAGAGATTTCATCAGATAAGCACTGATGAAGTATATGGTGACACTGTATTAGATAGTGACCACCGCTTTAAAGAGGATGATCCTTTACATCCTAATAATCCCTATAGTGCTACTAAAGCCAGTGGTGATCTTTTGGTCATGAGCTATCATAAGACCTATGGTCTTGATACCATCATCACTCGTTCCAGCAATAACTACGGTCCTAACCAACACAATGAGAAGTATATACCCCAGATCATCGATCGCTTAGTAAATGATAAAGATATCCTAATATATGGTGATGGTAATAATAAAAGGGATTGGCTATATGTATTAGATAACTGTATCCTGATCGATAAGATCATGCGCAAAGAAGAGACAGGTACCTATAATATCGCTACCGGTATAGAATATACCAATAATGATATCGCTAGTAAGATATTAGCTATATTAGATAAAGATATATCTAAAGTCAGATATATCCAAGATCGTAAAGGTCATGACTTAAGATATGCCCTAGACATATCTAAGATCAAAGCTTTAGGGCTATATCCTAGTATCGATATCGATGAAGGTCTTAAAAGGACAGTAGCTTGGTATATGGATAATCAAGCATATCTTGAATCTAATAAGACCATTTCCTATAATGATTATCTTAGAAAGAACTATGGTGAATAAATGGAACTGAGTATTATCGTACCTGTATATAATGTCGAGAAGTATCTAAAGGAGTGTTTAGATAGTCTTTTAGATCAAGATATCAAAGACTATGAGATCATCGTGGTGAATGATGGTAGTACTGATCTATCACAACCGATCATCGATAGCTATGTAGCTAAATATCCTAATGTCCATAGCCTTATCAAGCCCAATGGTGGTCTAGCTAGTGCCAGAAATCTAGGGATCAAACACGCAAGTGGCAAATATATCACCTTTGTGGACAGTGATGATAAGATAAAAAAAGATGCCTATAAGGATATCTTAGATAAGATGGATAAGGAAGGTCTTGATATCTGTATCTTTGATATGCTCTATTGGTTTGATGATGATAGAGACTATATCCAAAAAGGGCTTATAAGGAATAATGAAGACATCATAAAGGACTTATTATTATCACCGCTTAGCTCTTGTAATAAGGTGTATAGAAGAGAATTATTTGATGGTATATGTTTTCCTGAAGGTAAGTTGTTTGAAGATATACCGACGGTCATAAGCGTATATCTTAAAAAGCTCAAAGTCGGCTATATCGACAAGCCTTATTATATCTATAGACAAAGGAATACCAGTATCATGAATACAGCCTATACCGATAAAGCCAATGACATCTTTGAAATCATGAAGATGACTTTAGATAATATCGATGATCAAGATAAAGACAAGTATCATGATGAATTAGAATATCTCTTTATCGAACAGTTAGTTCTATATGGGGCTTATCGTTTCTTGGCTTATGATAAGCCATATCATAAAGAGATGATGGATAAGGCTTTAAAGCTAATAAAGCGTTATTATCCTAAGTATAAGAAGAATAGATATATCAAAGGATTAAGTACTAAAGAGAAGATATTCTTACATCTTAACTTTAAGATCACCTATCCTATATGGCATATGTATCTAAGGCGCAAATGATGAAGAAGGTATTATTCGTTATCGATGAGATGAGGATGGGTGGTGTATCTAAGGTCCTCATCGAACTATTAAAAAGGCTAGATAAAGACAAATATCAGATCGATCTTTTAGTACTGCATAAAGTAGGTGAAGTATTAAAGGATGTACCTAATGATATCAATATATTAGCGACCACTAGTTTCTTTGATACGATCGATATACCGATAAGGCAATGTACACTAAAGGACATCTTCAATAAGCTCAGGATCATCCTCTATATGAAGACTGGTCTTATATTCAGTAGGATAAAAAAAGAAAGAGAAAAGATACTAAAGGAAGACTATGATGTTGAGATAGCTTACAAAGAGGGTTTTTGTAGTGTCTTTGTATCAGTAGGTAATAATAAGAAATTAAACTTCATCCATTCTGACTACAAGGTATATAACTATGCCCATAACTATATGGCTACCTTTAAGAAGGCTTTAGATAATATCGATCTTAATATCGCTGTATCAGATATCGTTAGAGATTCATTTAAGGAAGTATTTGATATAAATAATGTCATAACTATCCATAACCTTATCGATGAAGATCATATAAGGTCAAGGATAAAGGATGAAGATATAACGATATACGATAAGGATAAGATCAATATCATAACTGTAGGTAGATTACACTATCAAAAAGGCTATGATCGTTTATTAGAGGTATATAAGGAAGTTAAAGATTACTATACATTAACGATCATCGGCGATGGTGAAAAAAGACAAGAATTAGAAGAAATAAACGATAAGTACAAGTTAAATGTAAGGTTTTTAGGTATGGTAAATGAGCCATATAACTATATCAATAAAGCAGATCTATTTGTCTTATCATCAAGATATGAAGGTTATCCAACAGTGGTCATTGAAAGTCTATTATGTCAAACACCGGTCTTAAGTACTAGGGTAGCTGGTATCGATGAGCAGCTTACTAAAGACTACTATGGCTTTATCGTCGAAAATGAAGAAAAAGCACTATTAGATAAATTATTAGAGCTTAAAGATAAAAAAGAATTACTAATATCTTATAAACAAAAACTGCAAGATTATCACTATGAAAATGATGTGATATTAGAAAAGATCGAGGAGATATTGAAATAAAACGAGCACTTTGTGAGTGCTCATTTATCAAATAACCTTCGCAAAAAGAGGATTAGTCCACCTTTTAAAACTGATGCCTCTTTTTTTACTGCTCGGTTATTTTTGCTAAACTGCTCGCCTAATACTGATACAACTGCTCAGATAAAGGCGCTACGTGCAAGAGAGGTCATGATGACATTTTTTCGTTCAAGCAGTTCTCTCACGACCTTAATGGTCACGTCTTTTTGATTAAACCGTACGAAACCAGTACGAAAGCTAAAAATAGCAGTACGAAAAACGTCCTCCATCAAACATTAGCACCCCAATGTCAGCAAGATAAGGATATTGAGGTATTTAGAGATACTCTGGTAATTTAACGCTAGAAAATGAAGTTCAAAACGAATCTCGTAGATTCTTGGAATATGAGATCGACTTTTGATTTGAAGCTATAACTAAATATAGGCAAATGTTTAAAACAAGTTCATAATTCCCGACAAATTTGGAGTACAACTCCAAAAATGTCGAAAATAGAGATGAAATTCTTGAAAAGGTGTAATTTTTGTAATGACAGTGGATCCTAGTCTTAAAACACACATCCAAAGATGGTATTATTTTGCGATCGGGTCTTTCAGTATCAGTAAAAATGAGACTGAAAAAAGAGAATAATGAGACTGATAACAATGAAGATGAGACTGTTTTTGTCTGGATTGATTTAAGTGAGTACGCGTTGGTAATAGCATATCCTATAGATACTAAAATATAAATCAGACCCAATGGTCTAATTTAAGATCATTGATATCAGAAAACTCCTTAGTGTTATTGGTCACTAAAGTAAGGTCTAAAGCTTTGGCATGCGCCGCGATCAAGTAGTCATTAGCTCCGATCGGTGTGCCATTAGTTTCAAGATCTGCTCTTATAAGGCCATATTCATAAGCGGCGTTATGATCAAAGCTTAAGACATCGATGATACTTAAGAAGTTATATAAGCTCATCATATTTTGGTCCTGGTTCTTACTCTTATATACGCCATAAGTAAGTTCAGCTAGTGTGATAGATGATATACATAATCCTTCTGTATAGTGTCTTTTAAAGTTCCTTAGTACATTATCCGGCTTATTTTTGATCGTATATATACAGATATTAGTATCGAGCATATATTTCATAGGCTATCTCTTTTGTCTGGTATAAGATCATTTCTACCATCTTTCATAAAGTCATCACTAAAACCATTGACACCTTTAAGGAAGATATCAAAGGCTTTAGTCTTTGGATAAACTAATAAAGTATCACCGATCTTTTTGATGATCAGTTCTTCATCTTCATTGAACCTAGCTTCTTTAGGAAGTCTTATTGCTTGGCTTCTACCGTTATTAAATACCTTAGTTGTCAACATACTACATCTACCTCCATCCGATATATACCATGATATATAACCCCCCCATAACCTTGGCACCACATCAATTCAACAATGATCCTATCCCCAGTAAGGATGAGTGCGGAAACAAAAGAGGCAGAGATTTCTGTAAGCTTCGAGATGAATGATTACGATTTTGAATTAACTCAAGATGATAAGACATTTACAGCAGAATGGATCAATAAAGAGCAAAATGCAGTAAATGAAGCGGCGGGTAATGCTATTGTTTACGCTGTTAGTCAACAATTGACATATGAAGGCGATTTGAAATATGCTGAGAATGCAGGTGTTGACTATACTAAGGTAGCGACTACCGTCTATGTAATTCATGCGGATGGCAGTTCTGAATTAGTTGCTTCTTATAAAGGTTTTGACGATAAGACTATCAAAGCTGATTTGCTGGAGCTCGTATACTCTAATGGTGATGAAATCTATGTAGTATTAGAGCCAATGGTAGACTCCTACAGTGTTGGTGATGCATACAACGCAAAGAATGTACCAGCAGGCACAAAGGGTGATAAAGTCGATGATCGTAAACAAACAGTTGTTACAATCGATGTCGAAACTTGGTCAGATGTCAAGGAGAGCGGTTCAGGTAAATTCACTACAAGCTACTATGTAACAGATGGTAAAGAAGCTACATTAGTCGATTTGATCGAAGGATTAAAGGCTTATGATGAATACCACAGAGTCGGATCAGGCAAAGACCGTAAGACATACAGATTAGTCTATGATATCAACGGCGATGAAGTCACAGCTGAATGGGATGTTCGCCCTGATAAAGATGAAGATCGTTTCGGCAAAGTTACATCAACACCAGAAAACCCATTAGACAAAGACGGTGATGGTGTCGTTACATGTGATGAATACTATGGTGTTACTGGTCTAAAATGGGACGATAAGAAAAACGCTTGTGTTACTACTTCAGGTAATGCAGTAGTTACAGTTCCTGATACTTCAGCTAGATAAGCTTTAGTAAACAAGAATCAATTATCAAGGCTCGATCTTAATGGTCGAGTCTTTTTACGATCATAGACATCACAATTTCATTGTAATGTCCATGATAATTTGTTAAAATGTCTATGAAAATGGAGGTGAATGTCTATGAATATTGGGAAAGAAACAGAATATGTAGAATTCAAAAGAAGTACATCAGAAACTAAAGAAGGTATTATTTCAATTTGCGCCATGTTAAATAAGCACAAAAGAGGTGTATTGTATTTTGGTGTCAGGAATGATGGTGAAGTAGTAGGTCAAGATATAGGTAGTGATACTTTAAATAAACTTTCTCACGATATTAGCGATCATATTGACAGATCATTCTTATACGATGTGGAGAAACTACAAACAGCTGAAGGTAAAGAATATATCGAAGTGAGCTTTAGCGGTAGCAAGACACCGTATTCAGCATATGGACGCTATTACTTACGTTTTCATGATGAAGATAGGGTCATGGATAGTGATATGCTTAGAGAGCTATTACTGAGCAATACAAATGATTATTCATATTGGGAAAAGGCTAGATCTCTATCAACTATCGATGATATAGACTATGATGAACTAGATAGGTTTTATACTGATGCTACTGAAATAGGAAGGATCAAGGTCGAAAATAAAGAATACAAGAGTTTACTAAAGAGACTTGGTCTTATGTATGATGATATATATCTTAATAAAGCTGGTGAAGCTTTATTCAGTAAGAATGGTCCAGTAAAGGTCAGACTTACTACTTTTGCATCAGAAACAAGGATAACGATCATTGATACAGAGTTGTTTGAGGGTAATACTTTTAGTTGTATCCGTAGATCATTAGATTACATCAAAGAACATATCGATTGGAATATCGATTTTGATGGTAGTGTAAAACGTATAGAAAAACCAGAAATACCATTAGAGGCGATAAGAGAGATCGTTGTAAATGCTTTTAGTCATGGTGAGTATGAAGCAAATACTGACTTTGATGTAAGTATCTTTAAAGATAGGGTCAGTATATATTCACCAGGACGCTTTCCTAAACCTTATACACCAGAAGAATATGCAGCAGGTAATCTTCAACCAGTCCCGATGAATGAATTGATATCACATGTATTATATCTTTCTGGAACAATTGAAAAGATCTCAACGGGTTTTGAGAGAACGTTTGGGATCTGCGATGAGAATAATGTAAGTTACACTTATGAAGAAATAGTGACTGGCTTTAGGTTTGACTTCTATCGTGGTCATTTAGATCCAAGGAAACTAAGTGATATCGAAAAAGATGTCTTAGAGGAATTAAAGCGTAAAAATGATATGACAGGTCAAGAATTAGCTAAAAAACTTGATGTTACCACAAGGACGATCACACGTGCTTTATCGACCTTAAAACTGCTGGGTTATATACAAAGAGAAGGCAGTGATCGGTCAGGTAGTTGGAAGATATTATTGTGATCATATGCTTATATAAGCAAAACCAATGCTTATCTAAGCATTTTGGGTAATTATCTAAGCAAAATATCGTTTATCTAAGCATCCTTCAATAACTTTTAAGATCTAGATGGTCGATATAATGGGGTAAAAGTATGAGAGTTATACAAGGTGATATATTCAAAAGTAAGTGTCAAGTATTGGTCAACGCCGTAAATTGTGTCGGTGTCATGGGTAAAGGGATCGCTAAGGAATTTAAAGATCAGATATCCAAAGATGTACGATGACTATGTAAAAAGGTGCAAAGCACATATGGTCAAAGTAGGTGAACCATATATATTCGATAATGGTGATATCAAGATCATGAATTTCCCTACTAAAGATCATTGGTGTTATCCTTCAAAACTATCTTATATAATCAGCGGTCTTGATTGGTTTATTGATAACTATGTCAAATATGATATCAAGAGTATTGCTTTTCCAGCTTTAGGTTGTGGAAATGGCGGTCTTGATTGGAAAATAGTAGGACCGATTATGTATCAAAAGTTCAGTAAACTGCCGATCGATATCGAGATATACGCACCTTATTGAATTAACGATAGTGTAATAATAGTGTAAAAATAGTGTAATTAGCCAGCCCCTATTTTCCCCCCCATAATAACGCACTATCTAAGCTAACAATGATCCTATCCCCAGTAAGGATGAGTGCGGAAGGTTACAATGCCGATGTTGAAGTTTCAGTTTCATTCGAGATGAATGATTATGATTTTGAATTAACAGTCGATGATGAAACATTCACAAAAACATATTATGGCAATGATGATGATCCTAAAACAACCGCTGCTAATATGCAAGCAGAAGTTAATAAAGCAGCTGGTGAAGCGATCAACCATATTTTATCACAAGGATTAAAGTATACTGGTGATCTAAAATATGTTGGCAAATATGCTGATTATAGCAAGGTTGCAACTTACATTTATTTAGTTCACAGCAACGGTAGTTCAAAACTAGTCTATAGCGCTGATTCATTCGACGATGCAACTGGTATTAAAAATGCACTACAAGTCGCTTATTCAGATGGTGATGAAATCCTTGTTGAATTAGTACCAATGATCGATAGCTACAGCGTTGGTGATGAATATAGTTCAGCAAAGGTTCTAGCTGGTGCAAAAGCTGATGGCGTTGATGATCGTGAACAAACAATCGTTACAGTCGAAAACGAAACTTGGTCAGACGCTAAAGAAAGTGGTTCAGGTAAATTCACTACATCATACTATGTAACTGATGGCAAAGAAGCTACATTAGTTGATCTAATCGAAGATTCAAAAGCTTACGATGAATACCACAGAGTTGGTTCAGGTAAAGATCGCAAGACTTACCGCTTAGTATGGAACATCAATGGTGATGAAGCTACTG
>CALVBC010000016.1 GCA_944325685.1 uncultured Erysipelotrichaceae bacterium | reverse complement strand
TTACCCATCACCAATTACATACTTACGGAATCACAGATAAATAAAACACTGAACTGGAAGATCTAGTTCAGTGTGTATTCTTATAAACTAACACCATTTTTGAGAGTTAAGTTCTAAAGACAGGTTTGATATGTGTCAACATATTTTTGAATATAATTTTCATATTTTTAAATGAAAATATTTTCATATCAGATCATAGTGTTTTAGAGCTAAATAAAGACCATCAGCATCGATATCTTCTGTTATATAGTCAGCGACTTCTTTTAAACTATCGGTCGCATTGCCCATTGCGATCGCTACACCACAGTATTTGAGCATATCGATATCATTATCGCCATCACCGATCGCCATCGTCTCTTCGACTTTTAGATCATAGATCTCTAAGATCTTCTTGATCCCTTCGACCTTCCCTTCGTTGTCACTGACGATATCGATACAGCCATTGAACCAGCTGGTATAGCGTAAGCCTTCTTTAGGAAAGTGCTTTTGATATGATGTATCATCACTGTAGGGTTTGATATAGGTCATCGCCTGATAGATATGATCACCACGATACCCATCAACATCAGGGATGCTATCTTTATTGCCAAGCATTTCAAATGTCATCTTGACCTTATCATCGATGAGATTGTGGTAAGTCCGATCTTTTTCGATTAACATCATCGGGATCTCCTTTTTATCAAATACATCAACGATCGCTTTGGTCATCTTCTTATCAAAAGGGATCTCATAAATGATCTCACCTTTATCATCAAGACCTAGTTGTCCCGTCAATGTCAGATAGCCATCAAAAGGGATGCCCCAGATCGGCATTTCTTTGATCGCATCGAGTTTTCTACCGGTCGCAATAAAACACTTGATCCCCTTCTCTTTGAGCTTGTAGATCGCCTCTTTAGTAGAAGCTAAGACATCATGCGTCTTAAAGGATACTAATGTCCCATCGACATCAAAGAAGATCGCCTTTATCATATGACCTCATAGGCATAATATATACATTCATGTATCTGACCACGATATGTGATCTCTTCGACCTTTTCGATCTTTTTCATCCCTGCTTTCTGCATCACTCTGGCACTTGCGATATTGTCTTTGAAATGCGCGCATTCGATCACTTTATAGCCTCTTTTGACGAGATCTTCGATGACCGCTTTTAAGCTTTCCGTCATATAGCCATTATTGTGATGCTTAGGATCGATGAGATAGCCAAGTTCGATCATATTATCCTTATTGGTCACATCATTTATAAGACCGATGATCTTATCATCTAGATAGATACCATAGACATAGTGATCTTTATCATAGGAAACATCTTTGAGCTTTTTAAAGAACGCATCTTCCATATCATCATCTTTAAAGTCAGGTAACATACAGGTCTTATAGACCCTTTCATCTTTAAAGATATCGATAAGTCTTATTTTGTCTTCATCAAATAGAGGATGTAATACTAATCTCTCCGTTTCGATAAATAAGGTCTTATCCTTGCTGAGTTCTTCTAATCTTTCCTTGGCATATGTATGCCCTTGGTCTTGGGCTTTCTTATACCAATAGATCGCTTTAGATAGGTCTTTTTTTGTACCTAGACCCTCTTCATACATCGAAGCTAAGTTATATTGGCCATCCCATTCACCAGCTTTAGCGGCCTTTTCAAGATACTTAAAAGCGGCTTTAGGATCAGTTTTAGTACCGATACCTTCTAATAGACAATAGCCCACTTGCGTCAGGGCAAATGGTAATGATGTCTCTTGGGCGATCTTTTCTAGCTCTTTGAAATAGCGCTCGTAATGACCCTTTTCATAGTATTTATTCAAAGCGATACAGCGCGCTAGATCCTTTGATATCTGATAATAGCTCATCACTTGATCTCGCCTTTCACGATCTTATCAGCGACCATAAGTCCCGATGCGCCAGCTTGTGATAATGATCTGGTAAAACCAGCTCCATCACCTAATGCGTAGATATGATCAGTACCATCGATCATAAAATCATGAGCTTTAGGTCTTGATGAATAGTACTTACATTCAACGCCATATAATAAGGTGTCATAGTTATTTGTCCCTGGAGCGACTTGCGACAAGGCATCTAAGGTCTCGATGATATTATCGAGCTGTCTTTTAGGCATGCACAGTGATAGATCACCTGGCACCGCATCTAAAGTCGGTCTAACACTTGACTCCTTTAGTCGCTTTTCATCCGTCCTCTTGCCGTTTTTTAGATCACCTAATCTTTGCACGATGACACTACCACCACTGATCTTATTAGCTAAAGAAGCGATGCTTTTTGCGTACTCGATCGGTTCATTAAAAGGACTGGTAAAATTAGTCGTTGATAAAAGGGCAAAGTTAGAATTTTGTGATTTCTTAGCTTCATCCTTATAGGCATGACCATTGACCGTCAAGATGCCATTGGTATTCTCCGTAACGACATGACCTCTTTCATTGAAACAAAACATCCTGACGACATCGTGATATTGTTTAGTGGCGTATTTGATCTTTGGCTCATAGATCTCTTTTGAGAAGTCTTCCCAGATCATAGCTGGAAGTTCCACTCTGACCCCGATATCGACTTGGTTATTGGTCATCGGTAAGTTGTTCCTTTGCGCCCAATCACGGAAATCAGCAGCGCCAGCCCTTCCTAAAGCCAAGACGATATGATCACCATAGACGGTATATGCATTGTCTTTTCGATGATAAGTCACGGTATTATTCGTAATATCGACATCATCCATGGTCGCTAAAGTCAAGATCTCGATCTTATCGCTTAAATAGTCGATAAGCTTATGCATCGTATTGAAATTGGCATCTGTCCCTAAGTGTTTGACCTTAGCTGATTGCATGTGCAGATCATATTTAAGGCATTCCTTTTTAAGTCTTAAACTAGGTTCATAGACTTCGGTATCCGCCCCAAAACCAACGAGGATATCATCAGCTTTTAAAATGTAGTCTAAGACAAGATCATGCTCAAATAGATCTGGTAGCCAACCACCGTATTCGGTGGAAATGATATATTTACCATCACTGAAAGCGCCAGCACCTGCCATCCCTTCCATGATGGCACATGGTTCACACTTCAAACAAGTCTTGGTCTTTTTCATCACGATCGGACAAAAGCGATGATCAAGATCACGTCCCTTTTCTAATAATAAGACCTTTAAACTTGCATTATTTTTAATTAAGCCATAGGCACACATAAGACCACCGATACCACCACCGACGATCACGACATCATAACTTTTCATAACCTCTCCTTAACACGTGTATATTATCAAAAATAGCCCTTCATTAAAAGCTAGAGATGAGCTTTGGCACTGAGCACTGACACTTCGATCTTATAGATATCTGTCTTATCTAAAACCCTTGTATCATAGCTTTTATCATATAGACCATAATGATGCATGATGATATCAAAAGCCTTGATCTTATCTTCATCATTTACTTTCATGATGATGCCTTTGGCCATGACCGACTTATAGTGATCGGTAACTGAACAAGCCATCCCATCATCACTATCCTTGATCCCACCGTCCACATCGATCTCAATAAACACATGGGGATCTTTTTTGATGAGTTCGATCTTTTTACCCTCTTTAGC